>NZ_JASGGV010000001.1:0-880555 GCF_047602625.1 Aestuariivirga sp. | reverse complement strand
ACTGTCCCTACTACTCGTTCAGTTACGTATTGCTAAGGTTAATACGGGAAACACGACAGTAATCCGAACAGCACCTATCATTTCAATCATTATGTAATTGTGGAAATCAAATTACTTGGGAACTAACATCAAGTCATGATTTATTTAATTGCTTAAATCAACAAAGGGCAACAAATCAAACGTTATGTCCAATGTTATATAATGCCATTCCGTTATCACACTGGGTAAATGGTTTTGGTTCATTATTTATCATAGAAGATCGTGATTTATATTTAAGTGAAATTCAATTAACTGATAGTAGTAATATTATAAACGGAGCTTGGCATTTCCCTGAAATTCCATCAGCACAATTAGTTGTACCAATTCCACCAAATCCAGCTGAAATTCCAGCTGGTGGTTGTTCAGAATGGGAATCAATGGAAGATTATGAACTTCGATTAGCATTAGTATTTCAAGAAACTGGTGCAGTTAATTTACCACGTCGATGTACAAATAGAGTATTAATTCAATTAACTGGTGCAAATTTTGGTACAAATGTTATTGAAACAGATTAGGTGTACTTCGTGTATTTTTAGTAGATCCAATAAGTAATATTGAATATGAAGCATCAACAACTAGTTCGTCTGGTAATCATAATGATTATTGCACTGTTGCTGATGGTTGTAAACTCACCAGATTCAGAAATTATTTTTTGGGGAAAGGCTCCATTTGCTTCTGGTAAAGGTTTATCAGTTAAAGTGCAAGTTGGAAATCAACAATCAATAGCAACTAATGTATATTTAGATTATGCTCCTCCAAAATTAAATTCATTTCAACCTGGATCTGTTCAATTTCGTTCTGAATTTGCAACTGCCCAATATGGAAGTTTAGTACTAATGGGTTCTGGATTTGGTTATTCAAAAAGTCCAATTAATGTTTTAGTTAATGGTCAAATTTGTGCTAATCCAACATGGGTTGATGGTACATTTGAAGAATCTGGACAACCAAGTGTTCAATGTGATTTACCCAAAACTATATCTGGGCCAAGAAGCACACTTTTATGTGCATCAGGTAGTGGTGGATTTTTACGACAATATAGCTCTGATGCTGCAATTATTCAAGCTGGAGCAATTAAAAATTCCTGGGGTATTGGAAAAATTGATGAAACATGGGCTGTACGATTAGAATCACGACATATTGCAGCATGTGCAAATAATACAATGGGACGACCATGGGAATTATGTCGTAATTGTCCAGATGGTGCAATATGTACTGATCGTTTTGTTAATCCAAAAGCACGTGCTACATTTTTTATGGAAACATTTGAAATATATGATAGATCCACTGGTGAATTAAATGATAAAGCTGCTATGCGTTGTCCTCCAGAAATGTTAAATGATACTCTTTTAGATTATTACCCTGGAATAGTTAGACGTGACAGTTGTATAGATTATGTAAGATGTGATCCACGTGAAGCTTGTCTGGAAGGAAATAATTGTGCTGAAGGATATACATATGCGTACGAATTATGTCAAATAGCTAGAAATGAATCAAAAATAACTGGTAATGGTAATTTTACAAATACCTGTCGAGTAGTATTAAATCCAAAAACAAACGAATATGAAGGTGTTCATAGTGATTGTCGTGGTGATATTCCATTAGGACATTCTTGTCCTCCTAATGAACCTAAAAAATGTTCAATATGTTCTGTATCATTTATCGGGTTAAATGAATCTATACCTGTTGGTACATGTGAATGTGATATGCCTTCACGTTGCGCATTATGCAAAATTTATTCTCATTATCGTTTAAATGATAAATGTGAAGTATGTCCAGACAATCCAGGTTTATTAATTGCGTTATTTTTAATTGCCGGTTTAGCTATTATTGGAGCTGGTTATTTTTTATCAAAACGACAAGTAAATTTAGCCTTTATGTCAATTGGAGTTGACTATTTACAAGTTTTAGCATTATTTGCTTCAACTAATATTACATGGCCACCATATATTCGTTATTTATTAACAGTATTTAGTCTTTTTAATTTTAATATTGATATTACTGCACCAGAATGTTTAGTACCATCATTAGAATATGAAATAAAATGGTGGTTAGTAGAATTATTACCAGTTGTAGTATTTGGCCTTTTAATTGCAATTCATGTTTTATATACAACGTATAAAATATTGAAACAAGGACGACGTAGCCAATTGTTATAGTCATATTTCAAAATTATTAGCAATATTTATTGTTACATTTTATTACTTGTATTTAAGTGTAACTAACAGGGCGTTAGCTATATTTAATTGTAATCCAGCTGATCCGGATGATGGATTATTTATATACATCATTTACATCATTGCAATGTGATGGTGGAAATATATGTAGATGTAATGAAGTTGGTGGTAGTACAGCAACGTTTAGCTACACCGGCAACAATATTTTTAGTTGTTTACAGCTTAGGATTTCCATTATATATTGCCTTTATTATATTTAAAAATTATCGTCCAATAGTTGAAGATCAATACTTACGAGCATATGGAATTGGTAATGATAGAGAAACTAATCCGGATTGTTATGATATTCGTAAACGATATCATTTAATATATTACCATTTCCGTCCAGATAAATGTTATTGGTTTCTTGCTATTATTAGTCGAAAATTTTGCATAGCAGCAAGTGCATTATTATTTCGTGGTTCACCTACTTTTCAATTTGCAATTATATTATTAATTTTATTTATTGCATTTGTTTTTCATGTAAGAACACGCCCATATATGAGTTCTGGTGAACAAACTGTCATTATAAGAGAATTAGAAGAACGTGCTAGTGAATCTTTAACAGAAGGAAATAATCGTATGTATTATGAAATTTACAAAAAAATGTTAATTTCATTACGAACAGCACAAGAAATGCAACGAAAATCAAAAGTGTTAACATATCAAAAAGCTGCTGGTGCGTTTTGGCATGATACACATGATACACAACAATATAAAAATAAACGAATTGCATTAAAAGCTGCTGAATTTTTCTTTGATTTAAATACAGTTGAATCCCTTTTACTTGGAAGTGCAATTATTGTTACTGTATCTGGTATAATGTTTGAATCACGAGAATATGATCGAATTGATAGAGCAGATCAACGTGATGTTTTTGCTACATTAGTTATTGTTGTTGTTGCATTTACTTTAATTTATTTATGTATGGTTGTTTTTACTGAAATTGCTCCAACATATGCTTCCCGATTTTTAAAATTCTGTTTACGATATAAAGTTGAAAAAGTACGTGCTAATACAGCTGATTTAGATCGTGGTGTAGTATTAGATACAAATCCAATGTTAGCTGCTAATGCAACAATTGGTAAACGAGATATTAATGAATTAGAAAATCATTTAGAAATGTCAATGGAAGCATTACGTAAAACTAAAGAACAAAATGAACAATTTGAACGTGAAAAAGAACAATTTAAACAACGTTCAAAACAATAATATATAAATTTACGACATAAATAAATAATAATACAATCAATGCATCAATGCAACAAAAAAAAAAAAATTATACTGCCTGTATTTTTTGTTTTTTTTATTAATAACTTTGTTCATTTTAAAATTGACAAAACAATAAATTAACTTAGAAATGATAATTATTAATATATATATATATATATAATATGTAAAATATAATAATAAAATAATTGTAATTAATATAAATAAAATATTATTTAAATATATAATATGAAAAATAATAAAAAAAAAAAATAGAAATAAAGAATAATAATAAACAAGAACAAATTATTATTGTACCAGCACCTTTATTAATAAGAAATAAAAAACAAAATGAAAATGGATTTTTTAGTTTAGTAAGAAGATTTATTATTATTGAGTTTTTAAATGAAAATGATAAATAAAGAATATTAATAATCATATATTTTATAATTTAAATAAAAAAAAAAATTAAAATCAAATTTAGGGAAGAATAAAAGGAATTATGCAACAACGATGTAATGGTGCAATACCAAATGAAACATTACAAATGATGAGTAAGTATATTAAATATATCTTTTTGTATTGATATGTGCTAAAAAACGCGGCATATTGTATTTATATATAGATTATTTAACTGAAGTATTTTTACAAGATTTAATTAATAATACAATAAATAATCAACAATCACAACAATCACAACAGGAAGAAAATAAAAAACGAAAACTGGATAATGTAAATAAACAAAAAAAATATACATCAATAACAGAAGATCATTTGTAAGTACAAAATAGTATATTGTTGGTTTGATCTTTCTTGCTTTTATTTTAAAAAAAAATATATATATATACATTAATTGTAAAACATAAAAACAAACACATATAGAAAATCATGTGTAAATACAATTGATCGATTTGATTTTTTACGACAAATTAATATTAATGAACATATAAGTAGTAATAAATCATTTTCATCTAATAAAAAACCATATGACGAAAAAGAAATAAATAGAAAACATAAATCATCACGAAAAAAGAATAATGAATTTAATGATGTGGATCTACTAATTGCAAATGATGATGATTTAGAAAAAAATAATATTGAAAAAAAAAATATATCTATAGTAAAAAATTCTTTAAATGTATTGAAGAATGATACTATTGATTTCGATTCCCTATAAAATTATACTATATATATATATATATATATATTTCATGTTAATTTATGTAATGCAATTGCAAAGCCTTTGCTTTTTTTTTATTTTTTTTGTCTTTCTTTTGTCTTTTTGATATTTTCATATTAATTCATTAAATTGTATTAATAAAATAAATAATTATTTATATTATTTTACAATAGTTAAATTTATAAGATATTAAATTGATTTAAAATTATTATTAATGAAGAAAATTAAAATAAAAAAGAATAATAATATACAAAAAGATGATGATAATAATAAAAAGAATGTAAAAAGAATTAAAAGTAGTAGTAGTAGTAGTAGTAGTAGTAGTAGATTGCTTGATTTATTAGATATGTCAAATCCAAATCCAATTAAAATTGGTAATTATACAAATAAACAAAAAATTTTATTAGTTGGTGAAGGTGATTTTACATTTGCATCATCATTAGCATCAAAATTAGGATCAAGATCAAATATTGTTGCTACTTCATATGATAAAGAACGAGAAGTAAAGGAAAAATATCCAGAAACAAGTATACATGCAATTAATGCATTAAAAATGAGTGGAGCTTTAGTATTTCATGGTATTGATGCAACTCGTTTAAATGATTATGAAGATATTTTATTAAATCCGTCATCAATTAAATTATTTGATGTTATTGTATTTAATTTTCCACATGTTGGAGGATCAACAAAAGATGATATAAAAGCTAATCAAAATTTATTAAAAGATTTTTTTACATCATGTAATTCATTACTTGCATCTAATGGGGAAATTCATATAACATTACGTACAAAATCATCATTTTATTCAAATTGGAATGTTGAAAAATTAGCAAAGGATTCCAATTTAAAATTAAAAAAAACTGTAAAATTTGATAGTATTGCATATAAAGAATTAGGTTATCAAGAAGTTAGAACTCATCCTGGTGCATTACGTGATGCCCCTTCATCAGATGATGCAATTACTTATATATTTTGTGAATAATTCCAATAATGTAAAAAAAAATAAATAAATGAATTAAAAATAACATATATATATTAAATTAAAAAAAAAAAAAAAAATTACAATTCTTCTGAATTAATTGTTGTTTCATATGATTGAATATTTTCTTCAAATGCAGTGTCTTTTTTTTGTTGTTGTTTATTTAACCGATTATCAATTGCTCGTTTTAACACAATATCAAATTCTTTATTAATTTTTGTATTAGCAATATTAATATCTATAATTGTAGTTTCTTCACATAATTCTAATAAAATTGGAAATGATTTACTACTTATTCCAATATTATCACTTAAATCTAATTCTCGTATTTTGGTACTTGATTTTAAACCATTTTTTATTATTAATATTCCTTCATCAGTAATTTTTGTATTACTTAATCTAATAGTTTCAACATTTTTTAAATATTCACTAAGTTTTTTTAAATCATTATCTTGTGTTTCACTTTCACTTAAATTTATTACCATTTCTTTATTATTATTATTAGTTAATTCTTTTATTGTTTGTAAAATTAAACCTTCATTTAATATACTTGATATTTCACTTTGTATTTGATTTGATATTGAATTTCCACTAATCATTACTCGTGATAATTGATTTGTAGATTTTCGTTTTTTTAATATATTTAAAATTATTTCACCACCAATATTACCAATTTTATTATTACGTAAATCTAATACATTTAATTGACAACGACTACTACTATTTGTATCATTATATAATCCTTCCAAAAGATTAATAATACCATTATCAGTAATAAAATTATTACGTAAATTAATAACTTTTAATCCTTTATGTATTTTTAAAATTCTATTTAACATATGAATTCCAATATCAGTTAATTGGTTATTATCCATAATAATTTGTTGTAAATTTTGATTATTATTATTATTATTAATATTACGTAAATGATTAATTAATAGTGCTGTACCAGCATCTCCTATATTTTTAATTTTAATTATTTTAGCAAAATGTAATAATTCTTTAATATTATCAATATCATTTGTATCCATTTTTTTTATTGTTAAATCTAATATACCAGTTTGATAAACATTATTAGAAATTGTTGCAATTTTTTTATTTTCTTCTAATCGTTCATTAATTAATTGTAAAATATCTTTTCGCACTTGATTTCCATTTATTTCTAATTTAATTAATGCTTTATTTATTAATAAACAATCAGCTAATGCTAATGCCCCATCATTACCAATTTGATTTCTAAAAAGATTTAATGAAGTTAATATATTATTTTGTTTTAATGATAATGCTAAAGCAATTGCACCATCTTTTTTTATTAAATTATCAAATAAACTTAACGTTTTTAACGATTTATTAATAATTAACGCATCAGCAATTGCTTTAGCACCAATATTAGTTATTTGATTATAATCTAATGATAATGATGTTAATTTATTGTTATTTTTTAATGCATTTGCTAAAGCAATTACACCATCATCTTTAATTTTATTTCTATACATATTTAATGATATTAATGCAGGATTTTTTTTAATATGTTCACCAATAGCAATAGCTCCATTAATTCCACATCCTTTACCAGATAAATTAATTATTAATTCATTATCTTTAATTGATTTTGTACAATCATTAATTAATGCTAAATAAGTTAATTGATATATAATTAAAATAATAAAAATAGTAAATAATATTAATAAATATAAACTTGAATTCATTCTTATTATTTATATCTTTTTTTTTTTTTTCAAATAACCAAATTATTTATTTTCATTATATTATTTAAATTAACCACAACTAATTCTTGAATTATTAATTTATTAAATAATTAATACAAATAAAATTATAATATATATAATATACATAAATATATGTTTGGACTAGTTTGGTTAAAAAGTAATAGTTTGAATTAAATTATTAATATTTTTTGTGTTTAATTTTAATTTAGATAATAATTAAATTGTAAATATGAATAGCAATAATAATAATAATGAAAACAAGAAAATAATTACATTTGATAGAATTATACGTATGATTAAAAGTAATAATGAAAATAGTAAAGATATAGTTAAAATTGATTTATCTGATATTGATGCTGATGAATTAGATGAAAAATGTTTTAATACATCAGCATTTCCAAAATTACGACGAATTATATGTGATAATAATAAATTACAAATATTAGATAAAAAATCATTTGGAAATGATTTTTTAAAACATTTAACATTTGTTCATTTTTCAAATAATTTGTTAACAAATGTTAATGCTATTCAGCAAATGGATAAATTAACTACATTAACTTTAAGTCATAACAAATTAAAAGAATTTGATTCAAATTTATTATTAAAAAATTTAAAAAATTTAAAAGCATTAATGTTAGATCATAATTTATTATATGGTGAATTTGTTATACCACAAGAATGTAACCAATTATCCGTTTTAGTAATATCACATAATGAATTAGATACATTAAATGTAACAAATATTAATAATTTAAAAAAAATTAGTGCATCATCAAATAAATTTAAATCAATACCAAATGTAAATATGCATATTGGGTTAAATGAATTACGTTTAGCACATAATAAAATTAAAATTAAAAATAGTGATTCAATTGCCATTATATTTAACAAATTAGTAAAATTAAATTTATTAGATTTAAGTTCAAATAAAATTGAAAATTTTGAAATATTATTAAATGGATTAAAAGGTACAAGTAAAGAATTAAAAAATTTAAGTATACGTGGTAATCCATTTTGTATCATTAATGACGACGAAGATAATAATAAAGAACATACTAATAATAATAATAAGATTTTGTTTGATGAATTAACAACTATTGCATTAAAATATTTACCAAATTTAAATATATTTAATTTTCAAAATGTAAAAAGAATAAATAATGAAAATAATATAGGCAATAAAAACGAGGAAACAACAGCAACTACTACTACTACTACTACTACTACTACTGCAAGTAATGTTAATATTGACAAAAAACAAACACAACAACAAGTAAATAATAAATTAATGGAAAAATTTAATAGAAAACAAATATTAAGAAAAAAAAAATTTAATATCAAAAAAATTACATCAACCAGATCCATCAAAATTTCGAAATAAACCATGTTCTTGTGGTTCTGGTATTAAATATAAATTATGTTGTGAAAAAAAAATACAAGATAATAATTATAATACATTAACAAATAAAAATGATGAATCCAAAACTAGCACTACTTCTACATCTACGAAACAATTTAAAAAATAATGATGGTCATGAGCCTAAAATAAAAAAACATAAACAAAGTCATCATACTTAAATTTTACAATAAAAAACCAATCGAATTTTGTACTACTTACCAAATGATATATAAGATATGATATATATATATATATATATATTTGTATTTAAGGCATAACCACTTTCAACATTTCATTGAGTTTTTTATCCTTTTTTTGACTTTTTTTATCATTTTTTTATTGTATACAAAAATTATGCATCATTTGCATCGTCATAAAAAATAATGTCAAAAAATATAAAATAATAAATAATTGTTTAAAGAATATATATATATAATATTATTATATTAATGTGAGGAGAGTATTTATATATATATATATATGTTATTTAAGTGAATTAAAATGAAATATAATGATATTTTACGTAAATTATATTTTCATGATGGTAAACCACCACCAGTAAAATTAGGATTAGAAAATATAAAAAATCTTGATAAAGTTTTAGGTTATCCAAGTAAAAGTGGTTATAGTATAATTCATGTTGCTGGTACAAATGGAAAAGGTAGTGTAACATGGAAAGCAGAAAGAGGTTTAGTAAGTAAAGTTATATATATATATATATATATATTTGTTAAAAAGACTAAAAAACACAAAAATTAATATTTTATTTTATATATATATTTTTTTTAGAGAGAACTTGGTATGAGTACTGGTATGGACGCTTGAGGCTGTTCCCGCCGATTACGTGCCGCGCCTGCGCAAGCTCTATGACGAGCAGGTGAAGCCGGACCTCATCAAGAAGTTCGGCTACAAGAACGTCATGCAGGTGCCGCGCATCGAGAAGATCGTTCTCAATATGGGCGTGGGCGAGGCGACGCAGGATTCCAAGCTGGTGCAGGTTGCTGCCGCCGAACTTGAGAAGATTGCCGGCCAGAAGGTCGTCATCACCAAGTCGCGCAAGGCCATCGCGCAGTTCAAGATCCGCGAGAACCTGGCGATCGGCGCCAAGGTCACGCTGCGCAAGACGCGCATGTATGAATTCCTCGACCGCCTGATCACCATCGCGCTACCGCGCGTGCGTGACTTCCGCGGCCTGACGGATCGCAGCTTTGATGGCAACGGCAATTATGCCTTCGGCATCAAGGAGCATCTGGTGTTCCCCGAAGTCGATTACGACAAGATCGACCGCGTGTGGGGCATGGACGTGATCATCTGCACGACGGCGCGCACCGATGAAGAGGCCCGCGCGCTGATCGAAGCGTTCAACTTCCCGTTCCGCAAGCCCGCCCGCAAGCAGGCCGCATAACCGGACACAAGAGATAAACCAAGGTAGCCCACATGGCGAAAACGAGCTCGGTCGAAAAGAACAACCATCGCAAGCGTCTGGCGAAGCAATACGCCGGCAAGCGCGCGCGCCTCAAGGCGATCGCCAAGAACAAGACGCTGAGCATGGAAGAGCGCTTTGCCGCTCAGCTGAAGCTGGCCGAGCTGCCGCGCAATTCGTCTCCCAATCGCGTCCGCAACCGCTGCGAGCTGACCGGACGCCCGCGTGCCTACTACAGGAAAATCAAGATGTCACGTCTGGCGCTGCGCGATTTGGCCAACCAGGGTTTGATCCCCGGCATGACCAAATCGAGCTGGTAACAGATACGGACTTCAGGAGAGTGATGGAATGAGTGTCATTGATCCGATCGGCGATATGATCGCCCGTATCCGGAATGCCCAGGAGCGGGGCAAGTCGAAGGTGTCGACGCCCGCTTCGCGCCTGCGCGAGCGCGTGCTGGAAGTGCTTCAGAACGAAGGCTATATCCGCAGCTTCGCTACCGTGCAGCAGGGCTCGAACAAGGCCGAGATCGAAATCGAGCTCAAGTATTTCGACGGCGCGCCGGTCATCCGCGAGATGCAGCGCGTGTCGAAGCCTGGCCGCCGCGTCTACGTGTCGGTCTCGACGCTGCCGACCGTTTACAACGGCCTCGGCATTTCCATCCTGTCGACGCCCAAGGGCGTCATGTCCGATGCGGACGCACGCTCGCAGAACGTCGGCGGCGAAGTGCTCTGCACGGTATTCTGAGGTAACGGTCCATGTCTCGTATTGGTAAAAAGGCTGTTCCCATTCCCGCCGGTGTTTCGGTGAACCTGCAGGGCCATAACCTTTCGGTGAAAGGCCCCAAGGGCGAACTGAAGATGGTGCTGGTCGAGCATGTGCTGGCCAAGCAGGAAGCGGGCGGCATCAAGGTCGATCCGCGCGATGCGTCCAAGCTCGCGCATTCCTGCTGGGGCATGTCGCGCACCATGGTCGCCAACATGATCAAGGGCGTCACGGAAGGCTATTCCAAGACGCTCGAAATCAACGGCGTGGGTTACCGCGCGGCGGTGCAGGGCAAGAGCCTCCAGCTCAACCTCGGCTACAGCCACGATGTGCAGTATCCGATCCCCGAAGGCATCGACATCAAGACACCGAAGCCCACGGAAATCGTGGTGAGCGGCATCGACAAGCAGCGCGTCGGCCAGGTTGCGGCGGAAATCCGCGAATACCGTGGCCCCGAGCCCTATAAGGGCAAGGGCGTCAAATACGCCGGCGAATATATCTTCCGCAAGGAAGGCAAGAAGAAGTAACAGGTGGCGTCAATGGCAACGAAAACCTCTCCCCACACCAAGCGCATGGCGCGCGTCCGCAAGGCGCTCGCCGCCCGCGGCAACCTTCGCCCGCGCCTGTCCGTCTTCCGGTCGAGCAAGAACATCTATGCCCAGGTCATCGATGATGCGAAGGGCGTAACGGTGGCTTCGGCCTCGAGCCTTGAGGAAGGCTTCAAGAAGGGCGGCAAGACCGGCGCTGACAAGACGGCGGCCACGGCGATCGGCAAGCTGGTGGCGGAACGCGCCATCGCGGCCGGCGTCAAGGACGTGGTCTTCGACCGCGGCGGTTATATCTATCATGGGCGCATCAAGGCGCTCGCCGACGCCGCCCGCGAGGGCGGACTGAACTTCTAATCCTGCTGAGACGAACAGGCGGTAAGCAATATGGCTAAAGAACGTGGCGACCGGGATCGCAAGGACAATCGCGAAGAGCGCGACAGCGAGTTCATCGACAAGCTGGTCCACATCAATCGCGTCGCCAAGGTGGTGAAGGGCGGCAAGCGCTTCGGCTTCGCGGCGCTCGTCGTTGTCGGCGACCAGAAGGGCCGCGTCGGCTTCGGCCACGGCAAGGCCCGCGAGGTGCCGGAAGCGGTGCGCAAGGCAACCGAAAGCGCCAAGCGCGGCCTGATCCGCGTGCCGCTGCGCGAAGGCCGCACGCTGCATCACGACATCGACGGACGCTGGGGTGCGGGCAAGGTTGTACTGCGCGCTGCCCCTCCCGGAACCGGCATCATCGCCGGTGGCCCGATGCGCGCCGTGTTTGAATCGGTGGGCATGCAGGACGTCGTCGCCAAGTCGAAGGGATCTTCCAATCCCTACAACATGGTGCGCGCCACGTTTGATGCGCTGAAGAAGCAGGTTTCGCCCCGGTCCGTGGCTTCGCGCCGCGGCAAGAAGGTGTCGGACGTGCTGCGCCGCGTGGGTGGCAGTGCCGCCGCCGTGGCCGAGTAAGAGTGAGGACGGCTGATATGTCGAAAGCACCCAAGACCCTGACCGTGCAGCAGGTGAAGAGCCCGCAGCGCCGCCCGCCCGACCAGCGCGCTACGCTGATCGGCCTTGGCCTCAACAAAATGAACCGCACCTCCACCCTGGCCGATACGCCCGCCGTGCGCGGCATGCTCGCCAAGGTGGCGCATCTGGTGCGCGTCGTCGAATAAGGAACTGCTCCCATGAAGCTCAACGAAATCGCCGACAATCCCGGCGCCAAGCATGCAAGGAAGCGCGTGGGCCGTGGAATCGGCTCAGGGCTCGGCAAGACGGCTGGCCGTGGCGGCAAGGGCCAGACGGCCCGCAAGGGCGGCGCCAAGGCCGGCTTTGAAGGCGGCCAGATGCCGATCTACCGCCGCTTGCCGAAGCGCGGCTTCAACAAGCCCAATGCGGTGGCTTACAACAAGATCAACCTCAGCACCGTGCAGGCGGCTGTCGATGCCAAGACGCTTGACGCCAAGGCTCCTGTCACGGTCGCCTCGCTGATCGCGGCTGGCGTGCTGTCGCGGCCGCTCGGCGGTGTGCGCCTGCTGGGCAAGGGCGAGCTCAAGAGCAAGCTTTCCTTTGAAGTGTGGCATGCCACCAAGGGCGCCATTGCCGCTGTCGAAAAGGCGGGTGGCACGGTGAAGATCCTGCGTCCGGCGGAAGCCCCGGCGGAAGCGAAGTAAGCTTGCAAGCGTTGACGGCCAGACCCACATAAGCGGGTCTGGATCAGGCGCGAGGACACGAAATGGCATCTGCGGCAGAACAACTCGCGGCGAACCTGAATTTCGGCGCCCTCGCTAAGTCTGAAGACCTCAAGAAGCGGATTTTCTTCACCCTCGCGGCGCTCATCGTTTATCGCCTCGGCACCTATATTCCGATGCCGGGCGTCGATCCCGCCGAGCTGGCGAAATTCGCCACGCAGAACTCGAGCGGCATTCTGGGCTGGGTGAATGGCTTGGCCGGCGGCGCGCTTGGCCGCATGGCCATCTTCGCGCTTAACATCATGCCGTATATCTCGGCCTCGATCATCATTCAGTTGATGTCGTCCGTGTCGCCCCATCTTGAACAGCTCAAGAAGGAAGGCGAGCAGGGCCGCAAGAAGATCAACCAGTATACGCGCTACGGCACCGTGCTGCTGGCGGCATTGCAGTCCTATGGCATTGCTGTGGGCCTCGAGGGCCAAGCCGGGTTGGTGCTCGATCCGGGCATGTTCTTCCGCATTTCGACGGTCATCACCTTGACTGGCGGCACGGTGTTCCTGATGTGGCTGGGCGAGCAGATCACCGCGCGCGGCATCGGCAACGGCACCTCGCTCATCATCTTCTCCGGCATCGTCGCAGGCCTGCCGCATGGCATCGCCGCCATGCTGGAACTGGGCCGCACCGGTCAGCTCAACACCTTCGTGATCCTCGGCATCATCGTGATGGCGCTGGCGGTCATCGCCTTCATCGTAATGATGGAACGTGCCCAACGCCGCCTGCTGATTCAGTATCCAAAACGCCAAGTTGGCAACAAGATGTATCAGGGCGACAGTTCGCACATGCCGCTGAAGCTCAACACGGCAGGCGTCATTCCGCCGATCTTCGCATCGTCGCTGCTGCTGTTGCCCATCACCGTCGCCAATTTCACCAAGGGGCAGGGGCCTGAGTGGCTGAACACCATCACCGCTATGCTGGGGCATGGCCAGCCGCTGTTCCTGTTCCTCTATGTGCTGCTGATCATCTTTTTCTCGTTCTTCTACACCTCCATCATGTTCAATCCGAAGGAGACGGCGGAGAATCTGAAGAAATACGGCGGTTTCATTCCCGGCATCCGGCCGGGTGAGCGGACGGCGGAATATATCGACTATGTGCTGACACGCATCACCGCCGTTGGCGCCATCTATATCGCGCTCGTCTGTCTGATCCCCGAAATCCTGATCGGCTATACCGGCGTCCCCTTCTATTTCGGCGGTACCTCGCTGCTGATCGTGGTGAGCGTTACCATGGATACGGTAGCGCAGCTTCAGGGCCATCTGCTGGCGCAGCAATATGAAGGGCTGATCAAGCGGTCCAAGCTGCGGGGCAGCAAGCGATGAACATCATCCTTCTGGGGCCGCCCGGCGCCGGCAAGGGCACGCAGGCCAAGCTGCTCGAAGAGCGGCATGGCTTGAAGCAGCTTTCCACCGGCGACATGCTGCGCGCCGCCGTGACTGCTGGAACCGAGACGGGCAAGAAGGCCAAGGCGATCATGGATCGCGGCGATCTGGTGTCTGACGACGTGGTGGTGGCCATCATTGCCGACCGCCTCGACCAGTCGGACGTGAAGAAGGGATTTATCCTCGACGGCTTCCCGCGCAACACGGCGCAGGCCGAGGCGCTAGACACGATGCTGTCGGGCAAGAAGCTGAAGCTCGACGCGGTGATCGAGATGAAGGTGGACGATGAGGCGCTGATCCAACGCATCACCGGCCGCTTCACCTGCGCCACCTGCGGGCAGGGCTATCATGACGTGTTTCACCGGCCCAAGATGGAAGGCGTGTGTGACAATTGCGGCGGCACCACCTTTACCAGGCGTGCCGACGACAACGAAAAGACGGTCCGTGACCGTCTTGGCATCTACAACAAGCAGACCGCTCCGCTGGTTCGCTACTATGGCGAACGGGGCAGTCTGAAGACCATCGACGGGATGGCGGAGATCAGCGATGTGACCCGCCAGATCGAAGGGGTGCTGAGCAGCGTTTGAAGGCCTTTTTTGGCTTTACCAAGGGTTGACGCGGAAGCGATTCCAGCCTAGGTACACCGCCAAATCCGGTCGGCGAAAAGGCTGGCTTCGGGAGAGGAATCTCCGGAGGCGCGGCCTTATGCCTTTGATGGACGCAACCGGCGCTCGGACAGAACATTGAACCAGCGGCTCAAGCCGTTGGAATAACAGGAGAAACGACGTGGCCCGTATCGCAGGCGTCAATATTCCGACCAACAAGCGCGTGGTGATTGCCCTGCGCTACATCCATGGCATTGGCCCCGTCAACGCTGTCGAGATCGCCGACAAGGTGAAGATTCCGCACAGCAAGCGCGTGAATGAGCTGACCGACGCCGAAGTTCTGGCGATCCGTGAAGTGATCGACCGCGACTATGTGGTGGAGGGCGACCTTCGCCGCGAAGTGTCGATGAACATCAAGCGTCTGGTTGACCTTGGCTGCTACCGCGGCCTCCGTCACCGTAAGGGCCTGCCGGTCCGCGGCCAGCGCACCCACACTAACGCCCGCACCCGCAAGGGACCCGCGAAGGCGATTGCCGGCAAGAAGAAGTAAAGGTTGAACAGCCATGGCTAAAGAAGCTGCCCGTCCCCGCAAGAAAGAGCGCAAGAACATTTCCTCCGGCGTTGTTCATGTGAACGCCTCTTTCAACAACACCATGATCACCATCACCGACGTTCAGGGCAATTCGATTGTCTGGGCTTCGGCGGGCAAGCTGGGCTTCAAGGGCTCGCGCAAGTCCACGCCTTACGCAGCACAGGTCGCCGCCGAGCAGGTGGGCCGCGCCGCCATGGAACACGGCATGCGCACGGTTGAAGTGGAAGTCTGCGGCCCGGGTTCGGGCCGTGAGTCGGCACTTCGCGCTCTCCAGGCCTGCGGCCTGCAGGTGACGTCGATCCGCGACGTGACCCCCATTCCGCACAATGGCTGCCGTCCGCCCAAGCGCCGCCGCGTCTGAGTTTTCGCCGTCTCCGGACGGCATTTTGAATTGAAATGCGCATCCGGTTTTGGCCCTTGGGCCGGGCTGGAATTTGAACGGGAACATTATTCATGCAGGTCAACCAGAAGAACTGGCAGGAACTGATCCGCCCGACCAAGCTCGATGTGCAGCCTGGCCGTGATCGCCGCCGCGTCGCCACCGTGACGGCCGAACCGCTTGAGCGCGGCTTCGGCACGACGCTCGGCAACGCGCTGCGCCGCATCCTGCTCTCGTCGCTGCAGGGCGCTGCCATCACCTCCGTGCACATCGATGGCGTGCTGCACGAATTCTCTTCGATCGCCGGCGTGCGCGAGGACGTGACCGATATCATCCTGAACATCAAGGAAATTGCCCTTTCGATGCAGGGCGAAGGCCCGAAGCGCTTGGCGCTTCGCAAGGAAGGCCCAGGCATCGTCCGCGCCGGCGACATCCAGTCTTCCGGCGATATCCACGTCCTCAACCCCGAGCATGTGATCTGCACGCTCGACGAGGGTGCGGAAGTGCGCATGGAATTCACCGTTACCACCGGCAAAGGCTATGTGCCCTCCGAACGCAACCGCCCGGAAGATGCGCCCATCGGCCTGATCCCGGTCGACTCCATCTATTCTCCGGTCAAGCGCGTCTCCTACAAGATCGAGAACACTCGCGAAGGCCAGATCCTCGACTATGACAAGCTGATCATGACGGTGGAAACCGATGGTTCGGTATCGCCAGAAGATTCCGTGGCCTATGCCGCGCGCATCCTGCAGGACCAGCTCTCGGTGTTCATCAACTTTGCCGAGCCCTCCAAGGCCATGCCGGAAGAGGCGCGCCCCGAACTCGAATTCAACGCCGCCCTTCTTAAGAAGGTGGACGAACTCGAACTCTCCGTTCGCTCGGCCAACTGCCTGAAGAACGACAACATCGTCTACATCGGCGACCTGATACAGAAGACGGAAGCGGAAATGCTCCGTACACCGAACTTCGGCCGCAAGTCTCTCAATGAGATCAAGGAAGTTCTCGCCCAGATGGGCCTGCACCTCGGCATGGAAGTGCCGAACTGGCCGCCCGAGAACATCGAAGAACTCGCCAAGAAATTCGAAACACACTACTGATCGGCACAAGGGCGCCCACGGAGGCGGCCACGGAATTGAAGGAGATCGTTCATGCGTCATGGTTTCAGGGGCCGTCGGTTTAACCGCACGGCCGAGCATCGTACCGCGATGTTTGCCAATATGTCGGCGGCATTGATCAAGCACGAGCAGATCGTGACCACGCTTCCCAAGGCGAAGGATCTCCGCCCTGTGGTCGAGAAGCTGGTGACGCTCGCCAAGAAGGGTACGTTGCATGCGCGCCGCCAGGCGATGTCGGAAGTGCGCGACGAGACGCAGGTGAAGAAGCTGTTCGACGTGCTGGCTGGCCGTTTCAAGGACCGCCGCGGCGGTTACATCCGCATCATGAAGGCGGGGTTCCGCTACGGTGATTCGGCGCCGATGGCAGTGATCGAGTTCGTGGACCGCGATCCGGCTGAGAAGGGCAAGGACTCCGGCCCAGTGATCGCCGCCGAGGCCAAGGAAGAAGCCGCAGCCTGATTTTCTAAACGATTGATGACGCTACGAAAGGGCAGCCATTGGCTGCCCTTTTGCATGACTCCGTGCTGGATGCGCCAATTTGATATGGCGGGGGCGAAGGACATGCTTTCACATGGTTAACGAAGGCTGCTACAGAGGCGGCATGGCAGCGGCAGGCGGGATGCAATCGCGATTCGATATTTTCGGGGAAAGTTACCAGGCTTTTTCCGGAATGGACGAGTCCCGGAAATATCTACTGCGCGCGCGGGAGAAGTTTGATGTTCTCAACCTCTCCTATTGGTTCCTGGGCACCTCGGCCCAAACGCCCGACCGGATGACGTGGCTATCAACATATGACGAAACCTATACGTCTATTTACATGCGGGATTTTTCCCCGCTGGGCGATCCGGCCTTCAATATCTGTTTCTCGAGGCAACTCCCGCTTGATTGGGCGGAAGTGCGCGCCTCCGATAATTCGGTGGAGGAAATCCATCACGTCGCCGAATCCTTCGGCATTGGGCGGCAGGGCATTTCCATTCCCATTCGTGACGAAGGCTTTGGCCATGCCATGTTCTCGGTGAACTTCGAATGCGAGGACAGGCATTGGGGCGAGATGAGGCAAGTGCTGGCCAATGGACTTCATCTCTTTGCGCATTACTTTCATCAACGCGTCAAGGATGTGATCTCGCAGCGCCCGTTGAGCGGGGACTTCGAGTTGAGCCCGCGCGAACGCGAAGTGCTGAAATGGGCCGCTGATGGAAAAACCGCGTGGGAAACCGCCAAGGTCATTGGCCTGAGTGAGCGCGCCATCAGGCTTTACACGGAAAACGCCATGGCGAAACTGCGCGCCAAGACGAAGACGCAGGCCGTCGCCATTGCCGTGAAGACGGGTCTTATCAATTAAAAGTCAGGTGCCTATCAGAAGCAGATAGAGCCGGTAGATGGCAATGCTGAGTGCCAAAAGCCCCACAGCAATGGTTAGCGCCTTGCGCGGCGCGCGCTTGGAAAGCCATCCGCCGAAGGCTGCCGCCGGCAATCCGCCCAGCACCAGGCCCAGCACGGGCAGGAATGTGGATTGCCAGTCTGATCCTCCGGCCCAGAAGCCCGTGGCCCAGGCAATCACGAAGGCCGAGAACACCGAAATGCTGACGATGAACTCGGCGAAATTGCCCGAGCCGATAGCGTAACGAGATTCAGCGCCGGAACCGAGAATGCTGGTCGTCACGATCGGCCCCCAGCTTCCGCCGATGCCTTCAATCAGGCCTCCTGCCAAGCCGATGACGCTGGCGCGGGTGGAGGTGACGACGCGCGGCGTGGCGTTCAGCGCGCCCCGCCAGATGATGAGAACGCCCATGAGCGCCAGATAGGCGCTGACTAGCAGGGTGAGAAAATGCCCTTTGAGCGCCGTCAGCAAAAAGGCGCCGATGATGCCGCCGATAGAGCCGAAGATCGCCAGTCCACGTACGATCGTCCAGTCGAGATTCCTGTGCAGGTAATGCGATGCAGCCGCCGTGAATGTGGTGGGCAATTTGGCGGCGTTCACGCTGGCCGAGGCGAGGGCAGGGGGAATGCCCTGCGCGAGGAGGACGGACGAAGAGATGACGCCAAAGCCCATACCCAGCGATCCATCGACGATCTGCGCCAGAAAGCCGATGATGGCAAAGACGATAAAATCATGCATCGGAACCCCTCCCTGCTGCGCTGCAACACAAATACGCGATCTATCCTGTCGCGTATAGGGAGAATACTTTCAATGCACAGAAGGCGCGGGCTGTGGCCCGTCAATCGCGGAACCGTTATGACTCCAGTGGATTCCGCATTCCGTCTTGGCGGTGCCCGCCCAGCGGCCGGCGCGGGGATCATCGGTGGAGCCGCCCGGCGTGGTGCAGGGTTCGCAGCCGATGGAGAAATAGCCGATCTCGGTCAGCGGGTGGCGCGGCAGCTTGTGGGTGGCCATATAGAGGTCGATGTCCAGCGCGCTGAACCCCGCGAGAGGCTCGGCCTTGAGGCGCGCGCCGTCGAGGCTTAGCGCCGTCAGATTCTTGCGCGCCCCGCCGTGATAGCGTTTGCGGCCTGAGACCATAATGTCAAAACCCTCCAACGCCTTTTGCAGCGGAATGGTCTTGCGGATGTGGCAGCACTGGTCCGCAACTGTCTTGTGCAGATCGCCGTCTGGATCATGGATGGCGAGGTCCACACTGTCCGGCTGGATCGAGCGCACATCGGTGAGGCCAAGACGGTCTATGAGCTGACTGCGATAGGACAGCGTTTCCCAGAACAGCTTGCCGGTATCGAGAAAGATGATAGGCGTGGACTTGTCCACCTGCGCCACCATGTGCAGCAGCACCGCGCTCTCCGCTCCGAAAGAGGACACAACCGCGAGCCTGCCTTTGAAGTCGCGGATCAGCGGCTCCAGCAGCTCCCGCCCTTCAAGCCCCGCATAGGACTCGTGGACGGCATTCAGTTCCTGCGCATTCATGGCGATTATCCCGCGTGCGGCTGTTCCAGCCAGGGCTCCGCGTCGGTGTGGCGCTCGGTCCAGATTTCGGCTTCGGCATGGCGGCGGTAGAGGCCGCGCTGATAGGCGAGCGACATCTGCCGCGATGCCGTCTGCCAGGCGGAGAGCGGAAAACGGTCTCCGATCTCGAACGTGTCGAAGCCCACCTGCAGCATGAACTGAAGCTGGTCGGGCAGCACATTGCCGGTGGCGCGCAATTCGCCGCGATATCCGAAGTCGCGGATCTGCCGGGCGAGCGAATAGGCGCGCCCGTCACTGAAGGCCGGGAACGGAAGTTCGATCAGCGAAAGCCGGGGCAGGAATGTGGACAAAGCTTCCGCGCGGTCGGCGTTGCCGAAACTCACGCCAAGCCGCCCCTGCCGCTTGCTCAGCGCATCGAACTCGCGCAGCAGCCGCACGAAGAGAACGATGATATCGCCGGTTTCCGGCAGCACATCATCGGCGCCCACATGGGTCCACGTATCGGCGATCAGCGTGTTGTTCTTAAGCAGTGGCATAGAGTGCCTCCTTGAAGGGCTTCGGCCCCACGCGGCGGTAGGCGGCGAGGAATTCCTCATCCGGCTCACGCAGTTTCAGATAGGTGTCGAGAATGGTGCCGACGGCGTCGGCCACCTCATGGCCCGCGAAGCCAGGGCCGAGGATCGTTCCGATCGAAGCCTGCTCAGCGGACGAGCCGCCCAGCGTGATCTGATAATATTCCTCGCCCTTCTTATCGAGGCCGAGAATGCCGATGTGGCCAACGTGATGATGCCCACAGGCATTGATGCAGCCGGAAATGTTTACCCTCACCTTGCCGATCGCTTCCTGTTCCTTGAGATCGGCGAATTTGCGCGAAATCGATTGCGCGATGGGAATGGCGCGTGCCGTGGCGAGCGCGCAATAGTCGAGGCCGGGGCAGGCGATGATGTCGGAAACAAGCCCCAGATTGGCGGCGGAAAGACCCGCCTCATCCAGTGCCTGCCAGATGGCGAAGGCGTCATCTTTCTTCACATGCGGCAGCACGATGTTCTGCGCGTGGCTCACGCGCAGTTCGTCACTGGAATAGCGTTCCGCCAGCTCGGCCATCACCCGCATCTGATCAGCCGTCGCGTCGCCGGGAATGCCGCCTTCGGGCTTTAGCGAGATATTGACGATAGTGTAGCCGTCAACCTTGTGCGCCGCGAGATTGTTGCGCGCCCAATGCGCGAAGGCGGGATTCTTCAGCTTTGCATCTTCAAAACCCGGAGACCAGCGCGGCAGCTTCTCGAAGGCAGGCGGCGCAAAATACGCGGCAATGCGCGCCAGCTCGCGCTCTTCCACTTCTGTGGAAGCCTGCGGCTTCTTCGCATATTCGGCTTCGACTTCGGCCTTGAATTTCTCTGCGCCGATCTCGTGCACGAGGATCTTGATGCGCGCCTTGTATTTGTTGTCGCGCCGCCCATAGAGATTATAGACACGCATGATGGCCTCGAGATAGCCGATCAATTCTTGCACGGGCAGGAAGTCGCGTACCGTCACGCCAATCATCGGTGTGCGGCCAAGCCCGCCGCCCACGATCACTTCCCAGCCCGTCGCGCCTTCGGCGTTCTTGTGAAGCCGCAAGCCGATGTCATGCACCTTCACCGCCGCGCGGTCATGCGGGGCGCCCGTCACCGCGATCTTGAATTTGCGCGGCAGATAGGAGAATTCAGGATGCAGAGAGGACCATTGCCGTAGCAGCTCACCTACCGGGCGCGGATCTGAAATCTCGTCCGCCGCAGCGCCGGCCCACTGATCGGTGGTGACATTGCGGATGCAATTGCCGGAGGTCTGGATGGCGTGCATTTCGACTTCGGCGAGAGCAGACAGGATATCCGCCGTATCTTCCAGCTTGATCCAGTTGTACTGGATATTCTGCCGCGTCGTGAAATGGCCGTAGCCCTTGTCCCACTTCTCGGCGATCAAGGCGAGTTGGCGCATCTGGCGGCCGGAGAGCGTGCCGTAGGGAATGGCCACGCGCAGCATATAGGCGTGAAGCTGGAGATAAAGCCCGTTCATCAGCCGGAGCGGACGGAACTCTTCTTCCGTCAACGCGCCAGAGAGACGCCGCGCCGCCTGGTCGCGGAACTGGTTTGTCCGCTCACGGACGAATTGATGGTCAAACTCATCGTAACGATACATGAATTATGCTCCCTCGGGCGCGGGGAACGCGCCGGCCGTGCCTTCGGCCTGCTTGCCGAGGTCAAGCCTCACGGTGGGGCCGAGCGTGCGCAGCCGCTCGCGGATATGCGCGGCGCGAATGCGGCCGTTTAGGCGTTCGGCATCAATCAGGTAAGAGCCGGTCACCAGTGTGGACTTTTCGTCCTGTTTGGCACGATTTTCGAGCGCTGCGGCAGCTTCCGGCTCCAGCGCCAGCGTGGCTTCGTCGATCTTCTCGCTCCATTGGCCGGAGCGGTTGAGGAACACGGCAATGCCATCGCGCAAACGGTTGGCGGTGACGATCTGTCCCTTTTCGGTGGTTGTCATGATGCGGCTCTCAGAATGGCGTCGCTGATGTCATCGCGGACGGGAAACGCGGCTTGCAGGCGGGCAGGGGAGGAAATGCCGGGCACCGTCTCGACGGGGATTCCCGCCTCAGTCACGGAAAGGATCTCCTCCACATCGGCCTCGCCCTGGCTCACGCGCACCACATGGCGGCCTGCCGCTGCTTCCTCAAGTAGGATCGCCGTTGCATTACGCGAAGCAGGAATGCGAACCGCATCGCGCCGCGCCATTTCAAGGCGGGCGGAATCGAGAAACCGGTCATGCACGATTACATCGGCTTCCAGCAATTTCCGCTGCGCCTTGATGGTGAGAAGTTCGGGATCGCCCGGCCCAAGATCGACGAAGGAGACGCGGCCTTGCGCTGGAGCCGCCTCGCTCCTGAACAGGGCTTCAACGCCAGACTGAAAGCCAGAGAGATCGCCCGCGAGATAGGAATCCCGCACATCGCCGAAGAACAGCCGCTGCCAGAAGCTGCGGCGGCGGTTCCCGGCGGGAATCGTTTTGGCTACCCGGCCGCGAAGGCGCGCCGCCGTTTCGGCCAGCGAGCCCAGCGCCTGCGGCAGCATGGCGTCAATCCGCGCGCGAAGACCCTGCCCCAGCATGGGGGCGGTTCCTTCCGTGCCGATGGCTACAACGACCGGAGCCCGGTCCACGATCGAGGGCACGATGAAGGTCGAGAGATCCGCGCAATCAACCGCATTGACGGGAATGCCGCGCGCTTGGGCCGCAGCCGAAACGGCGTCATTCAGCGTGGCGTCAGCGCAAACGGCCAGGGCGGCGCCATCAAGCAGGACGGGCGAGAAGGGCTGCGACGTCCATTCGACTTTTGGATTGGCGGCGAGTTCCGGATGCAGCGCATCGGCCACGACAACGATCCGGGCGGCCGTGCGCGATAGCAGGCGCACCTTGCGAAGCGCCTCTTCACCACCGCCCACGATCACCACCATGCGGCCGTCCAGATCGATGAAAATGGGGAAATACCGCATTGTTTCAGCTTTCGTTCGCTACACCGGACGTTCGGTTTACCGTACAGGGGTTAAGGGAAGCCGCCGATTTCGTTTGAATGACAAGGCGAAACCGCGCTATCTGTTCCCGGGACGGAAGACCGAATATCTCCTCTGTTCGTTTTTCCGAACGCTAGTTCTAAGTACAGGACGGATGAATGTCAACGCGCCCAGGCAAGAAACCGGCGGCTTCACCGCAAAGTGACCCGACGCCCGCCCTGGGCAAGACCATCCAGAGGTTGCGAAAAGCCTACAATATGTCCTTGGGCGAACTATCTGAGCAGTCGGGTGTCGCCAAGTCGATCATTTCCCAGATCGAGCGCAACGAGACCAATCCGACACTTTCTACGGTCTATCGCTTGTCGAAGGCCCTCGACACGACGATCGACGAGGTGCTGAAGGCGGATGAGGCCGAGGTTTTTCTGGAGCATCAACAGAAATCCGGCGTTCCCATTCTCGAAAGCCAGGATGGCCTGTGCCGCCTGGCCATTGCCGGGCCGCTCAATCTGGTCGGTTCCATCCAATGGTACGATTTTCAGGCCAGGCCCTATGGCGTGCTGGAATCCGAGCCGCATGCACCTGGCACCGTCGAACATCTTTATCTGCTGAAAGGCGAACTCGAAATCACCTCGGGCGAGGAAACCCGTCGTGCGAAAGCGGGAGAAGCAATCCGCTTCCGTGGCGACCTTCCGCATAGAATTGTGAATGTTGGCGAGGGTGATGCCCACGCCACTATGGTGCTGGTGCTCAGGCAGCTGGCCGTGGCTACAACAGCCTAGATTAGGCTTTCGCCTTGCGGTCACGGGCCGCTGCTGCGCGCGCTGAATAAACGCCGGCCGCGATGATCAGCGCCGTGCCGACGAAGGTCGTCCAGCGCGGGATTTCATTGAAGAACAGATAGCCCCAGAGCGGTCCCCAGATCATGCCGGTATATTCAAGAACCGTCACGAGGTTTGCCTCGGCAAGCCGGTAGGCATGGGTGAGGAGCGACATGGCCACGGCGGCGATCACCCCGCAAAGCGCCATCAGCAGGAAATCCTCGATAGTCGGCATGATCCACGGCCGCACCAGAAAATCGAGCGATGGATGGCCCAGCTTCACAATGCCAAGCTGGTGGCACAGTGCGGCAATGCCCGCCGCGCCCAGCAGATAGACAAGGTTCACATAGAAGGCCATCACGGTTGCCGGTTCGCTGGCGCCCACGCGCCGCGCCAGCACCATGGAGAGCGCATAGGCTGCCGCGCTGACGAGGCTCAGAAGCGCCGCCCACTCAAACAATCCGCTGCCCGGCCTCAGAATCACCAGCACACCCAGAAAGCCCATGCCCACCGCGAACCAGGATTGCAGCGTCACTTTTTCTCCAAGCAGCGGCCCGGAAAGAAGCGTCACGAAAATCGGAGCAGTGAAAAACAGCGCAATCGCTTCTGCCAAGGGCAGGGCGGGAAAAGCCATGTAATAGCTGGTGTAGGAGACGAGCAGAACGAGGCCGCGCACCACCATGGGCCAGAAGCTGCGCGACCACAGGCGCTTCAGGCCGCATTCCATCTGCACCATGAACGACAGGATGGGTAGCGCCACCAGACCGCGCGTGACGATGGCCTGCGTCACCGCATACTCACCCGACAGGCCCTTGATGATCGCATCTTGCGTGGAAAAGATCATGACGCCCAGCGCGAGCGAGATCATGCCAGCGAGTGTGCGGTGCTGCGGCGTCATGGGACAAGAATGCGGCGGCCTGCACGAGGCCGCGCGCGGAATTACGGCATGCCGCTATTCGGCGGCGGCGAGGGTGAGCGGCGGCACACCCTTTACAACGCCCTTTTGCGTCACCTCCGGCGCGTAGGCCTTGCGCGCAAAAACTTCGCGCACCATGGGCTCGAAATGATCGAGGCTTTCCGTCTCGAAATCCGGATCGAAAGACGACTGATCCCAGCGCTCGCAGAAATCGACGCAGGACTGGTAGTACGGGCTGTCCTTGTATTTGTCGCGCTCGAACTGATTCCAGCCATAGTGGTGCGCGTAGTAGACCATCTGGAAAGAACCGTGGTGCTCCACCGTCCACACCACTTCCTCGCGCATGAAGGGCCGCAGGATTTCAGCCGCGAACTGGTCATGGTTCTGCGGCGCCAGCCCGTCGCCGATGTCGTGCAGCAGGGCGGCAACGATCCAGTCGGTATCGGCCCCCTCGCGCTCGGCGCGGGTCGCTGCCTGAAGCCCATGGGTGAGGCGGGTGATCTTGTAGCCGGGCAGGCTTTCGTTTTCCTGCAAGCGCAATTCGCGCAGCACGCGTTCCCCGGTGCTGCGGAAATGCTCTTCCTCGAAAGGCTTCAGGAACAGGTAGTCATCCTTGGTGCCATCTTTCATGGCAGTGAAGCTAACGGTTTTCACGGCGCACCCCTTCGCGGTGGAAAATATATAGACCGGACCCGATGATAAGGGCAGCGCCCATCCACGTCCAGAGATCGGGGAAGTCACCCCATATGAGAAATCCGAGGATCGTCGCCCAGATGAGCGAGGTGTAGCTGAATGGCGCCACGACCGAGGCTGGTGCGTAGGTCATAGCCTTGATGAGGCAGAAATGCCCGACTCCTCCCGCCACGCCTGCGCCCATCAATTCAATCCAACCAAGGGGTGACGGCCAGATCCAGCCCCAGGGCAGCATGAGGCTCGTAACAATGGCGCCTGCCGCCGCCGTATAGAGAAGCGAGGTGAGCGGCTCGTCGAGACGCACTTTGCGGGTGGTGATCTGGTAGGTGGCATTGAAAAAGGCGGAGCAGAAAATCAGCAGCACGCCGGTTCCCGTCGCCGTCAATTCGCTTTGCCAAGGCCTGACCACGATCATCGCGCCGAGAAACCCAACAGCCACACCGATCCAGCGCCGCAATCCCACCTTCTCGCCCAGGAGCGGCACGGACAGAACCGTGACCAGCAGGGGACTGGTGAACATCACTGTGGTGGCGGTGGCCAATGCCGTGGTGCGGATGCCGGCATTGAAAAGGCCGGTGGTCGACATCAGCAGCACCGAGCGCACCAGTTGCAGTTTTGGCGCGCGGCTGATGACGAGGGTGGGAAGGCGTTTGCCCGCCAGGCCTATGGCAATGATGGTGGCGAAGAAAAAGCGCGCCCATGTCACCTGAATGAGCGGATAGCTCTGCATCAGGTATTTCATCAGCGTATCGAGCGAGATGAAGAACAGCAGCGTCAGCAGCATCCACAGGATGCCGCGCGTCTTGTTCTCCCTGGGCGCTTGAGCCATCTCAGATCTCGAAGGGCACGCCCGCCTTTTGCGCCGCCGCCTTAAGCTCCGCATAGAGCCCGTCGGGCAGGGGAATGCCGTTGGCCTCCCGGTCCCGCCGTTTCTCCCATTCAGGCCCGCCCGCCGCATAGGTGCCGGGCTGCGCCTTGAAGGCCTCGATATAGGTGTTCAGGCGCTCGCCGAATTGTTCCATGCTCATGAAGAGGGTGGGATCGATCGCCATCACGAAATGGCCCATCTCGCTGTCGCCCAACGCGCGGCCATCCTGTTCAATGGAGAGACGCATGCCGGTGAGAACGCCGCCCAGCACCTCGGCAATGCCTGCCAGCCCCGCGCCTTTATAGCCGAAATTTGCTCCGCCTACCGGTGCCAAGGCCCTCGCCTTGAACGGATCGGTGACAAATTTCCCCTGCTCGTCAACGGCAACTCCTTCAGGCAAAACAATGCCTTCGGTGCGATACCTCAGAACCTTGTTCCACGGGATAGAGCTGGTGGCCATATCCAACAGGAATGGATCGCCCTTGGGATTGGGGGCCGCCATTGCGATGGGGCTGGTGCCGTGCATGGGCTTGGTGCCGCCATGCGGAATGACGAACGAGCCGGAATTGGCGGTGATGAAACCAATAAAACCTGCATCCGCCGCCGCCAGCGCATAGGCCCCGGCGGCGCCGAAATGGGTGGAGTGAATCACCGCCGCCATGCCGATCCCACACTCCCTGGCGATGCCGCAGGCCTCGTCCATGGCGCGGTAGGTAGCGATATGGCCGAGGCTGTTTCCGGCATCCACCAGCGCCACGGCGCGGCGTGGATGGCTCACCCTGATATCGGGCTTGCCCACCGCCAATCCGGTGCGGACGCTGTCGGCATAGAAGGGCAGAAGGCGGATGCCATGGCTTTCCACGCCATGCAGGGAGGCATGCAGCATGGCATAGCTGGTGGCTTCGGCGGAGGGCTTGTCTGTGCCCACCGCTTTCAGCATTGCCATGGACAGATCGAAAAGCTGCGAGACGAAGGCGCTGCGCGTCATCCCGGAATCTTTCCACCCAGTTCATCCTCGATGTGAACGCGGATGATGTCGTCGAAGGATTTTTCCGCCTTGAACCCGAGCGCAATGGCGCGCTTCGGATCGAAGTTGCGCGGCCACCCGGCCACGATCTTCATGATGGTTTCATCGGGCTGGCGGCGGATCAGGCTGGCGACCTTTTCGCCCGCCACGCGCTTCAGCGCCGCGATCTGTTCGCCCACCGTGCAAGACACGCCGGGAAGTGCGAGGGTGCGCCGGTTGCCCAGTTTCGCAGTATCAAGCTCGGCCGCCTGGATCAGGAAATCGATGGCGGCGCGCGGGCTGGCGTGCCAGTGCCGCACATCCTCGCCAACCGGCAGGATGGCCTCCTGACCTGAAAGCGGTTCGCGGATGATGCCAGAGAAGAATCCCGAAGCCGCCTTGTTGGGCTTGCCGGGCCGCACGCAAATGGTGGGAAACCGGAGTGCGATGCCATCGAAGAAGCCGCGGCGGGAATAATCGTTCAGCAGCAGCTCGCAGATCGCCTTCTGGGTGCCATAGGAGGTGAGGGGGGTGGTGAAGAACTCGTCGCCGATGGCGTCGGGGAAGGGTGCTCCAAACACGGCGATCGAGGAGGTGAAAACCACCTTCGGCTTGTAGCCGCCGCCCGCCTTGCGGATCGCCTCGAACAAATAGCGCGTGCCGTCCAGGTTGATCCGGTAGCCTTTCTCGAAATCGGCTTCCGCCTCTCCCGAAACGATGGCGGCCAGATGGAAGATCAGGTCCGGCTTTAGGGCGACCAGCTTCTCGGCCTCGCCCGGCATCGACATATCGCTGACGAAGGTTTCGACGGGGAAGCTGGAGGCGGGAGGCGGCGGCGGAAGCACGATGTCGTGCCGGGTGAGCCGGGTGACCGGGAGGGCGCCCGCGCTGAGGCGTGCAATAAGCTTCTGACCGACCATTCCGCCGGCGCCGATGACGAGGATATGCATGTTGTTTTCCTTTAGAATCCACGGCAGGATAGCCGAGGGGGCATTGGCCTGCCAAGCGCCGGGGTTAATTTCCGGTTCAGGTCCAATCCATTAAAAGAGCGTAATAGGCGTATCCGAAAGGATTTCGCAATGTCGCGTGCATAAAGTCCCTGGCCGACCAACAGATAGGTAGATCGTGACAGTAGCGCTTCCCCGCCCTGACGCCGGCGTTGACGAACTGAAAGCCGTGAACGCTGCCTGCCGGGGCGCACTGGTGTCGACCGTGATTTTCAGCTGCGTGGTGAACGTGCTGATGCTCATCGGGCCAGTGTTCATGATGCAGGTCTATGACCGGGTGCTGACCTCCCAGAGCGTTCCGACGCTCGTTGCGCTCACCGCCATCGTTGGCGTGCTTTATGCCTATTACGGAACTCATGGAATACCTCCGCGCCCGCATGATGGTGCGTATCGGCAGGCGCACGGAAGAACAGCTGCGAGGCCGGGTGTTCGATGTCGTCGCGGCGCACGCACTGAAAAAGACGCCGGGAGTGGGTGGCCAACCGATCAATGATCTCGCCACCATCCGGCAATATCTTTCCAGCACGGGGCCTTTCGCCTTCATCGACATGCCCTGGGTGCCAGTCTACCTGCTGGTGATCTTCGCCATGCACTGGGTGCTCGGCCTCGCCTCACTGGGCGCCGCAATTGCGATTTTTGCGCTGGCTGTCATGTCCGAACGCAGCACCCGCGCACCTGTGGCGGAAGCCACCAAGGCCACCGTCAAGGCTTCGATCATGATGGACGAAGGCCGCCGCAATGCGGAAGCCTTGCATTCGCTCGGCATGCGCGGCGCATTGCGCGATCGCTGGTCCACCGTTCACCAGGCGGCGCTCGACGCGCAGACCAAGGCCAATGATGCGGGTGGCGGACTTGGCGCCATCTCGCGCGTGCTGCGCCTGATGATCCAGTCCGGCATTCTGGCGCTCGGCGCCTATCTTGCCATCAAGCAGGAAATTTCATCCGGTTCGATGATCGCGGCGTCGATCATCATGTCGCGCGCGCTGGCGCCCGTCGAAACGGCGGTTGCCAACTGGCAGCAGTTCCTCAGCTTCCGCAAGGCCCGCGAGCGGCTGACGCAATTGCTGAAATCCGTTCCGCCCGCGCCCAATCGCATGCCGCTGCCCGCTCCGCGCGGCAAGCTCGATGTGGAACAGCTTTATATCCAGCTTCCGGGAGTTCGAGAAGCCGCTGCTCAACGGCATCTCGTTCAGTGTAGGCCCCGGCGAGGGCATCGGCGTCATCGGGCCCACGGGCGCTGGAAAGTCGACATTGGCGCGGGCACTCGTCGGCATTCAGGCGCCGACCCGCGGCGCCATCCGTCTCGACAATGCCACGCTCGATCAGCGTGACAGCGATACGCTTGGCCGCCTCATCGGCTATCTGCCGCAGGACGTGCAACTGTTCGACGGCACGGTGATGCAGAACATCTCGCGCTTCGATCCTGCCGTTGATCCCGACAAGGTGGTGGAAGCGGCAAAACTCGCCAATGTGCATGACCTCGTGATGCGCCTGCCTGAGGGCTACAACACGCCGCTCGGTGAAAACGGCTCGCGTCTTTCGGCGGGCCAGCGCCAGCGCATCGCGCTCGCCCGCGCCATGTATGGCGAACCGGCTCTCTTCGTATTGGACGAACCCAATTCCAATCTCGATGCCGAAGGCGAAGCGGCGCTCGATCACGCCATCCGCCATGCGCTGCAGCGCGGCGCTGCCGTGGTGGTGATTGCCCACCGGCCCAGCGCCCTTGCCGCCATCGGCAAGATGCTGGTGCTGTCTGACGGCAAGGTCGCCGCACTCGGTCCGCGTGACGAAATCATGCGCAAGGTGATGATGCGCCCTGCCACGCAGAACAATGTTGAGCCGATCCAGCCGCCGGCCCTTGTGCAGGCAGAGCGAGTGTCCTGACATGAGCAAGCCCTTCAGCACCACGGCCTCCCTGCGCCGCCTGCAGATCATCGGCTACACGTCGATGTTCGCCATGGTGGCGATTTTCGGCGGCTGGTCCGCGGCCACCACGATCAACGGCGCGGTGATTGCTTCCTCAACCATCGTTTCTGAAAGCAATACCAAGCGCATCCAGCAGAAGGAGGGCGGCATTGTCCGCCAAATCCTGGTGAAGGATGGCGACCATGTGATGCCCGGTCAGGACCTGGTGATCCTGGACGATACGGATACAAAAGCCGAGCTTGGCATCATCAATGGATTGCTGGATGAAGAATCCGCCAAGCGCGCGCGGCTTGAGGCTGTGCGTGATGGGCTCGACAAGATTGCATTTCCCGATGACCTGGTAGCGCGCCGCAGCGATCCTGCGGTTGACCGTATCCTGACCGGGCAGGAACATTTGTTTGATGCCCGGCGTGCGTCTCTGGCGGGCAAGAAAGACCAACTCACCCAGCAAATCGGCCAGATGGGCGAGCAGATCGACGGCATGGCGGCGCAAATCGATGCGAAGCAGAGTCAGATCGCCCTGGTGCAGGACGATTTGAAAAGCCTCACCGATCTGTTGAGCAAAGGTCTTGTGGCTAAATCGCGCGTGCTGGAAGACCAGCGCATGATTGCCTCTCTCGAAGGCGAGAAAGGCGAGCTCATCGCCAACAAGGCGGGCGCTGCTATCAAGATCAGCGAGATCAAGCTCGCTATTCTTCAAATCGACGAAGATGAGCGCACGCAGTCGCTCACGGACGTGCGGGATTCCGAAGGCAAGATTGCCGAATATATGCAGCGCAAGGCTTCCGCACTCGGGCGCCTGAGCCGGACCTCCGTGAAATCGCCCATTGAAGGCGATGTCTACCAGCTTTCACTGCACACGATCGGCGGCGTCATTCAGCCTGCCGAGACACTCATGCTGATTGCTCCGGCCACGGACGAATTGGTGCTGCAGGCGCAGGTCACGCCCCAGAACATCGATCAGGTGCATGTGGGGCAGCTCGCCAAGGTCCGCTTCCCGGCGTTCAACTCGCGCTTTACGCCGGAAATCCACGCCGAGGTGACGCAGGTGGCGGCTGACGTAAGCCGCACCGACCAGAACAGCCCGCCGTTCTACGCGGTTCGCTTGCACATCGCGCCCGATGAACTCGCCAAGCTGAACGGTGAAAAGCTGAAACCCGGCATGCCTGCGGAAGCCTTTATCCAGACCAGCGAACGCTCGCCGCTTTCCTATCTGCTGAAGCCGCTGAACGATCAGATCGCCCACGCATTCCGGGAAAAGTGAAGTCTCTCCAGTATTAAAAGCTGGAACGATTCCAAAGTGTTGCGCGCGTCAAATCGCCGCAAAACACGGGTTGTTTTCTCCGGTTCGGACAGCTAGACTAATTTCCGACTAATTCGCTCGGCATTCGCCGGGCGAAGTTCAATCGGACCTGCATCCATGTTGGCAAGTTTCCTGATCATGCTGCGCGAGGGCATCGAAGCCGCGCTCATCACAGGGATAGTTGCAAGCTATCTGAAGCAAAGCGGCCGCGGTGAATGGCTGCCTGCCGTGTGGGTCGGCGTGTTTCTCGCCTTGGCCATGTCGTTGTTTGCTGGCGCCGGTCTGATCTTCATCGGATCTGAGCTGCCGCAGAAGGCGCAGGAGCTTTTTGAAGCGGCGGTCGGCCTCATCGCCGTCTTCGTGCTGGTGTCCATGGTGTTCTGGATGCGCCGCGCAGCCCGTACCTTCAAGCACGACATGCAGCGCTCGATTGATGATGCCATGGTGTCGTCCAATGGCGTCGGCTGGGCGCTCACCGGCATGGTGTTCTTCGCCGTGGCGCGGGAAGGACTTGAATCGATTTTCTTCCTTCTCGCCATCTTCCAGCAAAGCACAGGCCCCGCCGCGCCACTGGGCGCGCTGGCGGGCGTATTGGTTGCGGCGGTGATCGGCTTTGCCATTTTCTACGGCGGCATCCGGCTCGACCTCCGGCGCTTCTTCCGCTGGACCGGAATCTTCATCCTGTTCGTGGCGGCGGGGCTTCTGGCCAGCGTGTTGCGGAATCTGCATGAGGCGGGCGTGTGGAACGGCTTGCAGCAGCGCGCCTTCGATTTGAGTGGCGTTCTGCCGGAATCGGGCATTGCCGGCGCCACCCTGTCGGGCCTTCTCAACTACCGCGAAGCGCCAACCATGGGTGAGGTGATTGTTTATGTGGTGTTCCTCGTGGTGACTTTGTTCTTCTTCCTCAGGCCCGCCGCGCCGCCGCCAAAGCTTGCCGCAAGCGCGGGACGGAGCTGACATGGCCACGGAACAGAAATCGGCCCGCACGCTGCGCCTCGCCGCCATCGGCGCGGCTGTTTTGGCCATTGCGGGCGTAGCGGCATTCACCTTTGCGCTCAAACATGCGCGGGCACCCCAAGCCTCAGGCACTGTGAAGGTTACCATTCGCGCCAATGCCTGCGATCCAAATGCGCTGACCGTACCCGCCGGGAAAAGCACTTTCCTGGTCGAAAACGCGTCGGAGCGCACCGTGGAATGGGAAATCCTTGATGGCGTGATGGTCGTGGAGGAGAAGGAAAACATCCTTCCCGGCTTTACACAGACGCTGACAGCCAATCTCGCGCCCGGCGCCTATCAGATGACCTGCGGCCTGCTCACCAATCCGCAAGGCGCCATCACCGTCACGGCCTCCGCTGACAGTGCGGGCACGTCCGCCAAGCCTGACGACAAGGTGTTCCTTGGCGCGATCGCCGAATACAAGGTGTTTTTGCGCCTGAACGCGGCAACGCTGGCCGCCGAAACACACAAGCTCGCCGATGCGATCACGGCTGGCGATCTGGCGGGTGCCAAGGCGCTCTATCCGCAGATCCGCCAGGATTACGGGAAAATCGCCTCGGTCATGCTCAGGCTTTCCGATGCCGAGTCGACCATCAATCCGTTCGCGGACGATCTCGGCAAACGCGAGGATGATCCGGCGTTCACCGGCTTCCATCGCATCGAATATAGCCTCTTCGCGAAATCGAGCCTCGATGGCCTTGCGCCCATTGCCGCGAAACTGGCGGCTGATGTCGACGGCCTTGGCGACCGGCTGAAAGCGGCCAAAGTGCAGCCGTCCGATCTCGCGGCCAATGCCTCAAAGCTCGCCGCCCGCATGGCCGACCGCCAGGTGCCCAATGGCGAGAACAAATATGCGGGAAGCGATCTCACCGAATTTCACGGCAATCTTCTGGGCATCGGCAAGCTGGTTTCGCTGCTGAAACCGGCGCTCGCTGCCTCTCCGGAAACGGCATCGGATCTCGACGCAAAACTGGCCGCCGCCAATGCCGCCGTCGATGCCACGATGGTGGACGGCCAATATCCTTCATACGGCACGATCGACAAAACCGGGCGCGACAAGCTCGCCGCCGTATTCACCGCACTCGCGGATGCGCTGGCAAAAGCCAATGCCAGCCTCGGATTAAACTAGGAGAGCCCGATGCATCAGGGCATGAACACACAGGACGTAACCCAGCCGGACAGGCGCAATCTTCTGAAGGGCCTCGCCATCGCCGGTGGTGCAATGCTCGCCACACCAACTTTGGCGAAGGCCGAAGGCAACGTCACCATCGCGCCCATTGGCACCTCGTCGCTCAACGACCGGCAGCCATTCTATGGCGCGCGGCAGTCCGGCATCGTGAATCCGCGCCCGGCCCATGGAATGATCGTGTCGTTCGATGTGATTGCCGATACGCCGGATGAACTGCAAGACCTGCTGAAGCGGCTGACGGACCGGATGGTTCGGCTCACCCACGGCGGCACCGTTGAAACGGGTGATCCAAAATTACCGCCACCGGACTCCGGCATTCTGGGACCTGTTTTCAAACCTGACAATCTCACCATCACGCTGTCTCTCGGAGCGTCCTTGTTTGAAAAGCGCCCGTGGCTCGCGGGTTTCAAGCCCAAGTCGCTCCGCCGCATGCCCGAATTCCGCAACGACGCGCTTCTGGCCGAACAATGCCATGGCGATATTGCGCTGCAGTTCTGCGCCAATACCCAGGACACCAACATTCACGCCCTGCGGGATATCCTGAAAAACCTTCCCGACCGGCTGGTGATCAACTGGAAGCAGGAGGGGGCCGTGCCCGTGGTGCCGCCGCGCGCCGACGGCGTGCATGAGAATGCGCGGAATTTCCTCGGCTTCATCGATGGCTCAGCCAACCCGAATGGTTCCGATACGGCCTTGATGGACAAGCTGGTCTGGATCGGCGCTGATGATGACGAACCCGCCTGGGCCATGAACGGCACCTATCAGGCGGTGCGGATCATCCGCAATTTCGTCGAGCGCTGGGACCGCACGCCGCTGGGCGAGCAGGAGCGCATCATTGGCCGACAGAAGATGAACGGCGCGCCGATGAGCGGCGGCGATCACGAAAGTGAGGTGCCGGATTTCGCCAGCGATCCGGAGGGCGTCCACACACCGCTGGACGCGCATATCCGCCTCGCCAATCCGCGCCATCCGCATGGCGAGAACAATCTCATTCTCCGCCGCCCCTTCAACTATTCCAACGGCGTGGCGCGTTCGGGCCATCTCGATCAGGGCCTGTTGTTCATCTGCTATCAGGCAAATCTCGATCGCGGCTTCGTCGCTGTCCAGCACCGCCTCGATGGGGAGCCGCTGGAGGAATACATCAAGCCGGTAGGCGGCGGATTTTTCTTCGTGCTGCCCGGCGTGGCGGAGGAGGGCGGCTATCTCGGCCAGTCTCTTATCGCGACCCTCAAGACATGAAGCCAGAGATTACAAACTGAAAACCAAGCAAGGAGAGCGACGCATGCAGATCAAGAAACTTTTGGCCACCACAGCACTCGTCCTGATGTGCGCAACCGGCGCCGCGCGCGCCGAAGCGCTCGATCTCGTTGAGCCGATCAGCGAATACAAGATCTATGTCTCTGGCAAGCTGAACCAGCTTGTGACCGACACCACGGCTTTCACCGACGCCGTGAAGGCCGGTGATGTTGAGAAAGCCAAAAGCCTCTTCGCCAAAACCCGCATGAGCTATGAGGCGGTGGAGCCCATCGCCGAACTCTTCAGCGACCTCGATGCGTCGATCGACTCCCGCGCCGATGACTATGAAAAGAAGGAAGACGATCCGGGCTTTCCAGGTTTCCACCGCATTGAGTACGGCCTGTGGGTGAAGAATTCCACCGAGGGCCTGGCCCCCATCGCCGACAAGCTTCTTTCGGATGTGAAGGAACTCGACAAGCGCATCGCCGACTTGACATTCCCGCCGGACAAGGTGGTGGGCGGCGCTGCGGCGCTGATGGAAGAAGTGGCGGCCACCAAGATTTCTGGTGAAGAGGACCGCTATTCCCACACCGACCTCGCCGACTTCAAGGCCAACTTCGACGGCTCGCGCAAGATCTTCGATCTCACACGCCCGCTGATCGAGAAGCAGGAAGCCGACTTCGTGGCCAAGGTCACCGTCAACTTCGACAAGGTGGATGCAACGCTGGCCAAATATCAGGAAGGCGACGGCTATATGCTCTATGACAAGCTGAGCGAGGACGACCGCAAGGTTCTCGCCGCTGCCGTTAACACGCTGGCCGAGGACCTCTCTACCCTGCGCGGCAAGCTCGGACTCAACTAAGCAGGTTTGCACGGACAGCAGCGGCCTTCCGTCATGATGCGGAGGGCCGTTTCCGTTTTAAAACGGCTCTTGCACCATTTGCTGCGAGGCAAACTGCCCGGCTGCATCGAAGCGCAGGACGATGACCTTGTCATAGACATCATCCGGCCAGCGCCCGTCAGGAAAAAACCGGAAGGGATCGCCGCCAAGCGCCGCGATCAGCTGCGGAATGCGTCCATGATGCCAAGCAATGAGAATGACTCTGCCGTGCTGCGCCTGAAACAGGTAGGCAGCCAGGTCTTTTTCCTGATGATTGGCGAACTCAGTGTTGATGGAAACGCCGATGGCCTTGCTCAGGGGCTCCAGAGTCAACCTGGGGCGCTCGCTGTTGCCGCTGTCCGCCGTGGCGATCAGCATATCCGGTGTCACGGAATCGCCGGCGGCCTTGAAGGGATTGAAATATTGCACATAGGCCTCGGCGCGCCTTTCACCATCCGGCGAAAGCTGCGACCCGTCTTCAGGCTTGTCGGCATGACGGATGATCAGCACGACAGCATTCGCCATAGGCGGGCCGTTGGCGGCCGCCTGCAATGGCGAAGCCAATGCAGAGACGATCAGGAGTAAACTAAAATATACAAAGCGCATCATTGAACAATCACAGCGGCTTGTTCAGCCCATCATAGATGCCCTGAAGTGCATTGAGCCGCGAGGCATAAGCCTTGCGGATGCAGGCGATATCACCACCACAGGCTTGCCGCTGTTTCAGCCACGCCGCCTGATCATCCCACAATGCGCCCCGGCCTCCCATCATCATAAGCCCCGAGAGCAAGTTGAGGGTGGTGACCATCTGAACATCGGCATCGTTCAAGTCCCGGTTGGCGCAGATGGCTTTCTCGTCCGGCGCAAGCGTTTTCAGCGTGCAGTCAAAACTGGCAGCCTGCGCGGGGCCTTGGGCAATAGCCCAAACGGCAAGCAATACACCGCTCAAAAAGAGTTTTTTCATGGAGGCAGCCTAGCAACAATTCCATGGCGGCGCAAAAACGGGAAAAACTCCCGGCGATGCAACAGCCCGTGGCTTGATCGAAACTATGTTCTGGCGGGCAGCGCCCGACGAAGATGAGAACTACAAAATCATCATAACTATCTGATACTTATATAAGTATTCATGATATGCGGTAATCGGCGAGTTTCGGCGGCTATTTCGGGCTTTGCAGCATAAGTCCCTTTCCGATTGCGCTCTGCGCGCTGGCTTCACTCAATATCCACGGAACGCCTCGAAACGAATATCCCGGCGCGGCACGCCAAGTTTGCTCAGCAGGTTGCGCACTGCTTCAACCATCGCCGGGGGACCGGCGAGAGAATAGATTGGCGCCTTGAGGTCCGGGATATGGCGCCGCAGCATCGCCTCGTCGATTCGTCCAGTCTCACCAACCCACCCTTGCCCGGAAATCTCGGTTGCCGTCATTGCTGGCACGAAGGTCAGGCCGATATCGGCCGAGGCGATCGCCTCCAGCTCGGTCAGGAAGGCGGCATCCTGCAGGCGCCGATTCGAGTAGAACAGCGTTATGTTTCGGGTCTGCTTTTCGTGCGCAACATGTCGTAAAATGGACAGGAATGGCGTGATGCCGATCCCGCCTGCAATGAAAACGGCGGGCCGCGCCGCATCGCCATCCAGCGTCAGGGCGCCGCCGACATCCGAGACACGAACGACAGCCTTTGCCGGCAGCTTCGCCAGACTGCGCTTGAAGGCGCTGTCGCGCATGTGGGTGGCGATCATCAGTTCGGGCTCGTAGGGCGCGCTGGCGATAGTGAAGGTGCGGGCAGTGCCTTCGTCATCGGTTTCGGCCGGATTGATCAGCGTGAAAGTGGCGAACTGTCCGGCCTTATGGGTAAAGTCGGCCGGCTTGGCAAAGCGAAAGGCCATCGTGCCCTCGGCCACCCTGTCCTGTGCCAGCAAGGGCATGTCGACGGCCGCCTGCTTCGTACGCGTCATGCGCCCGCTCAGGCGGAAGCCGTCCCGCATGTTCAACCCCAGCAGGGTCATGTTGACGGGGCCGGCGAGGAGCTCGATCACCTGCACGGTATAGAAACTGCTGTCGAATGCCCCGGCCTTGGCCTTCGAGGCCAGGAACAGAGCCGCCGGGATCAGGACCAGCAGCCCGTTTGCAGCGATGAATGGCATCCGCTTCAGCTTGGCGCCGATCAGCCCGCCGCGCGCGCCTTTCGCGAGCGACAGGCCAGAGCCTCCGGTCACGGCCAGCGCCGGGATGAGCAGCAGGAACCCCCAGGGGATGGCCGATTTGACCGCGACGATGGTCGCGGTCGAGCCGAAGAGTTCCGACAGCGCCGTCGACATCCAGAAGGTCAAGATGGTCAGCAGCGCCAATGCGCCGGCGATCGGGTGGATGATCTTTTTCATGATCGGGAACCTATGCCGTCAGGCGGTGCAGATGCCGGATACGGCGACCTTCTGGAACAGATGCGGCAGGGCGACTGCGGAGGACGGGTAGGCGGCCAGCTTGCCCCGGAAGGTCGGGTGGCTGAAGGCCGCGCTGAAATCCGCCGTCGACTGCCAGACGGCGTAGTTCAGATAGGTCGGGCTGGGCCCGATCGCACGGTGAAGCTGGGTCGAGATGAAACCGGGCTGCGCCTTCATGAAGGCGGCGTCGTCTTCCCAGGCGGCCAGGAACGCGGCTTCGTCGGCAGCCGCCAGGGTGAACACATTCACGAGGATGACGGGACTGGCGTCGATCGAAAGCTGGCTCTGGATCGGAAAGGCGGGATCGAGTGGTTTGAGCATGGACATGGTGATCTCCGTTGGGTTGCTCTTCAGGCATTGTGGCCGTATAGTCAGTAAGATGCATAATTGACACTATAATGTCAATAGGGTTATATAGAGCACATGAGCGACGACGTACGCAGCCCCGCCGAAAACACTTTGACCGATCTCATCCTCACCCTGTTCCGGGTGAACAATCTGACGCTGACCTGGGGCGACCGGATGGTCGCACCGCTTGGCCTGACCAGCGCACGCTGGCAGATTCTTGGCGTGATTGCCTATGCCGAGCGGCCGCAACCTGTCGCCTGGCTGGCCCGCGACCTCGGCGCGAGCCGCCAGAATGTGCAGCGCATCGTCAATGCTCTGGAACAGGACGACATCGTCGCGTTCGAGCCGAACCCGCATCACAAGCGGGCAAATCTCGTCGTGCTCACGCAAAAGGGGCGGCAAGTCTATGACGAGGCGCTGCGTCTCTACGCGCCTCGGGCCAATGCCTTGTGCCGGGGCATTGTCCAGGACGATCTCGATGCGGCCCGTCGTGTCATGGTCGCGCTCAAGACAAGACTGGAGGCAAACCTTGATGATGAAGAGCAGGCCTGAGCGCTACGGCGCCGTCCCGGTGACGATCCATTGGCTGTCAGCCATCCTTATCCTGATCCTGCTGATATCCGGGTTCAGGGCCGCCGACACCTCTGAAGCGGCTGCCAAGGCCGCGATCCTGCGCGTGCATGTTCCGGTCGCCATCGCCGCCCTGGTTCTGACGCTGCTTCGACTGTTCTGGTGGATGTTCATCGACCGCAAGCCGCTGCCGATCGCCGACACGGCTCTCTGGCAGGACCGGGCTGCAAAGGCGGTTCATTACGCCCTCTATGTCGCCCTCATCGGCATGTTCGCCAGTGGCATCGGAATGATTGCTCTAAGCGGCGCGGCCCCGGCCATCCTTGGACAGGCGGGAGCGGTGCTTCCGGACTTTCACGACTATGCGCCGCGGATTCCGCATGGAATTGGAGCGAATCTGCTGATCGCCCTCCTGCTTTCCCATGTTGGCGCGGCCCTCTGGCATCATTTCGTGAGGCGCGACGGCCTACTCTGGCGTATGTGGTATGGCGCGTGACCCTGCAATAGTCGCCACAGAGAAAGAGGAAAGATGAGCCCCGCTATCATTCTGGTCCATGGGGCCTTCACTGACGGCTCCATCTGGCGCGACGTGATCGGTCGGCTCCAGGCACGGGGCTCTCCGGTGACGGCGGTACAACTGCCACTGACATCGCTGGCCGAGGATGTCGCGAGCACCCGCGTGGTCATCGCGCGGCAGGATCGACCCGTCATTCTTGTCGGCCACAGCTGGGGCGGCGCCGTCGTCACCGAGGCGGGCAACGACGAACGCGTACAGGCGCTGGTCTATATCGCCGCCCTGGCTCCCGACGCGGGCGAATCGGTCGCGGACCTTCAGCGCCATGGTCCGCCGCCACCGGGGATGGAGGGCGCGCGCCCGGATGATCGCGGCTTCCTGTGGTTTGATCCCGACCATTATGGCAATGGTCTTGCCGGCGATCTGCCGCCTGAATTGGTAGCTGTACTGGCCGCGACGCAGAAACCGATTGCGCTGCGCTCGTTCGGCGAGAAGCTGACCGGCGCCGCATGGCGCAACAAGCCGTCATTCTATCTGCTGTCAGAGAACGACCGGGCACTCACGCCAGAGCTTCAAACCTTCTTGGCCGCGCGGATGAAAGCTCAGACACTCACAGTCGCCGCGAGCCATATGAGCCCGGTGTCGCAAGCCGACGCTGTCGTTGCGCTCATCGAGCAGGCGGCGCAGTTATCTTGTTCTCAATGACGCCGTAGAGCGCAATCGGCGGGTTTCGGCGGAAAACCGTTCACACGATTGGGGCTTTCGGCCAAAATGGCGGGCTGAGAACGACGAAACAGAGAACTACATCTACGCTATAGCCCGCTAAATTCAGGCACAAGCGGATGGCCGGAATAGGGGTGGAAACCAGACAGGCAGCTTTCGGATTTAGAAGTGAATAGGTGAACGCTCGCTGGAGCAAACCGCCGGAATGAGCGAACAGTTGCTAATTGCGCCCCACTCGACGTGAGCGTGGTCCCAGCCTAACCGACTCGTGCATTTCATGGCTGCCTTGAACGCGGAAGTATTTGCCGCAACCTGTATGGATCTCAATCGAAAGCTAGAACTCTCATGAGCAGATGCATCTACTGCGACGAAGCCAAGCCGTTCACCGATGAGCACGTTGTGTCCGCTGGGCTTGGAGGAGATGACAAGGGGTGGATGCTTAGGGACTGCGTCTGTGGAGACTGCAACACGAAGGTCTTCTCCAAACTAGAGGCGAAATTTCTACGCTCCTCGCCTGTCGCCATTGCCCGTTTATTTCATCAAGAGAAGACGCGAGGGCGCGGCAGGAAGACGGGCGCTCCGACGCTGAACACACAGCAGACCCTTATGGAGGATCGTGCGAAGGGCATCTTCCTAAACCAGGATCTTCGGCAAGGGTTCGAGCCGGTCATTCTCCCGCAGGTCGTTCTGGAGAGCCCGGGTACCCTGTCGGCGCATATGCAGGATGTCGCCACTGGACGTGCGTTCCTATCTTCCTTGCAGGCCTCGCTGGCTGGCGATCTTCTTCTAATCCGCAAGATCAAGGTCGGACTTGAGGTGGCCTACGAGCATACACCGCTGACCTGGAACGCGACGACGGAGGAGTACGTCGCTTCTCCCGTCCAAATATCCGCCAAGGCCCCGAACACAAAGGATGGCGTCGTGTGGGTCGAGGAACTGATTATGCCGTCGACCGCCCGCTCGGCATCAAGGTTGACACCCCGCATCTACCGGCGCAACCAGGGGCAACTCGTCTGCGCGGTCGTTGACCTTAACGATGCTCGGGGGGTTCTGACACTTCTCCGGCGGAACGGCGGCGCCGTCGTCGTTCCGGAGGGTGCAGTGCCGATCGAGATTGAGAGTGAGGGCGTGCACCTTAAGCTCGCGATGTCGATTGCCGTCCATGACCGCGTGCTGACCAAGATAGGCATCAATCTGGCTGCCTATCTCTTCGACCCTGACTTTGTACGGCGTCCCGAGTTCGCGGAAACGAAAAGCTATGCCCTTACCGGCAAAGGGCATGTACTGAAAATCCATGCCGACCGGCATCCGTCGAACCAACTAGGGGAAGCCAACCAGTTGCCCGGTGTTCACGTTTTCTGCATCACTCCTGCGAACTCCGGCAATGACGACTCCAGGCTCCTGTCTGTCATGATCAGCCTATACGGAGGGCCTTTTGAAAGCTTCGCTCTGGCCGAGCTGCCGAAGGGCACGCCAGAACTGAATGATCCCATCATCATACTTGTCTTCTACAATGAGAACCGCATCGAGAGATTTTCGATGAACGATTTGCATCAAATGGCCGAGGCTGACGGTCTCGGGTCCGTTAACTGACCCGCTGACCTACCACTACAGCGTCCGCTTTGGAGAAGGTCGGCGTGCCTGCCCTATGGCCGAGATGGGTCGGAAGCTGCCTTGCCGTCGCTGCGCTCAAGTTATGTAGGGCTGTAGCGTAGAATTGGCGATTTGCTATCTCATCCGGTGGGAGGCGGTGATCGGCGGCAATATCGCGCCATAGAGGGCAATCGGCGGTGTTTGGCGGAGGGGGAGGGATTCGAACCCCCGGAGGGCGTGAACCCTCAACGGTTTTCAAGACCGCCGCAATCGACCGCTCTGCCACCCCTCCGGATGGAACCGGCGGGGTGGGTTTAGGCGGACGTTCCTGAACGGTCAAGCCGGTCAGTTGGCGTAGGAGGCGTCCTCATGGTCGAGGATGCGCTTCATTTCCGCAAAATGGGCGAGGAACTGCTCGCGGTCGGCTTCCCACTCCTGCGCGGTCTTCTCGGCAACATCGGGCGTCATCACATGTAATGGCTGGCCTGTCTGATAAGAAAGCACCAGGTTACGAGAGGCACGCTCCAGGTAATATGTGAGATCATAAGCCTCGGCCACGGTGGCGGCGCAGACAAGCACCCCGTGGTTGCCCATCATCATGATGCGCTTGTTGCCCATGAGACGGGCAAGGCGGTCGCCTTCCTCATCCGTATTAGCCATGCCGCCATAGCCCATGTCGAAGGCAATGCGGTTGTAGAAGCGCGCGGTATTCTGGTCGATCGGAAGAATATCCGGGTTGGCCAGTGAGGCAAGGACGGTGCCATAAATCGGATGAAGATGGATGATGCAGCGCGCCTGCGGAAGGGCGGCGTGCAGGCGGCCATGCAGGCACCAGGCGGTGAGATCGGGCGCGTCCGGGCGGTCCATGGTGGATTTGTCTTCCACGTCCAGCAGCATGAGATCGGAAGCCTTGATGCGGCTGAAATGCATCCAGCGCGGATTTATCAGGAACTTCTTGCCGTCAGGCGATACGGCGAGGCTCAGATGGTTCGCCACCCCTTCGTGCCAGTCATTGCGGGCTGACAGCCGGAATGCCGCCGCAAGGTCGACACGCATTTGCCACTCGTCCTTGTCAATGGATTGGGCGGATTTCAGCGAGGTGACGTTGCTCATGCGCGTTTCCTTTTGTTGGGTATCCAAAGCTATCCGAATTGGCCCTCCCGCACAATTGCCGGGAGGGCATGGCTGGTCTAGAATCTCCTCGGGACGGGGTTGGAGTGGCGTGGTGATGAGAAAGACCCTTGGTGCATGTCTGGCCGTCTTGCTGGCGGTTTCGCCCGTTCTGGCGCAATCCGTCAATGCTGTGCCGTTCGACAAGCGGCTGAAACTCGCGCAGGTGGGAGACGAGGATGCCCAGCTTTCGGTGGCTGAGGCCTATGAATCCGGCTCCGATGGCGCCGATTTGAACCCTGCCGAAGCCGCGAAATTCTACCGGCTGGCGGCGCTTCAGGGCAATGTCGAGGCGCAATACCGGCTGGCCCGAATCGTGGCAAAGGGCGCCAAGGGGTTGAAACAGGATTTCGCCACCTCGGCCAAGCTCTATCAGGATGCGGCATCCAAGGGTAACGCCAAGGCGATGAATGCGCTGGGGCAGCTCTATCAGAATGGGCAGGGCGTGCCGGCGGATCCCGCGAAGGCCGTAGAGTGGTATCGCAAGGCGGCAGACCTGAAACTCGCCGATGCGCAGAACAATCTCGGCGTCATGTATCTGAACGGCAAGGGCGTGACGCGCGATCTGGCACAAGCTTTCAAGCTGTTCCAGGAGGCCAGCGCGCAGGGCGACCCCTGGGGCCTGAACAATCTGGGCGGCATGTACGAGATGGGTTGGGGCGTCGAAAAGGACGCCAAGAAGGCCGCCGACTATTATCATCAGGCGGCTGCCAAGGGGAACAGCGCCGCCGTCACCAATGAGCGGCGCCTCGCGGCTGCATCCGCCGACCAGTAATCCGCTCACGGATTATTAACCATACCCGCACACCCGCCGTTAACGAGGGCGGCGCAAATACTCAGGCTGTTGATTTCCGGTCACGTGGGGACGGCGCCCGGAATCGCGCATGGGTATGGGGTGGTAATATGCGCCGAGTTGGTGTCGTCTGGATGTGCCTTCTGGCCGTTGGCATTGCGCTGGCGGGATGTTCGTCAGGACCGACCAAAACCGCAAAGCTTGATCCGTTCGCAGGCAAGGGCAGTCCTTATTACAAAGGCAAAGGCCCCATTCCGATGGGCGGCGGACGCTACATGGTCGGCAAGCCTTATCAGGTTGCCGGGCGCACTTTCACGCCGCGCGAGGATGAGAACTACGACAAGCAGGGCGTGGCATCGTGGTACGGGCCGCAGTTTCACCGCCGCATGACCTCGAATGGCGAATGGTTCGACATGGCGAAACTGACTGCGGCGCATGCCACCCTGCCGTTGCCTTGCTATGTGAAGGTCACCAATCTGGAGAATGGCCGTCAGGTGGTGGTGCGCGTGAATGACCGCGGGCCCTTCGTCGGCACCCGTGTAATTGATCTCTCCAAGGGCGCAGCGGAAGTTCTGGGCTATCAGAACAAGGGAACTGCTTCGGTTCGCGTACAGTACATCGGCCCCGCGCCGCTCAACGATAACGGCAGCCATCTGATGGCGATGAATGATGAGCTCTCGCGCGGCATCTCCATGAAGCGCATGATCGCCGCCGCTGACCGTGACAGCCGGCTGCCGCGCGGCAATATCCAGCTTGCGGCGGCATCTCCCAAACCGGCGAAGCAGAAAACTGTCATTCAGGCCCCGCCCGTCACCGTCGTTGCCTATCAGCCTCCGGCGCAAACTGCGGCTCCTGCACCTTCCTCGGGCATGGAAGACGATTACTACGTGCAAATCGGCTCTTTCGGCGATCCCCGGAACGCGGAAAAGGCCCGTAACTCATTGGCCGCCGCTTGGCCCGTGCAGGTGCTTGAGGTGACGGGCAATGGCGCGCCGCTTTACCGCGTGCGCATCGGCCCGCTGGCCGACCGCAGCGATGCCGATACGGCGCTGGATCAAGCCGTTTCGCTCGGTCATCCCGATGCTCATGTCGTTGTGGCCCATAGCCAGCAGGCGGCGCTGTAGCCCACGCACGCTCCGCGTTGCAATTGTGGGGCAGGGCCGGTAATTTCAGGCAATGATCCGCACCCTGTTTTTGCTGCTGGCGGCTCTGTCCGTATTCACAGGCGGAGCAGCGGCGCAAACGCCGCCCGCGCCGTTTGAAACCAAGGCGCTGGAAGCCATCCTGATCAACTCCCGCTCGGGCCATGTGATGTTCGAGAAGGATGCGGATACCGCCATTCCACCTGCTTCCATGAGCAAGCTCATGACGATGGTCATGGTGTTCGAGGCGCTGAAAGCCGGCAAGCTGACGATGGACCAGGAGTTCACCATCAGCGAGAATGCCTGGCGGAATGGTGGCGCATCATCTGGTGGTTCCACCATGTATGCGGAACTCAATTCCCGCGTGAAGCTGTCCGATCTCATTCAGGGCGTCATCGTGCAATCGGCGAACGATGCCTGCATCGCCATTGCCGAAGGCATGGCGGGGAGCGAGCAGGCTTTCGCCGAACGGATGACGAAACGGGCGAAGGAACTGGGTCTGAAAAACGCGGTGTTCAAGAACGCCACCGGCCTTCCCGATCCGGACCACCGCATGAGCGTGCGCGACCTTTCCATCCTGGCGCGCTACATCATCCAGAATTTTCCGGAGTATTATAAATATTACAGCCAGCCGTCTTTCACCTGGAACAAGATCACCCAGCAGAACCGCAATCCGCTGCTGCAGGACTATCCGGGCGCTGACGGCATGAAGACGGGTTACACCAAGGAAGCGGGTTATGGCCTCGTCGGCTCTGCCAACCATGATGGCCGCCGCCTCATCATGGTGATCGCCGGGCTGTCATCGATCACCGACCGCAAGGCCGAGGCGCAAAAACTGCTCGATTGGGGGTTTGGGCAGTTTCAGGAATTCTCGCTCTATGAGAAGGGCGAGAAAGTTGGAAAGGCGACCGTGTGGGGCGGAACAGCGCGGTCGGTTGATCTGGTGACGGCGGATGATTTCCGCGTGGCGCTTTCGCCCGCGGAGCAACAGACCGTGGAGGTGCGGCTTGCCTACACTGGCCCCCTCATGGCGCCCGTCAAAGCAGGTGACACAGTTGGTTCCGTTCGCGTGATTGTGCAGGGCGATATCATTGCCGATATTCCCGTTCTGGCGGCCAGCGGCGTCGACGTAGACCGCTCGATGTGGAGCAGGGCGCTCGACAGCCTGATGATCATGGCGTTCGGAAGCTGATGTTCATCACCTTTGAAGGCGGCGAGGGGGCTGGCAAATCCACGCAGGTGAAACGCGCCGCGGAACGCCTGCGGGCGATGGGCCGCGATGTGGTGGAAACCCGCGAGCCTGGTGGCACGGCAGAGGCTGAGGCTGTGAGGGCTTTGCTCGTTTCGGGCGATACGGCGCGCTGGACTCCCGAAGCCGAGGCGCTGCTGAATTATGCCGCGCGTGACAGTCATCTGAAGGCGGTGATCCGGCCCGTGCTGAAACGCGGCGCGGTGGTAATCTGCGACCGCTTCATGGATTCCACGCGCGCCTATCAGGGCTATGCGGGCGGATGCAACATGGGCCTTATTGATGCGCTGGAACAGGGAATTGTGGGCGCCACGCGTCCTGACGTCACACTGATCTTCGATCTCGATCCGGAAGTGGGCCTTGCGCGGGCGAAGGCACGTGCCGACGCCAAGGCGGAAGATCGCTACGAGCGCAAGGGACTGGCGTTCCACCGCCTGTTGCGGGACGGATTTCTCGACATTGCGGGGAAAGAACCGGCGCGCTGCCATGTGATCGATGCGTCTCAGGACGTTGACGGCGTGGCGGCGCAGGTCTGGCGGGTGATCGGTGGCTGAGGACTTCAAGGATCCGCGCGATGTGGAGTGGCATCCGCGCCGCCGCCTGTCGCTTGTGGGCCATGAGAATGCTGAACAGAAGCTGCTGAAAGTGCACCAGTCGGACCGGCTTCATCATGCCTGGCTGCTGGCCGGCAACAAGGGCATCGGCAAGGCGACACTTGCCTATCGCTTCGCCCGTTTTCTGCTGGCGCGGCCAGATGACAGGCGCGATGGCCTGAACGTCGACGCCGGTTCACAAGCCGCGCACTGGATTGCAACCGGCGCTCATCCCGATCTGCTGGTGATCGAGCGCGGCGTTGATTTCAAGGCCAAGAAGATTAAGACCGGCATTGCTGTCGATGATGCGCGGATAGTCCCAGAGTTTTTTGCCCGCACTTCGGCCGGCGGCGGCTATCGGGTGGCGGTGGTGGATGCCACCGATGATCTGAATGCTCCATCCGCAAATGCGCTGCTCAAGATCATCGAAGAGCCGCCGGAGAAGTCGGTATTCCTGCTGGTGTCGCATAATCCCGGTGCATTGCTGCGCACCATCCGCTCGCGCTGCATCCGGCTGGATATGCAGCCTCTGACCGAGGGCGAGACATTATCCGTTCTCCAAGACCTTCCGCCTGTTGCCGGTGAGCCGGAAGACAAACTGCGGCAGGCGGCCAGCCTCTCGCAGGGGAGCCCGGGCCGGGCGTTTGATCTCGTGGGTTCCAAAGGCGCTCAGATATTTTCGCGCTTGCAGTCGAATATGCGCTTTCCACCCGCTAAGGTCGCGGAGATTGCACTCAGTTTCGGGGCGCGGGAAACGGCTGAGGACTTTGCCGTGTTCTGCGATCTCTTCGTCAATTGGATGGGAGAGCAGGCACGGGCGCGGGCACTGGGAGGCGGAGGCGCTGAAATGGCTAAGGCGCATGACGAGATCGTCTATTCCCTTCGCCAGGCGGATGCCCTAAACCTCGACCGCCGCCAGACGGTCGCCGATGCGCTGCTCAAGCTCGACGAGGCCCTGAAGGCTTCCTGAAATCAAGCAGTTGAGCCTAAATGTCAAAGTTCTACATCACCACCGCCATTCCCTATGCCAATGGGGCGCCGCACATCGGCCATGCCTATGAGCGGATCGCCACCGATGCGCTGGCGCGCTTCAAGCGGCTTGACGGCTATGACACGCTGTTCGTGACCGGCATGGACGAGCATGGCCAGAAGATGCAGCAGACGGCGGCGCGCGAAGGCATCACGCCCCAGCAGCTTGCCGACCGCACGGCCGCACTCTTCGAGGAGATGGGCGACACGCTGAATGCCCGCGCCGACGATATTCTCCGCACCACCGAAGAGCGCCACCGCATTTCCGTGCAGGAAATCTGGCGGCGCATGGAGGCCAATGGCGATATCTACCTGTCGAAATATTCCGGCTGGTACTCGGTGCGCGATGAAGCCTATTACGACGAGAGCGAAACCGAGGTGCGTGACGATCGCCGTTTCGCGGCGAAGACCGGAACGCCCGTTGAATGGGTGGAGGAGGAAAGCTATTTTTTTAAGCTCTCCGCCTATGCCGACCGTCTGCTGGCGCACTATGCCGCGCATCCCGATTTTGTAACGCCCGAGGCTTACAAGAACGAAATTGTTTCCTTCGTGAAGCGTGGGCTTACCGATCTTTCGATCAGCCGCACCACGTTCGACTGGGGCATTCCGGTGCCAGGAAATCCCAAGCACGTGATGTATGTGTGGGTGGATGCGCTGACGAATTATCTTTCCGCCACCGGCTTCCCCGATGCCAATGCGCCGCGCGCCAAATACTGGCCTGCGGATGCTCATGTGATCGGCAAGGACATCACACGCTTTCACGCCATTTACTGGCCTGCCTTCCTCATGTCGGCCAAGTTGCCGGTGCCGAAGCAGATCGTCGTGCATGGCTTCCTGTTCAGCCGCGGCGAGAAAATGTCGAAGTCGCTCGGCAACGTGGTGGCGCCAGCGGATTTGGTGCGCGACTATGGCGTGGACCAGACGCGCTATTTCTTCCTGCGTGAAGTGCCGTTCGGCCAGGACGGCAATTACAGCCACGAAGCCATCGTGGCGCGGATCAATGCCGATCTTGCCAATGGCATCGGCAATCTGGCGCAGCGCTCACTGTCAATGATCGCCAAAAACTGCGGCGGCGTGGTGCCGGCGCAAGGGCCGTTGAACGACACGGATAAGGCCATGCTCGCTGCCGCAGATGGCCTGCTCGATGAGGTTCGTGCGCATCATGAGAGTTTTGCGATGAGCAAGGCGCTCGATGCGATCTGGCGCGTGGTCGCTGAAGGTGACCGCTATTTCGCCGGGCAGGAACCGTGGGCGCTGAAAAAGACTGATCCGGCGCGCATGGAAACGGTGCTCTATGTCACGGCTGAGGTGGTGCGTATTATTGCCATCCTGATCCAACCCTATGTTCCGGGTTCCGCGGCAAAATTGCTTGATCTTCTGGCGATGCCTATGGACAAGCGCAGCTTCGCCGATCTTGGCACCCGTCTTGTCAGTGGCCTGCCGCTCCCCGCGCCTTCGGGTATCTTCCCGCGCTATGTGGAAGCGGGCGAGGCGGCGAAGGCTTGAGCATGATCGTCGACAGCCATTGCCACCTCGACTACGAGGGGCTTGCCGATCATCTGCCCGACATTCTCGCCCGCGCGGAGCAGGCGGGAGTCAAAACCATAGTGGCCATCTCCACCCTGGTTTCCCGCTTTCCCAATCTCCGGCGCATTGCACATGAAAACACCAATGTTTTCTGTACCGTAGGAACTCATCCTCATCACGCGCATGAGGAGCTGGATCTGCCGGTTTCCGAACTGGTGCGGCTGGCGGACGACCCCAAGGTTGTCGGCATTGGCGAGGCCGGGCTCGATTATCACTACAATCTCAGTCCGCGCGATGCGCAGGCGCAGGGGTTTCGCCAGCACATCGCGGCAGCGCGCGAAACGGGACTGCCGTTGGTGATCCACACGCGCGAAGCCGAGGACGACACCGCGCGGATTCTGGAAGAGGAAATGGCCAAGGGCGCGTTCAAGCCGCTGCTTCATTGTTTCACCTCGGATGTGTCGCTGGCGCGCCGGGTGCTGCCGATGGGCGGCTATGTCTCCTTCTCCGGCATTCTCACCTACAAGACGGCGGAAAATCTGCGCGAGGCGGCTGCCGAAATTCCGATGGACCGGCTGCTGGTAGAAACCGATGCGCCCTATCTCGCGCCCGTACCCTATCGGGGCAAATCGAACGAACCTGCTTTCGTCGTGAAAACGCTGGAGACCCTTGCGAAGGTGAAAGGCGTGAGCGCCGAGGAGATGGCCGCAGTCACCACAGACAATTTCTTCCGCCTGTTCTCGAAAGCGACACGCCCTGCATGACGCAAACACTCACCATCCTGGGCTGCGGCTCTTCCGGCGGCGTGCCCCGGATTGGCGGCGACTGGGGTGCATGTGATCCGTCCAATCCGAAAAACCGCCGCCGCCGCTGTTCGGTTCTTGTCGCGCAACAAGGGGAGAGCGGCATCACGCGGGTGCTGATCGACACCTCTCCCGATCTCCGCGAGCAGATGCTGTCCGCCAATATCCGCGATATTGATGGTGTGCTCTATACCCATGAACATGCCGACCATACCCACGGCATTGACGATCTGCGCGCGTTTTACCTTCTGCGCCGCAAGCGCGTGGAACTCTGGGCGGATGAACCGACCGGGCAGATGCTGTCGTCGCGTTTCACCTATTGTTTCTTCACGGCACCCGGTAGCGATTATCCACCGGTGGCGGCGCTGAACCGGCTTGAAGCAGGCGTGCCGGTGGAAGTGACAGGTGCAGGCGGCAGCATTCCGGCGCTGCCGTTTCGCGTGCATCACGGCAATATCGATGCGCTGGGGTTCCGCTTTGGTGGCACGGCTTATACGCCCGATCTCAACGGCATCCCCGATGAAAGCCTTGCGGCGCTTGAGGGCCTCGATCTGTGGATCGTCGATGCGCTCCGCTATACGCGGCATCCTAGCCACCTGAGCTTGGCTGAAACACTAGGCTGGATCGAAAAGCTCAAACCGCGCCGCGCCATCATCACCAACATGCATGTCGATCTCGATTTCGAGACACTGAAGCGCGAGCTTCCGCCAAACGCGGAACCGGCCTATGACGGAATGGTTGTCGATCTGTAGTTTCGGGAGGGTTCAATGCTCCAGCGTTTCACCGCCGCTTTGCTGGCTTTTGCGTGTCTCACCGCACCGGTTCTCGGCGCCGATTCCTGCGCGCCGGAAAAACTTTCGGTGGCAATCGACACTTATGCGCGCGATCCCTTCAGCCCGCGCAGCTGGCGCGTTCTGAAAGGCCTTGGCGACCCCGGAGTCGAGCAGGGCTATGGCGGCTTTGGCGACACGTGGCAGCAACAGCAGGACTGGGACAATCTCGTCAAGCAAATCGCGCCCGATGACAAGGCGCTCACAGATGTGGGCTATGAATGCCGCATCGGCTATCCGCTCCAGGTTCTAAAAGAGCGCGTGAATTCGCTTGGCCGCGAAAGCAAATATGTGCGGCAATGGCTTACCGTGCAGAGCAGGGTGCTGCAGGCCTGCTCCGAACCCAACAGCACGGATCTTTCCATTCCCGATCCCATCCAAATTCATCCAGCCCTCGCCAAGATGCAGGCGGATGACCGCGCCTACCAACAGGCTTCAGTGGCTTTCTATCGCGACAAGACGAAAGCAATTGATGAATTCAAGGCGATCGGTGCATCGGATTCAGAACACCGCGCTGCGGCGCGCTACAATGTGGCGAACCTGCTGGCCAACAGCAAACAGCTTGATGCGGCGCGGACGGAAGCCAATGCCATCTTGGCCGATCCCAGCCTCGCTAGCGTGCACAGCATTACGCGCGAGCTCTTGGGCTATATCGCCAACCTCGCAGATACGGCTGAAGGCTGGACGGCGCTCATCAACCGCACCATCGCCACCATCGAGCAGCCGGTGGCCGACATCACCAAAACGCCGCAAGCCCAAACCGAATATGCCAACGCGCTCTATGACCTGGGCTTCGCGGGCGTGCGCGGCAAGGATGATGACTGGTGGCTTGATGGCAAGCTGCCGGAAAATCCGACGATTTCAAAAGCACTGGTCGATGCCTCGCGGCAACACCCGATTGCGCTGTGGATCATGGCCGGGCAATCGGCCAATCAGGCCTATCAGGCAGGCCCCTGGAGCCTCGCAGGTGATAAGTGGCTGAACCGCATGGCCGAGATCATCGGCAAGGCCGAAGCCATCAAGCCTGCCGCTGACGGCATTCCCGCGCCAGCCCGCGCCATGCTGGATGCGCTGACCGCAAGGCCCGACGACGCGACCCGCGCCAAGTTGTGGGACGAAGCGCATGCCGCCATGGCGGCGGCGGAACAGAGCTGCGGCAGCGATCCGCAGACCGCTGCGGCGGGCCTCCTGCTCGCCCATGCGGTGCGCGTCTCGGCGCAATCCGGCCACGCCGACGAGGCGATTGCCGAACTCGAGAATGTGCCGTTCAAATCCGCTTCCGCATATTATCAGGGAGCGCTTGGCGGGCTGGCGCAATTGCTGCTGGGGCAGGGTAATCTTACAAATGCACGCCTGTTCCGCGACAGGCTTCTGACGCCCGCTTTTTTTGCCGGATTGCCAGAGGATGGAAGGCAGCAGACCCAGGACACGTTCTCGAATTTCATGGGCTGGATTGCCGAGGATGAGGCGCATTGGAAACAGGCGCTGGCTCTGAACTCCACCAAGACGGCCAACACGCTGCTCAACTTCCAGCCCGCAGCGTCGCTGTGGGCGCTTGCGGATGACCCGATGTTTTCGGAATCCGAGAAGGCCTTGCTAGGGCGCACGGCTTGGACACGCGGCTATGCCCGCGGTATCACCCAATCCGATGCGCAGACGGCAAAGCTCTATGCGCTCAATCCCGAACTTAAGGCGGCGGCCAATAAGGCGGCTGTCGATTACCCCTCGGCCAGTGCTGAACGCCAGCGGTTGTTAACCATATTGCGCAACCCGCGCTATGGCATTCTCGTGAATGCCCCCGGCATCATGATGGGCGGAGATGATTCAGGCACCGACTTCGGCGCGCTCGATTCCTATGATCCCAACGACAAGAACTGGTGGTGCCCGTTCAACATGAACCGGCAGCTTGGCGGCTTGCGCACGTCCTTCGACGAGGCTCTGGGCACCGCCGACTATGACAGCTATGGCAACCGTGATCTGAAGCCCGTCTATGACGAAGCCATGCGCGCCAAGGTCGATGCCGCGCGCGAGATGATCCTCAAGAGCCATCCGCTGGTGAAGACTATCGACTGGAAGGAAATGGCGGCATTGGGCGCCATGGGCAGCGCGCCGCGCACGCTGGCGCAGTCGGCCATCCGCTGGGGCAAGGCCAGCAAGGGAGCCGATGGCGCGCCGGAGGCTCTGGCGCTGGCCGTGCGCGCCACGCGCTATGGCTGCCGCTGGGATGGCAGCCACGAGAGCTTCTCCAAGCCGGCGCAGGAACTGCTCAAGGCGAAGTTCGGCGACACGCAATGGGCGAAGGAAACGCCATACTGGTTTGGCTGCGTGGACCAGCAGTGGAACAAGGACGGCAACCGCGTTCCAGTCTGCACGCCGCGCCAATGGCCGAAGCAGGCACCATTGAAGTGAGCGATGGAGACTTAGATCAAAGTGTCTGAAAAAGCTGAAGAATATCGCCGAACACACCCATCTCAAAATATTCCATAATATATATTATGCGAATGACTGACATCACATTGGCGGATCCCCGGAAGCTTGAAACCCTCCGCGCCATCATGGAGGCCCTGCGGACGCCGGTGACCGGCTGCCCTTGGGACCTTGAACAGAGTTTCGAGACGATCGCGCCCTACACCATCGAGGAAGCCTATGAGGTGGCCGATGCCATCACCAAAGGTTCGCGCGCGGAGCTGTGCGAGGAACTGGGCGACCTTCTGCTGCAGGTCGTCTACCATTCACAGTTGGCATCCGAGGAAGGCAGTTTCACGCTGGATGACGTGATCGAAGCCGTCTGCAAGAAGATGATCCGCCGCCATCCGCATGTGTTTGGCGATGAGACGGCGCGCAATGCCACGCTGGCCAAGGGCTTCTGGGAAGACAACAAGGCGAAGGAGCGTGCCGGCAAGCCTCAAGGCGGCATTCTGGCCTCCGTGCCGGTGGGCCTGCCTGCCCTGACGCGTGCCGTGAAGCTGCAAGCCAAGGCGGCGCGGGTGGGATTCGACTGGCCCTCGGTCGAAAATGTCTACGACAAGATTGCCGAGGAACTGGCGGAATTCAGAGTAGCCCCAGACGACAGGAAGCCGGAGGAATTCGGAGACCTGCTCTTCGCCTTGGCGAATGTGGCGCGGCACATGGGAATCGACCCCGAAGCTGCCGTACGTGGCACAAATGCCAAGTTCGAGCGCCGCTTCGCCCATATCGAGCAGCGGTTGGCAGAAGACGGCCGCGGCCCAAAAGACTCGAATCTCGCGGAAATGGATGGGCTGTGGAACGAGGCGAAAAGGCTGGAACCGAAGTAGGGTGCCCTACTCCGCCGCCTTTTTTCGCTCGGCCCTGAGGCGCATGGCTCTTCCGAACCGTGCCTTCGCCTGGCCGGCGACGTCCGCCGTCAGCCGCACGGCAAAGCGCATCCGGCCATCGGCGAAACTCTTGCGCTCCAGCACTTCGCCGCGCTCATGGAGCCAAGCCTGGCCCTGACCATCTTCGGGCGCCAGCGAAATGTCATAGATCTTGCCATCAGTGCCCAGGCGGTCTTCAACCAGAGCCAGCAGCCTGCCGGTCCCTTCGCCGGTGACGGCTGATATGAGCACAGTTCCATCTCGGCGCGCGGCCTGCGCCTCGCGGGCCTGCCGGGCTTCAGGTTCCAGCAGATCCAGCTTGTTCCACACCTCGATCACCTTGCTGCGGCGGACCTCATCGATACCCAGCTCATCGAGCACACGGTTGACGTCCTCAGCCTGTGCTTCCGTTTCCGCATGAGAAATATCGCGCACGTGGAGAATGACGTCGGCTTCCAGCACCTCCTCAAGCGTGGCGCGGAACGCCGCGATCAGCGACGTCGGAAGGTCGGAAATGAAGCCCACCGTATCGGACAGGATCACCTTGCGGCCATGCGGGAGGGTGATGACGCGCATGGTGGGATCGAGCGTCGCGAACAAGAGATCCTTCGCCAGCACGGCCGCGCCGCTGAGGCGATTAAAGAGTGTAGACTTTCCGGCGTTGGTATAGCCTACAAACGCCACGACCGGATAGGGCACGCGCGCCCTGCCCTTGCGGTGAAGCGCGCGAGTCTTGGCTACCGATGCGAGCTGTTTCTCAATGCGCGCAATCCGCTCCTCAATGAGTCGCCGGTCGGCTTCCAACTGGCTTTCACCTGGGCCGCCGAGAAAGCCGAAACCGCCGCGCTGCCGCTCGAGATGGGTCCATGAACGGACGAGGCGGCTTCTCTGGTACTGCAGATGCGCGAGTTCCACCTGAAGCGTACCTTCCCTCGTGGAAGCTCTCCGGCCGAAAATTTCGAGAATGAGGCCGGTGCGGTCCAGCACCTTGGCGTCCCATGCCTTCTCAAGATTACGCTGCTGGATGGGCGTGAGCGCCGCGTTGACCACAACCACCTCCGCGTCCGCGTCTTTTACGGCAGCGGCGATTTCCTCGACTTTACCGGCGCCGAGGAGTGTCGCCGGGCGCGGCTCATTCAGCGGTGCGATGATGGCGGCGGCAATATCGAGATTGATCGCCTGCGCGAGGCCCACCGCTTCGGCCAAGCGAGACTCGGCATCGCGATCCTGTGCCTTCACATCGCCACGCGTCTTCCGCTCGACATGAAGAACCAAGGCACGCGTAAAGACTGGGCCTTCGATCTGGAAATCGACGCCCCCGCCCTGCTTCGGGCGCTTGGCTGAGGACACTAGCCGTTGCTCTCTTCGTCAAACAGGCTGATGGAGCCACCCGGCATGATGGTGGAAATAGCGTGTTTGTAAACGAGCTGCGACATGCCATCCCGGCGCAGCAGCACGCAGAAATTATCGAACCAGGTGATGACGCCCTGCAGTTTCACGCCGTTCACCAAAAAAACCGTGACGGGGACTTTCTGCTTGCGCACATGATTGAGGAACGTGTCCTGCAGATTTTGCTGTTTTTCTTGGGCCATTTCGTCTTCTCTTCCGTTTTGGGGCCAGTGGAAGCATCACGATACCACAAGTGGGCGGGATGCCAAATTTTGCTACTCCGTCTCTTCGTCCCCGCGCGTTGCGAGGCCAAGGAGCTTGATCTTGCGGTGAAGCGCTGACCGCTCCATGCCGATAAATTGCGACGTGCGCGAGATATTGCCGCCAAAGCGGCCGAGTTGCGCGGTGATATAATCACGCTCGAACACTTCCCGGGCCTCGCGAAGCGGTAGCACCAGAATGTTCTCCATGCCGAAAGAGCCGGTGCCGGAGCTTGGCGCCGCTGTTTCTTGCGGAAGGTTCGCGCCAGTGATTTCGCTCGCTGGATCGCCGGATGCAAGGATCATGAAGCGCTCAACATTGTTTTTCAGTTCACGGACGTTTCCGGGCCATTCGCGTGTTTGCAGCATGGCGATCACATCTTCCGCGAAACGCCTGAGCGGCTGACCTGCCGACACGGAATAACTGCGCGCGAAATGCGAGGTGAGTTCGGGAATATCCTCCCGCCGTTCGCCCAAACCGGGCACCTGAACGGGGACCACACCCAGGCGGTGATAGAGATCTTCCCGAAAGCGCCCGGCTGAAATCAGCTGCTGCAAATCACGGCTGGTGGAGGAAACAATCCGGACATCCACCTTTACTTTTTTCGCACCGCCTACGCGCTGGAAGGTCTGATCGACGAGAACGCGCAGCACCTTCCCCTGCGTTTCGATCGGCATGTCCGCCAGCTCGTCGATATAGAGGGTGCCGCCATGGGCTTCTTCCAGAGCGCCCACCCGGCGCGCGGAGCCTGCCCCGTCTTCGACGCCAAAAAGCTCCTCCTCCATGCGTTCCGGCGCCATCGTGGCGGCGCTCAACGTGACGAATGGGCCAGCCGCACGCGCAGAGAGGGCGTGCAAAGTCCGCGCGGCCAATTCCTTGCCAGCGCCCATGGGGCCGGAAATGAGAACGCGGCTATTGGCCGGGGCGATTTTCTTGAGCAGTTGCCGAAGCTGGCGCATCGCGGAAGATGAACCCAAAAGTTCGACATCCGCCCCCGCCCTGCCCTTGAGTTCTTCGTTTTCGCGTCTCAGCCTCGATGTTTCGAGCGCGCGCCCGACGACAAGGAGCAGGCGGTCGGCCTTGAACGGCTTTTCGATATATTCATAAGCACCGCGCTTAATGGCTGATACGGCCGTTTCGATATTGCCATGGCCCGAAATAATGATCACCGGAACCTCAGGATGTTTCTCCTTGATCGCCGCCAGAAGATCGAGGCCGTCGAGGCGGGAACCCTGAAGCCAAATATCCAGAACGATCAAAGACGGGCGCCGCTGGCTGATTTCAGCCAATGCAGCATCGCTGTTGTGAGCCAGCCTCGTCTCATAGCCTTCATCCTGGAGAATTCCGGCGATCAATTCGCGGATATCGGCTTCATCATCAACGATCAGAATGTCAGCAGCCATATGTTGCATCCATCAAGCGGGAGTGGTTTCGGCGGCGGCCAGCGCATCGAACAGGAGCGTGATACGGGCTCCGGTGCCACCTGAAAAATCTGGCGGGGCATCTTCCAGAACGAGTTTTCCGCCGTGTTCTTCCATGATGCGCTTCACGATAGCAAGGCCAAGGCCAGTGCCCTTCTCGCGCGTCGTCATGTAGGGCTCGGCAAGCCGGTGGCGGTTTTCCTTGGGCAAGCCGATGCCATTGTCAGTAACGCGGATGAATGGCGCGTGCCCCTGCATTCCAGCCTCGACAAGAATATGCCCGCGAGGTTCTGGTGACTGCTGCTGGCGGCCTTCTATGGCCTCTCTCGCGTTTTTCACCAAATTGGTGACCGCTTGCGTGATCAGGCGGCGATCAAACGGGAATGTGAATTCTCCGGGCTTTACGTCGAGTTCGATATCGACATCGGAGGATGAAACGCGTTGCAGCACGGTAGCTTCGCGCACCACGTTGGCCAGTTGCTGGGGTTCTGGAAGGGCCTTCGGCATTCGCGCAAAAGAAGAGAATTCATCCACCATCCTGCCAATATCACCGACCTGCCGGATGATGGTGTCCGTGCACTGATCGAAAATCTGCCGGTCCTGAACGATCTGGCTCCCGTATTTCCGTTTGAGCCGCTCTGCAGACAACTGAATAGGCGTCAGCGGGTTTTTGATCTCATGAGCGATGCGCCTCGCAATATCGGCCCAGGCGGAGTTGCGCTGCGCCGAAACAAGATCTGTGACGTCGTCGAACGTCAGCACATGGCCGTGGCGTTCGTCATCTGCCGCTTCCGTGGTGACACGCGCGAAATAGCTTCGTGGCTGGCCTTCCTGCGCAATGTCCACTTGTGCTTCCGCAAACCGTGAGGCGCGTGAAATTGCCTGCTCGAACAGAGGGGTAAAATCCGGTAGCACATCCGTGATGGTGTGCCCGAGAAGATCATCCTCGGTTTTGTGCAGCAACTCGAGGGCAGACCGGTTAACCAGGGAAATAATCCCTGATTCATCAACGCCGATCACCCCTGCACTTACTCCGGCAAGCATTGCTTCCGTGAACCTGCGGCGCATGTCGAGTGCCTGATTGGCAGAGACAAGTTCGTCGCGCTGTTCCTTGATGTGGCCCGTCATCAGATTGAAGGTGCGGGAGAGCGTTTGAAGATCGGCCGGCCCGTCGACTACGCTCACCTTGCTGTCCAGATCGCCGTGCGAGACCCGCCTTGCGGCATCGAGCAGGCGCACAACGGGCGCCACGAGGCGGTCAGAGAACCACAGTCCCGTCCAGACAGCAGCAAGCAGGAACACAAATCCCACAACCGCATACATGAGCCCGAAAGTGAGTTGCACGCCAACGCGTTGCGACATGAGCCGGTCGTATTCTGCCTTGGCATCACGGGTTTTCGCGAGCTGATCGAGAACTGAAGGATTTATGACCCGGTAAATATAAAGATACTCACCGGGAAAATTCTGCAAACTTATCAGTGCACGGACGATATTTCCCCCAGGCCCCGGAGGCATGACCACCAACTCACCTTTGTCTGCGCGGGCCAATTCCTCCGGATCAGGCGCCAGAAATTCAACCTTGTCATTAAGCGTCACTTTTACGTCAATTCGCTTGTCCTTGGGGTCGAATATAAACAGTCCAACAAGGCCGCGAAGCGCGGCATGCCGCGCCGCGCGGCGTACGAAGGCCGAGCGGTCACTGATGAAAAGATCATGTTGTTGCGAAAGATCCGCCGCCACACCGGCAACATCCCCGCGCGTGGCTTCGGTGTGATCACGGAGATAGGCTTCCGCGACATTCACTGCCGAGTCGACGATGGCGCGCGTGCGTTCAGAAAACCATGTGTCGAGGCCTCTATTCAACGTCACCGATGCAAACACGGCCAGAACGATGGCTGGAAGAAGCGCCATGAGGCTAAACAGGAGCACCAGCCGCAGATGGAGGCCCGCTCCAGCGGTGCCCCGCGCGCGCTCGATGAACAGGAATGCCACCTGCCCCAGCACCATGAGAGCCATCACGAACAGCAGGGCGCCATTGGCAACAAGAAGGAGAATGGTAATTTCCGGGGTCGGCTTGACTGGCGTCAATCCGGTCAGAACTGTGAATGTGCCAAGGCCCGTCACAACACCCAGGATCACGAGCGAAAGCCCGGTCCAGCCTGTCAGTTTTCTGAGGCGTTGGGAAAGCCTGTTGTCAGGGCGCTCAGCCATTCGGTCCGTACAACATTATCTGTTGCACGAAATCAACACCAAATGTGGCCGATTTGCGACAGTCAGTCGGAACCGGTCACAACCCTCTGATGACCTTTATGTTCCTGTCGCGCAGCTTAACGCGCAGAGTGTTACGATTGATCCCCAAAAGGTCGGCGGCGCGAAGCTGGTTTCCTGATGTGGCTGCCAGAGCCGCACGTAAAAGCGGCGGCTCGATTTCCGCCAGGATACGATCATACAGCCCGGCAGGCGGCAATTGCATACCGAAACCGGAGAAGTAACGCGCCAGATAAGCCTCTGCAAATTCCTGCAGATTAAGATTCTCAGTGCCGTTCGCGTCACCGGGTTGAACAATAGGCGTAGATGTCAGCTCACGGTCTACGGCGTTTACCGGGATGACATCCTCCAGTTCAATGGCAACCAGCCGCCGCAGAAGATTTTCAAGCTCGCGGATGTTGCCTGGCCAGCGGTATTGTTTCAGGCGCTCAATGGCATCGCCGGTCAGTTCCTTGCGGGGCAATCCCTCCTTCACGGTGCGTCCAAGGAAGTGCCGCACCAGATCGGGGATGTCTTCCGTCCGCTCGCGCAAAGGCGGCAGGCGCAGCGGCACGACATTCAGGCGGAAGAACAGATCTTCGCGGAACTGGCCTTGTGTGATCAACTGGCGGAGATCGCGATGCGTGGCCGCGATGATGCGCACGTTGGTCTTGATGGGAGCGTTGCCCCCAACGGCGGTATATTCGCCCTGTTGCAGTACGCGCAGAAGCCGTGTCTGTGCCTCGAGAGGCATGTCGCCGATCTCGTCAAGGAACAGGCTGCCGCCTTCTGCCTGTTCGAAGCGGCCGGCGACCCGCGCCGTGGCACCCGTAAAGGCTCCCTTCTCATGGCCAAACAACTCGGACTCAATTAGCTCGCGCGGAATCGCAGCCATATTCACGGCCACGAAAGGCCCTTTGCGGCGGCGCCCGTAATCATGTAGCGCGCGCGCAACCAATTCCTTGCCGGTGCCGCTTTCGCCTACGATCATCACGGTCAAGTCCGTCTGGGTAAGCCTCGCAATGAGACGGTAGATTTCCTGCATGGCGGCGGAGCGGCCAACGATGGGCAGGTTTTCAACCGACGCATTGTTGTTGGCCGGCATCGGGCGCGCCGATTGTTCAAGGGCCCGCCCGACTGTCTGCACAAGCTGGCTGAGGTCAAATGGTTTCGGCAAATAGTCGTAGGCACCGCGCTCGGCCGCTGTGATCGCCGTCATGATGGTGTTCTTGGCGCTCATCACGATCACCGGCAGATTGGGCCTGAGCTTCTTGATGCGCGGCAGAACATCGAAGGCGTTCTCATCGGGCAGCACCACATCGGTGACGACGGCATCGCCCTGCCCTTCGCTGACCCATCTCCAGAGTGCAGTGGCCGTCGCTGTCGAGCGCACACTATAGCCGGCCCGGCTCAGCGCCTGGGTGAGCACGGTGCGCACAGCGCTGTCGTCGTCGGCAATAAGAACGGTCTTGGCGCTCATGCGGATGTATCTCCTTGAGAAGGTGCGGCTTGCGTGCGCAACATTGGCAGCAGGACGCGGAACGTCGTGCCACGGCTGCGGCCGACACATTCAACAATGCCGCCGTGATCGCGCACCAGCTTGGCGACAAGCGCCAATCCCAAACCGCGGCCGCTTGGTTTTGTCGTGACAAATGGATCGAAAATATTAGGCCGCAGTTCTTCGGGAATCCCCGGCCCAGTGTCATGTACGCAGACCTCAAGCGGCAGCGTGATTCTTTCATTGGTGCCTGGCACGGTGAGCCGGATGCCGGGCCTGAATGCGGTCGTGAACATGATCTCGCCTGCCTCACCGCCCATTTCGATGGCTTCAGCGGCGTTCTTGGCGAGATTGAGGAACACCTGCACCAATTGATCCTTGTTGCCGAACACAGGAGGCAGCGAAGGATCATAGTCCTCACGCACGGTGACACCGCCCGGAAGGCTCACAATAGTGAGCTGTTTCACTCTTTCCAGAACAGCATGGATGTTCACAGGCGCACGATCGAGCGGCCGTTCGTCTGAAAAGACTTCCATCTGATCGACAAGATCGCGAATGCGGTCTGTTTCTTCGCAGATGAGTCTGGTCAGCGTCCGGTCTTCATCATCCAGTCCGGGCTCCAGAAGTTGCGCGGCACCGCGAATCCCCGCCAGCGGATTCTTGATCTCATGCGCCAGCATGGAGGCCATGCCAGATACAGACCGCGCCGCGCCCCGAGACGTGAGTTGCCGATCGATCTTATGGGCCATGGAGCGTTCAAGCAGCATAACCAGGACGAAGCGCGAGTCATCAGCCATCAACGCAGTCTGCACATCAACAATGCGTTCGCCGCCGAAGCGTGGCGTTCCTACCCCCACTGCATATTCATTGACAACGCCGGCTGTATCGCGCGCCTGCGCCACCGCATTTATAACTGGACTGGAAAACGGCACGAGGTCACCCAGCCGCAAGCGCACGAGCATGGCGCTGCTGGCATGGAAGAAATTTTCCGCCGCACCGTTAGCAAGGCAGATGCGGTCTTCGTCGTCCACCACGACCAACGGATTGGGAAGCGAATCGATCACATTCTTGGGCAATGGCACCGTGATGCCGCTTTCGAGCGCGATATTCATGCCGCTTCCCGCCGGAACAGATTTTCATAGAGCTGCGCCAGGCCATCGGCCACACGCGTGTTGTCAGGCGTTCCGAGCAGTCCGGCGCGGGCTTGCGCCATTGCTTCATCGCTGATCAACCTGCGTTCATTCAGCCTGGTGATTACCCAGCCGATATGCTTACGCGCGATGCGATTGCCATGATGCGGGCCATGATAGGCGAGAATTGACTGGTGATGGGCCTGCACGATCACTGCTTCCGCCTGAAGCGATGGCAGTGCAATTCCACTCCCCGGATCAAGTTGGTTGGCGATAACGCCCGGCCACCACGGGCGGCCATAGGCCGCGCGGCCTATCATGATGCCATCGGCGCCCGAAGCAGTCAGCATTGCGCGCGCATCCGCAACGCTTTCGGCATCGCCATTGGCGATGAGCGGAATGGAGATCGCCTCGCGGACCCGCGCAATGGCGCTCCAATCGGCCTTGCCGGTATAAAACTGGCAGCGCGTGCGGCCGTGTACGGTGATCATCGCGACGCCGGCCGCTTCTGCACGCCGCGCCAGTTCCGGCGCATTGAGCTGATTGTGATCCCACCCCAGCCGCATCTTGAGTGTAACTGGGACGCGGGCAACGGAAACCGACGCTTCCACAAGAGATATTGCGTGATCGAGATCGCGCATCAGTGCCGAACCAGAAAGCCCGCCCGTCACCTGCCGGGCCGGGCAACCCATGTTGATATCGATAATGTCGGCGCCGAGATCCTGCGCAATGCGCGCGCCCTCGCCCATCCAGTGCGCTTCACGCCCCGCAAGCTGGATCACAAAGGGGGAAAGCTTGTCGGCACCGGTTGCCCTCCGCACCATATCCGGCCTCGATTTGGCAAGCTCTTCACCCGCCACCATTTCAGACACGACCAACCCTGCGCCGTGGGCATGGGAAACGGCGCGAAACGGCTCATCCGTGACGCCCGACATGGGAGCCAGGAAAACCCGGTTCCGGGTTTTAATTGGGCCAATCTGGATGCCCATTTATTGAGCGTTTCCTATAGATGGTTATTTCTTTGGCAAGATAGACCGATGCTGCAGTGCGTCAAGGCGAAATGTGAAACTTTTGTATGACAATTAATCAAGTGTCGCGCCATTGCGGGTGGCTATGGGGCCTAGGGTTTGAGCCCCCTCAACAGCACGTCATTGCTGAGCTGAAGGAAAATCTGGATGTCCAAGGGTTCGGCACCGAGGGGTTGGAACACTGTTTTCCAGATCGACGCCACAAGCATGGGGGCAAACAGGGTTCGCACGGTAAGCGCAGGGTCAACCTTGCGGAATTCACCGGATTGAATGCCTCTCTGCACCAACCCCTCAAGGAAATGGACCCCCTGGTTCACGACATTTTCCAAATAATAGCGGCCGATTTCGGGATGCGATCTGCTCTCGGCAATGACCAGTTTTAGTATGTCTGGCATGGGGCTCGTTTCCACGCGTCCCGCCATGAATTCCACTATGCTGGAAATGAGAGGTGAGACGGGACCGGCATGGTGTTCTGCCATTTCCCTGGCCTTGGTGAGATTAATGGTCACCGTTTCTTGCACAAGAGTCTGAAGAAGGGTCAGCTTGTCTTTGAAATATAAATAGATTGCGGCTTTGCTGATCCCTGCGCGATCGGATATGTCTTCCATTCGGGTGGCGGAAAAGCCCCGTTCTGAGAACAGTTCGAGTGCTGCGGCGAGGATTTCTCCCGGTCGCGCTTTTGGTCGGCGGTGGCGGGATGTTTTTGTTACTGAACGGTCAGTCATAGATAGCTGACTATTGGAGCATGACCTTTTAGTCAACCCGTCTTGGCAAACTCGCGAGGTGGTTGCCGCGGAAATTCAAGATCAGGATTTGATTCGCGTGCGGCCGAGATACCCAATGCAGCCAAGGCTGGATGCAAAGAACCAACCTGCTCCTGGCAAGGGCATGGCCGACAACGCCGCCGATGTTATCTGGAGCGTATCCGCACTTGCGGGGACGACCATGCAGCATGCGAAACATGCCAAAGCTACGGTTACTGCTGCAAAACGAGTCATAGAACGCTCCAGGAATTGGGCGTTTAATGTCACGTTCGACTGGAAGGTGCAGCAAGTTGTGTAAAGTTGAGTGTGCCAGAAATAAGGTAAATAGGTAAAAAGCGATCTGTTAACGACAAGCGCAACTCAATGCTCGACTATGCTGGGGACGTGCCCTGCCCGTCTTCGCCTGTCAGGCAAACTTGTTCGTCTTGGGGAAACCTTTGGGCGGCAGGCGGCCAGCCTGGGCGCGCTCGCCCATCCACTCCTTGAGATCGGTGACGGTCCATGTACGCCCCGAACTGTCGATCCATGACAGCCCCTCTTTCAGCGCAAAAGCACAGGCATCGGACAATCCGCCATCCTTGAACTTCTGCAGTCTGACGCCCTTGCCGCGCGCCATTTCGGGCAATTCGGCACGCGGAAACAGCAGCAGCTTGCGATTGTCGCCGACGGTGGCAATGGTGTTTGCAGTCTCGTCAACAGGTGCGCACACCAGCGCCTCCACGGGTGCCTTGACGTTCAGCACCTGCTTGCCCTTGCGGGTATTGGCCACACATTCATCTTCGCTGATGATGAAGCCATCGCCTTCTGTCGACGCCAGCAATCGCTTCGCGCCAGGTTGATAAACAAAGAGTGCCACTATGGTGTCAGCGGCATTGAGATCGCACATCAGGCGCACCGGTTCACCATGCCCGCGCCCTCCCGGCAGCTTGCCGCCCTCCAGCGTGAAAAACTTGCCCGATGAGGAGAACAGCATGATCTTGTCTGTCGTCTGCGCCGGGAACGCAAACTTGCCCTGGTCGCCGTCCTTGTAGGTGAGGCTTGAGGTATCCTCCATGTGGCCCTTCATGGCGCGGATCCAGCCCTTGTCGGAGCAGACGACAGTGATCGGCTCCTTCTCCATCAACTGCTCTTCGAAATCGATGTCGATATCCGGCGCTTCGGCGAAATCGGTGCGGCGGCGGCCAAGTTCGGTCTTTTTGGAGAATTTTTCTTTTACATCCTTCACTTCCGCAGCGATGCGCTGCCACTGGGCATCATCGTCGGAGAGCAGGCCTTTCAACTCCTTCTGCTCCTTGGTAAGGCTTGCATGCTCGGTACGGATTTCCATTTCCTCGAGCTTGCGGAGCGCGCGCAGCCGCATGTTGAGGATCGCTTCGGCCTGCGTGTCCGTGAGCTTGAACCGCGCCATCAAAGCGGGTTTGGGCTCATCCTCCTCGCGGATGATGCGGATCACCTCATCGAGGTTCAGATAAGCGATGAGATAGCCGGCAAGAATTTCCAGGCGGCGGCCAATTTCGGCAAGGCGGAAATTGGTGCGGCGGACCAGCACTTGCTTGCGGTGATCCAACCACTCCCGGAGGACCTCCTTGAGCGACATCACCTTCGGTACCTTGCCGCCCGACAGCACATTCATATTGAGGGGAATGCGCGCCTCAAGCTCGGTGTTCTTGAAAAGCTGCTCCATCATCAACTGCGGATCAACGGTGCGGCTGCGCGGCTCAAACACGATGCGCACGTCTTCCGCGCTTTCGTCCCTCACGTCGGCCAGCAGCGGAAGTTTCTTGGCGGTGAGAAGTTCGGCAATCTTTTCGATCAGCCGGCCTTTCTGCACCTGATAGGGAATTTCGGTGACAACGACCTGCCAGCCGCCGCGCCCCACATCCTCCTGCGCCCAGCGGGCGCGCACGCGGAAGCCGCCGCGGCCCGTCTTGTAGGCCTCAAGAATGGAGGCGCGGTCATCCACAATGATGCCGCCGGTCGGAAAATCGGGGCCCTGCACGAAAGAGACGAGCTTGTCGTCGGTCGCATTTGGCGTTTTGATAAGATGCAGCGCCGCGTCGCACAGTTCCGCAGCGTTGTGCGGCGGAATGGAGGTGGCCATGCCCACGGCAATGCCGGACGAGCCGTTCGCGAGCAGGTTCGGAAAAGCGCCCGGCAACACGACTGGCTCGGTTTCGCGGCCATCGTAATTGGGACGGAAATCGACCGTGTCCTCGTCCAGCCCGTCCAGGAGCAGGCGGGCCACTTCGGTCATGCGCGCTTCGGTGTAACGGTCGGCCGCCGCGTTGTCGCCATCGATGTTGCCAAAATTGCCTTGCCCGTCGACGAGCGGATAGCGCGAGGCAAAATCCTGCGCCAAACGCACCAGCGCATCATAAATCGCCAGATTGCCGTGGGGATGAAAACTGCCCATCACGTCGCCAACGATCTTGGCCGACTTGCGGAATCCGGTTCCGGGATCCAGCCGGAGATTGCGCATCACATGCAGAATCCGGCGATGCACCGGCTTCAAGCCATCGCGCACATCGGGCAGCGCCCGGTGCATGATGGTGGACAGCGCATAGGCGAGATAGCGCTCTTCCAGCGCATCCTTCAGTTCGATGCGCTCGGCTTCCTTCGGCGTTTCGGGGGGCTTTACAGGCTTGCTCATGATTCGCGGGCGACTATAGCCGATCAGGCCGGCAATTCGGACGATCCATTACACCCGGCTGACGGCCACTTTCACGATGGGTTTCTTGCCCCAGGCCTGATCCGCCGCGCGGCGGACGGCAGTGCGGATGGACTCGGCCACCTTGTCGTCATCCTTGCGGCGGGGCTTGGGGATCGAGGCAAAGCCCTGCTCCACGGCTTCCAGAAGCTCGTCCTCGAAGCCTTCCGGCAGGCCATCGGCGATCACCTGCGGATCATCGGCCAGTTCCATTTTGGCGTTGATCACCACGGCAACGAACACGATGCCGACGAAGGAGAGCTTGCGGCGCGCCTTTGCCGGGCCATCCTCCACCGGCACGATCAGCCGCCCGTCGACGTGCAGCCTGCCTGCAGGCGCCTCGTCTATGTTTTCTACCGGTCCGGGGCAAAGCCTTGCGATGTGGCCATCCTGCGGGATCAATGTTTCGGCGATGCCGCATTCGCGCGCGAAGATCGCCTGCTGGCGGAGATGGCGCGGTTCGCCGTGCATTGCCACAACGGCGCGTGGTCTCAGCCAGCCATATAGCTTCTTCAACTCCTCCTGACGGGGATGGCCCGAGGTGTGGACGAGTGCGTCATCGGAGGTGATGACATCGACATCGAGCTTGGCGAGATTATTGAGAATCCGGCTTACGTCTTTCTCGTTGCCCGGAATCGTCTTGGACGAGAAGATCACGAGGTCACCCGCATCCAACGAAATGTTGGGGTGCTGGTCTTCGGCGATGCGGGCTATGGCAGCGCGCGGCTCGCCCTGGCTTCCGGTGCACAGCAGCATGATCTTGTCGTTGGGGAGGTAGCCGAACTCCTCATCGTCAAGAAACTCCCCTGCATTCTTGAGATAGCCGCAGGCGCGCGCGGCTTCGATGGTGTTGCGCATGGCGCGGCCGGCGATCACCACCTCGCGGCCATTGGCGCGGGCGGCTGCGACAGCCGTTGCGATGCGCCCCACATGGGAGGCGAAGGTGGTGATGGCGACGCGCGCCTTTGCATTGCGCACAATGTCATTCAGCGTGGCTGCCACATCTGTCTCGGATGGCGAATGGCCTTCGCGAAGCACATTTGTGGAGTCACATACCAGAACGTCTACGCCCTCCTCGCCGATTTCACGCAGGCGCTTTTCATCCATGCCTTTGCCGAATCCCGGATAGGCATCGATCTTCCAGTCACCGGAATGGAGAACCGTGCCGAGCTTGGTGCGGATGCAGAGCGCCGTCGGCTCCGGTATTGAGTGGGTGACGGAAACGAATTCCACATCGAAAGGGCCAATATCCACGCGGCCACCCTGCGGCACGGTGATGACCTTCACGTCACCGTCGAGACCGGCCTCCTTCAACTTCAGATTCAACACCTGCGCGCAAAAGGGCGTGCAATAGACAGGGCATTCCAGTTGCGGCCAAAGCCATGCGACCGCGCCGAGATGATCCTCATGCGCGTGGGTGAGAACCAGGCCTGCGAGGTTCTTCCGGTTGCTGGCGATGAAGCCCACATCCGGCAGCACCACATCAATGCCCGGATCAGCGTCATCGCCAAACTTCACGCCCAGATCGACCATCAGCCATTGGCGATCATCCGCTGTGCCGACGCCATAGCAATAGCAGTTCATGCCGATCTCGCCCGTGCCGCCCAGCGGCAGGAATACAAGTTCTTCGGGACGGCTGGTTTTGCGTTTGGCGTTCATGCGCGTCTCTGTCTAAGCGCCTCGACGGCGGCAAAGCGCACGTCTCCGGCGTGGATGGTCCTGTGTGTGCCATTGGCAAGCGAAACGATCAGAGCGCCGTCGAGGGCGAGGCCGTCAAAAAGGCCTGATATCTGCTGATCACCGGAGTGAATGGTCACCGCTTCGCCCAATCCAATCGCATTCTGTTCCCAAAGCTTGCGGATGTGTCCGAAGCCTGCGCCATCGTTCCAGATCGCCAGGTGACGCGAAAAACTGGCGTCGAGGGCTTCAAAAACCTCAGGGACTGCAGCAGATGCACCCTCCGTCACCAGAGATGTGACCGGATACGGCGTGCCTTCGGGGAAATGTGCGATGTTAAGGCCGCAGCCGAGTGCCAGCACAACGGGCGCGTTTCCTGCTACTTCCGCAAGGATGCCGCAGATTTTCGCCCCATCGACCAAAACGTCATTGGGCCATTTGATTGCGGTGTGCCGGTGAGGCAAAAGTGTTGACACGGCCTCATGCACCGCCAGAGCGGCTACGAAGCTCACTTGTGCGGCAGCCTCGGGCCCTGCGGACGTCGAAAACAGGAGTGTTGCATAGAGGTTCCCCGGCTCCGATACCCAAGAGCGGCCGAGCCGCCCTCGCCCGCCCGTCTGCTCATCGGCCACAATCCACAGAGGCCCTGCCTCGCCAGCTTGGGTGAGACGCCGCGCTTCCGCATTGGTGGAATCGATCCGCTCGAAATGAAGAATGCGGTGCCCGCTGTCCAGCATCAATGGAGGGGAAACGCCTGCGCCGCCGTATCCGCAAAATCCAGCAGCGGGCTGGCGAACACCACAAACAGCAGCACGAAAGCGCCCGCCGCATAGGCTACCAGCTTCACCTCTCCATCCATGGGATCGAAGGCTTCTGCAGGCTCGTCGAAATACATGACCTTGACGATGCGCAAATAGTAGTAAGCGCCCACCACGCTGGCGATCACGCCCAGCACCGCGAGCACATAAAGCCCCGCCTGCACCGCCGCCATGAAGGCGAAATATTTGGCGAAGAATCCGGCGAGCGGTGGAATGCCGGCCAGCGAAAACATCAGCATGGACAGAACAAAGGCCAGCCCCTTGTTGGTGCGCGACAATCCCGCAAGGTCGGAAATCTGTTCTACCTGCCGCCCGTTACGCCGCATGGCGATGACGCAGGCGAAGGTGCCGAGCGTCATCAGCACATAGATGATCATATAGATGACCGTGCCGCGAACGCCCTGTTGCGTGCCGGCGGCGAGGCCCACAAGTGCGAAGCCCATGTGGCCGATCGAAGAATAGGCGAGCAGGCGCTTGATATTGCTCTGCCCGATGGCCGCGAAAGCACCCAGCACCATTGAGGCAAGAGCAATCACCACGATGATCTGCTGCCATTGATGCGTGGCAGGCCCGAAGGGCGTCATCGTCACGCGGATCATCAGCGCCATGGCGGCGAGCTTGGGAGCCGAGGCGAAGAACGCCGTTACCGGCGTGGGCGCGCCTTCATAGACATCGGGTGTCCACATGTGGAAGGGCACAGCGGAAATCTTGAAGGCGAGGCCAGCCAGCACAAACACGAGGCCAAAGATTACGCCGATCCCTGCGCCTTCCTTGGCGATCACGGCGGCAATATCGGGGAAATTCACCGAACCGGTGAAGCCATAGACCAGCGAGGAGCCATAGAGCAGCATGCCGGACGAGAGGGCGCCCAAGACGAAATATTTGAGGCCAGCCTCGGAGGAACGCGCGCTGTCGCGATTGATCGCCGCCACGACATAAAGCGCCAGCGACTGCAATTCGAGACCCATGTAAAGGGCGATCAGCGAATTGGCCGAGATCATCATCATCATGCCGGTGGAGGCGAGCAGCACCAGCACGGGATATTCAAATGCCGCCACCTTCTCGCGCTTGAGGAAATGCACCGAAAGCACCAGCGCCACGGCGGAGCCGAACAGCGTCACCACCTTCAGCACACGGGCGAAGTCATCCACCACGAAAGCCCCGTGAAACGCCGTGGCATTGCCGACGAAGAGGACCAGCACGGCGGCAAGCGCCAGCGCTAAAATCGCGCCCAGCGTGACGGTGTTTCCGGCGTCGTCCTTACGGACGGTGCCGAACAGCAGAAGCGCCATGGCGCAGAGGGCCAGCACGATTTCGGGAAGAACCGCTCCAGCTCCGGCCTGGGTGAGAAACGACATCCGTCAGACCCCTATTGCAATGCCACGGCAAGCTGGTGCGCGGCGGCAGCCGCAGCTTGCACGGGTTTGAGAAGGTTTTCGACCGCGTTCCCGAAAATGCCGAGAATGGGCGAAGGATAAAAACCGAAGAACAGCGTGAGCACCGCCAGCGGCCCGAGCGTCATCAGTTCGCGCGGCGTCATGTCGGCGATATGGGCAAGCGAGGACTTCTCGAGTTTGCCGAATATGACACGGCGATAGAGCCACAACGCATAGGCAGCCGACAGGATCACGCCCAGCGTGGCGAAGAAGGCCACCCAGGTGTTGCTCTTGAAAGTCCCAAGTAATGAGAGGAACTCACCCACGAAGCCCGACGTTCCGGGAAGGCCGACATTCGCCATGGTGAACAGCATGAACACAGTGGCGTAAAGCGGCATGCGGTTCACCAGTCCGCCATAGGCGGCGATTTCGCGCGTGTGCATGCGGTCATAGATGACGCCGACGCACAGGAACAATGCGCCCGAGACAAGCCCGTGGCTGATCATCTGGAACATCGCGCCATCGACCGATTGCCGCGTCATGGCGAAGATGCCCATGGTGACGAAACCCATATGCGCCACGGAGGAATAGGCAATGAGCTTCTTCATATCCTCCTGCATCAGCGCCACAAGCGATGTGTAGACGATGGCGACGACCGAGAGCGTGTAAACGAGCGGCTGGAAATAGACGCTGGCGTCCGGGAACATGGGCAGCGAGAAACGCAGGAAACCATAGCCGCCCATCTTGAGGAGGATGGCCGCCAGGATCACCGAGCCAGCGGTTGGCGCTTCGACGTGTGCATCAGGAAGCCAGGTGTGGACCGGCCACATCGGCATCTTCACCGCGAACGAGGCGAAGAAGGCGAGCCACAGCCACGTCTGCATTTCAGCCGGGAAGCCGGGATGCCGCGTCAGCAGCGCCGCGATGTCAGTCGTGCCGGCATGCCAATACATGGCGATGATGGCCAGCAGCATCAGCACCGAGCCGAGCAGCGTATAGAGGAAGAACTTGAAGGACGCGTAGACGCGGCGCGGGCCGCCCCAGATGCCGATGATCAGGAACATCGGAATGAGGCCCGCCTCGAAGAAGAGATAGAACAGCACCAGATCAAGCGCGCAGAAGACGCCGATCATCAGCGTTTCCAGCACGAGGAAGGCGATCATGTATTCCCGCACGCGCGTCTTCACGTGCCAGCTGGCGAGAATGCAGATGGGCATGAGGAATGTGGTGAGGATCACGAAGGGCATGGAAATGCCGTCCACGCCCATGCGGTAGGTCGCGGCGTCACCCAGCCATTTGTGGGTTTCCACGAACTGGAACCCCTGCGCCGTGGGATCGAATTCGATCCAGATCAGCAGAGAAACGAAGAAGGTGATGATCGTCGTCCACAGCGCGCCATAGCGGATGTTGCGGAGCGCGGTTTCATCTTCCCCCCGCTGCACCAGCAGGAAGAGCACGCCCACCAGCGGCAGGAAGGTTACCAGCGAGAGGATAGGCCAGCCCATCAGTGTCCGCCCTTGAAGAGAAACCATGAAATCAGCACCGCCACGCCGATCAGCATGGCGAAGGCGTAATGGTAGACATATCCCGTCTGCAGCCGCACCACGCCGCGCGTGACGTCAACCACGCGGGCGGTGACGCCATCGGGGCCGAGGCCATCGATCACCATGCCGTCGCCCTTCTTCCAGAAGAAACGGCCAAGCCACATGGCGGGGCGCACGAAGATCAGATTGTAAAGCTCGTCGAAGTACCACTTGTTGAGCAGGAACTTGTAGAGCGGCTCGTTTTGCGCCGCGAGTTTCGCCGGAAGCGCCGTGTCACGGATATAGAACAGGACGGCCAGCAGGAAGCCCAGCACCATCACCACGAAAGGCGACCATTTCACCCATAGCGGCACGGCGCCTTCCTTTTCCATTTCCTCCATGACCGGGCCGTTGGCGACAGCGCCATGCCAGAATTCGTGGGCGCGCTCGCCGATGAACCAGTCCTTGAAGACGAAGCCGGCACAAATGGCGCCCAGCGCCAGGATGAACAGAGGCACCAGCATGATCGGCGGGCTTTCATGCACATGGTCCATGGTTTCCTTGTCCGCATGTTTTACGCCGGTGAAGGTCATGAAGGCGAGCCGCCATGAATAGAAGGAGGTGCAGAAAGCCGCGATGACGAGCAGCACAAAGGCAAAGCCTGACCCGCCCACGAAAGCGGATTCGATGATCGCGTCCTTGGAATAATAGCCCGCCGTGAAGGGAAAGCCCGTGAGCGCCAGATTGCCGATCACCATCATGATGAAGGTGATGCGGATGTAGGGCGCGAGGCCGCCCATCTTGCGCATGTCCTGCTCGCCAGACATGGCGTGGATGACAGAGCCGGAGCCTAAGAACAGCAGCGCCTTGAAGAAGGCGTGGGTGAAGAGGTGGAACACGCCCGCCCCATAAGCACCCATGCCCAGCGCCACGAACATGTAGCCAAGCTGGGAACAGGTCGAATAGGCGATGACGCGCTTGATGTCGTTCTGTACGAGGCCGACCGTTGCCGCGAAGAAGGCCGTGATGGCGCCGATCACCACCACCACATCCTTGGCGTAAGGGGCGAGTTCAAACAGTGGCGAAAGCCTTGCCACCATGAAGACGCCTGCCGTCACCATGGTCGCGGCGTGAATCAGTGCTGAGACGGGGGTTGGGCCTTCCATGGCGTCCGGCAACCATGTGTGGAGCAGAAACTGGGCGGACTTGCCCATCGCCCCCATGAACAGCAGCAGGCACAAAACGGTGAGCGTATCGGGCTGCCAGCTCAGGAAATGCATGGTCTTGCCGACGGCCCCCGGCGCGGCGCTGAAGATCGTGTCGAAGTCTACCGACCCGAACACGAGGAAGCAGCCGAAAATGCCAAGCGAAAAGCCGAAATCGCCGACACGGTTGACGACGAAAGCCTTGATGGCGGCGGCGCAGGCAGAAGGCCGCTCATACCAGAAGCCGATGAGCAGATAGGATGCGAGGCCGACGCCCTCCCAGCCGAAGAACATCTGGACGAGATTATCCGCCGTTACCAGCGTGAGCATGGCGAAGGTGAAGAGCGACAGATAGGCGAAGAAGCGCGGCTGGTGCGGATCGTGGCTCATGTAGCCGATGGAATAGACATGCACCAGAGCCGAGACCGTGTTCACCACCACCAGCATCACGGCGGTGAGCGCATCGAAGCGGATCGTCCACGGCGCCTGCAGCGTGCCCGAGGTGATCCATGCGAAGACCGGGGCATGTACCGTCTCCTGCCCCGGCAGGCGCAGTACATCGATGAACAGCACCCAGCTCAATATCGCGGCGAGGACCAGCAGCGCGGTCGTGAGATACATAGGCCACATGGGGCCATCGTAATGACCGCCATGGCCATGTCCGTGGTCATCATGGCTAGTATGAGCTGCATGGGCGTCGGCTGGTGCGTGATGATCGCCATAGACATCGGCATCGCTGCCCATGTTCCTGAACAGGCTGGTGCCAAAGAGCCCGGCGATCAAAGCGCCGAGCAGCGGCAGGAAGACGATGGCGTACAGCATTCCCCGTCAGCCCTTCATGAGATTGATGTCTTCAACCGCGATCGAGCCGCGGTTGCGGAAATAGGTAACGAGAATGGCAAGCCCGATGGCCGCTTCGCCCGCCGCCACGGTGAGCACCAGCAGCGCGAAGACTTGCCCCACCAGATCATTCAGCGCGGTTGAGAAGGCCACGAGATTGATGTTCACGGCCAGCAGCATGAGTTCAATCGACATCAGGATGACGATCACGTTCTTGCGGTTCAGGAAGATGCCGAAGATGCCGATGGTGAAGAGGATCGCGGCGACGGTGAGGTAATGCGAAAGCCCGATGGCCATGATCAGATGCCCTGCCCCGGTTTGACCTTGATGACTTCGATGGCTGTTGCAGGCCCGCGCGCCACCTGCGCCTCGATCGACTGGCGCTTGACGCCGGCCTTGTGGCGGAGCGTCAGCACAATGGCGCCGACCATGGCGACCAGCAGGATCAGCCCCGCGGCCTCGAAATAATAGATATAGTCCGTGTAGAGAACGTGGCCCAGTGCCTGCGTGTTGGTTACGTCTGAAGGCGTGGGAGACGCGGTGCGCAGGCTGGCTGGGTCAATGATCCAGCCGCCCACCGCGAGGATGAGTTCGCCCAATACGATCAGCCCGATCACGCCGCCAACCGGCAGATAATTGAGCATGCCCTGCCGCAGTTCCACGAATTCGACGTCGAGCATCATCACCACGAAGAGGAACAGCACGGCGACCGCGCCGACATAGACGACGACAAGGATCATCGCCAGGAATTCCGCGCCCATCAGAATAAACAACCCTGCCGCATTGAAGAAGCAGAGGATGAGGAACAGCACCGAATGCACGGGGTTGCGCGAGGATATCACCATCACGGCGGAGGCCACCGCGAGGGCCGAGAAGAGATAGAAGAAGAATACAGCGGCCATCGTTCAATCCTCAGCGATAGGGCGCGTCGGCGGCGAGGTTCGCCGCGATCTCGCGCTCCCAGCGGTCGCCGTTGTCCAAAAGCTTCTGCTTGTTGAACAACAGTTCCTCGCGTGTTTCCGTGGCGAATTCGAAATTCGGCCCTTCGACGATGGCATCCACCGGGCAGGCTTCCTGGCAGAAGCCGCAATAGATGCATTTCACCATGTCGATGTCATAGCGGGTGGTGCGGCGCGTGCCGTCATTGCGGCGGGGGCCTGCTTCGATGGTGATGGCCTGCGCAGGGCAGATCGCCTCGCAAAGCTTGCAGGCAATGCAGCGCTCCTCGCCATTGGGATAGCGGCGGAGCGCGTGCTCACCGCGGAAGCGCGGCGACAGCATGCCCTTTTCATTGGGATAGTTGAGGGTGGCTTTGGGCGCGAAGAAATAGCGCATCGCCATCACAGTGGCGGAAGCGAATTCCTTGAGGAAGAGCGAGCGGGCTGCGGCTGCGACTTTCATCTCTCGATCACCCCATCAAACCCTTGAACCGGCTGCCCAGCACATATCCGAGCACAGGCATGACCAACAGCGACTGCACGCGCACAAGCAGCATAATCAGGCCGGGATCCATGCCCTGCGATTGCGTGAGCTTGGCCTTTTCATGCCGCCAGCGCAGCGGCGGATAGACGAAACGCTGCACCAGCGCCAATTCCAGAAGCCCGAGGCCAAGGAACACCACCGACAGAATGATGCCGCCGAGACTGATCATGGCGCCCATCCGAATGCCACCAGAACGCCAGCCGTGAGGGCCACCCAGAACAGCGACAGCGGCAGGAACACTTTCCAGCCCAGCCGCATCAACTGGTCATAGCGGTAGCGCGGCACGATGGCCTTCACCATGGCGAACATGAAGAACACGAAGAGCAGCTTGATGAGGAACCAGATCACGCCAGGGATCCAGCTCAGCGGCGGAATGTCGATGATCGGCAGCCAGCCCCCCAGGAACAGGATCGACGTCATGGCGCACATCAACGTGATCGCCACATATTCCCCGAGCATGAACAGCAGATAGGGCGTGGAGGAATATTCCACCATGAAACCCGCCACGAGTTCGGATTCAGCTTCCACCAGATCGAAGGGCGGGCGGTTGGTTTCCGCCAGCGCCGAGACGAAGAAGACGATGAACATCGGGAAGAGCGGAATGAAGTACCAGTCGAGGAACGAGTTCGGCAGGCCGAGCATCGTGCCAAGGCCCGTCTTCTGCGAATGCACGATATCGCCGAGGTTCAGTGACCCCGCGCACAGCAGCACGGTGATGATGACGAAGCCGATCGAGACTTCATAGGAGACCATTTGCGCAGCCGAGCGCAACGCCGACAGGAAGGGATATTTCGAGTTCGACGCCCAGCCGCCCATGATCACGCCATAGACACCCAGCGATGAAAGCGCGAAAAGATAGAGGATGCCGACGTTGATGTTGGCAATGGCCCAGCCATCGGCCACCGGCACCACGGCCCAAGCGGCGAGCGCTAGAACGGACGTCACCAGCGGGGCAATGATGAAGATGCCCTTGTTGGCGCCATCGGGAATGACGACTTCCTTGAACACGAATTTCAGCAAGTCGGCGAAAGACTGGAACAGCCCCCACGGTCCCACCACATTCGGTCCGCGCCGCATCTGCACCGCCGCCCACACCTTGCGGTCGAAGAGGATGAGAAAGGCCACGCCCACCAGCAAAATGACCAACAGGAGAACGCTCTCGAGGAGATAGCGAACGATGGTGCCGAGCACCGTGTCATACATCCATGTGCGGATGATGCCGATAACGCCGCTTTCGTAGATGGCCCAGCCAAGCGCCGCGATGCAGACAAGCGCGATCAATGCGGCGAGCGCGGCAATGCCTGTATTCGAGGATCGGCGGGGCGCGGAAGGAATGCTTGTCATCATTTCACTCCGCGGCTTCCAGCGCGCGCGTATTCTTCAGGGCCGAACATTCAGCCATGATGCGTGACGCGCGGGCGATGGGGTTGGTGAAATAGAAATCGGTAACGGGAGACCGGAACGGTTCGGAGGACGCTTTCCCTGCTGCGTTTGCAAGTTCCGAAAGTTGGGCCGGGTCAGCGGGTGTGCGCTGGTCGAGCCGCGCCAGATGCGGCGCTACGCGATACATGGCGGCGCGTAGTTCCTCCAGATTGTTCCACGGCAGCGTGGCAGACAGCGAATCCGACAGCGCGCGTAGGATGGCCCAATCCTCTTTCGCATCGCCAGGCGGGAAAGAGGCGCGCCGCGCCATCTGCGGGCGGCCTTCGGTGTTCACATAGGTTACGGATTTTTCCGTATAGGCCGCGCCGGGGAGGATCACATCAGCGCGATGCGCACCGGCATCGCCGTGGGTGCCCTGATAGATCACGAAGGTGTTGCCGAGCGCCGTGGTGTCGATCTCGTCGGCCCCCAGCAGGAACAGCACGTCCAACTCGCCATTCTTCGCCGAGTTCAGAATTTCGGGAGCAGATTTCCCGCCATCCTTCGCCGGAAGGGCACACACGTCCAGGGCGCCCACGCGGCCGGCTGCGGTGTGCAGGATATTGAAGCCGTTCCAGCCATCCTTGATGACGCCAAGTGACACGGCAGCCTTGTAGGCGGAGGCCAGCACCGCTGCGCCATCAGGCCGGGCGAGCGCCCCCTGCCCGATGATGAACATGGGCTTCTGCGCCTTGGCGGCTTCATGGGTTTCAAAGGTGGCAAGTGTATCCGGCCCGGCGCCCAGATAGTTGTAGGAATAGGTAAGATCGGCACGCTCGCCGATGACGCCAATCAGGCAGCCGCCCTTCAGCACCCGCTTGCGGATGCGGGCGTTCAGCACCGGCGCCTCTACGCGAGGGTTGGCGCCGATCAGCATGATGGCATCCGCCTCTTCGATGGCTGAGATGCCGGAGTTGAAGAGATAGCCGGCGCGGCCGCCCTGCTCGCCCAAAGGCGATCCGTCCTGGCGGCAGTCGATATTCTTGATGCCCAGTTGCTCAGCCAACTGACGAACGGAAAACGCTTCTTCCGCGCCCACCAGATCGCCAAGGATAATGCCGATGCGCTCCGGCGCCGCCGCCTTGAACTTCTGCGCGATGCGGAGAAACGCTTCCGGCCATGTGGCGGCACGCAGCTTGCCAAATTCACGGATATAGGGCCTGTCGAGCCTCTGGTTGCGCAGGCCATCCCACACAAAGCGCGTCTTGTCGGAAATCCATTCCTCGTTCACATCGTCATTGGTGCGCGGCAGGATGCGCATCACTTCGCGGCCCCGCGCATCGACGCGGATGTTCGATCCCACGGCGTCCATGGCGTCGATGGTTTCCGTTTTGCGCAGTTCCCAGGGCCTCGCCTTGAATTCATAGGGCGCGGAGGTGAGCGCACCAACCGGGCACAGATCGATGATGTTGCCCTGAAGTTCGGAGGAAATCGCCTTGTTGAGATAGGTGGTGATTTCCATGTCTTCGCCACGGCCCGTGGCGCCCATCTCTTCAATGCCGCCCACTTCGGTCGTGAAGCGGACGCAGCGCGTGCACTGGATGCAGCGCGTCATCTCGGTCTTGACGAGCGGCCCCAGATATTTCTCCTCCACCGCCCGTTTGTTTTCATGGAAGCGGTTCTTGGAGATGCCGTAGGCCATGGCCTGGTCTTGCAGGTCGCATTCGCCGCCCTGATCGCAGATCGGGCAATCCAGCGGATGGTTGATGAGCAGGAATTCCATCACGCCCTCGCGGGCCTTTTTCACCATCGGAGTCTTGGTGAAAACTTCCGGCGGTTCGCCATTGGGGCCGGGGCGGAGATCATTGACCGACATGGCGCAGGAGGCTTGCGGCTTTGGCGGGCCGCCCTTCACTTCCACGAGGCACATGCGGCAATTACCGGCAATCGACAGGCGCTCGTGATAGCAGAAGCGCGGCACCTCGGCGCCCGCCTGCTCGCAGGCCTGCAGCAGCGTCACGCCGTTTTCGACTTCCAGTTCCACGCCGTCAATTTTGATCTTTGGCATCCGGGCTTACCTATTCGGCGGCGATGCGGCGCACCGCGCCGTCGTGATCGGGGTTGGACGCGTATTGGTCGATCCGCTCTTCGATGACATTGCGGAAATGCGTGATGAGGCCCTGAATGGGCCAGGCCGCCGCATCGCCCAGCGCGCAAATGGTGTGGCCTTCGATCTGCTTCGTGACATCGAGCAGCATGTCGATCTCGCGCTTTTCGGCGCGGCCTTCGGCCATGCGCGTCATCACGCGCCACATCCAGCCCGTGCCCTCACGGCAGGGCGTGCACTGGCCGCAGCTTTCATGCATGTAGAACTTGGACAGGCGGGCGATGGCCCGGATCAGGTCGGTGGACTTGTCCATCACGATCACCGCCGCGGTGCCGAGGCCCGAGCGGAGCTTGGACAAAGAGTCAAAATCCATCGGCGTGTCGATGATCTGGGCGGCAGGCACCATGCGCACGGAGGAGCCACCGGGGATCACCGCCAGCAGATTGTCCCAGCCGCCGCGCACGCCGCCGGCATGTTTCTCGATCAGTTCGCGGAAGGGAATGCCCATTTCCTCTTCCACATTGCAGGGCCTGTTCACATGGCCGGAAATGCAGAAGAGCTTGGTGCCGACATTGTTGGGTCGGCCAATGGCGGAGAACCACGAAGCGCCCCGCCGCATGATGGTTCCCGAGACGGCAATCGATTCCACGTTGTTCACAGTGGTGGGCGCGCCATAGAGACCAACATTGGCCGGGAATGGCGGCTTCATGCGGGGCTGGCCCTTCTTGCCCTCGATGCTTTCCAGCATCGCGGTCTCTTCGCCGCAGATATAGGCGCCCGCACCATGGTGTACGATGATGTCAAAGTCCCAACCATGCACATTGTTCTTGCCGATCAGGCGCGCCTCATAGGCCTGATCGACGGCGGCCTGAAAATGCTCGCGCTCGCGGATGAATTCGCCGCGCACATAGACGACGGCTGTATGGCAGCCCATGGCCGCGCCCGCCAGCAGGCAGCCTTCCACCAGCAGGTGCGGATCGTGCCTCAGAATTTCACGGTCCTTGCAGGTGCCGGGCTCCGACTCGTCGGCGTTCACCACCAGATAATGCGGGCGCTCGCCGATCACCTTCGGCATGAACGACCATTTGAGGCCGGTGGGGAACCCTGCCCCGCCGCGTCCGCGCAGGCCCGAGGCCTTGATCTCGTTCACCATCCAGTCGCGGCCCTTGTCGATGAACGACTTGGTGTCCACCCAGCAGCCGCGTTTGCGCGCCCCGTCCAGCCCCCAGTCATGGAGGCCGTAGAGATTGGTGAAGATGCGATCCTTGTCAGCGAGCATGGCGTCGTTTCACTTCTTCTTTTTCGGCTTTTCGCCGACCGGATTGTCCGGCCGCCAGCCCGTGGCGAGTTTTTTGGACTGGCTGATCCAGTCGTCGCGCTTGGCGCGGCCCTTGAAGCCCTCAAGCCGCTCATCCACCCAGGCCAGTTCCTTGGCCGTCCAGGAAGCGATTTGGTCGAAATGCCAGACGCCCATCTTGTTCAGCAGCTTCTCCAGCGCTGGACCAACGCCCCAGATGAGCTTGAGGTCATCGGCCTTGGAGCCGGTGCGCGGCTTCTTGAACAGTTCAGGCTGGCCTTCCGGCCGGGGCTTGGGTTCTGCCTTGGGCTTCGCCGCGACTGGCGCATGCATGGGCTTGCCAAGGTGATCTTCGATTTTGATCGGCTTTGGCGCACCGGGATTGGTGATCTCGACGGCCTTGACCTCCGTCGACGGGCGCGGCGTGGTGACAGGCTTGGGCGCATCCGGCTTCACCGCGGCCTTCGCAGCATCTGCCGCGACCGCAGCGGCGGTGACCAGGCGAATCTCTTCCGGTTTGGGAGCGGCAGCAGCGGGAGCCGGCGTTCCGGCAGGAATAGTGGCGATAGGTGCTGGCGCTGCCGGCGCAGCCGATGCCGGGGGCGTTGTTTCTGCGGGAGGCGGCGGCGGCGGAGGCTCCACGCGCACGAATGTCCTCTGGCCCGCGTAAAGGGATGGATCGGTCAGGGCAATGGGACCACCTTCAGGGGCCGAATGCTGGCGGCCATTTTGCGGGCCTGGCTTGATAGGGCGGCCTGCTTCAATGTCGTCAATCAGCTTTTCGAGGCTTTCCGGCGTCAGATCCTCGTAGGTGTCCTTGAATATCTGGATCATCGGCGCATTCACGCAGGAACCGAGGCATTCCACCTCTTCCCATGAGAGCGAGCCATCGGCGTTGAGGTGATGCGGCTCGTGATGGATGCGGTGCTGGCATACCGCCTTCAAATCCTCTGCGCCCCGCAGCATGCAGGGCGTGGTGCCGCACACCTGGATGTGCGCCTTCTTCCCCACCGGCGAGAGCTGGAACATGGTGTAGAAGGTTGCGACTTCCAGCACGCGGATGTCGGACATGCCCAGCATGCTTGCGACATATTCAATGGCCGGGCGCGTGACCCAGCCGTCATTCTGCTCCTGCGCCCGCCACAACAGCGGGATCACGGCAGAGGCCTGCTTGCCTTCCGGATATTTGGAAATGGTCTTCTTCGCCCAGGCAAGATTCTCCGCACTGAATGCGAAGCTGTCGGGCTGAACGGGATCGAGACGGCGTACGCTCACCGGTCCACCTCACCAAACACAATATCGAGAGAGCCGAGTACGGCAGAGACGTCGGCCAGCATGTGGCCGCGGCAGATGTGGTCCATGGCCTGCAGATGCGCATATCCCGGCGCCCTGATCTTGCAACGGTAAGGCCGGTTGGTGCCGTCGCTCACCAGATAGACGCCGAACTCGCCCTTGGGCGCTTCAACGGCGGCATAGACCTCGCCCGCCGGCACCTTGTAGCCTTCGGTATAGAGCTTGAAGTGATGGATCAGCGCTTCCATCGAGCGCTTCATCTCGCCGCGCTTGGGCGGCACCACCTTGCCATCCGTGGACGAGACCGGGCCAGTTTTTTCCGTGCCCGAAAGCCGCTCCACGCATTGCTGCATGATCTTCACACTTTCGCGCATTTCCTGCATGCGGATGAGATAGCGGTCGTAGCAGTCGCCGTTCTTGCCGATGGGAATATCGAAATCGAGTTCAGAATAGCATTCATAGGGTTGCGCCTTGCGCAGGTCCCACGCCGCTCCTGAGCCTCTCACCATGACGCCGGAGAAACCCCACTCGAAACATTCCTTTAACGACACGACGCCGATATCGACGTTGCGCTGCTTGAAGATGCGGTTTTCGGTGAGAAGGCCTTCGATGTCGTCCAGCACCTTGTTGTGATGCGCGCAGAAGTCGCCGATGTCATCGACCAGTTTCTGCGGAATGTCCTGATGGACCCCGCCGGGGCGCACATAGGCGGCGTGCATGCGCGAGCCTGAGGCCCGCTCATAGAACACCATCAGCTTCTCGCGCTCCTCGAAGCCCCACAGCGGAGGGGTGAGCGCGCCCACGTCCATGGCCTGCGTGGTAACGTTCAGAAGATGCGATAGAAGGCGGCCGATCTCAGAATAGAGCACACGGATCAATTGCCCGCGCTTCGGCACTTCGATGCCAAGCAGGCGTTCCACGGCCAGTGCGTAGGCATGTTCCTGGTTCATCGGCGCCACGTAGTCGAGGCGGTCGAAATAGGGTACGGCCTGCAGATAGGTCTTGTATTCGATCAGCTTCTCGGTACCCCGGTGAAGCAGCCCGATGTGCGGATCGACGCGCGTGCACACCTCGCCGTCAAGTTCCAGCACAAGGCGTAGCACGCCGTGCGCCGCTGGATGCTGCGGCCCGAAGTTAATCGAGAAGTTGCGGGTGGAGGAAGGTGCGGCTTCGGTCATGTCTTCGCCTTTTCGTCGCCCGGGATGATGTAGTCAGAGCCTTCCCAGGGCGAGAGATAATCGAACGACCGGAATTCCTGCACCAGCTTCACGGGCTCATAGACGACGCGCTTGGCTTCGTCGTCGTAGCGCACCTCCACCAAGCCGGTGAGCGGGAAATCCTTACGGAGCGGATGGCCGGCGAAACCGTAGTCAGTGAGGATGCGGCGGAGATCCGGGTGATCGGAAAACAGCACACCGTAAAGATCGTAGGTCTCGCGCTCATACCAGTTGGCGGCCGGAAACACCGGGATCGCCGTCGGCACGGCGGTGTCCTCATCGGTCTCGACTTTCACGCGGATGCGGCGGTTCTTGTAGGGCGCCAACAGGTGATAGACCACGTCAAAACGCTTTTCACGCTCGGGGTAGTCCGCGCCGCAAATGTCGGTGAAGCAGACGAAGCCGCATTCTGGGTCATCGCGCAGGAAGGTGAGGACGCGGACAATATCCTCCGCCTTCGCGCTGACGGTCAGTTCCCCGAATGCCATCATCGTGCCGGTGACGGAAGCGCCAAGCGCTGCGGCGATGTGTTCGCCAAGTGCTTCAAGGGTGTCTGCCATGGTCAGCGCTCGATCGTGCCAGTGCGGCGGATTTTTTTCTGAAGCTGCAGGATGCCGTAAAGCAGCGCCTCCGCGGTGGGCGGGCAGCCCGGAATATAGATGTCCACGGGCACGATGCGGTCGCAGCCGCGCACCACGGAATAGCTGTAGTGATAATAGCCGCCGCCATTGGCGCAGGAGCCCATGGAAATCACGTAGCGCGGCTCCGGCATCTGGTCGTAGACCTTGCGGAGCGCGGGGGCCATCTTGTTGGTGAGCGTGCCGGCGACGATCATCACATCCGACTGGCGGGGCGAAGCGCGAGGCGCAAAACCGAAGCGCTCCACGTCATAGCGGGGCATCGACGTCTGCATCATTTCAACGGCGCAACAGGCGAGGCCGAAGGTCATCCACATCAGCGAACCGGTGCGGGCCCAGGTGATGAGGTCATCCGAGGCCGCGACGAGGAAGCCCTTGTCGGCCAGCTCGGCGTTGATGGCCGAGAAATAATCCTGCTGGGCGGGGGTGGCGCGTTCGATCAATCCCATTCGAGGGCCCCTTTCCGCCATTCATAGATGAAGCCGATGGTGAGAACGCCAAGGAATACCATCATCGACCAGAAGCCCGGGACGCCGACTTCCTTCAGAGAGATCGCCCAGGGAAACAGGAAGGCCACTTCGAGGTCGAAGATGATGAAGAGGATGGAGACGAGATAGAATCGCACGTCGAACTTCATGCGGGCGTCGTCAAAGGCATCGAAGCCGCATTCATAGGCAGACAGCTTTTCAGGATCGGGATCGCGGAAGGCGATGATGAGCGGTGTAATGAGCAGCGCGATGCCGATTCCCGCTGCAACAGCCATGAAAATCACAATCGGCAGATAGTCTTTCAGGAGGTCGTTCATGTAGCCTGCCTTGCGTCCGTCGCTGGGAGGACAAGATTTCGCCGTGTTAGGTAGCGCACCGCACCATGAGCCGCAAGCATTTCGGGCGAGCGGTGCATAACGCATCGGTAGCCCTGCACTGCGCTCAGGCAAAGCCGTAAATTGTCGCAGCGCAAAACAAAACCGCCGGTCACGGGGACCGGCGGCTGAAAGGATCAATGTGGAAAGATCAGGCGGCAGCCTGATCCTTGCGGCGGCGGTATCCAATGCCCGCCACGCCGGCCAGCGCCGAGCCGAGCAACACCATGGCGCCCGGAAGCGGGATGGGGCTCACATCATACTTCACGTTGTCGATGCCGACATAGCCATCGGAGCCGATCTGGAAGACGATCTTCGCGGCTTCCGAAACGGCCGTCGCCACCGTGAACAGTGTGCCATTGGTCACGTCAGTGGACGTGAAGGCCGCAAGAGTACCCGACGACAGAAGCGTCCAAGTGTTGCCGACGACACTGTAGAAACTGTAGCTCTCGCTGGCGCAACCGGATGCGCGGGCGCAGAAGGCGCTGAACGATACGTTGGTCAGCGCATAACCCGGGTTGGCGCTGAGCGTGATCTGAAGGCTGCCGGTGCCGAAATTGGCGTTGTCATATGCCCAATCGCTGAACAGGCCCTGGGCGAGTGTGTGCGGCTCTTCGCTCCAGTAAACGTCCTGCGAGGCCACAAGGTCGTGGGTTGCATTTTGGCCGAATGAATTCGGATCATTGGTCTGGTAGCTGAAGTCGACATACGCCGAATTCTGCTTCCGTGCCGTTAAACGCTGTTGGAGCGGTTCCGTAAAGCCCTTCGCCGTCATTGGTGCCACCGGTGCCGGAATAATAGAATTCCGTGTGGATGCTTGCGGCCGAGGCCGGCACCGCAAGAAGAGCCAGTGCCGCAAAAGACACTGCAATACCGAAATTGTTCATTGGGCCTCCGAGTGAAGCAATTTGCTTCTATGTTGAGTTGAATGGGCTTGTAATGCGTACCGTTGCGTCATGTCAACAATTCGGTGCAACCATAAGCTTAACGGCGTTTAGATAAGACTAACGGGAAGCCGCTTCCGTAAGGGTAGGCAATTAACTCTTCTGGAGGGTAGAATTGCGTGCCGCCCTCCATCTTCTGGAGTGGCGCGAGTGACGGGGCTCGAACCCGCGACCTTCGGCGTGACAGGCCGACGCTCTAACCAACTGAGCTACACCCGCAATTCACGGGGGCGGGTGATAGAGGACACCCTACCCCCTGTCAAGCTGCGGTTCAGCGCTTTTTGGCGGTCACTTCGATCTCGATTTTCATGCGGGAATCGATGAGTTCTGCGACGATCATCGTGGAAGCCGGGCGGATATCGCCGAAGTATTTGCGCAATACCGGCCAGCACGCTTCAAAATCTCCCGCCGCTGGGAGAATATAGTTAACGCGCACAATGTCAGCCATGGCAAATCCGGCTTTTTGTAATGCAGCGTCAATATTCTTCAGTGTCTGCTCGGCTTGGTCCTCCACCCGCTCCGAAATGGTTTGGGCGGCATAATTGAAGCCCGTGGTTCCGGAAACCCAGCACATGTCGCCATCCACGACAGCGCGGGAATAGCCGATTTCGGCTTCGAACTTCGAGCCGGAGGAAATGAGCGTGCGTGTCATGGGGTGGTCTCCTTGAAGATGATGTGGTGTTCGGCCAGCCACTGGCGGTCGGCGGCATGGCGATGCTGCAGCATCGCGATTTCCTCCGGACTGGCAAGAGGGCTCCCGGCCACCCTGAGGCTCCGGGTGAGGAGCGCCCTGGCTTGCCGCAGGCTGAGGAATGGCTCAACGGCGGTTTTGCCTGTGGGCCGCACGGCATGCCTGGCCAGCACTCTGGATGCGGTTTGGAGATCGCCAGCCTCTTGCACGTTCTGTCTTGCGAGTCGGACCAGAAGGCGCTGCAGGCCCGGCCGTTCCTTCAACTCTATCCGCGCATCCAGAGCCGCGAGCTGCTGATGCAAGGTCAGCAGGATTGAAGGCGGCACCATATTGGCCCGCCCTAGAGCCTTGTCAGGGAAGGCCGTGCAGGCCAGGAACAATTCCAGCGACGCCAACAGCCTCCGCCCTCCGTCAAGCCTCAGTCCGTCCAGCGAGTGGATCAGTGGCGCAGCAATTCCGGATAGCTGCTCCACCACAGGCCTGAAACCTGTGGAAGGCGGCAAAACTTCTTGCGTAAACGTCATGAAATCAATGGTTTGTCCGCGCAATTGGGCAATCCGGTAGAGGGATGTCAGCCAAGCCGTGTGTTCGCGGAGAACCAGCACCGGCAGAAGCTCGTGCCGATTGGCAATATTCCGAAGCACCTGAACCAACGGCTCGAGCTTGGAAAAGGCCGGTCCGTTCAGGCCGGGCATCAGGCCAGTCAGGTTCTCGTCTGAAATGACGACAGCGCGCCAGGTGCGGGAGAGGCGTTCAAGCTCTTCTTCCACCATCAGTGCGATTGCTTCGGCGCTGTCGGCCTGGAGCGTATCACCCACCAGAACACCAAGCAGAGAAGGCTGGGCGCCTGATGAGAGGTCGGTGAGCAGAAATACCCCCTCCGCTTCCAGCGCCGTCCGGTGATCCTCCAGATAGCGTTGCAAGGCCGTTGAGGCTGCCCGGTGCAGCCCAACATGGACGGCGATCTTCATGCGCTCCCCATTGTATCGCCCCAGCCAAGGTGGCGCACGCTCCGGAACGCATCCTTGTCTCGCCGCGGCACGTGGCGCATGGCGATTCCCTGTTCCGTGCAGAGGCGGAGCGCTAGCGCCGCTTTTGTGTAAACGGGAGGCGCGATGATCCGCGGAGGGCTGGCAGCGGCCCGCTCACGGCTAAAGGCCGCCCACGCGAATTTCTCATCCTCAAAGGGGACTGTGGCCGCCTTGGCGTGCATGTGGGCGCGGGACCGCGGCAGGCGGACCGAAAAATGGCACCAGTCCGCGCCTTCCAACGGGCATGTGTTTTCATGTGGGCATGGCCCGATGACGGAAGCACCGAGTCTCAAGAGCCTTTCCCGTGTGGCGCGGATGCGGGCGAAGCCTGAGGGTGTTCCGGGCTCGACAAGCACAAGGGTCTCCTGCGCACGGGCCCACAAGGCATCTGCCGCTTCCGGCATTCTGTTCAGCGGAATTTCCGCCAGCGCATAAGCGGCAATCACCAGATCGGCCTTCGCCCCGGCATGCAGCAGCGAGCCCATCTCGCCTTTCATGCCGGCCAGACCACCCTCAAGTGCCAGGGATTGCGCCAGCGTCAGGAAATCACGGTTGTTATCAAGCAGTTCAAATTTCTCAAGGCTGCTCCAGCAGGCTGAGGCCGCCCAGGCAGCCGTCCCGGGGCCAGAGCCCGCATCAACAAGCGATTTTGGCGCAAACGCGGGGCGAAGCCGCTGCACCTCGCTCAGGACAGTGGAGACAGCGGCGTAGGTGGCGGGCAGCCGGGTGACCAGATAGGCGGCGAGATCGATTCCTTCCGAGGTACCGCCGGCACGGTAGGTCGTGGAAAGCTGCCGCGCGCCACCGCGCGCGCCGCCTCTCCCGGCCTCTGCCAGCCAGCGTTCCACCGCCTGAGAAAAGCCATCCGGCAAGGCCATTCATGACTCCGTATTCAGCTTGCGCCCGGTTGCCGCAGGCTGCTGAACTATCTAAAGGTGATTCACTGTTCTCTCCAGCCTGAAAGGCCAATTCCCGGATGTTCGTTTCATTCTTCCCTTCGCCACGGGCCTTCTTCTGGTCCGCCGCCCTGTGGACCATTGCCTGCGTGCTGATGTGGTTTTTCTTTTTTAAAGAAGCGGGGCATTTCATTGGATTGGAGAATCCGCCGGACGGAACACCGCCGGTGATCGGTGTCATGAAATTCCTCACCAAACCATTTCTCTATTTCTATATTTATTTTTCTGCTGCCGTGGCGATTTTTGCTGCTGTCTGGTGGCGGATTGATCCGCACCCCTACTTCATGTGGTCTGTCCTCGGATCAGCACTCATCATGTTCGTCACCTATTTTCAGGTGGAGGTGAGCGTCGCCATCAATGACTGGTATGGCCCATTCTATGACATGATCCAAGCGGCGGTAAGCAAAAGCCGCGTCGTGACAGGGCAGGAATACATCGGCCAAATGATGGTTTTTGCGTGGATCGCTTTGATTGCTGTAGTCGTCGCGGTCCTCACAAGTTTTTTTGTTTCCCACTATGTGTTTCGCTGGCGAATGGCAATGAACAACTATTATCTCGCTAATTGGAGTGAGTTGAGAACAATTGAAGGCGCTTCGCAGCGTGTGCAGGAAGACACGATGCGATTTGCGCAGAATCTTGAAGATCTTGGAGTAAGTTTTATAAATTCCATAATGACGCTGATAGCGTTTTTGCCTGTTTTGCATTCGCTGGAGCCCGTAGTATCGGAGTTGCCAATTGTGGGTTCGATTCCCTATCCCCTCGTCACTGCATCGATTGTCTGGTCATTGTTCGGTACGGGATTTCTTGCCCTCATTGGTGTCAAATTGCCGGGACTGGAATTCCGCAACCAGCGCGTGGAAGCCGCTTACCGCAAGGAACTTGTGCTGGGCGAAGATGACCCGGCGCGGGCCCAGCCTCCCACGATTCATCAGCTTTTCGCCAATGTTCGTCACAATTATTTTCGTCTTTACTTCAACTATCTCTATTTCAATATCGGCCGGATCATCTATCTCCAGACGGACAACATCTTCCCCTATCTGGTTCTCGCCCCTACCATCATAGCGGGCAAAATAACGCTCGGACCCCTACAGCGTATTATCGGAGCCTTCGATCAAGTGCGGGGCTCCTTCCAATATCTGGTCAATTCATGGACAGACATCATCCGCATGATTTCCATCTACAAACGCCTGCGCGCCTTTGAGGCGACGTTGCGCGGAGAGGCTCTCCCCAGCCTCGATCAGGAGTACATTGCCCAGGGTGGCGAGGCGTGAAATACCTGCGCTGGGGGTAGCAGGACGGAGAGATGACGGTAGCGGCGGTGATTGTCGCGGGCGGATCAGGCCTGCGGGCGGGCGGCGAGGTGCCGAAGCAATACCAGATGATTGGCGGCAAGCCCGTCATCTGGTGGACGCTGAAGGCATTTACCGGTCATCCCGGCATTTCCCGCGTGCAGCCGGTGATTGGCGAAGGCCATGAGGATCTGTTTGCCGCCGCCACGGAAGGCCTCGAATTCGCGCCACCCGTCACCGGCGGTATGACACGGCAGGACTCCTGCCGCCTTGGCCTTGAAGCGCTGATGCCCCATGCGCCTGCCAAGGTGCTCATCCACGATGCCGCGCGGCCCTTCGCCTCGCAGGATTTGATCAGCCATGTCATCGCGTGGCTGGACCGGCACAAGGCCGTCATCCCCGGAATGCCCGTTCAGGAAACGCTGAAGCTGGCGCCCGGTGGCTTCATCAAGGCTACCGTGGACCGGACCGCCATGTGGACGGCGCAGACCCCGCAGGGTTTTTCGTTTGAAGACATTCTTGCCGCCCATCAGGCGGCGCATTCCTCCGGCACCGAAGGCCTGACAGATGATGCGTCTGTGGCCGAACATGCGGGCATGGCCATCGCCATGATCGCGGGCCGCAGCGAGAACCGCAAGCTCACTACAGCCGATGACATTGTGGCGGCGGACCGCAGCCTGACCTCAGCGCAATTTGCGCAGCTCCCGGACATCCGCGTGGGCCAGGGCATCGACATTCATCCCTTTGCGCCGGGTGAAGCGGTAACACTATGTGGCGTGGCCATTCCGTTCAGCAGGAAACTTAAAGGCCATTCCGACGCCGACGCGGCGCTGCACGCGCTCACCGATGCGATTTTCGGCGCGCTTGGCGAGAGCGACATCGGCGTGCATTTTCCGCCCAGCGATCCGCAATGGAAAGGCGCTGCCTCCTCCATTTTCCTCGGCGCGGCGGTGGAAAAGCTGCGCGCGCGGGGCGGCGTCATTGCCAATGTGGATATTACAATCCTGGCCGAAGCGCCGAAGATTTCACCGCATATTCCGGCCATGAAGGCCTTGCTCTGCCCCCTGCTCGGCATCACCACAGACCGCATCGCCATCAAGGCGACGACCACGGAAAGGCTGGGCGCCATCGGGCGCGGCGAAGGCATCATGGCCTTTGCGACGGCAACGGTGCGGCTGCCATGATGTTCAGCGCCGATTTGTTGCGTGATGCACAGGCCCTGCTCGAAGCGTGCCGCATGCGGGGCCTGCACATCGCCACAGCGGAAAGCTGCACCGGGGGATTGATCGGCGGTGTGCTCACCGCCATTCCGGGCTCCTCCGACGTGGTGGACGCCGGCTTCATCACCTATTCCAACGAAGCCAAGTCGCGGCTCATTGGCGTGCCTGAAAGCCTGCTGAAAGCCCAAGGGGCGGTCAGCGAGGAAGTGGCTCGCGCCATGGCGGAGGGGACGCTCAGGGCTTTTCCATCAGCGTCGCTGGCGCTGTCTGTCACGGGCGTCGCTGGGCCGGGCGGCGGAACGGAGTTGAAGCCCGTGGGGCTGGTGCATCTGGCGGCGGCGCGGCAGAAGCATCCGACGCTTCACACCCGCCTCACGCTTGGGCCGCTCACGCGCGAAGGGATCAGGCTGGCATCCGTCGCAGCAGCGCTGCGGCTGGGGCTTGCTCAGGCGGCGGCGGGCGAGCCGTAGAGCTTCTTTGCCCGCTCCTCAAACGCATTCATGATCTTGCGCACCGCAAGATCAAACATGCCGGACAGCAGAAATTGCAGCGACCGGCTCTTGAGCGTGTAATCCACCATGAAAGTGATATCCGAACCGCCATTCGCGCCAGGCGTGATCCGCCATTCCGAAACAAGCGATTTCACCGGCCCCTCGTTCGACGTGGCTTTCACGGAATGGGTGGCGGGATCAACCGTGACATGGCTTCGCAGCACATCGGAGATGCCGAGTTTCTTGTAGGCGAAATGCAGGTCCGCCATGAAGCTGCGGCGGCCGTCCGGCAGGTCCTGCGCGTTGGTGATGATGGATTTTTTCACCAGCGGAATGAACTGGTTGTAGTGGCCGACATTGCTGGCCACTTCAAAAATCTGGTCCACCGTGTAAGGAACGTGGCGGCTTACCTTGAAAGTGCTCATTCGTCAGTGCCCGGAATTGTTTTGCCGCGCCGCGCGGAGCCGCGCGAAATCCTCGCCCGCATGGTGCGACGAGCGGGTGAGCGGGCTGGCCGCCACCATCAGGAAGCCCTTGGCATAGGCTATCGTTTCATAGCCCTTGAATTCATCGGGCGTCACGAAGCGGTCGATGGCGGCGTGCTTACGGCTGGGCTGGAGATATTGGCCGATGGTGATGAAATCGATTGTGGCGGAGCGCATGTCGTCCATCACCTGCATCACCTGCTCGCGCGTTTCGCCCAGGCCCACCATGATACCGGATTTGGTGAACATCTGCGGGTCAAGTTCCTTCACCCGCTGCAGCAGGCGAAGGGAATGGAAATAGCGGGCACCCGGCCTGATCTTGAGATAGAGCGACGGCACGGTTTCCAGATTGTGGTTGAACACGTCAGGCCGCGCTTCCACCACCTGCTCGAGTGCGCCATCTTTCTTCAAGAAATCCGGCGTCAGCACTTCGATTGTTGTGTTAGGTGAAGCCGCGCGGATGGCGCGGATGGTGCGGGCGAAATGCGTAGCACCCCCATCCGCGAGATCGTCACGATCAACGGAGGTGATGACGGCATGGGAGAGCCCCATGCGGGCGATGGCGTCCGCCACCTTTTCCGGCTCATCCTGCACCAGCGCATCGGGCAAGCCGGTCTTCACATTGCAGAAGGCGCAGGCCCTCGTGCAGGTATCGCCCATGATCATGAAGGTGGCGTGTTTTTTTGACCAGCACTCGCCGATATTGGGGCAGCCCGCCTCTTCACACACGGTGACGAGGCGGTTGTCGCGCACGATTTTTTGCGTCTCGGTGTAGACCGGGGAACCCGGCGCCTTGACGCGAATCCACTCCGGCTTCCGCAGCACCGGCGTATCAGGCCGGTGCGCCTTCTCTGGGTGGCGCGGACGAGAAACCGTGTCGAGCAGTGTGACCATCAGGCCCGGCTACGATTACCGAAGATCAGCCTGGCGATCAGGATGAGGATGATGGCGCCCACGGCAGCGACGATCAGGTTGCCCCAGAACCAGCCATGGAAAAATTCGCCCAGGCGCAGATCCAGCGAGTTGGCAATGAAGGCGCCGATGTAGGAGCCAATGATGCCGCAAATGAGGTTCATGATGAGGCCCATATTGGACTTCGTGACCTTTTCTGCGATGTAGCCGGCGAGAACGCCGATCAGCAGCGTGCCGAAAAAGCCCACGCCGCCGCCCAGATCCATCAGATTGTTCATGCTTTGCGCTCCCTGAATCCACCAAACGAAGATGCGCCAGATATGGCCCAGCGAAACGGTGCAGGCAAGGTCTTTCCCGGTGGGCTATTTTGACCAGAATTTCACGATTTTGTCCTGTTGTTCCGGCGTTTGCGTGAGCTCTGGTGCCTGTCCGGCGGCAATCAGCACGCCACCCGTGAGCATAACAACACACAGCGGCTTCACGATCCCGCCCATCGCCGCGCCAGCCAGCAATCCGCCGAGTGATTTCCCACGGCCAAACCACAGACTCACGATCACCGCGCCGAACGCAGCCAGAACGATGTCGAGCATGTCGAAAGCGTCAAAGAGCTGGTTTAGCTGGTCCATGGCGCTCAAGCATGCGTCACGTTCCTTAACGCTTCGCTACATATGGATCACGCGGCCATAAGCATCCAGCACGCTCTCATGCATCATTTCCGAGAGCGTGGGATGCGGGAAAACGGTGTGGATCAGTTCTTCCTCGGTGGTCTCAAGACCCATGGCGATGACGAAGCCCTGGATCAGTTCGGTCACTTCCGCACCCACCATGTGCGCTCCCAGGAGCCGCCCCGTCTTGGCGTCGAAAATCGTCTTGATGAGGCCCTGGTCCTCGCCCAGCGCGATGGCCTTGCCATTGGCGAGGAAGGGGAAGCGTCCAACTTTTAACTCGTATCCCGCAGCCTTGGCTTTGGCCTCGGTCAGGCCGACACTCGCCACTTGCGGATGGCAATAGGTGCAGCCGGGGATCTGTTCCTTCTTCATGGGGTGGGCGTCGAGCCCCTTGATCTTTTCAACGCAGATCACGCCTTCGTGCTCTGCTTTGTGGGCCAGCATGGGAGGCCCGGCCACGTCACCAATCGCATAAAGGCCCGGCACATTGGTGTGGCCGAAGCCATCCGTCACGATGCAGCCTTTCTCGGTCTTCACGCCCAGCGCTTCGAGCCCAAGGTTCTCGATATTGCCTTGAACGCCCACGGCGGAGATCACCCGGTCCACAGTGATATCCTCGCTCTTGCCACCCTGCTCGATGGTGGCGGTGACAGAGTTCGCGCCCTTCACCAGCTTGGCCACCTTGGCGCCGGTGCGGATCTTGAGCCCCTGTTTCTCAAGCTGCTTCTGGGCGATCTTTGCGATCTCGGTGTCTTCCACCGGCATGATCTGGTCGACGATCTCGACCACCGTGACGTCCACACCCATGGCGTTATAGAACGACGCGAATTCGATGCCGATGGCGCCGGAGCCGACGACGAGAAGGGACTTCGGCATTTCTTTGGGCACCATGGCCTCGAAATAGGTCCACACCAGCTTCCCATCCGGTTCGAGCCCCGGCAGGACACGCGGGCGAGCGCCCGTGGCGATGATGATATGTTTGGCGGTGTAGGTTCCGAGGCCAGCTGCACCCTTGGGTTCCGGGTTCTGCGGCTGGTGCGGCGCTTTCAGCGGCTTCGTTACGGTAACGGTGTTGTTCTTGCCAAGCGTGGCTTCGCCCCAGATCACCGTCACCTTGTTTTTCTTGAGCAGCATGGCAACGCCGCCGTTGAGGCGGGCGGAGACCTTGCGTGACCGGTCCACCACCGCAGTGGCATCGTAGGAAACGCCCTCTGCCTTCAATCCATAATCCCTGGCGTGGTTCATGTAGTGATAGATTTCGGCAGAGCGCAGCAGCGCCTTGGTGGGGATGCAGCCCCAGTTGAGGCAGATGCCGCCCAGATGCTCGCGTTCCACGATCGCCGTCTTGAAGCCCAGCTGCGCGGCCCGGATGGCCGTCACATAGCCGCCGGGGCCAGAGCCGATGATGAGGATATCGAAGGACGTATCTGCCATGTCTTTCTCCAGCATTTGCACCCCGCGCCACGGCACGGGAGAATGGCGTCAGAACGCCAAAATCTTTTTCACCACCGGCACCAGCGCCTCGCCGATGGCTCGTGTATTCTTTGCATCCAGATGGCCGCCGTCCGTCTTGTCCGCTTTGGCGACGGTCCCAGCATCAAAGAAGTGGACGCCCTGCTCTTCCGCCACGCGTTTGTAATGCTTGGCGAAGAGCTTCGACTCCTCGATCGCATGGCCCCACAGATCGTTAAACCATTCATCATCCGTCTTGACGAGGTGCGGCGGCGCCATCACCAATATCTGAGGCGGCTTGTAATCGGCATTGTAGGCATGGTTCTTGACCAGCATCACCAGCCGCTCGATCCCCATGGAGGCGTCGAAGGCGCGGCAGCGGTTGGCATATTTGATGTCGTTGGTGCCGAGCATGATGATGACGAGATCAAGCGGCTGATGCGTGGCCAGCAGCATCGGCAGCGCCACGGCCCCATTGCGTTCTGCCTCGCAGGTGGGATCGGGAAATACGGTGGTGCGCCCGTTCATGCCCTCTTCGATCACTCGCGCCTTGCCATCAAGCCCGGCCGCCAGCACGTTCGGCCAACGGTCCGCGAAGGCGTGCCGCCTGAACGTGCCGCCCTCAAATCCCCAGGTGAGCGAGTCACCAAATGCGAGAATGGATTTCATGGAGAGTTCCTACAACTCATATCGTGGTGTGAGTAAGATACGCATAGTGTACACAAGAGCTATCACGGAGAGTGGCAATATCATTGCGATCAAATTTCCATCCGTAGGCATCGGTTGTCGCGCGGGGGTAAATACCACCAACAAAACACCACCGATAACCACACACCAAAATATTAGTGCTGCTCTGGTGCTTGTGAAATTTTTGCCTAGGTAATCAGCGAAATAGGCCATCCCAAATATAATCCAATAGAACATCTGAACGCCGAGCAGCAGTACGACTGAGAACACCATGCCGAATTCATCGATGAAAACAGAAGATTCTTGTTTAGGCAGGCCAGCCATAACCATAGCTGTTAGACCCGTCCAAGCCACAGCCATCAGAATAAAAAATCTGATTGAACTATTTCTCATACAAATTTTCTGCTGCCTCAAGCCGATTAGGAGCGCGATTCAAGCGCCGCGACACGCATCATTAGCTTTTCCATGTCAGTCCGCAACGCTTCAAACTCAAGGCGATGTTTGGTTGTAAGACCGAGGTGAAGCAAATTATCTTTCCGCATTTCGACGACCATGTCCCGCGTCTCCATCAAGACATCCGCCATATTAATTTCTCTTTCTTGAGCGGATTTCTGATCCTTGCGTATGCCGGCTACATCAGCTTGAATTCGTTGCAACGTTGGGAGAACTGCATCGGTTGGATTAGTCATGTTCTTCTCCTCTGTCCCATATTTTCAAGCAATGCACTATGCGGCTGTTCACACCAGCATCAGCGCGGGTTCTTCGATGTAGAGTTTGAAGGCGTTGATGAGTTCGGCCCCCAGCGCGCCGTCGATGCAGCGGTGGTCGGTTGAGAGCGTCACCGTCATCTGCTGCTCGATCACGATGTTGTTGCCGCGCACCACCGGGCGGCGTTCGCCGGAGCCGATGGCAAGGATCGAGCCGTGCGGCGGGTTCACGATAGCGGCAAAGTTCTTCACGTTCATCATGCCCATGTTGGAGATCGCCGCCGATCCGCCGGTGTATTCATCGGGCTTCAGCTTCCGGGCCTTGGCGCGCGCGCCGTAGTCCTTCATCTCCAATGAAATCTGCGACAGCGTTTTGGTCTCGGCCTTGCGCACGATGGGGGTGATGAGGCCGCCGGGGATCGACACCGCAACGCCCACATCCGCATGCTTGTGCTTCACCATGGCCGCGTCCGTCCAGGAGACGTTGGCATCCGGTACCTTGATGAGCGCCATGGCGAAGGCCTTGATGATGAAGTCATTGACGGAAATCTTCCACGCCGGTTTCCCGTCCTTGTCTTTCGGCGATTGCAGATTCAGCCGCTCGCGAATGTCGAGCAGTTTGTCCAGCGTCACGTCCACTGAGACGTAGAAATGCGGCACCGTTTGCTTCGATTCCGTGAGGCGGCGGGCAATTGTCTTGCGCATGCCGTCATGAGGAATGAGGTCATAAGAGCCCGGCTCGAACAGCTTGAGCACCGCCTCGTCCGCGGGACCGGAGGCGAGAACCGTTGCGGGTTTGGTGGCCGAAACAGCAGGCGCAGCACCCGGCTTCGCACCTTCCACATCCTTCATCACCACGCGGCCGTGGGGGCCTGACCCCTTCAGCGCGGCAAGATCAATCCCCTTTTCTTTCGCCATGCGGCGCGCCAGCGGCGACGCGAAGACGCGGCCAGACTCTGCGCCATTTGCTTTGGTGGGGGCGGTTGCAGCAACTGGTTGCGGAGAAGCAGCGGGAGCTTTTGGCGCGGGCGCGGCATCCTGCGCCTTGGCAGGCTTCGGTGAAGCTGCCTGCACATCGCCTGCCTTTTCACCTTCACCCAGGATCACCGCGATCGGCGTGTTCACCGCCACATCATCTGTGCCGTCGCCAATGAGAATCTTGCCCAGTATTCCCTCGTCCACAGCCTCGATTTCCATGGTAGCCTTGTCGGTTTCGATCTCGGCGAGAATGTCGCCGGATTTCACCGTGTCGCCTTCCTTCTTCAGCCACTTGGCAAGCTTGCCCTTCTCCATGGTGGGGGACAGCGCGGGCATGAGGATGTTGGTGGGCATGGGTTACTCCGAAGTCCTGTCCGGTTCGTCAAAAGGCCAGAGCTGGTCGAGCGCGAAGGCCGCTGCCTCGAAGGGCTGGGCTTTCACGGTTTCGCGATCAATGAAGGTGTTGGTCAGCAGCCAGTTTCCCGCCACAAGGCGAAAGCATTCCAGCAGTTTCGCGCGTGGATCGAGCAGCCAGAGATCGGGGACGCCCGCCGCGCCGTATATCCGCCGCTTCTCATTGCGATCGTATTTCTCCGTTGCGTCCGAGAGGATTTCGCACACCCAGTCCGGCGGCGTTTCAATCCATGCCGTGGAGGGAAAAGGCGACAGACGCTCGCGCCTCCATCCGGCCAGATCGGGAACGACCACATCCCGTCCCAGATGCAGTTCCGGCTCATTGAGAAAAATCCAACCGCCAGGCCCGCCCTTGCCGAACTGATATCCCTGACCCACCATGTTTCCGAGAGACAGATGCGCCGCCGCGTGGCGGGGAGATGGTCTCGGATGGGTGACAAGCGCGCCTTGAATGATCTCCGCCACGAGATGCGGCGGAACCGCCGCAAGATCGGCATAGGTCGCGTGCCTGGTGGCGGGCTCGGCCATCGGCCTCAGCTCTTGCTGCTCAGCGGTGAAAGCTGGGCAGCCACTTTGCCGAGGTCTTCATTCAAAGCCTTGCGGATCGCGTCGAAATTGGCGGCCGCCTTGCCGTGGCCCATTTCCTCGCAGGCCGCCGCTACCTGATGCGCAATGCCGGCCAGCACATGGCCCCACACCTCGGGCTTGCCGAAGGCCATGGCGTGCAGCGACAGGCTCAGCGCACCGTTGGAAATCCACACACGCGCCACCTCGCCCGCCTTGGCATCGTGGAATACCTCATGCGGCGGTTGCAGCTGATGCGGATGGGTTTCATGGCTGTGGTCGTGATGGTGATGATCGTGGTCAGACATAAAGAACCTGCTTTGCCGCTGCCACCACCTCATCGGCATTGGGGAGTGCCAGCTTTTCGAGATTGGCCGCATAGGGCATGGGAACGTCCTTGCCGGCGACGCGAGCGACGGGCGCGTCGAGGTAGTCGAAGGCGTGAGTCATGATTTCTGCGGCGATCTCGGAGGTGACGGAGAAACGCGGATACCCCTCCTCTACGCAGACGCAACGGTTGGTCTTCTTGATGCTCTCGACAATCGTGCCAATGTCCATGGGACGGATGGTGCGGAGGTCAATTACCTCGGCCTCGATGCCCTCGCCCGCCAGCTTGTCGGCAGCGGCAAGCGCATAGGTCATTCCGATGCCAAACGACACGATGGTGACGTGTTTCCCGGCCCGCGCGATCCGCGCCTTGCCGATGGGAACGATCCAGTCCTCTACCTTCGGCACGTCGAAGCTTTTGCCGTAGAGAATTTCGTTCTCAAGGAAGATCACCGGGTTTGGATCGCGGATGGCGGACTTGAGCAGGCCCTTTGCGTCTGCCGCACTATAGGGAACGACAACCTTGAGGCCGGGGATTTGCCCGTACCACGCTGCATAATCCTGGCTGTGCTGGGCGGCGACACGCGCCGCTGCGCCATTGGGGCCGCGGAACACGATGGGGCAGCCCATCTGCCCGCCTGACATATAGAGCGTCTTGCCGGCCGAATTGATGATGTGGTCGATCGCCTGCATGGCGAAGTTGAAGGTCATGAATTCTACGATGGGCTTCAGCCCTGCGAAAGCGGCGCCCACCGCCACGCCGGTGAAGCCATGTTCGGTAATGGGCGTATCGATCACCCGCTGCGGTCCAAATTCATCCAGCATGCCCTGCGAGATTTTGTAGGCGCCCTGATATTGCGCCACCTCCTCGCCCATCAGGAACACGTCCTTGTCGCGGCGCATCTCTTCCGACATGGCCTCGCGCAGCGCCTCGCGCACGGTCATCGACACCATTTCAGTTCCGGCAGGAACCTCCGGCGCCTCGGCGGGTGCGGTGTGGATCGCGGGCGCGAAGGGCGGTGGCTTTGCGCCTGCCGGTTCCTTCACATCGACTGTGGGCGCCGGCACGTCATTGGCCAGAACAGATTTGGGAGCGGCGGCAGCGTCGGCCTCGCCGATCACGGCGATGGGCGTGTTCACCTTCACGTTCTCAGTTCCGGCGGGAATGAGGATGGCGGTCAGCGGGCCCTCATCCACGGCTTCCACTTCCATCGTCGCCTTGTCGGTTTCAATTTCGGCGATCACGTCGCCCGATTTGACGGGATCTCCAACATTCTTGAGCCACTTGGCGATCTTGCCTTCTTCCATCGTCGGCGAAAGCGCGGGCATGAGGATATTCGGCATGTCTGTCGTTCCCGTCCCTTAGCTGTTCACGTAGATGTCGGTGTAGAGTTCGGACGGATCAGGCTCCGGATCATTCTGCGCAAACTCCGCGGCTTCCGTCACCACAACGCGAATGTCGGCGTCGATCTTCTTGAGATCGTCCTCTGTGGCAAAGCCCTGCTTGATGATGCGCGCCTTTACCTGTTCGATCGGATCGTGCTCCTCGCGCATCTTCTGCACTTCTTCCTTGGAGCGGTATTTGGCGGGGTCCGACATCGAATGGCCGCGATAGCGATAGGTCATCATCTCGAGGATGTAGGGGCCCTCGCCCGCGCGGCAATGTTCCACGGCGCGGTCGCCTGCATCCTTCACGGCCCTTACGTCCATGCCATCCACCTGTTCGAAGGGAATGCCGAAAGCGGAGCCTCTCGCGCCAAGCTGCTCGGCCATGGCGGTGGAGCGGGTGGCGGCTGTGCCCATGGCGTAGCGGTTGTTCTCGATGACGAAAATTACCGGCAGTTTCCAGATCGACGCCATGTTGAAGGTTTCATAGACTTGGCCCTGGTTGGCGGCGCCATCGCCGAAATAAGTCACCGAGACATGGTCGTTGCCGCGGTATTTGTTAGCAAAGGCGAGGCCCGCGCCCAGCGGTACCTGCGCGCCGACGATGCCGTGGCCGCCGAAGAACTGCTTTTCGCGGCTGAACATGTGCATGGAGCCGCCCTTGCCATGGGAGTAGCCGCCCCGCCTGCCGGTCAGCTCGGCCATCACGCCTTTCGGGTCCATTCCGCAGGCCAGCATGTGGCCATGGTCGCGATAAGAGGTGATGACCTGATCGCCGTCCTTCTGGGCCATCTGCAGGCCCACCACCACGGCTTCCTGCCCGATATAGAGGTGGCAAAATCCACCGATGAAGCCCATGCCATAGAGCTGGCCCGCCTTTTCCTCGAAGCGGCGGATCAGCAGCATGTCCTTGTAGGCGTGAAGTTCCTGTTCGGAGGTGAAGCCGCTGTTTTTCAGCTCGGGTTTTTCATCAGGTTTTTCAGGCTTTTCGCCCTTGGCACCCTTGCGCGCGATATAGGCCGACTTCACCGCCATGGCAGCGTTCTCCCGTCCGTGCTGATCCTGCTGCTATAGCATCAAACACGTGGAAACGCGCCGGGATTTGAGAATGAACCAGATTTTGGTTTATCTATATGATATTATTTGGATTGAGTTGTGGGATTCATGACCACAACGTCACCAGGAGCCGTCAAATTCAATTCCTGCCGCGCCATTTCATCAAGGAGGTCTGGGTCGATCGAATCCGGACGCAGCAAGGCCACCTTGGCCTCGAAATTATTGCGGTCGGCATGGGATTTTTCAGCTTTGGCGGAGAGTGCCGCAACCTCCGCCTGCAACCTGTCCCGGTTGGCGAAACCGCGCGGTCCCTCGAAGGCGTGCCAGGCAAAATAACCCAGCAAGGCCGCGCAGGCGCAGGTGACGGCAAAGTCGAATCGGCGAAGGGTCATGAGGAAAGCCTAGGTTCAGGCTCAGAATTCCGCTGAACCGGTTAACAATTGATGATGAAATTCTTATATGATGGCTTGATCTTTAGGCAGTTCGCGCCGATGTAACGGGCGGAGTTACCGAAAATGTTGTCCAGCAGCCGCTTTATTGTCGCCATCCATGCCATGAGCGTTCTTGCCCGCCGCAAGGGCGAAGGCCCCGTGTGCTCGCAGGCAGTGGCGCGCAGTGTCCACACCAACCCGGTGGTGATCCGCCGTCTCATGTGCGATCTCGAAAGGGCAAGCCTCGTGCGCTCCATTTCCGGCCGCGCGGGCGGGTTTGAACTGGGCCGCGAGCCGCAGGAAATAACCTTGGCGGACGTTTATCATGCGGTCGAAGATGAAACAGTATTCCGCATGCACAAGCCGAACGCGGAAGGCGCCTGCCCGGTTGCCGCGCAGATTTGCACCGTGTTGCATGCACCGCTGCGGGCGGCGGAATGCGCTCTTCATGAGTCGCTATCACGCACGACCATCAGGGACGTATCGACCGCAATCGTCTGAATGAATTAGAGGGCCGCGAGGAAGAAGCGCTTGACCGCGCCTGGTTTCGTCATAACCGGCGTCTGCTTGTTGTCAGTCAACGCTTCGACGCGTTCGGTGAGTTGTTCATCGATCTCCGAAATCGACAGCTTGCCATCCGAGCCGTAGGCGGTCGGGTCACTGAAGATGCTGATCAGCGCCTTGGTGAAGGCGCCATTGCCCCACTCCGAACTTTCATAGGACACTTCACGGCCCGTCGAGGACGCGAACATGACGACATTCGCGCCGTCGCTCATGCCATTTGAAAGGCCGTTCATGTCAACGAGGCTGGTGTTCCCCTGAATGCCAGCACCGGCGTGGCAGGCATCCATGAACAGCGTCACTTTGCCGGGAATGCGAGACAGGCCCTTGCGGATCACGTCGCCGTCAATCGCTGTTGCCTCAAGCATATCAGGCGAAAGGTCAACGCCAGTGGGCAGGAAATAGAAATTCTGCGACGCGTCCGTGTAGCCGTGGCCCGCCATGAAAACCACCACGTTGTCGTCCGGAAGCGATTTCTTGCGCAGCTTTGTCAGGGCGACTTCGATTGCCTGCTCCGTGGCGTCGTGATTCAACAGGATTGTTTCGTCCACGCTTTCGTAGAAGACGCCTTGCTGCTTGCGCAGCGTATCGGCCAAATCCTGTGCATCCTTGGCGGCATAGCGCAGCTTCAATTCCGGATTGTCATAATCGCTGATGCCAATGAGCAGCGCGAAAAGCCTGGGTTTTTTCTCGACGACGACTGGCCCCGTCCACTTGATCGGCATGGTGGCGGCAACACCGGATTGTTCGCCGATATAGGCGACGAGAGAAACTTCGGAGTTTCGCTGCGGGACCGAGAGCGATATTGATTTCGCGTCAGTTGTTTCATCAATGGGAGCAACCGAGCGCGGGGTGACCGGGCGGCCGTCGATCAGGACTTCCACGCGGGTGATTGGACGGCCCGAGGGTGAACGCAAACGATAGTGCAGCGTAATGTCGGGCCTGTCCGTGTCAATCTCCAGCGAATCTTCGGCAAACTCGACGATGCCGGGGAGAATATCTCGAATGCCTCTTTCCCCGAGCTTATTGTCGTCGGCTTCAGTGGGGGTGGTTTTGTCTGGCGCTGGCTCGACCGCTATCTTCTGGCCCGCAATGTTATTGGCGGCTTCAATGGCTGTCTTTTCGTCACGGATGCGCAGCACCAGTTGCACGATGTCGGGGCGGTAGAATTGCTGGCGGAGCTTTGAAGCCGGGAAGAAATCCGGCGGATCATCCCAGGACTTGCCGTTGAAATGCCAGCCAATCAAATCCTCGCCGCCCGCCGAGGCGGCGTAGTAACCCTGCGGTGTCCAGGCGATCCAGGTGTGCTCCGGCATCTTCACGAAAAAGCTCAGCAATGGAACGCCATCCGAAGCGCGGTACCATCGGATGGTTCCGTCACCCAGCGCCGCGATTACCATCTGGCCATCCGATGTCAGCGACACACCCCAGACGAAACTTTCCGGATAGTAACGCCACATCTTGCGGCCATGCGCGTCAAAACGCGTAATCGCCCAATCGCTTCCGATCACGAAACTCTGCCTGTCCGGTGCAACGGCAAGGCTGCGTGCCATTTCTGCCCCGCTCAAGTCAGTTAAGACCTGCTTGTTCAAGGTCGGAAGGTAGGCGTTTTCCCAATTCTCGACATCAATGCCGTCAGTGATGGGCTCGATAAAGTTGTCCGGCCGCTTGGGCGACGGCGTGAAGGTGAGTTTGTTGACATCAAGCAGCCACGGATCAATGGCGCCCAATTGCAATCCGAACAGGATCTGCGATCCATCACGCGAATTGAAGAAGCGGTGATTGTATTTGTTCCGCATGTCGGCCGTCACCTGCCGGTGAACCATCCGCAGCGTGCCCTGCGGATCGAAGATGCCGAAAGACGGATCGTGCGACACGTAAGCTATGCCCCCATCGGGCAGAACCTTGATGTCGTTGATGCCGCCTTCGGGGCCTTTGTCGTGATCCTTGATGAATCGAACCTGCCCGTCCGTCCAGGCGACGATCGGATAATCCCATTCCTTGTCTGCGTAACCGCCTGCCATGTACAGCGTCTTGCTGTCGAGCGACCATGCCGCAGCAAGAAGATTGGTATTGTTGAACGTCGAGGTGTCCACCTTGGCGATGGGTTTCAATGTTTCGACCGAGAAAACATCCGCGCCAACCCGATAAACCTGAGTGATCGCGAGTTTCTTTCCATCAGGCGAAAACGCGAGGCCGCGAGGCGAAGGGCCCGAGGGCACTTCAAAAGCTCCACGGAATGTCAGGTCGGGCCCATAGACACGCACCTCCCCATCATCGGATGACGCGGCGAGCGTGCCATCAGGTCCCCAAGCTACGTTGTAAGCGCTATCCCCAAATCGCGTATCGAAAAACAGCAGCTTGTCGAATGGCGCTGACCAAACGCGCACCCCGCCTCCCGCGAGCGCCAGTGCCGCCGCCAGCTTCGTGCCATCGGGTGAAAATTCAAGGTCATTGATAACTGCGGAAACAGGCCCCAAACGCTTCAGGAGTTTCCCACTGACGGTGTCGAACATGTAGATGTAGTGGCCAGGCCAAGTGGTCCAGTAGTTTGCGCTATAATAGGCATCAAGACCTGCCGCCGCGATGGTGCGCCCATCAGGCGAAATGGTGACGGCAAACAGCTTTCCATCCGATCCACTGCCAATTGGCACGCGGATGGTGCGAATGAGGCTTCCGTCCATCGTGGACCAGACGCGAATCGTCTTGTCCTCAGAAGCCGTCACCATCAGCTTGCCATCGGCGCTGATAGCCACGCGCCAAATACCGGCGGTGTGCATGCCGGTTTCAATTCGAAGCTGGGGGTTCTGATTGGGCAGAAATTCGGCGCGCGCGCCAACGCTGGCAAGCGCCAGGCAAATCAGGACAGCGATAGATCTGAGAAAGGAATTCATGCAGCGAGCCGATTGCGTTGGGCGAAGCTTACCCTCGCGCGCGGCAATTTCAAGGCATGGACACGTTTAGGGTGCGGCTTGTTCGTGAAGAATGTGAAAGTCGCCGATGGCGGCGCCGGGCGCTCCCGAGACGCGCAGCCAGAGGCCACGGCCGGAGATATGGCCCGGAATAGCGAAGGTTTGGCTGCCGGGTGAGGATTGCAGCGTGAAGCTGAACACCGGCATGCCCGCCGCCTGAAGCTGGCCTTCGGGAAGGACAGTAACGTCAACTTCCTTCGCCATTGGCGTGGTTCCCGTGACAGCGGGAGGCGTATAAGTGATTGCCGTGACCGGCTGCGCCTCAGCCCCCGCGAAGGTGACCAGCACGTTCACTTCACTGTCAGCGCCATTGAGCATGAGGGATGTTCCGCCATCGCCGTCGAAGAGCTTGCGAAAGTCGTAGCGGCTGTCGCTGCCGTCGTTGAGGGCGGCCGCAAAGCTTGCCGTGCTGGCCAGATCCACCGTGGCGGTTGGAAGCGAAACCGCATCGGTTTTTCCGATCACCATGTTGGCAGGCTGGGTCTGGGCAGCCGGATCAAGCGCCACGGTCACATTTACCGCCTGCTGGTCCTTTACGGATGGCGCCAGCACCTGATAGGCGGCGATCGCCACGCCCGCCAGGGCGGCAAAGCTGGAGATCGCGACGTGGAAGCCGTTCAGCCTGCCGCCATCAGGCCTTGAGGATGGACCGCCCCGCATAGACTGCCTGTGTTCCAAGTTCTTCCTCGATGCGGAGAAGCTGATTGTATTTGGCAAGCCGGTCCGACCGCGCCAGCGAGCCGGTCTTGATCTGACCGCAGTTTGTGGCAACAGCAAGATCGGCGATGGTCGAAATCCTCGGTTTCACCAGACCGGTGCGACATCACCGCGGTGTAGCCCGCCTTGTGCGCCATTTCGACGGCTTCAAGCGTTTCGGTCAGCGAGCCGATCTGGTTCACCTTCACGAGGATCGAATTGGCGACACCCTGCATGATTCCCTGCTTCAGGCGCTTGGTGTTGGTCACGAAGAGATCGTCGCCCACCAGCTGACAGGTCTTGCCGATCTTGTCGGTCAGCTGTTTCCAGCCATCCCAGTCGTCTTCCGCCATCCCATCTTCGATGGAGATGATGGGGTAATGCGTGGCAAGGCGCGTCAGATAGTCTGCCTGTTCGGCGATTGAGCGCTTCTTCTTCTCGCCCTCATAGTCATAGACGCCGTTCTTGAAAAACTCGGTCGAGGCGCAGTCGAGGGCGAGATAGACGTCCTTACCGGCCTTGTAGCCGGCCTGCTCGATGGCCTTCATCACGAAGTCGAGCCCCGCCTCAGCAGAGGGCAGATTGGGCGCGAAGCCGCCTTCATCGCCCACATTGGTGTTGAGCCCTGCCTTCTTCAGCGCCGCCTTCAGGGTGTGGAAGATTTCCGCCCCCATGCGCAGGCCTTCGCGGAAGCTTTCAGCCCCCACCGGCATCACCATGAATTCCTGGAAATCGATGGGGTTATCGGCGTGAACGCCGCCATTGATGATGTTCATCATCGGCACCGGCAGGGTGCGCGCATTGGGGCCGCCCACATAGCGGTACAGTGGCAGGCCCGCGGCTTCCGCAGCCGCCTTGGCGGTGGCGAGTGAAACGCCCAGAATCGCGTTGGCGCCCAGCCGCGCCTTGTTGGGCGTTCCATCGAGCGCGCTCATTGCCATGTCGATGGCGATCTGGTCTTCAGCTTCCATCCCCGCGATGGTGTCAAAAATCTCGCCGTTGACGGCGGCAACTGCCTTGGTGACGCCCTTTCCCAGATACCGCTTCTTGTCGCCATCGCGGAGTTCAACCGCTTCGTGGGCGCCCGTTGATGCCCCCGATGGAACGGCGGCGCGGCCCATGGAGCCATCTTCGAGAATGACATCCACCTCAACCGTCGGATTGCCACGGCTGTCGAGAATTTCGCGGGCCGTGACGTCGAGAATGCTGGTCATCGGGGACTCCTTGAGGTGCGTATATCGGCAGGCCTTATGCGGCTGGGTAACGCGCTTTGCAAGTGCGGCAGGCTTGAACTACGTCTTTGACAGCTTGTCGAAGGCCATGAGCCGTTTCAACAGCTCTTCCAGCTTGTCCAGCCGCACCATGTTGGGGCCGTCTGAAGGGGCATTATCGGGGTCCTGATGGGTTTCGATGAAAACTCCGGCCACGCCCACGGCAACGGCGGCGCTCGCCAGCACAGGCACCATGCGGCGGTCACCGCCCGATGATGTGCCCTGCCCGCCCGGCTGTTGCACGGAATGGGTGGCATCGAAAATCACCGGGGCGCCCGTCTCCGCCATGATGGGGAGAGCGCGCATGTCGGACACCAGCGTATTGTAGCCGAAGGACACCCCGCGCTCGGTGAGAAGGACATTGGGATTGCCGGATTCTACGACCTTGGCGAGCACATTCTTCATGTCCCATGGCGCCAGGAATTGGCCTTTCTTGATATTCACCACGCGGCCTGTTTGCGCGGCGGCGATCAGCAGATCAGTCTGGCGGCAGAGAAAGGCCGGGATCTGAAGGACGTCAATCACCGGGGCGAGTTCTGCGCACTGATGATTCTCATGTACGTCGGTGAGCACGGGCAATCCGAATTCCTTGCGGACGTCGGCAAAGACGGCGAGTGACTTTTCAAGCCCCAGGCCGCGCTTGCCGCCGATGCTGGTGCGGTTTGCCTTGTCGAAACTGGATTTATAGACGAGGCCGATGCCAAGCCGCCCGCAGATTTCCTTCAGGCTTCCCGCCATCATGAAAGCATGGTCCCGGCTTTCCATTTGGCAAGGGCCGGCAATCAGGGAAAGTGGCAAGCCATTGCCGAACGAAACCTTGCCTGCCTGTACGACCGAATTGGTTTTCATTTGGGATAGACCAGAAATGTGCCGGTGCCATGCGCAACGAGTTTGCCGTTGCGATCGATGAGCTTCGCCTCCGCCGTACACATCGTCCGGCCCGCATGCAAGACATGCGCTGTGCAGGTGAGCGGAATGGAATTCAAATCGATCTTGCCGACATAGCTCACCTTCAGATCGATAGTTCCATAGCCGATTTTCGCGGGAAGTTTCGTTTGCACGGCGCATCCCAGCGTGGAGTCGATGAGGGTAGCCGCATAGCCGCCATGCAGCCGACCTTGCGGATTGAAGAACCGTTCGTCAGGCCGCGCCTCAAAGGTTGCCGAACCATCTTCCGCCGCCACCAGTTCCATCATCATGGTGGTCGACATCGGCGAATTGCTGGGCCGACCGATCGCCTGCTTCAAATAAGCCAGGCCCGAAAAGCGGTCTTCGTTTTCTTTCAGGGAAGTCATGAGAATTCCGTCACTGCTGAGCCGTGGTTATCGGGTTTACAGACTGCGCGATCTTGATTCCAGCTTCGGAGAAAGCGTTGAGAATCGCGAACCGCAAATCACTGGCGACAAACGATCCATCAAACACCTGCGCCACAAAACCGCGCGCCTCAAAGTCGAGTCCAATGTTGCCGAAGCGGAGCAAAACGACCTGGGGCTCCGGAAACGTGAGAATCTTGGGGTGGGCCCGGATAATTTCGCTCAGGATGTCGCGCACCTTTTCGGGATCGCTCCCATAAGCGGCGGAGACATTGATAGTCACCCTCCCCATCGTGTCGCCATGCGTCCAGTTGCGCACGGCGCCGGTGATCAGCAGGGAGTTCGGCACGATGATGTCGCAGGAATCGAAGGTCTCGATCTCGGTTGAGCGGACGTTGATGCGCTTGACGAGCCCCTCGCCCGCATCAATCGCCACCCAGTCGCCCACACGGATGGGCCGCTCCGCCAGAAGGATAAGACCCGACACGAAATTATTGACGATGGACTGCAGGCCAAGGCCGATACCGACGCCCAAGGCACCAGCCACCAGCGCGATGTTGGAGAAATCAAGCCCGGCTGCCGAGAGAGCCAGAACGATGGCGAGGATATAGCCGGCGTAACTCGCGCCTTTCCGAAGTGAATCCTGAACGCCCTTGTCAACCCGCGTTTCGGCGAGGATGCGGGAGTTCATCCAGCTGACCACGAGATTCGTCAGCAGGATGCCGAATGTCGAAATGGCGACCGCGATCAGGATCGAGGTGAGCGACAGCGTGATGCTGCCAACCCTGAAGCCAATGAAGGCCGAGTTCACCATACTGCGGAAATCGACCCAGGTGACCGTCCACAGCAGGAAGAGCAGCGGCAGCCCGATCAGCACGAGGAGAAGGTCCACCACGGTGCGGAACACAAGTCCGACGCGCTCAACGCCGCGCTCGCCCAATCCTGTCGCGCTGCGCAGACGCCTTCCGAGTCCGCTCTGCGGATCGAAGCTCGAGGCCACCGCGGCGTCGCTCAGGTGATGCAGCAGGAACAGCAGCATTACCAGCACCGCTGTTTCGAAAATCTGCTGCACCAGATAGGCGCCGAAAGCGACGAACCCAAACAGGAGTGCGGCGGTGGAGATGGCAAGCGCCAGCCAGATCACCGCTCGGAAAGAGGCCGACCACGAAAGGTAAACCTTCCGCTGCGCGGACGGCGAGGACAGCCCTTGCTGATGATGCACGGTGTAGAGCATCGCGCCAATCAGCACGATCATGATGCTGGCGGAGAGGGCCGAAAGCCCGATCGTATAGCTTACCGGCAGATAGAGGCCGTCGGCAATTTCCTGAAGATTGCGGTCGGCAACGGAAATAAAGGCCGCAAGCCCCACCAAGACCGGCATTTTGTGGGCAGCCGCATCATCAAGATCGACCACCCGCCACGCCGGCTGGCCGGGAGAGGCAAGACGGTAACCTAGCGCCCAATAGACGGTGGTGACGAAGATGATGTTGATGACAGCGTTATAGACCAGCGCAAAGCGCGGCGTCATGAAACCGCTGATCTGCAGCGCAAGGGTAACGGGCAAGAACACCAGCACCAGGATCGCCAGTGCTGCGACCACGCCCCGGACGACGCGCCAAAGCCTGTCGAGATCATCGGGAGCATGGGCAGCCGCCGGAGCAGCTGCGGCCCATTTCCGCAAGCGGCTGCGCAGCAAAAGATAAGCGCCGATCAGTACGCCCAGAAACACGGGGATGAGCGCCAGTCCCTGAAAATTTGCGGTGTTGCGAACATCGCTCCACCAGCTCGAAAACAGGGCAATCAGGCGGGTCGCCATCAGGCCAAGGCCAACAAGGGAATCATACCAGAGCGTGGGGTTGAGGATCGACCGGCTGCCCTCGAAGATGCGGCTGAGGAAGAGATTGCGCTGTTGCGCAGAAGCGCGGCTTGCAAGCTGCTCGGCGTTGACGGCCACAAGTTCAAGCTGGCTTTTAGCGCCTTTCACCTGGTCGCGCTTGGCCGTCAGGGCCTGGCGTTGCGCGGCAACGGTGCCCGCCTCGCTGGCCCCATCCGTCGGCGCCGGGCCGAGCAGGTTTAATTGCTGATTGACCTCAGTCAGCGGATCGGCAAGCGCGCCAGCGAGTAACAGGGATTGGGTACGGATATTCTCAAGCTGCGACCGGAGATCCGTCAATTGCGCGTCGGTGATCGCCGGGGATTGGAGAGCCTGTTCGATGGTTGTGAGGCTGGCGCGGAAGTCCGCTGCGGCGCGTTCGGATTTGCCGATGATGGTCTCATCGAAGGCAAAGGCCGCGCTGCACAGCAGGACGAGGCTGAGAACCGCGGCGGCGAAACCCCTGCCCCAGTTGCGCATCACACCAACCGGCTTTGCTCAACCGCTGCTGCGATGAACGAACTGAACAGCGGATGCGGCTCGAACGGCTTGGATTTCAGTTCGGGGTGATATTGCACGCCAATGAACCAGGGATGATCGGGATATTCCACCGTCTCGGGCAGCAGGCCATCGGGCGACATGCCGGCAAACACCATGCCGGCCTTCTCAAGCCGCTCACGGTAGCGCGTGTTCACCTCATAGCGGTGGCGGTGCCGCTCGGAAATGCGCGTGTCGCCATAAATCCCGGCGATCTTGCTGCCGGGTTTCAGCGCCGCATCATAGGCGCCGAGCCGCATCGTGCCGCCAAGGTCGCCACCCGCCTTGCGCTGTTCAAGCTCATTGCCCTTCATCCATTCGGTCATGGTGCCGACCACGGGCTGCTTCGTCTCACCGAATTCCGTCGAACTCGCATCGTCGATGCCGCAAAGGGAACGCGCTGCCTCGATGCAAGCCATCTGCATGCCGAAACAAATCCCGAAATACGGCACCTTGCGCGTGCGGGCGAAAGTCGCCGCCTTGATCTTGCCTTCCGAGCCGCGCTCGCCAAAGCCGCCCGGTACCAGAATGCCGTTGACGCCTTCAAGCCAGGGCGCCGGATCTTCCTTCTCAAAAATTTCAGACTCGATCCACTCAAGGTTCACCTTCACCTTGTTGGCGATGCCGCCGTGAACCAGCGCTTCATTCAGGGATTTATAGGCGTCGAGCAGCCCTGTGTATTTGCCCACCACGGCAATCGTCACCTCGCCTTCCGGCTGGGTGATGCGCTGCATGATCTCGGTCCATTTGGAGAGATCGGGATCCTTCGCGTGCTGGATACCGAAGGCGTCCAGCACTTCACGGTCAAGGCCTTCGGCGTGATAGGCGCGCGGAACGTCATAGATCGATTTCACATCTAGCGCCTGGATAACGGCGGACGGCCGCACGTTGCAGAACAGTGCGATCTTGCGCCGCTCGTTGACGGGTATCTCGCGGTCGGCGCGGCAGAGCAGAATATCGGGCTGAATGCCGATGGAGCGCAGCTCTTTCACGGAATGCTGCGTCGGCTTGGTTTTCAGTTCACCCGCTGTCGGGATATAGGGCAGCAGCGTCAGGTGGATGTAGATGCAGGAGCCGCGCGGCTCTTCCTGCCCAAACTGTCGGATGGCTTCAAAAAACGGCAGGCCCTCGATATCGCCCACCGTGCCGCCGATTTCCACCAGCACGAAATCGAAACCGTCGTTGCCGTTCTTGATGAAGTCCTTGATGGCGTCAGTCACATGCGGGATGACCTGCACCGTTCCGCCCAGGTAGTCTCCGCGCCGTTCCTTGGCGATGATATCCTGATAGATGCGACCGGTGGTGATGTTGTCCTGCTTGTTGGCATGGCGGCCCGTGAAGCGCTCGTAATGGCCAAGGTCGAGGTCGGTTTCGGCACCGTCATCGGTCACAAACACTTCGCCGTGCTGATAAGGGCTCATCGTGCCCGGATCGACGTTGAGATAGGGGTCGAGCTTGCGCAGGCGGACGGAATAGCCACGCGCCTGCAACAATGCTCCGAGTGCTGCGGACGCCAGGCCTTTGCCAAGGGAAGAGACCACGCCGCCTGTAATGAAAATATACCGCGCCATGGGACTTCACCCTATCTCTTTCAAAACATGATTCGAAGCCCGGAAAGGAGCCTTCCCGGGCTTTCTGTGGACAATCTGCCGTTACTGGCTGACCGGGACTTTGGGCGTATCGGGAAGCTTGGGCAGGACCGGCGGCGTGCCGGTTTCGGCAGGCGCCGTCTGGCTGCCGGCTGCGCCGTCAAACGCCGAACTGCTGGAGTGGTGCGAGGCGAGAAGCGTGAGGGCGATCGAGGTGGCAAAGAACGCGACCGCGAGATAGGCGGTTGTCCGGGTCAACGCATTGCCGACGCCGCGCGCCGAGAACAGGTTTCCGCTGCCGCCACCCCCGCCGATTCCCAAAGCGCCGCCTTCCGACCGCTGCATCAGCACCACGCCGATGAGGAACACGGCAACCAGCAGATGGACGATCAGCAGCACTTCTTTCATGGCGGACTTCCGGATTTGGCGAATGTGGCGGTGGCTTTAGACCGATCATGTGGGGAAGGCAAGCCGCGCCGCCAAGTGGTCAGGCAGGCTTCCGGCTATAGCGGAATGTGCAGCGCGGTGCCCCGCCCATGATGGTGTGCTGGCGGTCGAGCACCATGTCGGGGTTGTAGCCTTCGCAGAACCCGGCATCCCGGTTGCAAGACAGCAGATGGCCGATCTTGCCCAGTCCCATTTGCCGATAGGTTTCCGCATAGCGGCACCGGGTGACGTCAAAATTGAATGTTGAATCAGTGGCTTCCAGCACGTCGATTTCCAGCGCGCCGCCTTTCGTCCACAGTTCGAACAGCTTGATGAAGCTGGCCATGGTCGGCTTCCCGCCCGGCGCCGAGGCGGCAAAGGCCTGACCCTCGGCGATTGCCGCCTTGCGGATGGCGGTGTCGAGGATGGTGCTGGCTTTTTCTTCCCCCAGTTCCGCAACCATTTCGGCATAGATCGGGCCGATCACCTCAGCCTGCAGCTTCCGCTTCAGGATGACCGGGACGGCGGAGGTGTTCACGGTTTCATCGGCAGCAGACAATCGTATCCTCCCATATCGCGTTTCGGAGACTATCATCCCCTCGCCGTCAGCGCATCTGCCGCGTCTTTCCGCCGCTGCCATTGCAACTGCGAAAGCGAGATGTTAAATCCGACTAAATAGCTCGGATAAATCGTGCCCCTCAGATGATTGTATGTCATTGCAATATCATCACTTCCGGCCAGATCGAAAAGGCCGTGAAGGCGATTGCGTCTGATGATCCGCGCTGTATTGTAACCCCCGGCGTGGTGTTCCGGTGTTGTGGATCGCGTCCCGTGTGCGGAGGCTGCATGCCCCGTTTCGTGGAGCATGTCCGCAACGCTGCCACCGCACATGAGGCAGCCATGGAAGTCTCTGTCGAGACAATCATGGCCGTCGAGATTGTCGAAATACCGGGAGAGTCCCATGAAGGGCGACGCGAAAGTCATCGAATATCTGAACCGCGGCCTGCGGAGCGAACTGACGGCGGTGAGCCAGTACTGGCTTCATTACCGGCTGCTGCAGGATTGGGGGTTCGTGAAACTGGCCAAACACGAGCGCAAGGAATCCATCGAGGAGATGCACCATGCGGACCGGTTCGTGGATCGCATCATCGTGCTCGAAGGCCATCCCAACCTGCAGACGCTCGACCCCTTGATGATCGGCGAGAACATCAAGGAAGTTCTCGAATCTGATCTCAAAGCCGAGTACGGCGCGCGCGCCCTCTACAAGGAAGCGCGCGAATATTGCCACGACGTGCGCGATTTCGTGTCGATGAAGCTGTTTGAAGACCTTCTCTCGGACGAGGAAGGCCATATCGACCACATCGAAACAGAACTCGATCTCATCAACAGTATCGGCATCGAGAATTACGGCCTCCTGCAAGCGCAGGGTGGCGACGACGATTGACGAAGACGAAGCCCGGCTAAATGCCGGGCTTTTTAAGTTAGGTCACACAAGTTCTAAATGACCACGCCATTGGGTTGGATCCAAAGACCACTGGAAGCAACGAAGACGTATCGTTGCCCGTGTTGCGGTTGCAAAACTCTGCGTGGAAGAGGGCAAGATGAGATTTGCCCCGTGTGTTTTTGGGAAGACGACGGACAAGACGATGCGGATGCTGACGTTGTTGGCGGCGGCCCAAACTACAATCTCAGCCTAACTATGGCGCGCAAGAATTTCCGGAATTTTGGCGCCGTGGAAGAAGCATTGAAAACTCATACCCGCCCGCCCGAGCCGGATGAGCTTTAGGTTTTTGGCTGCCGTTTGATGTTCACATGTAGGCCTTGATGATGCCGAGGAAGTCCGCGGCCTTCAGGCTGGCGCCGCCCACCAAAGCGCCATTGACATTGGCGGCCGCCATCAGCTCTGCCGCGTTGGATGGTTTTACTGAACCGCCGTAGAGGATGCGCATTGCGGCACCGTCGTCGGGCGCAATCTTCTCAAGCTCATTGCGGATGTGGGTGTGAACCTCCGCCACCTCAGCCGATGTCGGCGTAAGCCCAGTGCCAATTGCCCAAACCGGTTCATAGGCGATGACGGTGTTCTCCGCCGTAACCCCTTCCGGCAATGAGCCTTTGAGCTGCGCGGAAACCACGTCCAGCGTCTTGCCGCCCTTGCGTTCGTCCAGCGTCTCGCCGATGCAGATGATGGCCTTGATGCCGGCGCGATGGGCGCCTTTGGCCTTTTTGGCCACCATGGCATCCGTTTCGCCGTGGTTGGTGCGCCGCTCGGAATGACCGACGATCACCGCCGTGCATCCCGCCTCTTTCAGCATTTCCGCCGATGTATCGCCCGTATGAGCGCCCGATGCGTCCCAGTGGCAGTCCTGCCCGCCAATTTTCACCTTGCTGCCCTTCAGCACCGTCTTCACGCGCCGGATCATGACGTCCGGTGGACAGACCATCACGTCGCAATGGAGCTTCACATCCTTGAGCATACCCGCCAGCAGGCGTGGTTCCTTCATCATGGCGATGCTGCCGTTCATCTTCCAGTTTCCCGCCACCATCGGACGGGGCGCCTTGGCCGCCATGTATCTGCCTCCAAACCCTTAAATCGCAAGCCTCATAGCAGACGCAACAGAGGCTTGCGAGGGGGTGGCACCGCCCCTATGATCCGCGCCGCCCGATTTGGGCCTAAGCTGGAGTAGTAGACCCATGATGGATTTCATGCGCCGCGCAGCCAAGAGCTGGGTGGCCAAAGCCCTGATATTCATGCTCGCCGCGAGCTTCGGAATCTGGGGCATCCAGGATGTGTTCCGGGGATATAGCATGGGCTCTCTGGCCACCGTTGGCAGCGAGAAGATTTCGCCGGAAGATTTCAAGCGCGCCTTTGATGATGCCTTGCGCCGCCTGCAGCGGCAGACCGGCCAGGCGCTGTCGCCGGAAGACGCGCGAAAGCTCGGCTTCGACCGCCAGGTGCTGGACCAGCTCATCAACAATGCCGCAATTGACGGGCAGGTGAATGCAATGGGGCTTGCCATTGGCAAGGACCTGATCATTCGCGACACGCAGGAAAATCCGGCTTTCCAGGATTCGCAGGGCAAGTTCGACGTGAACGCGTTCCGTTCTGCGCTTAACAACGCAGGCCTTACCGAGGAAGGTTTCTTCGCCACCGAGCGCAAGCAGCGGCTGGGCGCCGTCATTCCGCAAACGGTGGCTGGCCAGATGCCTGTGTCAGAGACGCTCGGCGAGATCATGTACCGTCACGCCAATGAGCAACGTGATGCCCGTTATCTCGTGGTGAAGACCGCCGACAGCGAAGTGGCCCAGCCCACCGATGCCGACATCAAGGCACAGTATGATGCCAATCCGCAGCTTTACACCGCTCCTGAATATCGCACCATTGCCGTGATGACGGCCGATCCTGCTGAACTGGCAAAATCAATAACCATCAGCGATGCGGATCTCAAGGCAGGCTTCGACAAGTACAAGTCTGAATACTCCACGCCGGAAAAGCGCACCATCCTGCAGATCACTTTCCCAAGCATTGACGAGGCGAAGAAAGCCAAGGACCGCATCGCGGCGGGCACGGATTTCATGGCCATTGCCACCGAACGCGGCCTGAAGGAATCCGACATCACCTTCGCCGACAAGGTGCCCGCCGATTTCATCGACAAGACGATCGCCGATCAGGCGTTCAAGCTGGCGGAAGGCACGGTCAGCGATCCGATCAAGGGCCTGCTTTCAACGGCCCTGATCAAGGTGGCCAAGGTTACGCCCGCCCATCAGGCGACGCTTGAGGAAGTGAAGGACAAGCTCACGCAGCGTCTGGCTCTTGAGCAGGCACAGGGCGATCTCAACACGATCTATGGCGCGGTTGAAGATGCGCGGGGCGGCGGCCAGACCAAGTTTGACGAAATTGCCAAGGCGCAGAACATTGCCTTCCTGCAGATCGGTCCCGTCGATGCACAGGGCAAAGGGCCGGATGGCAAGGAGATCGATTTCCCCAACAAGGCGCAAATCCTGCAGGCTGCATTCGCAAGCGATGTCGGCGTCGACAATGCCGCGCTGACGCTGCCCGATGGCGGCTATGTGTGGTACAATATTCTTGAAGTGAAGCCTTCGGCGGTGAAACCGCTGGCGGACGTGAAGGATCAGGCGGCGAAAGACGTGATTGCGGCGCGGGTGCGCAAATTGTCGGAAGACAAGGCATCAAAGCTGGTTGACCGCCTGCGCGGCGGCGCCAAGCTCGATGATCTGGCCAAGGAGCTGTCGCTGACGGTTGAAACCGAACAGGGTCTCAAGCGCGGCGAGCCGTCCGATCAATTCGATGCTGCCGCCGTGGCCGCGCTCTTTGCCGTGCCCGATACGGGTTTTGCATTTTCCGTGGATGCAGATGGCAAAAGTGCGAAGGTGATGCAGTCCCAGCCGGTCTTGTTGCCGCCCTATGATCCCAAGGCGGAGCCTTCCAAAAAGATCGCGGCCCAGATCAGCAACGGTCAGGGACAGGATCTTCTGGCGTCCTATCTCGGGGCCATCAAGGTCGCGGAACGCGTCAACATCAATGAAACACTCTGGCGACAGATCGCGGGCACCACCTCATCAAACCCCTGATCTTCCTTTCTCCAGAGTAATTCAAAATGGCAATCCATCCTTCCTATGACGCTTTCGCCGCGTGCTATGAGCGCGGTGAGGCGCAGATCGTTTCCACCCGTCTGGTGGCGGATCTCGAAACGCCCGTTTCGGCCATGCTCAAGCTGGCCCGTAACGCGCGCTATTCCTTCCTGCTTGAATCGGTGGAAGGCGGCGCCGTGCGCGGCCGCTATTCCATCATCGGCATGAACCCGGACCTGATCTTCAAGGTCGACGGGGCGCAAGCGAGCGTCAACCGCAACGCCGTGAATGATCCCAAGGGCGCATTCGAACCCCTGCCCCAGCCGCCCTTGCAGGCGCTGCGGGCGCTGCTGGCGGAAAGCCGGATCGCCCTTCCCGAAGATGCGCCACCCATGGCGGCGGGCGTGTTCGGCTACATGGGTTATGACATGGTGCGGCGGATGGAGGACCTGCCCGAACCCAATCCGGATGTGATGGGCTTGCCCGATTCCATGCTGATCCGCCCGACCATCATGGCGATCTTCGACAGTGTGAAGGATGAGGTGACGGTGACTTCGCCCGTCTATCCGCAGGCGGGTGTAAGTGCCAAGGCGGCCTATGCGCGCGCGCAGGAACGGCTGAATGAGATCGTCGACGCGCTTGACCGGCCGCTCGATCATCTCGCCTCGCGGAGCCCGGATACCCCCCCAATCGCCGAGCCTACGTCCAACACCACCCCCGCCGAATACAAGGCCATGGTGCTGAAGGCCAAGGATTACATCACCGCAGGTGACATCTTCCAGGTGGTGCTGTCACAGCGTTTCGAGTCTGACTTCACGCTGCCGCCGTTTGCACTGTATCGCTCACTCCGCCGCGTCAATCCCTCACCGTTCCTCTATTATCTCAACTTCGATGATTTTTCGGTGATCGGCTCCAGCCCTGAAATCCTCGTTCGCGTGCGCGATGGCAAGGTGACGATCAGGCCGATTGCGGGAACGCGCCGAAGAGGCGCCACGCCCGCCGAGGATCGTGCGCTTGCCGCGGAGCTTCTGGCCGATCCCAAGGAGCGCGCGGAGCATCTGATGCTTCTCGACCTCGGCCGCAACGATGTGGGCCGTGTCGCCGGGATCGGCTCGATCAAGGTGACGGACCAGTTCGCGCTGGAGTATTATTCCCACGTCATGCACATCATCTCCAATGTCGAAGGAAAACTGGCGCCGAAGTTCGATGCCATCGACGCGCTTGTGGCGGGCTTCCCGGCAGGCACGGTTTCGGGCGCGCCGAAGGTTCGCGCCATGGAGATCATCGACGAACTGGAACATGAAAAACGCGGCGTCTATGCCGGCTGCGTCGGCTATTTCTCCGCCGACGGAGAAATGGACACTTGCATAGTTCTCCGCACGGCCATTGTGAAAGACGGCAAGATGTATGTGCAGGCGGGCGCCGGTGTGGTGGCCGACAGCGTGCCGGAAAGCGAGCATCAGGAATGCGTGAACAAGGCCCGCGCCCTGTTCCGCGCCGCCGATGACGCGGTGCGCTTCGCAGGCCGCGCCGGGAGGGCCCAATGATCGTCCTCATCGACAACTACGACAGTTTCACCTGGAACCTCTATCACTTCCTGGGCGACCTTGGCGCTGAAACCGTGGTGCACCGGAACGACAAGATCAGCGTCGGCCAGGTGATCTCCTCCAAGCCCGATGCCATCGTGATTTCGCCGGGGCCGGCAACGCCGAACGAAGCCGGTATTTGCCTGGAACTGATCGACAAGGCATCCGGCGCTATTCCGATGTTCGGTGTGTGCTTGGGGCTGCAATCCATAGGCCAGGCATTCGGCGGCAAGGTCGTCCGCGCGCCGCAGCTCATGCATGGCAAGGTGTCCTCGATCCATCATAATGGCCAGGGCGTGTTCAAGGATGTGCCGCAGGATTTCACCGCCACCCGCTATCATTCGCTGATCGTGGAGCGCGAAAGCCTGCCGCAGGAGCTGGAAATCACGGCGGAGGCCGATGGCCTCATCATGGGGCTTCGGCACAAGACGAAGAATGTTCATGGCGTGCAGTTCCATCCCGAAAGCATCGCATCGGAGCATGGCCACACCATTCTCAGGAACTTTCTCGAACTGGCGGGAGCGCTGTGATGGCAGACCTGAAGCCAACCATTGCCAAGGCCGCCAACGGTGTGCCTCTAACCCGCGAGGAGGCGCGCGCCGCCTTCGACGTCATGATGTCGGGCGAGGCCACGCCTTCGCAGATCGGCGGGTTGCTGATGGCGCTCCGCGTGCGAGGCGAAACGGTGGACGAGATCACCGGCGCCGTCGAAGTGATGCGCGAGAAGATGACGCGCGTGGATACGCCGGGCGATGTGATCGACATCGTAGGCACCGGAGGCGATGCGTCGGGCTCCTACAACATCTCGACCTGCGCGGCCTTCGTGGCCGCCGGTGCTGGCCTCAAGGTCGCCAAGCATGGCAACCGGGCGCTCTCCTCCCGTTCAGGCGCCGCGGATGTACTGATGGCGCTCGGCGTCAAGATCGACCTGCCGCCGGACCAGATCGCGCTGTGCATCAATGCGGCGAATGTGGGCTTCATGTTCGCGCCCGCCCACCATGCCTCGATGAAGCATGTCGGCCCCAGCCGCGTTGAACTCGGCACCCGTACGATCTATAATCTGCTCGGCCCCCTGTCCAATCCGGCAGGCGCCAAGCGGCAGGTTACAGGCGTTTTTTCAAAGGCTTGGGTTGAACCTCTCGCGCAGGTTCTGAAGAACCTTGGCAGCGAGGCCTGCTGGATTTGCCATGGTGAAGGCGGGTTTGACGAGATCGTGCCTACAGGCACCACGTGGATTTCGGAACTCAGGAACGGCGACATCCGCAGCTTTGAAATTGCGCCTGAGGATGTGGGCCTCAAGCGCTCGGATGTTCAGGCGCTTAAGGGCGGCGATGCGGCGCAGAACGCCGAGGCGCTACGTGAAGTCCTGCAGGGTGCTCCTTCGGCGTTCCGCGATGCCGCCGTTATGACGGCGGGGGCTGCGCTGCTGGTTGCCGGCAAGGTTCCGAACCTCAAGGCGGGTGTTGCTGAGGCACAGACCGCCATCGACAAGGGCCATGCCATGAAGGCGCTGGAGACGCTGGTGAAGGTGTCGAACAGCTAATGGCCACCATTCTCGACAAGATCGCCGCCTACAAGCGTCAGGAAGTGGCGGCGGCAAAAACGAAACGCTCGCAGGCCGATCTCGACGCCGCTGCGAAAGCCGCAAGCCCGGTGCGCGGGTTTCAGGCCGCGCTCGAGGCGAAGGCAGCGGCAGGCCAATGGGACTCATCGCCGAGGTCAAGAAGGCAAGCCCATCCAAGGGCCTGATCCGGCCGGATTTCGATCCTCCAGCGCTCGCGCAAGCCTATGAGGCTGGTGGCGCGGCCTGCCTTTCGGTTCTGACCGACGCACCATCCTTTCAGGGTGCGCCGGAATTTCTCACAACAGCGCGGAACGCCTGCGGCCTGCCCGCGCTCCGCAAGGATTTCATGCTCGATCCCTGGCAGGTCACGGAAGCGCGCGCATGGGACGCGGACTGCATCCTGCTGATCATGGCGATGATTGACGATGCTCTTGCCGCCGAACTGGAGTCAGCTGCAATCCATTGGGGCCTCGACGTGCTGGCCGAAATCCATGATGCGGCCGAACTTGACCGCGCGCTCAAACTCCGCACACGGATGATCGGCATCAACAACCGCAATCTCCACACCTTCGAGACCACGCTGGCCACCAGCGAGGCCCTGGCGCCGGGTGTGCCGAAGGACAGGATGGTGGTGGGCGAAAGCGGGCTGTTCACGCCTGGCGATCTTGCCCGCCTTTCGGCGATTGGCATCAACACGTTCCTGATCGGCGAAAGCCTGATGCGGCAGCAGGATGTGGCGGCGGCAACCCGCGCCATTTTGAAAAAACCATGAGCGGCCTCACACATCTCGATGCTGAAGGCAATGCGCACATGGTGGATGTGTCGGAGAAGCACGTTACATCGCGCTCCGCCACCGCCAGGGCGCGGGTGATCATGCTGCCGGAAACGCTGCTGATGATCCTCGACGGCACGGCGAAGAAGGGCGATGTGCTCGCCGCTGCCCGCATCGCCGGCATCATGGCGGCGAAGAAAACGCATGAATTGATCCCGCTGTGCCATCCGCTGATGATTTCCAAAGTATCGGTGGAGTTCGTGCCCGACGAGCCTTCCTCGTCGATTGAGATCACCGCCACGGTAAAGGTCGAAGGAAAAACCGGCGTGGAGATGGAGGCGCTCACCGCCTGTTCCGTGGCCGCCCTTACCACCTACGACATGCTGAAGTCCGTTGACCGCGGCATGCGCATCACCGATCTGCGTCTGGTCGAGAAATCGGGCGGCAAATCCGGTCTTTTCCAGGCGGAGTGAATCATGGCGCTGCTCCCCGTTGATGAAGCGCTGGCGCGCATCATGAGTGGCGTGAAACCGCTGGCCGCCGAGCCTGTGAAAACCGCCAATGCCATGGGCCGCGTTTTGGTGCAGCCGCTTCATGCAAAGCGCGACCAGCCGCCTTTCGATGCCTCGGCCATGGATGGATATGCGCTTCGCGCCGCAGATACCGCATCGGTGCCAGTCACGCTTCCCGTCAAAGGCATGTCTGCCGCCGGTCACGCCTGGCGTGGTGCGCTGAAAGCGGGAGAGGCCGTCCGTATCTTCACCGGCGCGCCGATGCCCAAGGGTGCCGATACGGTGGTGATTCAGGAAAACACAAAAGCCGCCGATGGCGCGGTGACCATCCTCGAAACGGCTGCCCTTGGTCAGAACGTGCGCGGGCATGGGCTGGATTTTGCCAGCGGCGATCTTCTGCTTCCTGCTGGGCACCGCCTTGCCGTCCGTGATCTGGGGCTGGCTGCTGCGGCGAACGCGCCCATGCTCCGTGTACGGAAAAAACCGCGCGTGGTGATCCTGTCGACAGGTGACGAACTGGTGGAACCCGGCGGAAAGCCGCGCGCCGACCAGATCGTGTCATCCAATTCCACCGGCCTCATGCTGATGGCGCAGCGCTTTGGCGCGGAGGTCATAAACCTCGGGATCGTTGCCGACACGCTTCCCGCCACGATGCGCGCCATTGCAAAGGCGAAAGGCGCTGATGTTCTCGTCACCACCGGCGGCGCTTCGGTTGGCGATCATGATTTCGTGCAGGAAGCGCTCGTCCGTTCCGGCGTAAAGCTCGATTTCTGGAAGATCGCCATGCGGCCGGGCAAACCCTTCATGTACGGCCGCCGCGGGCGGCAGCATGTGATGGGCCTGCCGGGAAACCCCGTCTCGGCGCTCGTCTGCGCGCGGTTGTTCCTCAAGCCTCTTTTGGATGCGCTGCAGGCCATGCAGGAATCGCAGCCGGAAACCTTCGCGCGCCTTGCCGTGCCGATGAAGGCCAATGACATGCGGCAGGACTATGTGCGTGCTCATCTCACTCTTGCGCCCGATGGCAGCCGTAGTGCCACGCCATTCCCCAAGCAGGACAGTTCCATGCAGCGCACCTTCCGCGAGGCCGACTGCCTGATCATCCGCCCCGCGCACGCGCCCGAAGCGGCGGCGGGAGAGCTTGTTCAGGTGCTTCTGCTGGACTTTTGACTGCGACAGACGGGAAACACTTGCGGAACTAAAAGGCAACTGTTAGAAATGTTGCAGATTTGTTCCGAATCTCCCAGAGGTTGCCCATGCTCACCCGCAAACAGCTCGAGCTTCTGCTCTTCATCAACGAGCGGCTGAAAGAGGAAGGTGTTCCACCCTCGTTCGAGGAGATGAAGGAGGCGCTGAATCTTCAGTCAAAATCGGGCGTGCACCGCCTGATCGTGGCCTTGGAGGAGCGCGGATTCCTGAAGCGCATGCCGAACCGGGCGCGGGCGCTGGAAGTCGTCAAGCTGCCGGAAAGCCATTCGCCCAGCCTGGGGAACCGCAAGCCCGCCTTCACGCCCAGCGTCATCCAGGGCAATCTTGGGCGAGTGAAGCCAATGCCCACGGCGAACGATGGCAGCCCCCGTGCCGCTGTGGTGCCACTCATGGGGCGCATCGCTGCGGGCGTTCCCATCGCCGCCATTCAGGATCACACCAACAACATTTCCGTGCCGCCGGAGATGCTTGGCCCCGGTGAGCATTTTGCGCTCGAGGTCAAGGGCGACTCGATGATCGACGCCGGGATTTTCGAGGGTGACACGGTGATCATCCGTAAAGGCGACGTGGCGCATAATGGCGAGATCGTCGTGGCGCTGGTGGATGAAGAGGAAGCCACCCTCAAGCGCCTGCGCAAAAAGGGCGAGTCGATCGCGTTGGAAGCTGCGAATACAGCTTACGAAACCCGCATCTTCGGTCCCGACCGCGTGCGCGTGCAAGGCAAGCTGATCGGATTGCTCAGGAAGTATTGAGCTCAATCGTCGGCTGCCGCAGGAAGTATGTTTTTATGTTAGCGAAAACAGAGATGTTTGATGCTTTCGCTTGATGACCCCTGTTGGCATGAGTTGCGACACGCCTATGGGAGCGCCAGCGATATACCCGATCTGTTGAGGCAGTTATCCTTATCCACGAATACCCAAAATGACTCCACGGGCGAGCCTTGGTTTAGCCTATGGTCGAGCCTGTGCCACCAAAGTAGCATCTATACGGCTTCTTATGCCGCAGTTCCGCATATCGTCCGCATCGCGAACGAGACGAAAGAGCCGGTGGATGCTTCATTTTTCCTATTGCCAGCAGCGATAGAGATATCGCGGCAAAGTGGCTTTGCGCCAGAAGTGCCACACATGCTTGCGATTGACTATCAAAAATCGATTACGGATTTGGTGGAGGCAGTGAACTTCCATCGGCATGAAGCTTGGGACGGTCCAATGGTGTTGGCTGTATCAGCCGCGTTGGCTTCCGCGAAAGGGCAGGTTCAATTCGCAGCTGCATTATTGGACAATACAGCTAAATTGTTGAACTATGATTGCGAGTGAGTTTGCGAGCTTAGCAGGCGGACCCCAGATTTATCTCCTTTGCAACGCCCATGAGATAACTTTGTCGTCAGTGCCCCACGTGAGCGGAAGAGAAAAGAACCCGTTGAAATAGAGACAGACATACGAGCCAACGGGTATTCTTACAATTTCTGGATGCCCGTAGCCCCTCATCCCTCACGCGATATGCCACCTTCTTTCCCTCTTCTCAGTGACGCCAAAGAATGCGCTGGAGTTGGCTCTACGCCAGTGGCCCCTCCAGCCCCAGCTTGCGCATCAGCGTGCCATAGCTGTTGGAAGTGCGGATCAGCGTTTCGGCGTGGCGGGCGATGAGTTTTTGCCGTGCCTCCTCATCCGTTGCTGCCGCAAGCGCCCCCCAGATGGCGGCGATGGTTTCCGCCTGATCACGAAGCGCCGCAACCACCTCCCCTTCCGCCGCGCGGGCGATGTCATCGCCCGTCACCTTGCCGACGCAGGGCACGGTTGCCGCACCGCCATGGGCATAGCCTTCCGGCAGATCGCCCTTGAGATTGGTGACGCTCCGATACTGGATGGCGTCAAAAACCTGGTCAACCGCCTGTTTGGCGCCATCCACGCGGCTGCCGTGCTCGGTGTCAGCGGCGGCGTGGGGCAGCAGTTCCAGTTTGCCGGCATGGCGCTCAAGAAGCGCCAGATAGGGCGCCATGGGGCCGGAAAGCTTGCCGGTCGTTGCATCCTTGAACAGATCGGCATCGATCGCCGCGTAGCGCACTTTGCCGGAGGTAAGCGCTGCATCAAGCGCCGCCACATCGACCAGTTCGCCCCGGTCGTAGTTGATGACGATGGCGCCGTCATTCAGCGCCGCCAGCACGCCCGCATCCACCACATGGGCATTGGCATATTTGCCCGTCACGGCGTTCAGCGGCCCAAGGCCCGTATGCGGGCTCACCACATCCGCGCCCTTTGCCGCCTCGGCGGGCGTTGCGGCATAGGTGAAGCCCTCGGACTCGATCCACGCCTTGTGGCGGGGCCTCGCATGGATCGCCACCTTCATGCCGAAGGCGGCGGCGATGCGCGCCACCTCGCGGCCAATGTTGCCGTAGCCCAGCACCGCCAGTTTCTTGCCTTCGAGTTTCTCGGTGGGGAATTCGCGCAAGTTCCGGCCGGTGTCGAAATCACCCGCCGCCACGCGGGCGTGCAATACGTCCACGGGAAGATCCGGCATCACCTTGAGCAGCGCCTTGAACACCATCTGGGCCGTGGCGCGGCTGTTGAAGGACGGCGTGTTCATGAGAGGCGCTGCCCCGCCCTCGCCCGTGCCGCCGCCCCATGAGGCAGACCCCATGTTGCCCGTGCCGGCGCCGATGCGCACGCCGCCCAGGGGGAACTGGCAGTCCTTGGGGATAAAGGTCGCCGCGGCGATCAGCGCGTCATACTGGCCCTTGCCGCCCGCGGCCAAAAGCTCATCGGCGGTTGAAAGATCGGGCTGGTAGAAGAAATGGATCTTGCCCTTCTCCAGCTTCGCCTTGTCCTTCAGCGGACCATCATGGAACACGCCGCCCTTCGATTCGACATGCGCCTTCACGGCGCTGTGGTCCGGCCGGCCTGCCTTGTCGAACTTGAGGCCCACGAGATCGGCGATCAGCACCGAGTAAGCGCGCGACGGATCATCCGTGCGCGGACGAGCGCCGCCGCTGTTGGCAACGGCAAAGGTCACGCCTTCCTTCGCCAGTTCCTCTTCCAGCACCACGATGCGGGCGCGGTGATAGGCATATTTGAGATTGTCCAGCAGCGCCACGATGTCTTCATTCGGGCGGATGCCCCCGATCCAGGCGCGATAATCGCCGGGCGTGCCGGGAAAGGCGTTGATGTAGCGCGCCACATCGAGGCCGCGCTCATGCGCGCCATTGGGGTGGGTGATGCCATCATAGGAAAGAAGCTGCTTGGACCGCGCGACGATGCGCGCATGAATGGCTGGATCGGTGATCGCCGGGTCATTCACCTTGAGCAGCGTGACAGCAGCGCCACGATGGCTTTCATCCGCCACGCCCGCCACCAGAATGGTGTTGGAGGAAAGCCAGTCATTCACCGCCTGCCGGTTGGCGGCGGAGCGGTGGTTGAGTTCCGCCACGCTGCCGATGCGCTTCTCGGCCCGGAGCAGCCCGAAGGTGGTTTCCGCGAAGGCCAGCGTGGAAAAGGTATTGATCACGCCGCCCAGCATCTTGTCCTGGGCCGGATCATAGATCGGCCCCACATTCACCGTGCGCTCTCCGGTGAGCGGCTTCTTGGGATCGACGGGAGCCGCCACCTTGAGCTGGCGCGGAATGGCCCATGAGGGCTGCTTCTGGTTCTTCTCGACGAGCGCCAGGGCTTCGGGAGTGAAGCTGACGATGAAATAGCCGGAAATGCCGCCGATCGCCTTCTGGAAGGGCATGAAGAAACAGCACTTCTCCATGACTTCCGCCACCACGGCCTCGCCCCACGGCATGGCGCCCAGCATGGAGGTGGCATCGAGCACCGCGTGATGCTCAGCCGGGTTGCGGCCGATCCAGTCGAGCAGATTGTTGATGTCGGCGGAAGAATAGGTGGTGGCGCCGGTCGTCTCATGCCCCACGCCCACGAACAGCTTGATGCCCAGCCGTTGCAGTTGGTCGGCAGGCGGCACTTGGCCTTCGCTGCCTGCGAAATGCAGCCGCGTCACATCGCCATTTTTCGAATAGCGCATCATCTCGACGATCTGCGCGCCCCAGCTCTGGCGGAAGAAACCGGAGGCCTTCGCCACCTCGGATTCGGGCGCGGGCGTATCGATGAAGATGTGCTGGGTGGGATCATTGCCGTCGATCAGGTGGAGCGCCGCCACGGTGAAGCCCGAATGCCCGCCGCCCAGCCCCACCGCCATCTTGTTGGCCTTGGGGAAGCCGAAATAGCGGTGAATTTCGCGCATCATGTCGAGGAGGAATTTGTCAGCCGGATAGCCCCGGTGCATGGAGCGGCCGATTTCGGCTGACGTGAAGGGCCCGAGATCGCGGCCCTTGTCGTCGAGCTTGCGGTAATTCTTTTCCAGCCAATGCTCGAACTCGAAGCGCGTGAGCCGCGCCTCTACCTCATCGGCCACCCCGTCTGTTATCGGACCCACGCCGAAGAAGGGATTTTTTGTCGGATGCGGCGGCCCGGCCTTGGTGGCGTCGAGCGAGGCAAGGCGCAGGGTCTTCATCTGGTCGGCAGTCGTCATCGGCATCCTCCGGGTCGGGCGCCAAGCTAGCGGAGGAGTGCCAGCCACCGCTGATCGAAAAACGTCATCCCGATGCGGGGGCACGGCATGCAATATTGAAACCAATTGCCGTGGAAAGATCGACAGCCGCCAAGTTGGCGCTGTTCATGACGCCACGGCTGGCAGTTCTGATTTCATTCAGGGAAGCCAGTTCGACAGCAACAATCCGACTGACAACGCGATAAGCCCGCTTGCCACCGCTCCGGTTGGCATGACGCGCATCCGTTTCAGCCAGTGCGACTAACCCCTAACCGCAAATCTTACCGCCGCTCTCTAATTCTGTTTTGAACTTGGCAGGCCAGTGACCTTTCACGAGGGGCTGGCCTGCTTTTTTTCTGAAAGCCATCGGCGGGCCAAAACTTATCGAACCACGCCGGTGCCTCATCATAGAATTTATCATCGAAGTCGAATGTTCCCGCTTCCCGCAGCGTTTTGGCGTCTGCGAACTCGGCAAAAATCCGCTTGGTACGGATAAGTCTTTTCAGGTTGTCTCTGATAGGACGGTCGTTCTGTCCGCTTATTGCGTCACTCATGCTTTGGTACATCTCCCAAGCGACAATGTCCGCCGCTTGGAGCGGAACATTCTCTTTCGATGATCCAAAAGAAAACGAATGTAGTTGCGTATGGAATGGACGAAGAATGTTTTTTCTCTCACGGTCATCGTTGTCTTTGAGAAACGCAAATAGCCCTTCGTATAGCTTCGCTCTTTCGATACGTGGGTCGAACATAAATATTAGTTGGCTTTCGTGTCTCATCAAATTGGATGTCATAGCCTGGATCATTATCATACATTTGGCAGCTGCGTAGTGTTCCGCATCACCTTGATATCTACGTTTCCTGCCTTGTATGTTCTCGTCCCAATCCTTCTGCGAAACGCCGACGCAATATCCGTAAACAGACGATTTGGAAATAATGTCTGTGAATCTCCGCGTTACGTAATCGGTTTCCACACGTCTCCAACCACGAAACTGCGATTTCTCAGACGATATTTGACAATGCGCCATATGAAAGCGGTCGAGTGGGCCTCTACCTGGGCAAGGCTCGGCTAAGACCTTGCGCCACTCTTGTTCCAAATATTCCCATTGATTTTGCAGCCCCCAAAGCCCTGCTATGACAAGAAGTCCATCTTCACTGTGGGTGCCGCTGTCATCAAAATATGCTGTGATCATAAATGCCTTCTAGTAGGACGGCTTTCACATTCTCTTAGCCCCCAGCCGTATGCGGCTTGGACCAGAAGAATTGCTTATCCCCAGTCAGATGCTCCGCGAAGCCATCTAGCGCCTGCTGCAACACATGCGCGGCATCATAACCCGCCGCTCCGTTCACATATGAAGCCCCATACAGCAGCGCGTAATGCCGCGTCTGCCCAGCCATGTCTAACAGCCGGTCCCTCTCTGTGGGGCCGAAGGACGGGCGAAGGGGGCGGCGAACATGAGAACCTGCGATGTGATGTTCCCTCATTGTTCTCATTGTTTCGTGAGGCCGTCAAGCCATATATATCAATCGGCACGTGTACAAAGTTGTAAGCACTATCGAAAATCGTAGAGGTAACAACTCCCTTTGACACCATGTCCACCGTCGTTCCGGCAAGCAGAAAGGCTCTTCCGAATGGCGCTTGCTTTTGTTTTTTGTCCATCGACAGTGCCGCAAGATTGCCCAGTGCGATCCCATTGGTTTACCGCAAAGGCACCCCAATGACGGACGCTTTTCACCCACTTTTTATAGACAACGGAACACGTGCTATCGGGTCGGGGGAACACGCTGGTCGAAACCTCTGAATGAGCCGGTGAGGCGATCGTGGCAATCTCCAACGTCAGCAGCAATATCAGAGCAATACTCGGCCTCGGATACCTCATTTGACATAAATTACACTACATGTACCGGTAATCCCCCAAGTCGGATGGTCATGTTCACTCGCTCTGCACTCTGATAGTGCTTTCGCCCTCGCAGTATCCCGGTTGGGAAATTGTAGAACCCAACCGCAGGCCTGCCCATTCTTGTTCGGCGTGTTAGCCGCAAACGCGGCCCAGTGCTTTCCAGATGCTACTATGGCGCGATACTTGGGCAGGCATTTAGCCACTGCCGCTGCTGCATTGGCGGGGGAGTTGAAAGTGTTCCCACCCAAGGCAACCAGCGTGGGGACGGCAAGAACGGCCAACAGGCCTACCTTAAGAGACATCACGAACTCTCCGCTTTGTGAGAAGCCCATTCACAATATGCAGTGGAAGGCGTTGAGTCAGCAAGTCCTCGAAGGATTGCTCCGCGCGTCCCCAGTGCGTCCCACGCTGTTTTTGCAGGTTTTACAAAAGTGCGCTAACCGATTGATTTGGTTTGGTGAGCCGGGCGGGAATCGAACCCGCGACCACATGATTAAAAGTCACGTGCTCTACCCCTGAGCTACCGGCCCGTAGCGCCATCAGGCTTTTGGAGAGCGCGGTATAGTTGCGGGGGGAGCCAGGGTCAAGGCCGGAAACCCGGGGTTAACGCTCGCGCCACATTATCGCCGCGCTGGTCCGGTCCATGCTTGGGCCGGGTGGGAGATTCCTGATTTGGCACTGGGGGATATGGCGGAGATCGCGATTATCGTTCTGGCGGCGGGCAAGGGCACGCGGATGAAATCCGCCCTGCCCAAGGTGCTGCACCGCGCCGCCGGACGCAGCCTGCTGGCCCATGTGCTCCATGCCGCCAAGGCCCTCAAGCCCACCCGCCTCTGCGTCGTCATGGGGCCGGACATGGCGGCGGTGGAGGCCGAAGCCAAGGCTGTGGTGCCGGATGCGCTCTTCGCCGTCCAAGCCGAGCGCTTGGGCACCGCCCATGCCGTTTCCATGGCCAGGGAGGCCCTGCAGGGCTTCTCCGGCAAGGTTCTGGTGCTCTATGCCGATGCGCCGCTGGTGCGGCCTGAGACGCTCTCGTCCCTCGCCGCGGCTCCCGCCGCCATGGCGGTGCTGGGCTTTGAGGCGGCCAACCCCTATGGCTATGGACGCCTGCTGCTTGATGCGTCCGGCCACATCACGGCTATCCGCGAGGAGCTTGATGCTAATCCTCAAGAGCGCGCGGTAACGCTATGCAATTCCGGCGTGATTTCGATTTCGTCTACCCTGCTCTGGCAGCTTCTGCCGAAAATCGGCAACGCCAATGCCAAGGGCGAATATTACCTGACTGACCTCGTGGGCCTTGCCACGGCGCAGGGCGAAAAGGTGGCCCTCGTCCGCTGCCCCGAAAATGAGGTGGCCGGGGTGAATGACCGCGTGCAGCTCGCCGCCATCGAGGCGGAATTGCAGGCCGGCTACCGCCGCGCCCATATGCTGGGCGGCGCAACACTCACCGATCCCGGCAGCGTGTTCTTCTCCGCCGATACCGTGATGGGGCAGGACGTGGTGATCGGCCCCAATGTGGTGTTCGGCCCCGGCGTGCGCGTGGGGAACGGCGTTGAAATCCATGCCTTCAGCCATGTCGAGGGCGCTATCGTGGCGGATGGTGCGCGGATCGGCCCCTATGCAAGGCTTCGCCCCGGCGCCGACATCGGCAAGGATGCGCATATCGGCAATTTCGTCGAGATCAAGAATGCCGCCATCGCAGCGGGCGCCAAGGCCAATCACTTAAGCTACATCGGCGACGCAAATGTGGGGGCGGGCTCGAACATTGGCGCCGGCACCATTACCTGCAATTACGATGGCTATGAAAAGCACCTCACCGACATTGGCGCCAATGTCTTCGTCGGCTCGAACACGGCGCTGGTCGCGCCTGTGAAGGTGGGCGATGGCGTGAACATCGCGGCGGGCAGCGTCATCACGAAGAACATTCCTGCCGATGCGCTTGCCATCACGCGCCCGCCGCTTGAGGTGCGCGAAGGCTGGGCGGTGAAGTACCGCGAAATGAAAAAGGCCCGCAAGGCCGCAAGGCTGAAGGCCAAGGAGTAGGATTGCATGTGCGGCATCGTTGGCATTCTCGGCAAAGAGCAGGTGGCGGACAGCATCGTTGAGGCGCTGCGCCGGCTCGAATACCGGGGCTATGATTCAGCGGGCGTCGCCACGCTGGAAAATGGCGGCATGGACCGCCGCCGCGCCGTAGGCAAGCTCAAGAATCTCGCCAGCGTGCTGCAGCAGAATCCGCTCTCCGGCCGCAGCGGCATCGGCCACACGCGCTGGGCTACCCACGGCGGCGTGACGGAGACGAACGCCCATCCCCACATGGTGGATGACGTGGTGATCGTCCACAATGGCATCATCGAAAACTTCCGTACACTGAAGGATGAGCTGATCGCCGAGGGCGTCACCTTCTCAACACAGACAGACACCGAAGTTGTGGCGCAGTTGATCGCCCGCGAGCGGCGGGCCGGCGTTCCGCCGCGCGAGGCGGTTCGCACGGTGCTGAAGCGGCTGGAAGGCGCATTCGCCCTCGCCATCCTGTTTCAGGGCGAGGACAATCTGATGATCGGCGCGCGCAATGGCCCGCCGCTTGCCGTGGGCCACGGCGATGGTGAAATGTTCTTGGGGTCGGATGCCATTGCTCTCTCGCCCTTCACCAACCGCATCACCTACCTTGAAGATGGCGACTGGGTGGTGCTGACCCGCAATTCCTTCGAGATCTTCGACGCCGAAGACCGGCAGGTCATCCGCCCGATGAGCTTCTCGCAAGCCTCCGCCATGCTGGTGGACAAGGGCAACTACCGCCACTTCATGGCCAAGGAGATTGCCGAGCAGCCGGAAGTGATCGGCCACACGCTGGCTGAATACATCGATTTTTCCGAGCGCGCGGTGCGGCTGCCGGAAAAGCTGCCCTTCGATTTCGCCGCTCTCGACCGCGTCATCATCACCGCCTGCGGCACCGCCTCCTATGCAGGGCTCGCCGCTAAATACTGGTTCGAGCGTTATGCCAGGCTTCCGGTGGAAGTCGATGTGGCGTCCGAGTTCCGCTATCGCGAAGCGCCGCTGCCGAAGAACGGCCTTGCCATTGTCGTCTCGCAATCAGGTGAAACCGCCGATACGCTGGCGGCGCTCCGCTATTGCAAGAGCCAGGGCCAGCATACGGTGGCCATCGTCAACGTGCCGGAATCAACGATCGCCCGCGAAAGTGAACTGGTGTTGCGCACCTATGCAGGCCCCGAGATCGGCGTTGCCTCCACCAAAGCCTTCACCTGCCAGCTTACCGCACTGGCGTGCCTCGCCCTGATGGCTGGCAAGGCGCGCGGGCATCTGAGCCGGGAGAAGGAGCGTGAACTGGTGGGCGCGCTCATTGAAGCGCCGCGTCATATCTCCGAGACGCTGAAAGACGAGAAGCACATTTCCGAAGTGGCGCGCGAGATCGCCCATGCCCGCGATGTGCTCTACCTCGGGCGCGGCATCAACTATCCGATTGCTCTGGAAGGCGCGCTGAAGCTCAAGGAAATTTCCTATATCCATGCCGAGGGCTATGCGGCGGGTGAACTCAAGCACGGCCCCATCGCGCTGATCGACGAGAATGTTCCCGTGATCGTCATCGCGCCCCATGACGAGCTTTACGAAAAGACCATCTCCAACATGGAAGAGGTGGCGGCGCGCGGCGGCAAGATCGTTCTGCTTACGGACGATCATGGCGTGGCGGCAAACGGGCATTCGACCTTCCGCACCATCCAGGTGCCGCAGGCCAATGCCTTCATCAGCCCCCTGCTCTACGCCGTGCCCGTGCAGCTTTTGGCCTATCACGCTGCAGTTTTCATGGGCACGGATGTGGACCAGCCGCGTAATCTCGCAAAATCTGTCACGGTCGAATAGCTGCGGCGTCCCGCTTGGTGCCGAACACCACGAAGGCGAGCGGGATCACAACCAGCACGCCGGAGATGAAAAACGTGACGCTCGGCGACACGATGAACGGATTGGGCTGCATGAAGTAGCCGAACAGTTCGGCGAAGATCAGGGTGCCCATCAGCATCGCGAGGCTTTGCAGGCTGGCAAGGCCGCCCTGCAATTCACCCTGCTCGTCGTCGGGAACCTGATGCGAGAGCATGGCCGTCATGGTGGGGTGCACGAAGCCTTCCGGCGCATGCAGCAGCACAAGCACCATCACCATGCCGATGCCGGTTGCGAAACCATAGCCGAACAGAACGATGGCCGAGGCGATCAATCCGAAAATTACTGTCCCCCGTTCGCCGAATGTCCTGACAGTCACGCCCGTCAGCAACCCTTGCGCGATGGCGGTGATGACGCCGAAGGCCGACAGCGTGAGGCCGATGATCGCCTCGCTCCATCCAAATTTGGCAATGCCCCAGAACGACCACACCGCCATATAGACGGATGTTCCGAAGAAATAGATCACCATGGCGGAGACCATGGGAATCATCTCCCGGTGACGCGCGAAGATCTTGAGCGTGCCAAGCGGATTGGCGCGCCGCCAGTCAAATGGCCTGCGGTTTTCCTTCGCCAGCGTTTCGGGCAAGACAAACCAGCCGTAGATGAAGTTCAGCATCGAGAACAATGCGGCGGCATAGAAGGGAACACGCGTGCCATAGGCGCCGAGGAATCCGCCCAGCGCCGGGCCGATCACGAAGCCCAGACCGAAGGCGGCCCCCATCAGGCCAAACACCCGCGCCCTGTCCTTGGGCTCGGTAATATCAGCCAGATAGGCGTTGGCCGTCACGTAGGACGCGCCGCAAACGCCCGCGATGATGCGGCCGATGAACAGCCATGTCATCGTGGGCGCGAGCGAGGTCAGCAGATAGTCCGCAGCCAGTCCGAACACCGCCAGCAGCAGGATGGGCCTTCTTCCGAACGCATCGGAGAGATTGCCGATGAGGGGTCCAAACAGGAACTGCATCGCGCCATAGGCAAAGAACAGCCAACCGCCCAAGAGCGACGCGCCGCCAATATCACGCCCGCTCAATTCCTGAATCAGCGCCGGCAGAACGGGCATGACGAGGCCGAAGCCGATCATGTCGATCAGCACCGTCACGAAGACGAACCAGACGGCGTATTTTCCAGGCAGGCGCAGAGTCATCTGAGGTTCTCCAGCCCGCACGGCGGGCCAGAGGCGGAACCGCAGTGCGTCAGCTAATGTCGGTTGGCGCCACGCAGTCGATAAAGCTTCCGGCGCGAATCGAAGCTTTCGAAATAATCCTTCACCTGCGGATGGCGCACGGGATCGCCGGTTTCATCCTCCAGCAGGTTCTGCTCGGAGACATAGGCCACATATTCGCTGTCCTCGTTCTCGGCGAGCAGATGATAGAAAGGCTGGTCTTTCCGGGGACGGATGTCCTCGGGGATCGACTCCCACCATTCCTCGGTGTTGTTGAACACCGGATCGACGTCAAAAATCACCCCGCGGAACGGAAACAGCCGGTGTTTCACCACCTGTCCGATGCCAAATTTTGCTGCGGGGAGCATGTTCATGGCCCCTGATTGCCAAGAGACGGGCCAGTTGGCAAGAGGAGCGGAACGTTCGCGGAATCGTCATGACTGAAATCCTCAACCTTGCCATGCCGTTTTTTGGCCTGATCGCATTGGGCGTGATCGCCACGCGCTTCTGGCACGTGAAGGAGGACGGGCTGGCGTGGCTCAATATCTTCCTCATCTATTTCGCCCTGCCCGCGCTGATCTATCTGGTGACGGCTGCGGCGCCATTTGAGCAATTGTTCAACTGGCCCTTCGTGAGCGCCACCACCGGCGTGACGGCTGCAGTATTTCTGTCGGTTGTTCTGGTGTCGAGGCTGGCATTCGGTACAGCGCCCAAGGTGGCGGCCCTGCAGGGCACATCCGCAAGCTACGGCAATGTCGGCTATATGGGCCTGCCGCTTGCCGTGGCGTTCTTTGGGCCGAGCGCCGCCGTGCCTGCCGCCCTGGTGTTCTGTTTCGACTGCACCATCCAGTTCGTGCTCACCGCAAGCCTCGCCACGCTAGGCCATGCCGCAAATGAAGAAGTGCACCCGCTTGAAATCGCGATGCGCGTGTTGCGGCAGGTGTTCAGCCACCCCTTCATCATCGCGACGATTCTGGGCGCTGCAGCTTCGGGGTTTCATGTGCAATTGCCCGGCGCTGTCTCCACCATCCTCGACATGCTGATGAGGTCCGCCGGTCCCTGCGCGCTGTTCGCGCTTGGTGTGACGGTGGGGATGCGGAAGTTCGCCGGGTTCGGGAAGGAATTGCCGCTGGTGGCGGGCATGAAAGTGATCGTGCAGCCCGTTCTGGCTTATCTCGTCGTGCGCATGGTGCCGGGCATCGAGCCGACATGGCTGCATGTGGCTGTCATGATGGCAGCACTTCCCACGGCATCAAACGCTTTCATCCTCGCCAGCCAATACAAGGCCTACGTGGAGGGATCATCCACGGCGGTCATCGTCACCACCGTGGCGTCGGCCATCACCATTCCGCTGCTGATCTATGCCATCAAGGCGAGCGTGCTGCCCTGATCCTGCATCATGCGCGGCAACGTATGCACGGGGCCGAGGCCGCGCCGCATCATGGCGCGGCGCAAGGGGCCGACAGTGGAAAGAATTTCCAGCCCGAAGGCCCTGCCCGCTGCCAACAGGCCGTCATGCGACAGGAGGGAACGGTTCATGCCGTCGATCACCTGCTGGCGCGGCAGAACATCACGGCGGCGCAGGGCGCTGTAGTCTTCAAGGGATTCATCCGCCCCCGGATCATCGATCCCTTCGATCAATTCCGCCGCCTGCGCTGCATCGCGGAATGACATGTTGAGGCCCTGCGCGCCAATGGGCGGCACGACATGCGCGGTTTCTCCGACGAGAAGCGTGCGCTTCCGGGCGAAGCTGTCGGCAATCTGCCCTTCCATCGGAAACACGCGCCTTGGCCCGATGCCCGAGACGCGGCCCAGATCGCCATGGCTCGCCAATTGGATCTCGGTAGACAGTTCATTATCCGGCAAGGCCAGTAGCTCTGCCGCGCGCTCGGGTCTTTCCATCCACACCAGGGCAGAACGGTTGCCGGGCAGCGGCACAGTGGTGAAGGGGCCCGATGATTTGTGATATTCGGTTGAAATGCCCTGATGCCAGCCGCTGTGATCAAAGCTGGTGGCCAGCGCAGCCTGCGGATAGGCCCAGCGGCGCACACGGATGCCGGCCGCCTCGCGCAGCGCAGAATGGCGCCCATCGGCGGCAACGGCAAGGCGTGCGTCAACGGTCCCCGCAGCCGTTTTCAAACCCACCGTTTCAGAACCGGGATTGGCCGCAGTCACGTCAGCATCCACGAACGTCACACCCAGTTCGCGCGCCCGGGCGGCGAGTGCCGGCACCAGAATTGCCAAAGGGAAATTCCATCCGAATTCCTGTTCGCCGATTTCCGCCGCATTGAAGGTGAGCGTGGGGGCCTGGAAGCGGCCTTGCGTGTCATCCACCATGCGCAGGCGCTTCAGGGGCGAAACGCGTTCCTTCAGATCGCCCGGCCAGATTCCGAGATGCGCCAGAAGCCGCACTGAGGGCTGCATCAGCGCCACGGTGCGCGGATCATGCCCGGAAGGCTGCGCGCCGGAGATCAGCACCACCTTGCGGCCTTGCTGGGCAAACAGCGCGGCTGCCACGAGCCCTGCAGGGCCACCACCTGCGACGGCGATATCAGCCTTCAGCACAATCAAACACCGATCGGGGTTTTCAGCATGCTCTCCCGCTTGCTGAATTCGGCATGAAACGCCGCAAGCTTCGGGCGGCCGGTTTTCCAGTCCACATCCGGCAGGCGGAAGGAAATGTAGGACAGTACAACGGCGGAGGCGATCGTGCCGACTGTCACCTCGCCCAAAATAGGCGACCAGTCGCGCTCGAGACTGTCAAAGATCGCGGTCATGCGAATGCGCGTGCGCTCCAGCCATTCCGGCCATTGCAGGCCCTTGGGCCGGGCGCCCAGTTCGTATCGCGTGGCGACAGCGGAATCAGCCAGCCCCTGTGCCAGAGCCAGGAGGGTGAGCACTTTGAAGCGATGCACGCCATCGTCGGGGATCAGCGCCGAATTGCCCGCCACATGGCAGAGATATTCCATGATGACGCGGGAATCGAAAATCGGGTGGCCATGGTTGGTTTCCAGCACCGGCACTTTGGCAATGGGCGACAGCAGCGCCAGGCGCGGGTTTTCCGCCGTGGGCGAAACACTTTCCTTCACATGCTCAACCTTGTCCCCGAGGCCTGCCTCATGGGCGGTGACCATGCACATGCGGACGAAGGGCGACAGCATGTCACCATGGATTTTCATGCGAGCACTCCTGCAAGTTCCTGCAGGGTTTTAGGGCGGATTGCCGCCGAACGGAAGCGGCAGGACTGTCACGCCTTGGGGAGAAATTTCTCCACCACCCGGTTCCACAATTCCGCACCCTTGGGGATCAGTGCATCGTTAAAATTGTAACCTGGGTCATGGAGCATCCTGCTGTCGCCGTTGCCAAGGCCGAAATAGCAGGTGGGCACCTTCTGCTGGAAATAGGCGAAATCCTCGGAGAACATGAAGGGCCCGCGCATATCGACCTTTTCCGGCTTTTGCCCCGAACTCGAGCGCCACTTCGCGCACCAGTGCTGCTTCCGCCGCCGTATTGAAGCCCGCCGGATAGCTTGCATGTTCGTTGCCGAAATCGATCTCGGCCTCGCAGCCAAAGCTTTTGGCTTGCCCTGTCACCACCTCGCGGATGCGCTTGTGCGTGAGTTTCCGCACGTCTTCCGTTACGGTGCGCAACCCCAGCAGCAGTTTCGCCTCTTCTGGGATCACAGTCGCCATGCTGCCGGCATTGAATGCGCCTACCGTGATGACGGCTGGATCATGCGGATCGACATTGCGCGCGATGATGGATTGAAGCGCCAGCACGACACCCGATGCCGCGACAATCGGGTCGATCGCTTTCTGCGGCACGGCGCCATGACCGCCAAGGCCGCGGATGGTGATGGTGATAACATCCACGGCCGCGGTGATCGGCCCAGGCCTCACCGTCACCTGCCCCACATCCTCGCCGGGAAGGTTGTGAAGCGCGAAGATGGCGTCGCAGGGAAAGCGATCAAGGAAGCCCTCCTCGATCATCTTCCTGGCACCGCTTTGCTCTTCCTCGGCAGGCTGGAAAATCAGATGCACGGTGCCATCGAAATTGCGTGTTTCGGCGAGGCGGCGCGCGGCGGCGAGCAGCATGGTCGTGTGCCCGTCATGCCCGCAGGAATGGGCCTTGCCCGGCGTTTTCGATGCATAGGGAAGATTGGTCGTTTCGTGGATAGGCAATGCGTCCATATCGGCGCGGATGCCAATACTGCGGCGGCCCGTTCCATTCTTCAGCGTGCCGATCACCCCGGTTCCGGCGATTCCCGTGCTCACGGTGAAGCCAAGGCGCGCCAGCTCCTTCGCCACGATGGCGCTGGTGCGATGCTCCTCGAACATCAGTTCGGGATGCGCGTGGAGATCGTGGCGAATGGCGATCAGTTCTTCGAGCGATTTGCTGTTCATCGTTTCATCGGCACCATGGCTTCGAGCCGTGCAAAAATTCTCTCGATAACAAAGGTGATGACCATGTAGATCGCTCCGGCGAAAAGCAGCGGCTCGTAGGTGAGATAGGTATCCTGCCGGATCATATTGGTCACGCCGAGCAATTCAAGAACAGTGATTGTAGCGGCAAGCGAAGTCGCCTGCATCTGGCCCACGGCTTCGCCTGCCAGTGTCGGCAGCACCATGCGAACAGCACGCGGAAACCAGATGCGGCGAAGCAGCGTGAAGGGAGACATCCCGATTGCCCTGCCTGCTTCTAGTTCTCCATTCGGAACGCCAAGAAACGCACCCCGCATCACTTCGCCTTCGTAACCCGCTACGCTGAGCGACAGGGACACGACGGCGAAATAGAACCCTTCGCGCAACACCGGCCAGAGAAAGCTTTGACGGATGCCGGGTATGTAGGGAAACAGCAATCCCAGCCCGTAATAGAAAAACCACATCTGAATCAGAAGCGGTGTCCCGCGGATGAAACTGCAGAACGCCCGTGCAGGCCACGCAAGCCACGGCGGTCCGGCAACCCGGGCAAGGGCAATTGGAATGGCGAGGAGCATGCCGAAAAATATCGAAAGCACGGTGAGTAACAGCGTCAGCCAAAGCCCATGGGCAAGCAATGGCAGATAATGAGGAATCCAGCCCCAGTCCATGGTGCTACACCGGCCTCTTTTGACCAGCCCGCATCCGCCGTTCCAAATGGATGAAAAACTGGCTTGAGGTCGTGCTGATCACCCAATAAATTGCCGCTGTAATCCCATAAAAAACCAGAAGGTAGCGAGGATCGCCCTGAGCGTATTTGATGTAGCCCGAAGCCTGTTTGGTGATGAGCGCCAGTTCAGTTAATCCGACGACCGAAATCAGTGCGCTTCCCTTCGTTGCTTCAAGCCAGAGATTGCCGAGTCCGGGAATCGCAAAGGGCAGCATGGACGGAAGAACGATGCGCCGGAACCTCAGAAACGGGGACATTCCGTAGGCCTTTGCGGCTTCAATCTGCCCCAGGGGAATGGCCTGTATCGCGGCGCGCAAGACTTCTGTTTGAAATGCGCCCTGCACGACGCCGAGCACGACCACGCCTGCCCCAAACTTGCTGATCACGATGGGGCTCAATCCCAACCGCCCCAGAATGGCATTGAGTGCATCCCCGCCCGAATAAAACAGCAGGATGATTAGCAGAAGCTGAGGAACAGACCTGAACACAGTTGTGTAGATCGACAGAATGAATTGAGAACCGGGCCGCCCGCCAGTTTTCCCATGGCGCCACAGAGGCCGATCAGAAATCCCAGTCCAAACGCGAGGCTGGACACGGCCAGCGTCATCAACGCGCCATAAGCAATTTCATCGCCATAGCCCTGATCGCCCCAGGAAAGCAGCGTCAGCAAGGACGTGGCGAAGAACAAAGAGACCCCCTTCCGTGAGAACACCGCGGCCGCGCGCAGGCGGCCACGGCGGAGCGCGTTATTGCGGCAGGATGATCTGCGGCTTCAGTTCAGGATACTTCTCGGTGATCTTCACGAAGGTGCCGTTCTTGGCCAGCGTGGCGATGGCGGCGTCGATCTTGGCCTTGAGAGCCGTATCGTCCTTGCGGATGCCCGCGCCCACGCCTTCGCCGAGGATTTCCGCGTCGGGTGCAACTTGGCCCTTCAATTCGCAGCAGGATTTGCCCTGATCGGTCTTGAGGAAGGCATCGAGCGCCGCGCCATCGGCCTGGATATAATCGAGACGGCCTGCGGCCAAATCCTGATTGGCTTCGTCCTGCGTCTGATAGGTCTTCACGGTGGCGCCAGCCGAAGCATAGTGCTTTTCGATGTAGCGCTGGTGAATTGTCGAGACCTGGACGCCAATGGTCTTGCCCGAAAGATGCGCGGGCGTGATGTCCATATCGCCATCCTTGTTGCCGATGATGACGGTGGGCGTGTCGTAATACATGGAAGAGAAGTCAATCGTCTTCTTGCGTTCGCCGGTGATCGACATGGATGACCAGATCAAGTCAAACTGTTTGGCCTGCAGGGCGGGAATGATGCCATCCCATGCCACCTCAACCACTTCGCATTTTTCCTTCAATTCCGCGCAGACCGCGTCCATCAGGTCGATTTCCCAGCCCACCCATTTGCCGGACGGGTCTTTCGAGGTGAAGGGCGGATAGGGTTCGGCAGCGACGCCGAACTTCAGATCAGCCATGGCCGGCGCGGCAGACGCCATCATGGCGCAGGCCGCGGCGGCGAACAGCACGCGACGCGAAATCTTCATTGTTTCTCTCCCTGTGATGCCCGCTGCCACACGGCAGCGCGCCTTGTTGAAAATTACACACAAATTCAAGCGGCTGCCAAGTCAGTGAATTGAGGACACGAACTGGCGGCAGCGGTCACTTTTAGGTTGTCCGAAGACCTGCTTCGGGGGGCCCTCTTCCTCAATCACCCCCTTGTGAAGGTAAATCACGTGGCTGGAGACGTCGCGGGCGAACTTCATTTCGTGGGTCACCAGAATCATCGTCCGGCCTTCATCCGCCAGATCACGGATGACTTTCAGCACTTCTCCCACCAGTTCCGGGTCAAGCGCCGAGGTGGGCTCGTCGAACAGCATCACCTTGGGATCCATGCAGAGCGCCCGGGCAATGGCCGCGCGCTGCTGCTGGCCGCCGGAGAGAAAGGCGGGATACTGGTCCTTCTTGTCGTAGAGTCCCACCTTTTGCAGAAGCTTTTCGCCGCGCGCGATAGCTTCGGCGCGGGGCACTTTCAGCACATGCACCGGCGCCTCGATGACGTTCTGAAGCACCGTCAGGTGCTGCCAGAGATTGAAGCTCTGGAACACCATGCCCAGCCGGGTGCGGATCAGTTCAAGCTGCTTGCGGTCGGTGGGATGAAGATTGCCATCCTTGGCGGGGGCCATCTTCACGTCTTCGCCCGTAACCTGAATTTGGCCCTTGGTCGGCATTTCGAGGAAATTGATACAGCGGAGAAAAGTGCTTTTCCCCGAGCCCGAGGCCCCAATCATGGAAACGACGTCGCCTTCGCGGGCGGTGAGGGACACGCCCTTCAACACCTCAAGTTCGCCGAAACGCTTGTGAAGATCGTCCACCTTCACGGCAATAGTCCGGCCGTTTCCGGCGCCAGCGATATCTGCCACGTTTCCCCCGATGGGCCGCTTGGGCCCTTATTGTTGTGAGCATCCTAGCAAGAAATCGGACGAGCGCAATTCGTCAGTGTGACGCAACAAAAAGGGGCTGCCGCAGCAGCCCCTTTCCTTGAAAAGCCGGGATCAAAAAGGCCTTAGTTTATTTCGCCTTTGCTTTTGGCTTTTTCTTAGGCTCAGGCTTGGCCTTGGCGCGCGGAAGGGCCTTCCGCTCCACGGACTTGGGTAGCGCCTTTTCCTCGTCTTTGCCGAGATAATCGAAGCTCAGCCCATCGTCCTTGCGAAGAATCCGTACCGTGCCGCCCTTGGCCAGCTTGCCGAACAGCACTTCCTCAGCCAGCGGCTTCTTCACATATTCCTGAATCACCCGCGCCAAAGGCCGGGCACCCATCTGCTGGTCGTAGCCCTTGTCCGCCAGCCAGTTGGCGGCTTCGGAGGAGAGTTCGATGTTGACCTGCCGCTCCGCCAGCTGGGCTTCGAGCTGCAGCACGAACTTCTGCACAACCTGACGCACGATCTCCGGCGGCAGGTGGCCGAAGGGAATCACCGCGTCGAGACGGTTGCGGAATTCCGGCGAGAACATGCGGTTGATCGCCTCCGTATCATCGCCTTCCCGCACCGAACGGTTGAAGCCGATGGCCGCGCGCGCCATGTCCTGCGCGCCCGCATTCGTCGTCATCACGAGAATCACATTGCGGAAATCGACTGATTTGCCGTTGTGGTCAGTCAGTTTTCCGTGGTCCATCACCTGCAACAGGATATTGAACAGGTCGGGATGCGCCTTCTCGATCTCATCCAGCAGCAGGACGCTATAGGGATGCTGGTCGATGCCATCGGTCAACAGGCCGCCCTGGTCGAATCCGACATAGCCGGGAGGCGCGCCGATCAGGCGCGACACCGTATGCCGTTCCATGTATTCCGACATGTCGAAGCGCAGCATGTTCACGCCCAGCACTTCCGCCAGCCGCTTCGCCACTTCCGTCTTGCCTACGCCGGTGGGGCCGGAGAACAGATAGCAACCGATGGGCTTTTCGGGCTCCCGCAGGCCGGCGCGCGCCAGCTTGATCGACGACGTCAGCGCTTCGATGGCGCGATCCTGCCCGAACACCAGCCGCTTCAATTCGGTGTCGAGATTCTTCAGCACCGAGGCGTCGTCCTTCGACACCGTTTTGGCGGGAATGCGGGCCATGGTGGCGATGGTCGCTTCGATGTCCGGCACGTCGATGGTCTTGCGCCGCTTGTCCTCAACCACCAGCATCTGTGACGCGCCCGTTTCGTCGATCACGTCGATCGCCTTGTCGGGCAGCTTGCGGTCGGCCATGTAACGCGCCGAAAGCTGCACCGCGCTCTCGATGGCGGCGTCGGTGTATTTCACCTTGTGGAAATCCTCGTAATAGGGCTTGAGGCCTTTCAGGATTTCGATGGCATCCGGGATCGAAGGCTCGTTGACGTCGATCTTCTGGAAGCGCCGCACCAGCGCGCGGTCCTTCTCGAAATGCTGGCGGTATTCCTTGTAGGTGGTGGAGCCGATGCAGCGCAGCGACCCGCCGGCCAGCGCGGGCTTCAACAGGTTTGATGCATCCATCGCGCCCCCGGATGTGGCGCCCGCGCCGATCACCGTATGGATTTCATCAATAAACATGATCGAGCCGGGGCGCGATTTCGATCTCCTTCACCACGGCCTTGAGCCGCTCCTCGAAATCACCGCGATAGCGCGTGCCGGCCAGAAGCGCACCCATGTCGAGCTGATACACAACCGCGTTCTCTAGCACTTCGGGAACTTCGCCCTTGATGATCTTGCGCGCCAGGCCTTCAGCAATGGCCGTCTTGCCCACGCCGGGATCGCCCACGAACAGTGGGTTGTTCTTCTGCCTGCGGCACAGGATCTGGATTGTACGGCGCACCTCCGCCTCGCGTCCGATCAACGGATCGACCTTGCCTTCGGCGGCCTTCTTGTTGAGATTGATGCAATAGGCCTCCAGCGCATCGGCCTCGCCCTTTTTCTTGGGCTGGTCGGCGCCATCGCCGCCCTCGCCATTGCCCGGCTGCTGGTCCTGGTCCACGCCGCGCACGGGGCGCGTCTCCGAGAGGCCGGAGCGCTTGGCGATGCCGTGCGAAATGTAATTCACCGCGTCGTAGCGCGTCATGTCCTGCTCCTGCAGGAAAAACGCCGCATGGCTTTCACGCTCGGCAAAGATGGCCACCAGCACGTTGGCGCCCGTCACCTCCTCGCGGCCCGAGGACTGCACATGAATCACGGCGCGCTGGATGACACGCTGGAAACTTGCGGTCGGCTTAGAATCCTCGCCGCCTGCCGGAATCATGCCCGCGAGTTCGGTCTCGATATAGGTCTCAAGGCTCTTCCGCAGCGTATCGAGATTGACGTTGCACGCCTTCATCACGGCGGCGGCGTCCTTGTCGTCGATCAAAGACAGGAGGAGATGTTCGAGTGTCGCATATTCATGCGAGTGCTCATTGGCGATCGCCAGTGCGCGGTGCAGGGCCTTTTCAAGGCTGCGGGAAAACGTGGGCATCGGCTATTCCTTTTCCATCGTGCACTGAAGCGGATGCTGGTTGCCGCGGGCGAAATCCATCACCTGTGTCACCTTCGTTTCCGCAACTTCGTAGGTATATACGCCGCATATGCCGACACCCTTCTGGTGAACATGCAACATGATGCGGGTTGCCTCTTCGCGTCCCTTGCCGAAAAAGCGCTCGAGAACATGCACGACGAATTCCATCGGCGTGTAGTCATCGTTCAGCAGCATCACCTTGTAGAGCGAAGGCTTCTTCGTCTTCGCTTCAGTGCGGGTGATGACGCCGGTCTGATTTCCGTCTCTGTTGCTGTCGCGCTTCGGCATGGATGCAATTATATAATTGCTTCGCGCGGAAATGGGAGAGGTTATTCTTGAGCCGTCTGCATTGCGCAAAACGGCAAGGGCCGCGCGAAGGCGGCCCTGAAGATAGGAATGCCGATCGGAAATGTTAAGAGCGCTTGCGTGGCGCCGGCTTCTTAGCGACGGCAGCGGCTTTTTTCGGCGCTCCAGCCTTTTTGACGACCGGAGGGGCTTCGGCATTCACGAGCTCGGACGCTTTCAGCCAATGGATTTCGGCCCTCCCATCCGGCTGGCCTTCCTCAAGCCAGAGCGCGTAAGCGATTTCGCGGATTTTCTCTTCGGTCGGCAAGGTCGGCATCGGAAACCTCACATTTTGAGCGTGATTCCCTATACGCCAAAAAATTGTGCAACGCAATATTCATTCTGCGATGCAGCAAATTTTGACCAAGCTTTCCGTTTTCAATCAAGTCCCGGAAAACGTACGCCCGAAGCAAAGGCAACGCCGAGGAACAGGGCGGTGGAGCCGAGTTCATAAGCCAGATACCAGCCGCCAACTTTCAGCAATTTCTTCATCTGTCCCTCCTTGAACCAGTCGGGAACATGCTTTGCAACGATTGCGCCGGATGCGCTCAGGCCGCTTTTGGCCGGGCAACCCGTTTGGACAAATCGTCAATTGCCGAATCCACGTCACGCTTCAGCCAGTCCGGATCAGGCGTGTCTTCGCCATCCGCAATGGCGCATGCGCGGAGCCAGTGATCATCGTGGCGGCCATCCGGGTGGCCCTCTTCTTCCCAGATCGCATAGGCGATCTCACGGATGCGGTCTTCGCGGGATAGCTTGGGGGTATCGGCTTCGGTCGGCATGATGCGTCCTCCTCTCGCCAGCCTGAGCATGGTCTGCCCGGCTTGTGTCAGGCTGATGGCGGAGGCGATCACAAAAATGTTTTTGCCGCCGCACCATGGGCGGCGCGCAAGGCGGCGACATCAATCCCCACCGGCATTCCGTCAATCACCGTCCACCGGCCGCCAATCATCACGCGGTCAGCCCTGTGTGCGCCTGAGAGCACAAGACCTGCAATGGGATCGCCCACGCCGGAGAAGCGCAGTTCATCCAGTGTGTAGAAGGCCAGATCGGCTTGCTTGCCGAGGGCAATCTCTCCGATGTCATCCCGCCCAAGGCAGCGTGCCGATCCCTTGGTGGCCCAGCGCAAGGCATCGAGATGAGAAATGCTGGCTTCGTAAGTCAGGCGGTTGATCATCAGCGCGTGGCGGACATTCTCTATGAGGTTTGAACTGTCGCTCGAGGCCGATCCGTCAACGCCCAGGCCCACCGCCACACCCGCCGCCTCAAGATCGCGCGTGCGGCACTGGCCGGACGCCAAGACCATGTTGGAGGCAGGGCAATGGCACACGCCCAATCCATGGCGTCCCATGCGGGCGATTTCTTCATCCGAAAAGTGAATGCCATGGGCCAGCCATGTCCGATGGCTAAGCCAACCCGTTTCTTCGAGATAATCGAGCGGCCGCATGCCGAAATTGGCCATGCAATAGGCGTTTTCATCTTCCGTTTCGCCGAGATGGGTGTGCAGGCGGCAATCATGTTTCTCCGCCATCTCGCCACAGGCACACATCAGGGACCTTGTGACGGAGAAAGGCGAACAGGGCGCCAGCGCCACTTGCACCATGGCGCCCTCCCCCCGCTGGTGATAACGGCCCAGCACGCGCTCGCAGTCGGCGAGGATGGTGTCCTCGTCCTGCACCACGCTGTCTGGCGGCAAGCCACCGTCCTTTTCCGAGAGATTCATGGACCCTCGTGTGACCGTGAGGCGGATGCCCAGCGCCCTCGCCTCCTCCACCTGCACATCCATCGCGTCACCAAGCCCGGCGGGAAAGAGATAGTGATGGTCGGATGTGGTGGTGACGCCCGACATCATGAGTTCAACCAGCGCCAGCCTTGTGGCCAGCCGGTGCGCTTCCGGGGTCAACCGCTGCCACACCGGATAAAGCGCCCGCAGCCAGTGAAACAGATCCTTGTTGATGGCGGCGGGATGGGCGCGCGTCAGCGTCTGATAGAAATGGTGATGGGTATTGACCAACCCCGGCAGCATCACATGGCGTGAGGCATCGAAAATCTCGTCGATTGCAGCCGCGGGCCGCTTGCCCGCCGCCACGCATTCCAGAATGCGGCCTTCCCGCACCACGATGCCGCCGCCCGCGTTTTCGGCCAGAATGGCCAGCGGCGACTTGATGAAAACGCTTGCCACCGGGGACTCCTTGCGGGGGTTGAATTGCCCTTCCACTTCAGGCCACAATACATGGCACGGGCCGGGAGAGGCTGCCAAGCGGCGCCCTTCAAGAGTGCCCACAGGGAGAGACAGACATCATGAGATTTACCGCACACCTCCTCGTGTCCGCCATTGGCCTGATGGCCGCCGCAGGTATTGCTGGCGCGCAGGAGATGAAGAAGGAACTGGGCGCCGGCGAAGGCCAGGTCGATATCGTGGCATGGCCCGGCTACATCGAGCGCGGCGAAAGCGACAAGGCCTATGATTGGGTAACCGGTTTCGAGAAGGCGACCGGCTGCAAGGTGACGGTGAAGACAGCCGCCACTTCCGACGAGATGGTCACGCTGATGAACCAGGGCGGCTTCGATCTCGTTACCGCCTCGGGTGATGCTTCGCTCCGTTTGGTGGCTGGCAAAAAGGTGCAGCCCATCAACATCGATCTCATTCCCAACTGGAAGAACGTGGATGACAGGCTGAAGAGCGCGGCGTGGAACACGGTGGATGGCGTTCACTATGGCACGCCCTATCAGTGGGGGCCGAACGTGCTGGCTTATAACACCACCGTCTTCAAGGAGCCGCCCAAGAGCTGGTCCGTGGTGTTCGAGGAACAGACTCTGCCGGACGGCAAGAGCAACAAGGGGCGCGTGCAGGCCTATTATGGCGCGATCTATATTGCCGATGCCGCGCTTTACCTCATGAAGCACAAGCCGGAACTGGGCATCAAGAACCCTTATGAGCTGAACAAGGACCAGTTCGCCGCCGCAATCGACCTGCTGAAGGCCCAGCGCGCACTCGTCGGCCGGTATTGGGGCGATGCCGCAGTGCAGGTGGATGACTTCAAGAACGAGGGCGTGGTCGCCTCCTCCTCATGGCCCTATCAGGTGAACCTGCTGCAGGCCGACAAGAAGCCCATCGCTTCCCTCGTTCCGGAAGAAGGCGCGACGGGCTGGTCGGACACCACCATGATGCACGCCAATGCCGCCCATCCCAACTGCGCCTATCTATGGATGAACCATTCGCTCGAACCGAAGGTGCAGGGTGACGTTGCCGCATGGTTCGGATCGGTTCCCGCCGTGCCTGCTGCCTGCAAAGGCAACGAGTTGCTGACGGATACGGGTTGCGAAACCAACGGCTTCAGCATGTTCGACAAGATCTGGTTCTGGCGCACCCCCATCGGCAAATGCGAGAACGAAGGCACTTGCGTGCCCTATTCGCAATGGGCCAAGGAATATATCGCCGTGCAAGGCCAGTGATCTTGTTGTCCTTCCTCCTCGCGGGGGAAGGGCACATCAAACATGACAGCAGCCGTTTCCTTCCAGCACGTCTCCCGCCACTTCGGCAGCGTCCGGGCTGTTGATGACGTGAACCTCGACATTGCCGAGGGTGAATTCTTCGCCATGCTCGGGCCTTCGGGCTCGGGCAAGACGACATGCCTTCGGCTCATCGCCGGTTTCGAGCAGCCAACCTCCGGTCATATCGAAATCTTCGGTGAAACGGCGGAGGGCCTGCCGCCCTATCGACGCAATGTGAACACGGTGTTTCAGGATTACGCCCTGTTTCCCCATATGACGGTGGGCGAAAACGTGGCTTACGGGCTGATGATCAAGGGCGTGGCGCGGGCGGACCGCGAAGCACAGGCGCGCGATGCCCTCGCCATGGTGAAGCTGAAGGATTTTGGGGCGCGCCGGCCGGGGCAGCTTTCGGGCGGCCAGAGGCAGCGCGTGGCGCTGGCACGCGCGCTGGTGAACAAGCCCAAGGTTCTTCTTCTCGATGAACCGCTCGGCGCGCTTGATCTGAAGCTCCGCGAGCAGATGCAGGAAGAACTGAAGTCGCTGCAAAAGCAGCTTGGCATCACCTTCGTGTTCGTGACGCATGATCAAGGGGAAGCCCTCTCGATGGCTGACCGCGTGGCGATTTTTAACGACGGCAAGATCGTGCAGGCGGGTTCTCCTTCGGATGTTTACGAGCGTCCGCGCTCGCGTTTCGTCGCCGATTTCGTCGGGTCTTCCAATGTGCTGTCACCGGAATTTGCCGCTGCGCATGGCGGCTCAAATTCATGGACGAGCCTGAGGCCTGAGAAAATCCGTGTGCTGACGGATGAGAAGGCCGTGCCGGTGGGAAGCGGTGCGGCTACAGGTATTGTGAGTTCGGTCCAATATCAGGGGCCGGTCACACGCGTCGTCGTCGATGTCGAAGGCACGCGCCTTGCTGCCGCCGTTCCAGCGGGAAGTGCTGACATCCGCGAAGGCCAGACGGTTCATCTCACCTGGCCCAGGGCGGCGCTTGTCGCCATGGACGGGGCGTGATGCGCGCGGCGCTAGCGGACTTTTTCTTCCGCCGTCCCGGCTTTCTGACACTTGCCCTGCTGTTGCCGCCGCTGTTGTGGATTGGCGTCGTCTACATCGGCTCGCTTCTCGCGCTGCTGCTGCAGAGCTTCTATTCGCTCGACGACTTCTCGGGCCTCATCATCCACGAATTCACGCTGTCGACCTATGCGAAGCTTCTGGAAGAGTCGAATTTCTTCATCATCCTGCGAACCATTGTCATGGCGGCTGCGGTGACAATGGCCGCGGCGCTGATCGCCTTTCCCATCGCCTATTATGCGGCGCGTTATGCCAAAGGACCGGCCAAGGCGCTGTTTTATCTGGCGGTGATGATGCCGCTGTGGTCGTCCTATCTGGTAAAGGTCTATGCGTGGAAACTCATCCTCGCCAAGGAAGGCATCATCACCTGGATAGCGGATAAGCTGCATTTGGGCTGGGCGCTGCGATGCCGCTGCTGGCAACGCCGGTGATCGGCGGGCCCTCGCTGTCGTTCAGCTACATCGGCACATTTCTCGTCTTCGTCTACATCTGGCTTCCCTACATGATCCTGCCGGTGCAGGCATCGCTGGAACGGGTGCCAAAAAATTTCATCGAGGCCTCCGCCGATCTCGGCGCCCATCCCGGCCAGACATTCCGAACGGTGATTTTTCCATTGGCCCTGCCCGGCATCGTGGCGGGATCGATCTTCACCTTCTCCCTCACGCTGGGCGACTACATCGTGCCGCAGATTGTCGGCAATTCGCGGCTGATGATCGGCCAGGCCGTCTATACGCTGCAAGGCACGGCGGGTGATATTCCGCTGGCCGCCGCCTTCACCGTGGTGCCGATGATCATCATGGGGCTTTATCTCGTGATGGCCCGCCGCATGGGAGCCTTCGATGCGCTCTGAAGCGGGGTGGGGTTTGAAGCTCGGCGCCATCGCAGGCCTTTTGTTCCTGCACCTGCCGCTCGCCTCGGTGTTTCTCTATGCCTTCACCACAGAAGACCGCAGCTTCCAATTCCCGCCGCCCGGCCTCACGCTCAAATGGTTTTCAACCGCCTGGTTTGACCGGCCAGACATCTGGCCGCCGCTCTATCTCTCGCTCAAGGTGGCTGTCATCGCCACCATACTGGCACTGATTTTTGGCACGTTGGCCGCTGCCGCGCTGGCGCGGGCGAAGTTCTACGGCAAGGATTCGGTATCGCTGCTGTTCATCCTGCCGATCGCGCTGCCCGGCATCATCACCGGCATTGCACTCCGCTCGGCTTTCGACATCGGCGGCATCCCGTTCTCGACCTGGACGATCGTGCTGGGCCACGCGACCTTCTGCATCGTCGTGGTTTACAACAACGTGCTGGCCCGCTTCCGCCGCACCTCGCAGAGCATGATCGAAGCCTCGATGGATCTGGGGGCCGACGGCTTCCAGACCTTCCGCCATGTGGTGCTGCCGCAGATCGCTTCTGCCCTTTTGGCGGGCGGCATGCTGGCCTTCGCGCTGTCTTTCGATGAGGTGATCGTCACCACCTTCACGGCAGGCCAGCAGGCGACCTTGCCCATCTGGATGCTGAACGAACTGATCCGCCCGCGCCAGCGCCCGGTGACGAATGTCGTCGCCATCATCGTGATCGCCGTCACCTTCGTGCCGATCCTGCTCGCCTATTATCTCACGCGCGAAGGCGAACACACGGCGGGTGCGGGAAAATAGCCGGAGCGGCATGAACCGCTCCGGCCACGGCGCAGGAGCTATTTTTTCTTTGCCGGTTTCTTCGCGGCCTTCTTTGCAGCAGGCTTTTTCGCCGCTGCTTTCTTGGCAAGTGCCTTCTTGGCGGGCGCTTTCTTCGCAACCGGAGCCTTGGCGGGAGCGGCGCTCTTTGCGGGCGCTTCGTCCTTCATACCGCTCACCACACTGGCAAAGGTCTCGAAGAATTCCCCCGCCAGTTTCCGCGATACGGGATCGATGAAACGTGCGCCCATGGTGGCGAGTTTGCCCGCCACCTGTGCATCCACGTCATAGATGAGCTTCGTGCCTTCGGGCACCGTTTCGAGCTTCACGTCCGCGCCGCCCGAGGCATTGCCCGCGAAGCCGCCGCTGCCCTGCCCGCTGATCCGGTAGGAGATGGGCGGGTTGAGATTGGAGAGCTTCACCTTGCCGTTGAAATTCACCTTCAACGGCCCGAGCGCCACCGTCACCGTGGCTTCCATATCCGTGTCGGAATGCTTGGTGATCGATTTGCAGCCGGGGATGCACTGCTTGAGCACCGCCGGATCGTTGAGCGCCTTCCATACCGTCTCGCGTGAGGCGGGTATGATTTCTTCGCCGGATAGTTTCATGTTTTCGTCCTCCCAAAGCGGGAGCATCTTAGGGCGCAATATCGCCGCGTTTCCACTGTTCCTTCGTCGCAAGGCGGAAATCGGCGAAGCGTCCGGTCTCGATTGCATCACGGATGCCCTGCATGAGCGACTGGTAATAGGCGATATTGGCCCAGGACAGCAGCATCATGCCCAGGAGCTCACCCGAGCGGATCAGGTGATGCAGATAGGCACGGGAATATTGCGACAAGGCCGGGCAAGGATGTTCCGGGTCAAGCGGGCGTGGATCGTTCGCATGTTTGGCGTTGCGCAGGTTGATCTTTCCGAAGCGCGTGAAGGCTTGCCCGTGGCGGCCTGAGCGCGTGGGCATCACGCAATCGAACATATCGACGCCCCGCGCCACGGATTCGAGAATATCTTCCGGCGTTCCCACGCCCATCAGATAGCGCGGCCTGTCCTGCGGCAGATACTGTTCCGTCAACTCGATCGTGGAGAGCATCAAGACCTGCCCCTCGCCCACCGCCAAACCGCCGATGGCGTAGCCTTCAAAACCGATTGAACGCAGGCCTTCCGCTGACAGCCGCCGAAGCCGCGCATCGGTGCCGCCCTGCACGATGCCGAAATTGCCCCGGCCCGGCTGTCGTCCGAAGGCAATGCGCGAACGCTCCGCCCAGCGCAACGAGAGTTGCATAGCCTTTTCGGCGTCCTTCTCCGTGTGCGGAAATTCGATGCACTGGTCGAGCTGCATCTGGATATCGGAGCCCAGCAATCGCTGGATTTCCATGGCGCGCTCGGGCGAAAGTTCGTAACGCCTGCCATCAATATGCGACTGGAACAGCGCCGCCTGCTCCGTGATCTTTCTGATCTTCGACAGCGACATGATCTGGAAGCCGCCGGAATCGGTGAGGATCGGATGCTCCCAGCCGATGAATGTGTGAAGCCCGCCCAGCGCCGCCACCTCTTCAGCGCCCGGCCGCAGCATCAGGTGATAAGTGTTGCCGAGGATGATGTCCGCCCCGGTTCCTTTGACCTGATCGAGGTAAAGGCCCTTCACGGTGCCCACCGTGCCAACTGGCATAAAAGCAGGCGTACGGATATCACCGTGCAGCGTGTGCACCGTCCCACGCCGCGCCGAACCGTCTGTCTTGTGGAGGGTAAAGGAGAATTCCGCCGTCATGGCGCGGGGAATAGCAGGCTCGCATCGCCATAGGAATAGAAGCGATAGTTCTGCGCGATGGCATGCGCGTAGGCGCTTTTCATCCGCTCCAGCCCGGCAAAGGCCGAGACCAGCATGAACAGCGTGGATTTCGGCAAGTGGAAATTGGTGATCAGCAGATCGACGGCACGGAAGCAGTATCCCGGCGTGATGAAAATATCAGTAACGCCGGAGAATGGTTCGAGGCCAGAGGATTCGAGCAGGCGCAGCGAGGTGGTGCCCACCGCCACGATCCGCCCGCCCTTCTCGCGCGCCGCCTTGAGCCGTTGGATGGTCTGGGCGCTGACCGTGCCCCACTCGGCATGCATCTTGTGATCTTGCGTGTCATCAGCCTTCACCGGCAGGAAGGTGCCAGCTCCAACGTGGAGCGTTACGAATTCTCTTGCTATTCCAGCTTCTTGCAATGATCTCATGAGAGATGGCGTGAAGTGAAGACCGGCTGTGGGAGCGGCCACGGCACCCTCTTCACGGGCAAACATGGTCTGATAGTCGCGCTGGTCCTGCGCATCGGGCGTGCGTTTTCCAGCAATATAGGGCGGCAAGGGCATCTCGCCCACGGCGGCAATCGCTTCATCCAGAATGGGCCCCGAGAAATCAAAGGCCAGCGTGACCTCACCCATCTCGCCCTTGGCTTCCACGGTGGCCAAAACCTCGCCCAGCAGGCAGACCCGGCTCTCACCGCCGAAGCGGATGCGGTCGCCCTGCTCCAGTTTCTTGGCCGGTTTCACGAACGCCCTCCAGCGCGAGGCGTCCAGCCGCATGTGCAGAAGCGCAGCGATCTTGGGCTCCGTGCCGCCCCGGCCAAACCGGTGTCCGTGCAATGAGGCGGGAATCACCTTGGTATCGTTGAACACCAGCACATCACCCGCGCTGAGCAACGACGGAAGATCACCAACGGTGCGATCCTCCAGGACTTCCGGCTTTACCAAGAGCAGCCTGGCACTCTCGCGCGGCGAGGCCGGGCGCAGTGCAATCCGCTCCGGCGGCAAATCGAAATCAAAATCGGATACGCGCAATTATGGCCCCGAGCAGCTCACCGGCCATGCGCCTTCGTTCACAATGCGAAGCACGCCGCCGTAGGCGCTATCCTCCCCCTCGCTCGCAGTGAAAATCCGAAGTTGACCCACCTGCGCGCCGTCATTGTCAGCCACGTCGATGAGGGTCATGTCGGATGTCTGATAGGCCTGCGATACGGCGACGGAAATGCCCTGCCCCTTCTTGTTCGACCATGTCTTCTTGCCCACCGAGATATTCACGGTGTCAACCGCGACATAGTCGGTCAATCCCAGCAGCACATTCATTTCCGCCTTGCCGCCTTCGGCGGCGCAGTTCAGCCATTCAGTGGCCAGTGCGGGCGAAGCCGTGAGGACTGGAAACCACAACAATGCGGCGAGGCGCTTCATGTATTGTTCCCTTGCAAAAAAAAGGGAGGCTTTCACCTCCCCCCGTTCACTTGGCGTCGGCTGCCACCTGGGCCTTGAGGATCTTATCGGGCTCTCGCACCGGTTCGCCGCGCTTGATGCCATCAACCACGTCCATGCCATCCGTCACCTTGCCCCACACCGTATATTGGCGGTCAAGGAAGCCGGCATCGCCAAAGCAGATGAAGAACTGGCTGTTGGCCGAGTCCGGATTCTGCGAGCGCGCCATGGAGCATACGCCGCGCTGATGTGGCTCTTTCGAGAACTCCTGCTTGAGGTTCGGCTTCTTGGAGCCGCCCATGCCGGTGCCGGTCGGGTCGCCGCCCTGCGCCATGAAGCCCTCGATCACGCGATGGAACACTACATTGTCGTAGAAGCCTTCACGCGCCAGCTCCTTGATGCGTGCCACGTGATTGGGAGCCACATCGGGCCGGAGCGCGATGGTCACGCGGCCCTTGGGCTCGCCTTTGGAATTTCCGATATCGAGATAGAGGGTGTTTTCGAGGTCAGCCATTACTTCACCATTACTTTGATCATCTTGTCAGGGTTTTGGGGCGGCTCGCCGCGGGTAATCTTGTCAACGCAGGCCATGCCCTTTTCATCCACCTGCCCCCACACGGTATATTGACCATCGAGGAAGCCGCCGTCGGCGAACATGATGAAGAACTGGCTGTTGGCGGAGTTGGGATCACTGGAACGCGCCATGCCCACGGTGCCGCGGGCAAAATGAGCCTTGCTGAATTCGGCCTCAAGATTGGGCTCGTTGGAGCCGCCCATGCCAGTGCCGGTCGGATCGCCGGTCTGCGCCATGAAGCCATCGATCACGCGATGGAACACGATGCCGTCATAGAAACCAGACTTTGCCAGTTTCACGATCTGCGCCACATGCTTGGGCGCCAGATCGGGGCGAAGCGTAATGTCGAACGAGCAGTTCTTGCTGGTTTCGACGGTCATGGTTGTGTCGGCAGCAAGGGCTGGGGAAGCGAGGCCGGCGGCGAGAAACGCCGCGAAGCCGAAGGTCTTGAGCATGAAAAACTCCGGTTGCTGGTCGGGGTGGGTTAGTGGCGTGCGCCACCTTAAAAGTCAATGCGGCGGCTTTTTGAGGGCCGCGGCCACTGCCGCCTGCGCTTCCCGGGGGATGAAGAGGCTTACATCACCGCCCATACGGGCGATCTGTTTCACCAGAGACGACGCAATCATCCGGGTGGCGGGTGATGCGGCGAGGAACACGGTTTCAATGTCGGGCGCCATGGCTCCGTTCATCTGCCCCATCTGCACTTCGTAGTCGAAATCCGAGGCATCGCGGAGACCGCGCACGATCAACCCCGCATGGTGATGCCGCGCCGCGTCCACGGCCAAACCATCAAAGGTGGCAAAGGCGATCTTGAGGCCTGTATGTTCTGCTATCGGCTTCGTCACCTCTTCTAGCAGCCGAATGCGGGTATCGGCATCGATCAGCGCCTGCTTGCCGTGGTGAACACCCACGCCCAAAATCAGCTTGTCGACGATCCGCGCCGCCCGGGCGATGATATCAAGATGCCCATAGGTGACGGGATCGAAAGAACCCGGATAAAAGCCAGTGCGCGCCATGGTGCGAGTATCGGCCTAGCGGTGCTTCAGCGCAAGCCATACGCCTCCGGCCGTCAGGCAGATGCCGCTGATGATCTCGATGGCGCGGATGCGGGAGCGTGACAGCCACTGACCGGCCCTGCCCGCCGCCAGCGCATAGAGCGTGTCGCCGACAAGGGCTATGCCTGCGAAGGTGAGACCGAGAATCACCACCTGCTGCGTATAGCCCGCTCCCGGCACCACGAACGGCGGGATGAGCGCGCCAAACAGCACCAGCATTTTCGGGTTCGACATGATGACGATAAAACCCTGCAGGAAAAAGCTTCCGCCCGGCCTCGCCCGCTCCGTTGCCACAGCCAGATCGCCCTTGGAGCGCAGCAGCTTATAGCCCAGCCAGATCAGATAGGCCGCACCCGCATAGCGCAGGATATCAAAATAGACGCCCATCACCTGAATGGCGGCGCCGAGCCCAAGCGCCGCGATGGCGAGCCAGATGGCGACGCCCGCCTGCGTGCCCGCCACATTCAGAAGCCCGGCCCTCGCACCATAGCGCAGGCTGTTGGCGATGATCACGGTCACCGTTGGCCCTGGCACGAAAGCGAGGGCTGCGGCAGCGGTGCAGAAGGCGATCCAGTTCTCGATGGTCATGGGTGGTCCTCCCGGCACCATGAGCCATAAATCCACTGGAGCATTCAAGTCCCATCCGCTTTCACATCAGGCAGAACGGACCTTATATGCTCGCCCAGGACCCGCGCCGCGCGCGACGGCTGGGGATCAGCGAATTCAAGCGTGATGCCGATTTCCGGAAGCGGCGGCAGGCCGTCCGACAGGATGTGGAGATCAGGCGGCACGGCCAGCCGCGTCAACACGCTGATGGCATGGCCAGACCGCGCAATGGCGATCAATCCTGCAAGACTGTTGCTGGCAAAGGCGATGCGATAGCGCCGCCCCATGTTTTCCATGGCATCACAGGCAGCGCGATGATCGACGGTCGAAGACGCTGATAGCGCCAGGGGAAGAACCGGATTCCGCAGGATGGCGGGGCTTTCTTCATTGCCAACCCACACCAGATGCTCACTGCGGATCGCCCCGGGCCCCTGCGCGTCTGGCAGCGACACCAGCGCCATCTCCACTTGCCGCCGGTGAAGAAGCGGGCGGAGATCGCTGGTCGGCGCGCAGATCATGCGCAATTCCACGTTTGGATTGCGGGCGCAGAAGCCTTTGAGAATCTGCGGCAGGAAAGCGATCGAATAATCTTCCGGGCAGCCGAAACTCACAGAACCCGCCAAGCCCTCGCCCCGCATGTCGGATAAAATTTCATCGTGACGCGCCAGCAGTGTCTCGGCATGAATGAGCATCCGCTCACCCGCCGTCGTCAGCCTGACGCCCGATCCGCTCCGGTGCAGGAGCGGCTGGCCGATCATGTCCTCCAGCCGCCGCATCTGCATGCTCAACGCCGATTGCGTTCGGCCTACTTGCTGGCAGGCGGCGCTGATCGAACCCGTGCGGGCGACAGCCGCAAAGCTCCGGAGCAAAGTGAGATCAATATCCGGCATGGCATCAATTCTACGAATACCGGAATAGACAAATATCAATTTGTCTTGTGGCGCAAGCGCGCTTAGCAATGAGCCATCATTTCACGGAGCCGCTGCATGACACTGAACGCCGATCCCAATTTCTGGGTGCCCGCCAACAAGCATCTCACCCGCTATGGGCCGAGCTTCGAGGATGTCATCATCGAGCGCGCCGAAGGCAGCTTCGTCTATGACGCCGACGACAGGCCGATCCTCGATTTCACGTCCGGCCAGATGAGCGCCGTGCTGGGCCATACGCACCCTGACGTGGTGAAAACCGTGGATCTTCAGATGAAATCCGTCGCACATCTGTTTAGCGGCATGCTTTCGCGCCCGGTCGTCGAACTGGCGTCCCGCCTTGCCGCGCTCGCCCCGGGGCTGGACCGCGTGCAGCTTCTCTCGACCGGCGGCGAATCCAACGAAGCCGCCATTCGCATGGCCAAGCTGGTAACGGGCGGACACGAGATCGTCGCCTTCGCTCAAAGCTGGCATGGCATGACAGGCGGTGCGGCCTCCGCCACCTACAGCGCCGGCCGTCGGGGTTATGGCCCCGCTGCAGCCGGTTCTTTCGTGATCCCGGCTCCCAATTCCTATCGCCCGCGCTTCAAGCATGCTGATGGCTCGCTCGACTGGAAATCCGAACTGGATGATGCATTCGAGCTGATTGACCGGCAATCCACCGGCAACCTCGCTGCCTTCATTGCCGAGCCCATTCTCTCCAGCGGCGGCATTCTGGAGCTGCCTCCCGGCTATCTCGCGGCCCTCAAGAAGAAATGCGAGGAGCGCGGCATGCTGCTGATTCTCGATGAGGCGCAGACCGGCGTGGGCCGCACCGGCCATATGTTCGCCTTCCAGCGCGATGGCGTGACGCCCGATATTCTCACCCTGTCCAAAACGCTTGGTGCGGGGTTACCGCTGGCTGCCGTGATGACCACGGCGGAGATTGAACAGAAGGCGCATGAGAAGAATTATCTGTTCTACACCACCCATGTCTCCGATCCTCTGCCCGCCGCCGTGGGTGTGACGGTGCTGGATGTGGTGGCGCGCGACAATCTGGTGCAGCAGGCCATCACGCGCGGCGACAGGCTGAAAAAGGGGCTGCAATCGCTTCAGCAGCGGTTTGAATGCGTGGGCGATGTGCGTGGCCGTGGCCTGCTTCTGGGCCTTGAGGTCGTTACCGACAGGCACAGCAAGAAACCCGGCTTTGAATTGGGCGCCAAGATCATGGATGAGGCGATGAAGCGCGGCCTCAGCATGAACATCGTCAAATATCCGGGCATGGGCGGCGTCTTCCGCATCGCGCCGCCGCTCACCGTCTCGGAGGCTGAGATCGATCAGGGCCTCTCGATCATGTCGGACTCAATCAAGGCGGTGGCGCACTGACGGGGAAGGCATCAGCCTTCCTCGCCGCCGCTTTCTTCCTCGCTGACGCTCTCGACTGATACGACGTGTTCGTCCTCCGCCGTGTCGATGAGGATCACACCCTGCGTCGAGCGCCCGGCCTTGCGGATGTCATGAACGGGGCAGCGGATGAGTTGCCCGCCATCCGTCACCAGCATGATCTGGTCGCTCTCCTCCACCGGGAAGGAGGCGACGAGCGGGCCATTGCGGTCATTCACCGCCATGGCGACGATGCCTTTGCCGCCGCGGCCCGTGAGCCGGTATTCATAGGATGAGGTGCGCTTGCCATAGCCGTTGGCAGACACAGTGAGGATCACCTGCTCGGCCGCGCCCATCTGGGCAAAGCGTTCCTGCGACAAAGCCGTATCGGCGACAGCCTCCTCGTCAGAGCCGTTCTCCTCAATTTCCTCGCCCGCCACAGCGCGCGACATCTTGAGGAAGGCGGCGCGTTCCTCGCTGGACGCCTCCATGTGGCGGATGATCGCCATGGAGATCACTTTGTCGCCGCCCTCAAGCCGGATGCCGCGCACGCCGGTAGAATCCCTGCCCTTGAAGACGCGCACATCATCCACGGCGAAGCGGATGCACTGGCCCTGGGCTGTGGTCAGCAGCACATCATCCGTGGACGAACAAATTTCGACGCCGGCAATCTGGTCGCCCTCGTCCAGCTTCATGGCGATCTTGCCGGCACGATTGATGCTCTCGAAATCCGAAAGTTCATTCCGCCTCACGCCGCCCGAGCGGGTGGCGAACATCAGCTGCAGCGCGCCCCAGCTCTTTTCATCCTCGGGCATCGGCATGATGGTGGTGATGCGCTCATCCTGCGCCAGCGGCAGCAGGTTGATCAGCGCCTTGCCGCGCGCCTGCGGATTGCCCACCGGCAGGCGCCAGACTTTGAGCCGGTAGACCATTCCCGCGCTGGAGAAGAACAGGATCGGCGTGTGGGTATTGGCGACGAACAGCTTGGTGACGAAATCCTCATCGCGCATCTGAACGCCCGCCCGGCCCTTGCCGCCGCGGCGCTGGGCGCGATAGGCGGAGAGCGGCACGCGCTTGACGTAGCCAGCGTGGCTCACCGTCACCACCATATCCTCGCGCTGGATCAGGTCTTCGTCCTCGACCTCACCCTCATTGTCTATGATCTCGGTGCGGCGCGGCGTGGCGAATTCGGCCTTCACCGCCGCCAGCTCTTCCTTGATGATGTCCAGCACGCGGGCGCGCGATCGCAGGATGTCGAGATAATCGGAGATTTCCTTGGCCAGCTTTTCCAGCTCTTCGGCTATCTCGTCCCGGCCAAGAGCCGTAAGCCGCTGCAGGCGGAGATCAAGGATGGCGCGCGCCTGTTCTTCGGAAAGCCTGTAGGTTCCATCCGCGGAAAGCCCATGGCGGGGATCTGCAATCAACGCGATCAAGGGTTCCATGTCGCGCGCCGGCCATGTGCGCGACATCAAGGCCTCGCGCGCTTCGGCAGCGTCCTTGGAGCGGCGGATCAGGGCAATCACTTCGTCGATATTGGCAACGGCGATGGCAAGGCCGACCAAAACATGCGCACGGTCGCGCGCCTTTCCGAGCAGGAACTTGGTGCGCCGCGTCACCACCTCTTCGCGGAAGGCGATGAAGAGTTGCAGCAGATCTTTCAGCGTCAGCATTTCGGGGCGGCCGCCCGAAAGCGCGATGTTGTTGCAGCTGAATGTCGTTTGCAAAGCGGTAAAGCGATAAAGCTGGTTCAGCACGATATCGGGCACGGCGTCGCGCTTGATCTCGATCACCACCCGCATGCCCTGCCGGTCGCTTTCGTCACGGATGTCGGAGATGCCTTCCAGCTTTTTCTCGCGCACCAGCTCCGCCATGCGCTCGATCATCATCGCCTTGTTCACCTGATAGGGAATTTCGGTGATGATGATGGCTTCGCGGTCCTTGCGGATTTCCTCTACCGCCACGCGTCCGCGCACGATGATGGACCCGCGGCCCGTATGCGCCGCCGATTTCGCACCGCTGCGGCCCAGGATGATTCCGGCGGTCGGGAAATCCGGCCCCGGCACGATGTCGATCAGTTCATCGATGCTGATGGCGGGGTTGTCGATCACCGCGAAGCAGGCGTCGATCACCTCGCCCAGATTATGCGGCGCCATGTTCGTGGCCATGCCGACGGCAATGCCGCCTGAACCATTGACCAGCAGGTTTGGATATTTCGCCGGGAGAACCGTCGGCTCGCGGAACTCGTTGGAGTAGTTGAACTGGAAATCGACGGTATCCTTGTCGAGATCGTCGAGCAGCGGCATGGCTGATTTGGCGAGACGGCATTCGGTATAGCGGTCGGCGGCCGGAGGATCGCCATCGACGGACCCGAAATTGCCCTGACCGTCGATCAGCGGCAGCCTGAGAGAAAAATCCTGCGCCATGCGCACCAGCGCGTCATAAATCGCCAGATTGCCGTGCGGGTGATACTTACCCATCACATCGCCGACAACGCGCGCCGATTTCTTGTAAGCCTTGTCCGGCGTGAAGCCGTTTTCATCCATCGTATAGAGAATGCGCCGGTGAACGGGCTTCAGGCCGTCTCGCACGTCAGGCAGCGCGCGGCTGACGATCACGCTCATCGCGTAATCGAGATAGCTCTTCTGCATCTCCTCTTCGATGGAGATCAGAGAAATTTCGGCGGGATTGGCGGGAGGAACGCCGCCAGTCTTGTCGTCGTTATCGGCCACGGAAAACCTTTGGATTGACCCTTGCAGGGCCTGCCGTTTTCGGGGCTTCGAACCCACGATTCGGAAGGCCTCTCACTTTAGAGGCGAGGTCTCGCCGGGGCAACGAAAAGCCGCTGATTTCCCGCAAAAAATGCGGATTTTTGGCAAGCGTTTCTAGAACGGAACCTCGTCGTCCAGATCGCGCGTGAAGCTTTGCGATTTGCCGCCGCCGGGGTTGCCGCGCGGGCGGTCCATGGGGCTGGACTGGCCGAACTCGTCTCCACCGCCACCATAGGAGGATGAGCCCTCGCCCGGGCGGCCGCCCAGCATGGTCAGTTCGCCACGGAAATTCTGCAGCACCACTTCGGTGCTGAACTTTTCCACGCCGTCCTTGTCGGTGTATTTGCGCGTCTGGAGCTGGCCTTCGATATAAACCGTCGAGCCCTTTTTCAGATATTGCTCGGCCACCTTGGCAAGGTTCTCGTTGAAGATCACCACGCGGTGCCATTCCGTGCGCTCCTTGCGCTCGCCGGAATTCCGGTCCCGCCAGGTTTCGGAGGTAGCGATCGAGAGATTGACGATCGGCTTGCCATCCTGCGTGTGGCGCACCTCCGGGTCACGGCCCAGATTGCCCACCAGAATGACCTTGTTGACCGAACCCGCCATGACGCTTCTCCCCAAATCTGGCGCAACCCTAGTCTTTCAGACCAGCCGTTTCACGCTAAGGTACGATTTATCCACACCCTATATGTTCGTTATTTGTTCTCATTGCAAGAGGAGTTCCCATGCTGAAGCCGATCCAGACGCCCAATGCGCCCAAACCTTTTCCAACTATTCACAGGCCGTGGAGGTGGAGGCAAGCGTCCGCCTGCTCCATGTGGCGGGGCAAGTCGGCGTCACGCTCGAGGGCGTCATCCCCGACGATCCGCAGCGCCAGCATGAACTGGCCTGGGCGAATGTTCTGGCAATTCTCAAGGCGGCGGGCATGTCGCACGAAAATATCGTGGATGCCCATGTCTTTATCACCGACCGCACCCATATCGGGATTTACCGGGAGGTCCGCGACCGGATTCTCAAAGGCCACCGGCCAGCGGCAACGCTTTTGGTGATTTCTGGCCTGGCCGACCCGCGGCTCGTAGTGGAGGTTGCAGTTGTGGCAGCGGCCCCGGCCACATGAGCCGGAGCCGCTGGAAACCTGGTGTCTCAGCCGCGGAAGATGCGGCCGAGGAAGGACGGACGCTTTGCATCAGAGCGCTCCTTCGCAGTTGCAACATGACGCGGCGACTTAGCATCCTGCATCATGGCAGTGTTGTAAACATTTGAATAAGTTTCAATTACCCAGTTCATTGTCAAACTCCTTTGTGTTCTTCTTGTGTGATCGGAATATGGCTGTTTCGCTCTTGCAACACAAACGGCAATAATCTACGCTCCCTGTAACAAAAACTTACAGGCTTGTGATGGCCAGACGTCTCCCCTCACTCAATGCGCTGCGCGCTTTCGAATCGGCGGCCCGGCATGAAAGCTTCACCGATGCGGCGGGCGAGCTGTTCGTGACCCATGCCGCGATCAGCCGCCATATCCGCGATCTCGAGGATTGGCTGGGCACGGAGCTGTTCACCCGCACCGGACGCGGCGTGGTGCTCACCGATGCCGGACGGCGCTTCGGCGGCAAGCTTACGCCCCTTTTCGATGCGATGGCGGACGCCACGCGGGAAGCGGCTGCGGTGGGTGACGCCCGGCAGCTCAAGGTCACGGTTGAACCTTCGATCGCTTCGCGCTGGCTGGTGCCCCGGCTGGGCAACTTCAACACGCTTCATCCCGATATCGAACTGTCGATCGATCCGGACTCAAAGTTCGCCGATTTCCGGTCCGGCCAGGCCGATGTCGGCATCCGTTATGGACCGGGGGGATGGGATGACGTTGACGCCGTGAAACTCACTGACGCGGTGATCTTTCCCGTCTGCGCGCCCAAGCTGATCGCCGATGCGCCGAACCTGCAGCCTGCTGATCTCGCGCATTACAACCTGCTCCATGAATCGCGGAAGGAATGGTGGGCCGACTGGCTGCAGGCGGCGGGAGTTGCGGGCGTGGAAGACTGGCGGGGGACGGTGTTCCAGAACCATCTCGCCATCGAAGCCGCCGAGGCCGGACAGGGCTTTGCGCTCAGCGATCAGATTCTGGCCACCGACTCCCTTGTGGAAGGCTGGCTGGTGAGGCCGTTCAATTTCGACATGAAAGACCATTGGCACTACTGGATCGTGCGCGCCAAGGGACAGAAGGAATCGGCCCCTGCCCGTTCCTTCCGCGAATGGCTGATGGCGGAGATGGTGGATACCAACCGCAAGTTCGCGGCAATAAAGAATGCGTCGAAAACTCCGGTGCGCGAGTTGCGCGGCACGCCGCCAGCCTCTAGCGTCCCCTGATATTCATCCGGATTCGCCCATGGCCCGCAAGCTCTACGACTGCATGAAATGCCCCGGCTACTGCTGCTCCTATCCCGTCATCGAGGTGAAGGACCGCGACGCCGCGCGCATTGCCAAGCACTTTGGCCTCACACTGGCACAGGCGGAGAAGAAGTTCTTCAAGTCTGCCCATGGCTACAAGCGTATCATGCGCCGCCAGAAGGATGAGCATTACGGAAAGATCTGCCAGTTCTTCGACACCAAGGAGCGGCGCTGCACCATCTACCTCGCACGCCCCTCTACTTGCCGCATTTTCCCCGGCGAAGGCCATTGCGGCTATTATGATTTCCTGAAATTCGAACGCGCCGGCCAGGAAGACGAAACCTATATCTCCACCACCAACCACTCAGGCAATTGACCGCATCCGGTAATCGGAGTTCGGGCCTTGACCCGCTTTTACGACCACGCCTCAAACGCTGTCCGCCTTATCTATGAAAAACGCATCCATACGCCGCCGATTCTGAATACCGAAACGGATTTCCCCCACGCGACCCTCTATGCGCAAAACTGGCGGGCCATCCGGGATGAGGCGCAGGCCCTCCGCACCGACCGCATGCCGCGTTTCCACGACATCATGCCGGAACAGGCCGATATCTCCGCCAATGACAACCGCGATTGGCGGATGTTCATCCTCAAGGCCTATGGCATTGAGGTTCCTGAAAATATTGCGCGCATGCCCAAGCTGGCCGGTATTCTGAAACAATGTCCTGAGGTTCTCTCCGCAACCATTTCAGTGCTCGCGCCGCACAAACATATCCCCCGCCACCGCGGTCCCTTCCGCGGCATCATGCGATTCCATTTGGGCTTGCAAATCCCCAAACAGGATGAAGGAACCCCCGCAACTTTGATGATGATCAATGACCGGGAGTACCGGATTTCCGATGGCGAAACGCTATTGTGGGATGATACTTTTCCGCATGAGGTGATAAACCGGTCAAGCCAGCCGCGCATGGCGCTGCTTCTCGATGTCTGGCGCCCCAACCAGCCGCTCGACATGGCAATCCTCTCGCATGCGATCATCGGCGCCGTCAGGGCTGGCATGCGTTATCGCGGCGTGTCCTTTACCGGCTGATTGGCCGGTCCTAAAAGCGGCTCACCATGACAGAGCCCACCATCAATTTTCTCCGCCTTGCCGATCTTTCACCCGAAAAGCGCCAGCAGCTTCTCACCCGCACCGAAGGCGATCTCTCGTCTTATCTCGAGAAGCTGAAGCCGATCATCGAAGCGGTGCGCGAACGGGGAGACGAAGCGCTCGCCGAATTTGCCAACCACTTCGACAAATCCCCCGTCACGGCAGATACGATTGCCGCGACGCCTTCCGATTTCGCACGGGCAAAAAAGGAATTGGAGCCCGATGTTGTGGCGGCGATCGGCTATGCCGCCGCCAATATCCGCAAGTTTCATGAAGAACAGAAGCCGGAAGAAATGTGGATGGAGGAAATCAGCCCCGGTTCCTTCGCGGGCGACCGGTCGCTGCCCATCCCCTCCGTCGCCTGCTACATCCCGCGCGGCAAGGGCGCATTCCCGAGTTCGGTGATGATGACCTGCATTCCCGCCAGCGTGGCGGGGGTTCCCGATATCTGCATCATCACGCCGCCCGGCCCCGATGGACATATCGATGCGGCAACACTGGTGGCGGCGGAAGCCGCTGGCGTATCCAAAGTCTATAAGGCGGGCGGCGCGCAGGGCATCGCTGCTGTGGCCTTCGGCACCAAAACCATTGGCCGCTATGCCAAGGTCGTCGGCCCCGGCTCGCCCTGGGTGGTGGCGGCGAAGCGCCTGCTGGCCGGCCGCATCGATACAGGCACGCCCGCAGGCCCCAGCGAGGCCATCGTCTTCGCGGATGGGACGACCAGCGGAAAACTCGCGGCGCTCGACCTGCTGATCGAAGCCGAGCATGGGCCTGACTCCGGCGCCTTCATCGTCACCACCAGTGAAGAGGTGGCGCGCGATGCCTTGGCCGCCATCCCATACTATTGGAAAGAGATGGGCGAACAGCGGGTGAGTTTCACCCGCGCCGTCCTCACCTCTGATCGCGGCGGTATCCTGATCGCCAGAGACGCTGAAGAGGCCTTCGCTTTCATCAATGATTATGCGCCAGAGCATTTGCAGGTGCTCTCCAAGGAGCCGAAAAAATACCTGCCGCTGATCCGCTACGCGGGCGAAGTGCTGCTGGGCGAATACTCACCTTCAACACTTGCCAATTTCGTAGTCGGTCCTAGCCATGTGCTGCCCACGGGCGGATGGGCCAAGACATTCTCCGCTCTCTCCGTACATGATTTCATGAAGCGGACGTCCATCGTCGAGGTCACCCGGGCGGCCTATGCCTCGCATGCCAAATATGCGGGCGTGATCGCGCGCTATGAGGGCTTCGATGCCCACGCGAATGCGGTATCGAAATTGCGCGACAAACTCCTCGGTAACTGATGTCGCTCGGCGTTCTCCTCGCCGTCCTCTTCGCCGCGATGATGCACGCGGTCTATCATGCCATCGTCAAGACAGGCGGCGACAAGATTGCCGCCATCGGTTGCATCGCCACCTTTGAGGTGATTTATGGCGCGATCGGTTCAATGATCTTTGCGCCGCCGCCCTTGGCCGCGTGGGGCTGGCTTCTCGGCGCGGTGGCATTGCAGACCGTCTATCGCTTCTTCACCTGCTATGCCTATCGACTCGGCGACCTGAGCCAGGTGATGCCGCTGGCCCGCGGCACCGCTCCCCTGCTGGTGACGGCCGGTTCGGCAATCTGGCTGCATGAAACGCTCACCATAGGACAGTTCTTCGCCATTTTCCTGATCACCGCCGGCATCATGACGCTGGCGCTGTCACGCAATTCGCGGGGCCGCATAGATCTTGCGGCCGGTGGCGTGGCGATTGCGTCTGGCGTGGCGGTTGCCGCCTATTCGATCTTCGATGGCGTAGGTTCCCGCATTACCGGAAATTCCGGCAGCTATGTCTGGTGGCTCACGCTCACCGGCGGCTTCGCCTTCCTGATCCCGGCCCTGATCCTCCGCCCGCGCGCCATCGCGGAAACATTCCGCACCCGCTGGTACAGCGGGCCGCTGGGCGCCGCATTTTCCGCCGCCACCTACTGGATCGTCATCTGGGCCATGACTTGGGCGCCTATCGGCATGGTGAGCGCGCTCCGTGAGACAACGGTGATTTTCGCGGTCATCATCGGTATCGTAGTGTTGAAGGAACGCCCCGGCCCGGTGCGCCTCACGGCTGTCACGGTCACCGCGCTCAGCATCGCGCTTTTGAAACTTGCGGCATAGGAATTTCCCATGAAGAAAAACCATATCTCACCAAAACAGCACTGGACGTGGCCTTTCCCCGTGACCCACAGCCAGGCGGTAACATGCGGCGATCTCGTCTGGATCAGTGGGCAAATGGACCTTGATGCCAAAGGCCGCGTTCGCAACGCCGGGAACCTTGCGAAGCAGGTTTCGGGGGCTGCCGCCAATCTCTCGGATGTTGCCTCCACCGCGGGTTCGAGCCTGAGCGATGTTGTGAAATTGCTCTGCATCTATGTGAATGACGGCAGCGTGGACGAACAGGCCCTCCTCGCTGACGTGGGCAAGGCATTGCCGGAAGGCGTCCGTCCGGCTGTCACGGCGGTGCCGGTGTCCTATCTCCCCTTTCCCGGCGCACTGGTGTCTCTCGATTCCTACGCTATGAATGGCTCGCTCATCCGTACACGGATCGACCCCGTGCAGGTATCTCCGCTTCCCAAGACCTTCACCACCGGGCTGCGCTGCGGCAAGATGATTTTTATCAGCGGCCAGAGCCCTGTCACGCCGGATGGCAAGCTTCTTCATGCTGATGACATTCTCGCCCAGACGCGGCAGGTGATGACCCAGGTTGGCGCGGCGTTGGCGGAATTTGGCGCGGATTTCGCGGACGTCGTGAAGATCAACCGCTGGTATGTAGGCAAGGGCAAGACCGAGGACTTCGAGCCCGCCGCACTCGAATGCGCCAAGAACTTCAGCGAACCCGGCCCCGCCGCCACGGGTATTCCCGTGCCGCTCCACGCGCGGGACGGGCAACTCATCAAGATCGAGGTGGTGGCCATGCTCGGCGAAGATGGCGCGCATCTCCCGCGCCGCCACGTCTGGCCTGATAGCCTGTGGGATTGGACCATCAACATCCCTTATTATCACGGCCTGAAATGCCACGACATGATCTTCCTGGGCGGCCAGGTGTCGCTCGACACTCAGGGCCACGCCGTCAACCCCCACAACATGCGGGCGCAGACGGCGCAGGCCATGGTGCATATCGGCTCGATCCTTGCCGAACTTGGCGCCGGCTATGATGACATCTGCAAGCTCACCACAATGTATGCTGGCCCACCCGGCGCGGATGCGCTGGCGGAGAACATGCAGCTCCGCTCGGCGTTCTTCGAAGACCCGGGACCGGCGAGCACGGATATTTCATTCCCCGTTCTCGCCTATCCCGGCATGATCATCGAGATCGACGCCTTTGCGATGGCCGAGCCGGATTAACCTGCTTTTGACTCCATGAAGCGTATGCGGTTGTTGAAGGGGTCGGTGACTTCCGTCACAAGCATCTCCTCCTGTTCTTCCAGCCCCGGCTTCATGTAGCGGTAGTTTTTGGCGATGAGTTCGGCCTGAAAGGCGCGGATGCCTTTCATATAAACGCACATATTGCCGCCGGGTGTCGCGTCTCCCGCATGTTCGGAAAGATGCAGCTTCAACTCTCCGCGTGATACTTGCGTGTAGAGCGGGAAATTGTCGCCATAGCGGTGTTCCCAATCCACCTTGAAGCCGAGGAAGCCGAGATAGAATTCATGCGCCTTCGCCACGTCGAAGATGCGCACGATCGGCACCACGCGCTCGAATGCGATGGATGGCCGTTCATCGCCGCCGATCTTGGCGGAAAGCACATTCCAGCTCGGTAATCCGAATTGCCGGGCGACGATTTCCAGCGCCTCGCTGTGGGTGATGAACGATCCGTTTGCGGCCAGCGCCTCTTTCAGCGCCTTCGCCATGGCCTTGGCATCGCGGTAGTCACGCATATCCGTTTCTCCTGTCCGGCGAAGCCGATCGTCAGCGCCCGCATTGCCAACGCCTTCGCCTGACGGTTGAAACGGTCAGCAAAGAACAGTGTGAGGCGTTCGCCATGCCCCTTCTCAAGGGCGCGGGCTGCAGGCCGCCTCCGGCCTCAAGGCAGATTAGACGCGAGCGGCTGAAAACTTCAAGACCTCGCGGTTTTCGATGCTTCCTGCACGAAGGCGCGGATCTCGGTGAGGAAGATGTCGCCAAAGCGTTCCAGCTTCGCTTCGCCCACCCCATGCACCTCGCCGAAGTCCCATTTGGTGAGCGGCACCCGGGCGGCCATATCGATCAGCGATTTGTCGCTGAACACCACATAGGGTGGCACCTTCGCGGTGCGCGAAATCTTCATGCGCAGCGCCTTCAGCCGTTGCAGCAGCGCATCGCTGCGCGGGTCAGCCATGGCGGCGGGCTTTCTCCGTGTACGGACGGATGCGGGCGCATCCACGGGCACGGATGTTCCAAGGCAGATGTCACAATTGCCGCAAGGCTGCGCTGTTTCGCCGAAGTAAGACAGCAGCGCCTGCCGCCGGCAATCCAGCGTCTGGGCATAGTCAACCAGCGCGTTGAGCCGCTTCACCTCCCGTCGGCGGCGCTCTTCCCCAGCCTCCTCCTGGTCGATAAATTTGCGCCGCATCACAATGTCCTGCTTGCCGAATACCATATGCGCTTCCGCCGGCTCGCCATCGCGGCCAGCGCGGCCGATCTCCTGATAATAGGCGTCAAGCGACGATGGCAGGTCGGCATGGAAAACAAAGCGCACGTCCGGCTTGTCGATGCCCATGCCGAAGGCGATGGTGGCGCAGACGATCACGCCTTTCTCGGCCATGAAAATGTTCTGGGTGTCGGCCCTGCTCTCGGCGGAAAGCCCGGCGTGGTAGGCCAAGGCCCGGTAGCCATTCTCCTGCAGTTTTTCGGCCAGCTTTTCAGTGGAGTTGCGTGAGAGCGCATAGACGATGCCGCTCTCGCCTTCATGTTCCTCCAGAAACCGGAGAAGCTGCTTGCCCGTGTTGGCTTTCGTCTCGACGGTCAGCCTGATGTTCGGGCGGTCGAAGCCTGAGACAAACACCCGAGCTTTACCGTCCGTGAGCTTCCGCACGATGTCGCGGCGGGTGGTTTCATCCGCCGTGGCGGTGAACGCGCCGATGGGCACACCTGGAAATGAAGGCCTCAACCCGCTCAGCATGTCATATTCCGGGCGGAAAGAGGCGCCCCATTGCGACATGCAATGCGCCTCATCGACGGCGATCAGCCGCACATCGCAGGCCTGCAAGGCCGCCAGCATGCGGTCGGTCATCAGCCTCTCCGGCGATAGATAGAGGAGCCGGGTTTCGCCGCGTGCCACCCTCCGCCACACATCCACATTCTCCTCGCGCGTTTGCGCTGAGTTGATCGTCTCGGCCGGAACCCCCGCCAGTTTCAGGGCCGATACCTGATCCTGCATCAGCGCCACGAGGGGCGAAACCACGATTGCCAAGCCGCCCCGCACCAGCGCCGGAACCTGATAGCAGAGCGATTTCCCGGCCCCCGTTGGCATCACCGCCAGAACATCCTCGCCCTGAACCAGCGCATCGACGATCTCCTCCTGCCCGGGGCGGAAGGTTTCATAGCCGAAGGTGGAGCGGAGGATGCTTTGTGCGCTCATGATTGGCTGCTCATAGACTGATTCACGCATCAGCCATGCAAGGGTGATTTTGCTGTTGATTTCTTCGTGCTGCTGACACCTGCTGACCCCATATGAGCGCAACATGGCAGCAATCCTTGCCCATGTTCACCTTTTGGTCTAGCAACATCCCATGGCCGAACACAAAAAGACTCTCTCCATTCAGGGTGCGCGCGAGCACAATCTGAAGAACGTCTCGCTCGATCTGCCGCGCGACAAATTGATCGTGTTCACCGGGCTATCCGGTTCCGGCAAATCCTCGCTCGCCTTTGATACGATCTATGCCGAGGGCCAGCGCCGCTATGTGGAATCGCTTTCGGCCTATGCCCGGCAATTCCTCGAGATGATGCAGAAGCCGGACGTCGACCAGATTGACGGCCTCTCGCCTGCCATTTCCATCGAGCAGAAGACGACCAGCCGCAATCCGCGCTCCACCGTCGGCACCGTCACCGAAATCTATGACTACATGCGCCTGCTCTATGCGCGCGTTGGCGTGGCCTATTCCCCTGCCACCGGGCTTCCCATCGAAAGCCAGACGGTGACGCAGATGGTGGACCGCACGCTGGCGCTGGCGGAGGGCACACGCCTTTATCTGCTCGCTCCCATCGTGCGCGGCCGCAAGGGCGAATATAAAAAGGAACTGGCGGATCTCCAAAAAAAAGGCTTCCAGCGCGTCAAGGTGGATGGCCAGTTTTACGAGATCGACGCCGTGCCCGCCCTCGACAAGAAGTTCAAGCACGACATTGACGTGGTGGTGGACCGCATCGTGGTGCGCCCGGACCTGGCCACCCGCCTCGCCGACAGTTTCGAGACGGCGCTGAGGCTGGCGGATGGTTTGGCCGTGGCCGAATTTGCCGACAAGCCTCTGCCGCCATCACAGACGGCTGAGGACAGCGCCAACAAATCGAAGAACGAAACGCACGAGCGTATCCTGTTCTCCGAGCGTTTCGCTTGCCCCGTTTCGGGCTTCACCATTGACGAGATCGAGCCCCGGCTCTTCTCCTTCAACAATCCCTTCGGCGCCTGCCCCAAATGCGACGGGCTTGGCACCGAACTCCGTTTCGAACCGGACCTTGTGGTGCCCGATGACACGCTGTCGCTGCGTGACGGCGCAATCCTGCCATGGGCCAAGACCGGCAATACCTCGCCCTATTATGCGCAGACGCTGGAGGCGCTGGCCAAGCACTACAAGTTCTCGATGAACGCGGCCTGGAAGGATTTGCCGAAGAAGGCGCGTGAGGCGGTGCTCTATGGCACCGGCGATGAAGAGGTTTCGATCACCTATGATGATGGCATCCGCTCCTACAAGACGAAAAAGCCCTTTGAAGGCGTGATCGGCAATATCGAACGGCGCTGGAAGGAAACCGATTCCCAATGGATGCGGGAGGAACTGTCGCGCTTCCAGTCCGATCACCCCTGCGAAGCCTGCCACGGCTATCGCCTCAAACCGCAGGCGCTGGCGGTGAAGATCGATCATAAGCACATCGGTGAAGTTTCGTCCCTGTCGATCCGTGAGGCCAATATCTGGTTCGACGCGTTGCTGGCGAAGCTCAAGCCCAAGGACCAGGAAATCGCCGCCCGTATCCTGAAGGAGATCCGCGAACGTCTGAAGTTTCTCGTCGATGTGGGGCTGGACTATCTCAACCTGTCGCGCACATCCGGCACGCTGTCGGGCGGCGAAAGCCAGCGCATCCGCCTTGCGTCGCAGATCGGTTCAGGGCTTACGGGCGTTCTCTACGTGCTGGATGAGCCGTCGATCGGCCTGCACCAGCGGGATAATGCCAGGCTTCTGGAAACGCTCGTGCATCTCCGCGATCTCGGCAACACGGTGATCGTGGTGGAGCATGACGAGGATGCGATCCGCTTGGCCGACTATGTCGTGGACATTGGTCCGGGGGCCGGAATTCACGGTGGGCAGATCATCGCGCAGGGAACGCCTGCCGAAATCATGGCCAATCCCAATTCACTGACCGGCAAATATCTGACCGGGCTTGAACAGGTGCCGTTGCCGCAGTTCCGGCGCAAATGGGAAAAGGGCCGGTCCATCCGCGTGAAAGGTGCGCGCGCCAACAATCTCAAGAATGTTTCGGCGGAGATTCCGCTGGGCGTTTTCACTTGTGTCACCGGCGTGTCCGGTGGCGGCAAATCCACCCTGCTGATCGACACGGTCTATCGTGCCGCCGCCCGCAAGCTGATGAACACCCGTGAGGCGCCCGCCGAGCACGACCGGATCGAGGGGCTGGAGCTACTCGACAAGATCATCGACATTGACCAGAGCCCCATCGGCCGTACGCCGCGCTCAAACCCCGCCACCTATACCGGGGCTTTCACGCCCATCCGCGACTGGTTTGCAGGCCTCCCCGAGGCGAAGGCACGCGGATATGAGCCGGGACGCTTCTCCTTCAACGTGAAGGGCGGGCGCTGTGAGACATGCCAGGGCGATGGCGTCATCAAGATCGAGATGCACTTCCTGCCCGATGTCTATGTCACCTGCGATGAATGCCACGGCAAGCGCTATAACCGCGAGACGCTGGAGATCAAGTTCAAGGACAAGTCCATTGCCGATGTTCTCGACATGACGGTGGCGGAGGCGGCGGAGTTTTTCCGCGCCGTGCCCTCTGTGCGCGACAAGATGGAAACGCTGGAGCGCGTGGGCCTCGGCTATATCCACGTCGGGCAGCAGGCCACCACGCTGTCAGGCGGTGAGGCGCAGCGCGTGAAGCTGGCCAAGGAACTGTCGCGCCGCGCGACGGGACGAACGCTTTATCTTCTGGATGAACCGACCACTGGCCTGCACTTCCACGACGTGAAAAAGCTTCTCGAAGTGCTGCATGAGCTGGTGGACCAGGGCAACACGGTTGTGGTGATCGAGCATAATCTGGAAGTCATCAGAACGGCTGATTGGATCATCGATCTTGGCCCCGAAGGCGGCGATGGAGGCGGTGAGATTGTGGTCTCCGGCACGCCGGAAGAGGTCGCGCGAGAGAAGCGGAGTTACACCGGCCAATTCCTGAAACCCGTGCTGTTGCGGGGAAAGAAAGAAGCGGCAGAATGAGTTGTTCCGTTCCAAAACGGAATCACAGCATTTCAAAACTTCTGAATTCTTTCTGTTTGCACTGCAATAGGGTTATTATAGTTTCCGGCTCATTACTAAACCACGAAACAAGGAACCCCTAATGAGCGCCCCTGCCGTCATCCCCGCCACCTGGTCCGGCCCCCTCATGTCACTTCTTCGCATCATGACCGGCCTTCTCTTCATTGCCCATGGCACCGCCAAGTTTTTCGGCTGGCCGGCGGTTGAAATGTTCAAAGGCGGCGTGCCGCTGATGTCGCTGATGGGCCTTGCTGGCGTTCTCGAAATCGTTGGCGGTCTGTTGATCGCCGTCGGGCTTTTCACGCGCATCGCTGCTTTTGTGCTGGCGGGCTTCATGGCTGTCGCCTATTTCATGGCGCACGCGCCCAACTCGTTTTACCCCATCCAGAACGGCGGCGAACTTGCCATCATGTTCTGCTTCGTTTTTCTCTATTTCTCTGCGGCTGGTGCTGGCCCCTGGAGCCTTGACGCCAAACGCACCTGAGGCCTTTCGCCAATTCCTCTGTGATGGCCGGGCACGTCCCGGCCATTTTTCATTTCAGGATCAGGTGGCCCAAACATCCTTCCGGCCAGCAATCAGCAAATCGAACTGATGGGCGAGCAAAACGCCGAGCCGGGTGCGGCCAATTCCAACATCGTGCACGCGCTGCAGAAACATCACGTCGAAATTGTTATTGCCTTCAAGAACCATTGGCCCCTCAGGAGTAAGAGCAATGTCCCAGCCGATAGCAGCGCGATGCCGGATAGCCCGATGCGCGCGGAGGGCAATGTCCCGCACTGCAGGCCATTCCTTCACAATACGGCCGGCCACCTGTGCTCCGGTGATGGGTTGAACGTCATATCGAAGTGTCGAGGTTGCCATATTGTCGCCCGTGAAAAGGCCGAGCCGGCCCGTCTCCAGTTCAATGGGCGCTGCATATTCCTCATCAAGCGCATTGGCCCAGTCCGGCTCCAGCTTGGCCAGCACGCGAAGCATCGCCATGGTTGCCTCAGGATCGCCATGCGCGTTGAGACAGGTTACAACCCGGAAAGTGATCAGAGAATCCTTTGCCAAATCGGCAATATCGGAATGATTGCGCAGCCATGGCTGAACAATCATCAGCTTGCCTTCCAACTCCCTCGTGATCTCGGCGATCATGTCCGAAAAATCATGCGAACTCTCCGGCTTCGTCAACGTAGCAATCCGGCGACCTATAGCGGAACATTTGCGTGCCAATGGCCCCCATGCCTCTTTCCCTCTTGCAGAAAAGATTTCTCCGCAATTCATCGGGGGGCGCTAACAGGTTCGCCTTGCCATTCTCGACTGTCATCAAAATCCGCGGATGCGGGATGTCATGCTCTGTGCACACATCATCGAACATTTTCTTGTGCCCGAGCTCTGTTTGATCGAACGGCTGGGGGCGCATTTTGTTGATTGCTCCGAAAAGCCCATTCTTGGTTTCAAAGCGGGTCAGATATTCATCCGCATGGGCGCGCCGTTCCGGCGTATAGAATTCGAGTTGGTAATAGCTCGGCGGATCGATGCGCTGGCGGTACCACAGCGAAAACATATCGCGCGCCTGCCTGATGTACGATACGCCCGCCATGGAGCGCACGCGCGGGCCTGCCTTGGTCAGCAGCCAGCCTATCACCACAGCGATAGCCACGTCCTGCAGGATAGGATAATAAGCCAGCGCGATAGGCGGATAAGCATGCCGCGTGAGAAGGCCAAACCGTTCGCTGTCATAACGCGCACGCGCGCCAATCTCCGTTTCGGCAAAGGCTTTAACGGAAGCCGCATTGCCACGGCCCGAAACGGCGACGGCAACCACGAAAAACTCGATGCACAGGAGCTGCGCCATTTGAAGCGCAAAGGCATAATCGTAGCCCTGAGGCGGCGACCGGCGAAAATGATGCTCGATTATCTCTGCCACGATCGCGACAATCTGAAACGCCACCGCCGCCAGCAAAGCCCGTCTCAACCACACATAGTCACGTGGGAGCCTTGCCAGGATGATAACACCCGCCGCAAGGATGATCGCCAGCGTTGCATTGCCCAGATATTCAAGGTGACGGGTCGTTTTCGTGTCGATGGCGCTGAAGAAGATGTCCATCGTCCAATCTTCGCACTGCAGAATGGCGATCGACAGGATGGCGCCGCCTGCCAAAAGCCAATAGCGAAACATCCGGCTATCCCGGCTGCACTGTGCGATGCGGAAACTCGTCGCAACCATCCCGCCGATGATGGCAACCCACATCGCGCCTTCAATCGGCGAGAGCTCGGTGCCGAAATATTGCGGCAGCAAAATCTGCACCGTCAGGCTCAAGGCCGCGTAAGCTGCGGCCGCCAGCATGAGCGCATAGACGTTGGCTTTTGAGTTAATCGAAAGGGAGGATGAATATCGAGACATGGCAACCTCACAGGTTGTCCAGGAATACGCCTCCACATGCCGCAAGTCCTCTTACAAGGGCTTCACGGTCGTGGCGAAATAGTGGCTGCTATTGCCGTTCCCGGCGGAGCTTGGACCAGTATTCCAGGCGTTTTTTGACCTCCCGCTCGAAGCCGCGTTCCACGGGGCGGTAATATTCCTCCCGTGTCATGCCATCGGGAAAATAGTTCTGCCCGGAAAACGCGTCCGGCTCGTCATGGTCGTAGCGATAGCCTGAGCCATATTCCTGCTGCTTCATCAGCTTCGTCGGCGCATTGAGGATGATCTTCGGCGGCGCCAGGGAGCCCGTGTCTTTCGCCCGCTGCATCGCTTGTTTGAAACCCACGTAGAGCGCGTTCGATTTCGGGGCGGTGGCGATATAGACGACGGCTTGCGCCAGCGCCAGTTCACCCTCTGGCGACCCAAGAAAATCAAAAACGTCTTTCGCCGCCAGCGCTTGCTGCACGGCTTGCGGATCGGCGAGCCCCACATCCTCAACCGCCATGCGCACGATGCGCCGCGCGAGAAACAGCGGGTCCTCGCCCGCCACCAGCATGCGCGCGAGGTAATAGAGCGCCGCGTCGGGATCGGAGCCACGCACCGATTTGTGGAGGGCCGAAATAAGATTGTAGTGCCCATCAGCCGCCTTGTCATAGAGCGGCATGCGCTTCTGCACGGTCTGTGCAAGCGTTTCCGGCGTAAGCGCAGGCGCGCCATCCGGTACGGCGGCAAACACTTCTTCGACCAGATTGAGGAAATACCGCCCATCGCCGTCCGCCATCTGGATCAAAGCGGAGCGCGCGGCTTCATCGGCGGGAAAGACGCGCCGCTCAAACATTTCGGCACGGCGGATCAGGGCCATCATCGCGTCGGCATCAAGCCGGTTCAGCACCAGCACCTGGGCGCGGGAGAGAAGCGCGCCGTTCAACTCGAATGAAGGATTCTCCGTTGTCGCGCCAACGAGGATGATCGTGCCATCCTCCACAAAGGGCAGGAAAGAATCCTGCTGTGATTTGTTGAAGCGGTGGATTTCGTCCACGAACAGCAGCGTGCCCCGCCCCTGCTCGCGCCGGATGCGGGCCTGTTCAAACGCCTTCTTGAGATCGGCGACCCCGGAAAAAATGGCCGAGATCTGCTCGAAGGCGAGCCCTGTTTCACCCGCCAGGAGGCGCGCGATGGTGGTTTTTCCCGTGCCCGGCGGCCCCCACAGGATGATCGAAGGGATTCGCCCTGACGCCAGCATGCGCGTCAAAACGCCATCGGGCCCCACAAGATGGTCTTGCCCTACCACATCCGAGAGCTTTGCCGGGCGCAACCGGTCGGCCAGGGGACGCGGCGCATCCTTGCCCAGTCCGGCTGCCTCGAAGAGTGTAGACATCAGCCGCCGACAGCGAGTTTCAGCACGCGGCCGCCGCGGTTGATGGCGATCTGCCAGAGTCCGTCGGTTTGATCCAGCACTTCTCCCAGCGTTTTCACATCTGTGATCTTCGTGCCGTTCACCTCCAGCACCACATCGCCCTTGCGGAAGAAGCGCTGCGCGGGGCCATCCTTGATCGCCATGATGCCAACGCCGGTCGACTCGGCCGGCAGATCAAGCTCATCCGCAACTGCAGGAGAGAGATTGGCAAGAACAGCACCAGTGAAAGGACTCTTGCCTGCGAACAGCGTCACGTCACGCGGCACCGTCTCGGGCGCCGCCATCATGATGGCGCTGGTTTCGATGCTTTTGCCACCACGCTGATATTCGACGATGACCTTGGAACCGATCGCCGACGTTGCGGCGCGATAGCCAAGCTCGCGCGAGTTCTCGATGGGTTTTCCTTCCAGCGCCAGCACCACGTCACCGCGCTTGAGCCCAGCCTTGGCGAGCGGGCTATCGGGATGAAGGCTAACGATCAGCGTGCCTTCCGGCCGCGCCAGCCCCACACTGTCAGCGATGTCCTGCGTCACGTCCTGCAATTCCACGCCGAGCCAAGGGCGCTTGACCGCCGTGCCGTTCTCGGCTGATTGCACGACAGTGCGCACCATGTTGGCCGGAATGGCAAAGCCAATGCCGATGGAGCCGCCGGTCTTGGAAAAGATGGCCGTGTTGATGCCGATGAGCTGTCCCGCCATGTTCACCAGCGCGCCGCCGGAATTGCCGGGATTGATGGCGGCGTCGGTCTGGATGAAGAACTGATAGTCGGTGATGCCCACCTGCGTGCGGGCCAGCGCCGACACGATGCCGCTGGTCACCGTTTGCCCCACGCCGAAGGGATTGCCGATGGCGAGCACGAGATCACCCACCTCCAGCGCATCGCTGTCGCCCAGCTTGAGCGCGGGCAATTTCTCGTCAGGCACATTGATCTTCAGCACCGCAAGATCGGTGCGCTCGTCGGTGAGCAGGAGTTTCGCTTCGAATTCCCGCTTGTCGGCCAGCACCACGCGGATGTCGGTGCCGCCCTGAACAACGTGATTGTTGGTGACGATCAAACCGGAAGCATCGACGATTACACCTGATCCGAGCGAGTTTTGAACACGCTCGCGCGGCCGCCCGAAGCTGCCGTCATCGCCAAAGAAGCGGCGGAAAAACGGATCAGCCATCACGCCCTGGTCATCGTCGGCGACCACCTTGCTGGAGGCATAGACGTTCACGACCGCCGGGGCCGTGGTCTTCACCACCGGCGCGAAAGACAGCACCATCTCGCTCTTGCTGGCCGGAACTGACGTATCGGCCAAAACGGGCGTGGCGATCATGAAGCCTGCCGCGATGACGGCGATCACTGTGCGCATGGAATATCCCTGTTTCAAAAGAAGCTTTATCTGCGATCAAGCTTTGTCGACAAAATGACCGCGGTTTCTGTCCTGGTGATGCCGGGAATCACGCCCAGCTTGTCGATGAGCGTGTCCATATCTTCAGCAGAAGCGGTTTTTACCGTCGCCACGAGGTCAAATTTTCCGCTCACCGTGTGAAGCGTCTCGAATTGCGGAAAGCGCGCGAGCAGCCGCGCCACCTCGACCTGCCGCCTTGGCTCGACCGATATCGTGACAAGCGCACGGATACCGCCCTTGTCCACTTCCTCGGCCAGGCGCACGGCGTAACCGGTGATGACACCCTGATCCTCCAGCCGCCGGAGCCTGTCCTGCACAGTCGTTCGTGAAAGACCAAGCTTGCGCGCCAGGGATGCCACGGGTTCGCGCGCATCCACGCGCAGCAGCGCGATCAGTTCTTCGTCCTTGGAGGTTAAGTGAAGCATCCGGCGTTTCGGGGCAAGAATTGGCGTTTCGACGACTCGTCCGTCATATTTCAGCACATCGCCGTATGTTATCCAACTCATGCGCCCGTTACATCCCGTCACCTCTGCCATGCCGCCCTGGAGGATTCGATGACCGTTGCTGCCCTGAAAATCCAGCGCCCCGATGCCCCGGCCTATGCCGACGCGCCGAGCGTGGCGCGCAATCTTCTCCCCGAGGAGCCGCTCTTCTGCTTCAGTGCCGGTCAGCTTCGTGACCGGCTGGCGACGTTCAAAAAAGGCTTTCCCGGCGAAGTCTCCTATGCGGTCAAATGCAATGATTCGGAGCCGGTGCTGCGGACGCTCGCTGCCGCCGGTGTGAAGCATTGGGACGTAGCTTCGGTCCATGAAATGGCCGCCGTGCGCCGGGTCTCGCCTGACGCGGTGTTTCACTATCACAACCCTGTCAAGTCGCGGCGGGAGATTGCCGACGCCTATGGCATCTACGGCTGCCGGCGTTTCGCCGTGGATTGCCGCGAAGAGCTGGCGAAGGTCGCTGACGTCACCGGCTCTGACCCCGCTGTCGAAATCGCGGTGCGCCTCGTTCTGCCGCGCGAACGCACATCATCCGCCCATGACTTTTCCACCAAATTCGGCGCGCCAGAACATATCTGCGTCGAGCTTCTGAAAGATGCGGCGGCGCGCGGTTTCAAGGTGCTGCTCACCTTCCATCCCGGCTCGCAAAGCCGGGAGCCGCAAACCTATTCACGCCATATCGAAGCTGCGGCTCGCATTGCAAAGCTGGCGGGCATCCGCATCGGCAAACTCAATGTCGGCGGCGGCTTTCCCGCCAACTATCCCAACAGCAAGGCTCCGGCGCTCTCCTCATTCTTCAAGACAATTGCCACCGCCACCACAAAGGCGTTCGGCGCGGGAAATGAGCCAAAGCTCGAATGCGAACCGGGCCGCGGGCTTGTAGCCAATTGCATGTCGCTTCTCACACGCATCAAGCTGGTCAGCACGGATGGCGATGACATCTTCATCAATGACGGCATCTATGGCGGGCTGATGGAATATATGCAGGCCCCGGAACTGCAACCGCCTTACCGCGTGATCCGCGACGGCGCCGTTCTCACCGGTGAAACCAAGGCGTGGAAAACCTTTGGTCCCACCTGCGATCCGCTGGACGTGCTGCCGCACCGGCTTGATCTGCCAGCTACCATCATGGAAGGCGATTTCATCGAGTTCGGCACGCTGGGCGCCTACGGCCTCGCCACCCGCACCCGCTTCAACGGCTACGGCACGCATGAAATCGTTGATGTTGAAAAAGTGTTGAACGCTTAAGCGTCGGCGATCACCGCGCCAGCGCCTGCTTCAGATCGCCGATCAGGTCGTCCACTTCCTCAAGGCCGACTGACAATCGCACCATGCCATCCGTAATGCCCATCATGGCGCGGGCTTCGGCGCCGATGTTCCGGTGCGTGGTGGAGGCAGGATGCGTCATCAGCGATTTGGCATCGCCGAGATTGTTGGAGATGTCGATGATGCCGAGATAGCGGAGAAGGTCGAAGGCCTTCTTCTTTCCGCCTTCCACTTCGAAGGTGACCATGGTGCCGCCCAGCCGCATCTGCTTGCGGGCCAATGCTGCCTGCGGATGGCTGTCGAGATGCGGATAGATCACCCGCGACACACCCCGGAGGCCCGACAGGACTTCGGCGATTTTCGACGCGGCCTGCGATTGCGCATCGACGCGGAGCTTCAGGGTTTCCATGCCCTTGAGCAGCACCCAGGCATTGAAGGGCGAGATCGAAGGCCCGGTGTGGCGCAGGAAGGGTTTCAGCAGTTCTTCCTTGAACTTCTTCGTCGAGACAATGGCGCCGCCCAGCACCCGGCCCTGCCCGTCCATATGCTTGGTGCCGGAATAGACGATCACATCCGCGCCATAGGCCAGCGGCTTCTGCAGAACCGGCGTGGCGAAGATATTATCCACCACGACATTGGCGCCAACAGCCTTGGCGATGCCGCAGACGGCCTCAAGGTCGATCACCTCAAGCGTCGGGTTGGACGGCGTTTCGAGGAACACGCATTTGGTCCTGGGCGTGATCGCCTCTTTCCAGGCTTTGAGATCGCTGCCATCCACAAGCGTGCTGGTGATTCCAAAGCGCGGCAGAATGCTGGTAATGACTTGGTAGCAGGATCCAAAAAGCGCTTTAGAAGCAATAAGATGATCGCCAGCCTTCAACTGGCACGCGAGGGACCCGAATACCGCCGCCATGCCCGAAGCCAGCGCATAACAGGCTTCCGCGCCCTCGAGCAGCGCCAGCCGTTCCTCGAACATGGTGACGGTGGGATTGCCGTAGCGGCCATAGACATAGCCGTCATCTTCGCCGGCAAAGCGGCGCTCGGCGGTTTCCGGCTCGTCGTACACAAAGCCTGAATTGAGATAGAGGGCCTCCGAGGTCTCGCCATGCGGAGAGCGTTCAAGCCCGCCGCGCACGAGCTTGGTGGCATCACCCCAGCCCTTGGGGTCTGATGGAAATTTCTTTTTCATGATCGCCTAGCTCTGCACCCAGGGAAGGCTCGCCGCCTTCCACCCGCCCAAGGTGCCGCGGTGCCCCTGGGCATCCTTGTCGCCCTCGAAGCCCTGCGCCACATTCCAGGCGTTGGTAAAGCCTGCGTCAGTCAGCGCCGAGGCGGCGGATGCCGAGCGCGCGCCGGAGCGGCAAATGCACAGGATCTCCGTATCTTTCGGCAAGCCCATCTGCTCGATTTCGGCCACGAACTGGGCATTCACCTGCATGGAAGGAAAGACCTGCCAGGACAGGCGGATCAGCCGTTCGACGGCGGGAACGCCGACAAACACCCATTCCGGCTGCGTGCGCACGTCGATGAGCACGGCGGCCGCGTTGTTCTGCAGCCGCTGATAAGCTTCCGCGGCTGAAATATCGCCCTGATGCATGGCTTGAACCCGTTCGTTATTTCGAACAGCAATAGTCGAAACGGGAACGGCCCGCAAACGGAATTGGCTGCTGGCCTTTGCGATCAGGCTTTGCTGGCCGGAAACTCCACCACCGCCGTGCCGGATACCGGATCAGTGACGCCAAGTCCGCCGCCCAGATCTTCCAGCATGTGGCGCATGCTGTCGAGGATGGGCAGCATCTGCGGCCGCGCCGCCGCCAGCGTATCCATGCTGTCCCACGCGCCTACAAAGCAATAGGCGCGGTCACCGGTTTTTACCAATCCGCCGCCCTTGAAACCCTTGAAGACCGGATTGATGCGGTGAGCGTCTTCAAACGCCTTCTCCATCCCCTGCTTCACCTTGAAACGCACGGCATTGTAAGCGGTCATCAAAACCTCCTGTTAAATGCGGCACGGCATGCGGGAAAGCTTCAATATACGCTCTTTCTCGCCGGTGGTGAACGGGTGGCCCCGCCCAGTGAGACAGTCTGGCGCTTCCGAGTGTTGAAGGCGTTATTAAAACATGGAAGGATCGCGGCCGCGATGAAGCTTGTGCAAGTGAACAGATGAATAGGCGAACACTTATTGAACTCCTTGGCTGGTCCTCTCTTTTCGCCGTCTCGATGTCCCGAGAACAGTTGGCGTTCGCTGCAACGCCCTATCCTCCCGGCCCTTATGACTGGGATTTTCCAACGGCACCCGACAGCATCACCACCCTTGAAGAATATCGAGCTTGGGCAAGTGTTCAACCGTTACCCGATCTCAAGGATCCTCCGGCGGCACTTAAAACCGCAATTTTCAAGTTTTTGAGACTTCCTGCAGATTCAGCCGTCAAGTTCACCGTGCTCGGAAGACCGCGAGTTACGGGCGTGGGTTGGCCAAAATTCTATATTTGGCTGGATATCTCGAAGAACGAGTTTGGCGATCCGATGCGTGGAGGTGCACGCGTCGCCATTTACAATGACGACTACAGCGATGTCGAACTTATGAACTTCATCGACGTCAGGAATGTTTCCGGCATCGAGTCCGAGCCTGGCTTTGCAGACGATGCAAATTTCATGTTTAAACTGTTTTACGACCATCAACACAAGAAGTAGCGGACAGCGCCCGCTGGTGAGCCGTTCGCCCTCTCCAGTGAGACAGTCTGGCGCTTCCGGCGCAGGGGGCTGACCTGTTAGAAGAATTCACCAGCCAATCCGGAGTTTCGAGATGTCCAAATCCCTGCCCGCCCAAGCCGATGTCGTGATCGTCGGCGGCGGTATCGTCGGCGCGTCGATTGCCTATCACCTGACGAAAGTGGGCATCACCAACACCGTGCTGCTGGAGCGGAAGCAGCTGACATCCGGCACGACATGGCATGCGGCGGGGCTTGTGGGGCAGCTCCGCGCCTCGCGCAATCTCACTGAACTCGCCAAATACACCACCAGCCTGTTTGAAGGGCTTGAGAAAGAAACCGGCCAAGCAACGGGTTTCAAGCAGAATGGCTCGATCTCGATCGCCCTCACGCCGGGAAGGCTCGAGGAACTGGTGCGCGGCGCATCCATGGCCAAGAATTTCGGCCTTGCGGTGGAAGTGATCTCGACCGCCGACATCAAGCAGCGCCTGCCCCACTACAATATGGAAAATGTGCTGGGCGGGGTGTTCCTGCCCAAGGACGGACAGGTGAACCCGATTGACGTGACGCAGGCGCTGGCGGCGGGTGCGCGTTCGCGTGGCGCCAAGATTTTCGAGAATACAAAGGTCACCCGCATCATCGTTGAGAACGGCGCGGCAGTTGGCGTTGAAACCACCGATGGCACGATCCGTACCGACAAGGTGGTGATCGCCTCCGGCATGTGGTCGCGCGAACTTGGCAAGTCCATCGGCGTGTCGATCCCGCTTCACGCCTGCGAGCATTTCTATATCGTCTCGGAGCCAATTGCGGATTTGCCGCGCAACATGCCCGTCGTGCGTGTGCCGGACGAATGCACCTATTACAAGGAAGACGCAGGCAAGCTGATGGTTGGGGCGTTTGAGCCCAAAGCCAAGCCATGGGGCACCTGCGGCATCGACGACGAACACGCCTTCGTGACCTTGCCGGAGGACATGGACCACTTCGAGCCGATCCTCGGTAATGCCATCAACCGCGTGCCGCTGCTGGAAACGGCGGGCATCCAGCTGTTTTTCAATGGCCCCGAGAGCTTTACGCCCGACAACCGCTATTATCTCGGCGAAGCGCCGGAGGTGAAGAACTGCTACGTGGCGACCGGCTTCAACTCGATCGGCATCCAGTCCTCGGGCGGCGCGGGTCTTGTACTGGCCGACTGGATCAAGAACGGCCATCCTTCCATGGACGTGAGCGGCATGGACATCCGCCGCATCCATCCCTTCCAGTCGGTGCGCGAATATGTGCATGACCGCGTGACCGAGAGCCTGGGGCTTCTCTATGCCATGCACTGGCCTTACCGGCAGCCGGAAACGGCACGCGGCGTGCGCCGCTCTCCGCTTTACACTTACGAGAAAGAGCTGGGCGCGGTTTTCGGCGAAGTGAACGGCTGGGAACGCCCCAACTGGTATGCGCGCGATGGCGTGAAGCCTGAATATGAATACAGCTATGGCCGCCAGAACTGGTTTCCCTGTGCCGACTATGAAGCAAAGAAGCTGATGAGCGACTGTGCTTTCTTCGACCAGGCGAGCTTCGCCAAATATTCCGTTGAAGGACGCGATGCCTGCAAGGTTCTGAACCGCATCTCCGCCGCCAACATCGACGTCGAGCCGGGCCGCATTGTCTACACGCAGTGGCTGAACGAGCGCGGCGGGATCGAGGCTGACCTGACCGTCACGCGTCTCGCAGACGAGAAGTTCCTCGTCGTGACCGGCGCGGCACCGCAGGTACGTGACATGGCCTGGCTGAAGCGCCACACGCCGGAGGGCGCCAATTGCGTGGCGACGGACATCACTTCTGGCCTTCCCATGATCGCCGTGATGGGGCCGAAGTCGCGCGCATTGCTGGAGAAGCTATCCGGTGAAGATCTCTCCAACGAGGCATTCCCCTTTGGCACCTCGAAAGAGATCGAGATCGGTTATGCCCGCCTGCGCGCCAGCCGCATCACCTATGTGGGAGAACTTGGCTGGGAGCTTTATATCCCCGCCGAATTTACCGCCCATGTGTTCGAGCGGCTGTGGGAGGCTGGCAAGGACTTCGGCCTCACCCCCGCTGGCATGCACACCATGAACAATTGCCGCGTGGAGAAAGCCTACCGCCACTGGGGCCATGACATTTCCGACGAGGATACGCCCATGGAAGCGGGCCTCGGCTTCGTGATGTCTTGGGACAAGGCGGGCGGCTTCATCGGCAAGGAGGCGCTGGAAAAGCAGCGGGCCTTGAGCGTGCAGCCCAAGCGCATGGTCTGCCTTGCGCTTAAAAATAATTCAGCCTCAGCCCCGATGATGTATCACGAGGAGCCGATCTACCGGAACGGCGTGATCGTCGGCTCCACCACCTCGGGCGCGTGGGGCCACCGCGTGAACCTGTCGCTCGGCATGGGTTATGTGAAGCATGAAGCTGGCGTCACCAAGGATTGGCTGGACAGCGGATCATGGGAGGTGGAACTGGCGTGGAAGCGCTATCCCGCGACCGTTCAGTTCGCGCCCTTCTATGATCCCAAGGGTGCCCGCATCAAGGCGTGAGCTAGCGGGTGTAGCGCCAGCCGAACCAGGCGATCGAGAAACCCGCCAGCACGCTGATGAGCGTCATCACCAGCAGGATGAAGAACGAGGACGTGCCGCAGAAGGGCACGAACAGGAATTCAATCAGCGCCACCGCAAACAGGGCGAGTGACATGCCGCGCGCCGCCCATGACGCGGTGCCCATTTTCGCCGCCTTTACGATTTCGGTGAACAGCGCCACCACGCCGGCAATCACGAACAGGTCCCCGGCCGAGAAAAAGGCTTCCGCGCCGGATGGTAGCACCCAGGAAAACATCTGCGATAACGCGTCCAGCATGCCAAACGTGAGCAGCACGAAGGCATTGTAGGCGGCGACCACCAGCGCCAGGGCCGGAAAGCTCAGAATGTAGCGCACCCATGATGTTTTGACGGCGCCGCCGTCTTGCGTGGTCATTACGATTCCCTCAGGGCTGATGTGAGAAATTTTAAAACCCGGTTGTTCTTTAATCCGAACGATAATCCCGCTATATAGCCTGCCGCGACAGAGATCACGCAAAAACGAGGAGGCCATAATGGCTCTGCAACTGGGCGACATCGTACCCGATTTCGAGGCCGATACCACCGAAGGCCACATCAAGTTTCACGATTACATCGACGGATCATGGGTGGTGTTTTTCTCACATCCCAAGGATTTCACGCCTGTTTGTACCACTGAGCTCGGTTCCGTGGCGAAGATGAAGCCGGAATTCGACAAGCGCGGCGCCAAGCTGATCGGCATTTCCGTCGAACTCGGTGGCCGACCACCAGCGCTGGAAGCAGGACATCAAGGACGTGACCGGTGCGACGGTTGCCTATCCGATGATCGGCGACACCGACCTGCATGTCGCCAAGCTCTATGGCATGATCCATCCGAACGTGTCAGGCAATGCCTCTGGCCGCACCGCCGCTGACAATGCCACCGTCCGCAATGTGCTGATCATTGGGCCGGACAAGAAGATCAAGATGATCCTCACCTATCCGATGAGCACCGGCCGCAACTTCAACGAGATCGTGCGCGTGCTCGACTCGCTGCAGCTCACCGCGACCAAATCGGTGGCGACACCCGCCGACTGGAAACAGGGCGATGACGTGATCATTCTGGGTTCGGTTTCAGACGACGCCGCCAAGGAAAAATTCCCCGGCGGCTGGAAAACGCTGAAGCCCTATCTGCGCGTCGTGCCGCAGCCGAAATAGGCCATTGCAGCTATCGCATTCCGAAAGAGCCCCGGCGTTTCCGCCGGGGTTTTGCTTTGTCAGGCGGCGCCCTTAACTTTCTTTCACTTGACCGCGTGACAGCGGCTTTATTTGATTGGTACGCGGCTACCGCAAAACGCGCTGCAAAATGCGGAGGAACACCAATCATGAAATATCTGACGGCAGTTACGCTGACGCTCGGCATTGCTGCGGCATGCGCAACGCTCCCGGCGGAAGCGCACAAAACCAAGCACGCTCCGCCGCCGAAAAAGCATGACAGCTACACGCTTGTCTGCACAGCCAAGAACAAGATGTGCGGCAACTGGAACGTGATGGGATCCCACAAGAAGTAATCCCGGCACGCCCCGCCGTTCACCACCATCTGGGCGCGGTGTAACCGCCTGCCGCCGCCTCAATCGCCGCGGCTGTCTGGAACAGCGTTTCCTCATCGAACGGCTTGCCGATCAACTGCAGGCCGAGCGGCAGGCCATCCGATGATATGCCGGCCGGAACGGCGATTCCCGGCAAGCCCGCCATGTTCACCGTGACGGTGAAAATGTCGTTCAGATACATCTGCACCGGATCAGTGATCTCTCCCGGCGCAAAAGCGGGGCTGGGCGTGGCGGGGGTCAACACCACGTCCACCTTGCTCCACGCCTCGTCGAAATCGCGCTTGATCAGTGTGCGGACCTTCTGCGCCCGCACATAATAGGCGTCATAATAGCCCGCCGACAGCACATAGGTGCCGATCATGATGCGGCGCTGCACCTCGCGGCCAAAACCGGCGGCGCGGCTGTTTTCATACATCGCGACGATGTCATCGCCTTTTTCGCGCAGCCCATAGCGCACACCATCATAGCGCGCGAGGTTTGAAGAGGCCTCAGCCGGCGCCACGATGTAATAGGCGGGCAGCGCATATTTGGTGTGAGGCAGGGAAATCTCGACGATCTCCGCCCCCTGGTCCTTCAGCATCTCGGCGCCTTTGGCCCACAGCGCGTCGATTTCGGCAGGCATCGGGTCGACGCGGTATTCCTTTGGAATGCCCACGCGGAGGCCCTTGATGGGACGGCCAATGGCCTTCTCGTAATCCGGCACCGGCATATCGACCGAGGTCGTGTCCTTGCCGTCCACGCTCGCCATGGATTTGAGCATGATCGCCGCATCGCGCACATCGCGGGCGATGGGGCCTGCCTGATCGAGAGAGGACGCGAAGGCCACCACACCCCAGCGCGAGCAGCGGCCATAGGTTGGCTTGATGCCGACCGTGCCCGTGAAGGCGGCGGGCTGGCGGATGGAGCCTCCCGTGTCAGTTGCCGTTGCCGCAGCACAGATATGCGCCGCGACGGCTGCTGCCGAGCCGCCGGATGATCCGCCCGGCACCAGCGCGGCATTGGCGTTCTGACGCTTCCACGGATTTATGACGTTGCCGTAATAGCTCGTTTCATTGGACGAACCCATGGCGAATTCGTCCATGTTGAGCTTGCCCAGCATCACCGCGCCATCGCGCCAGAGATTGGCGGAGACGGTCGATTCATAGGCGGGCTTGAAGCCATCCAGCACGTGACTGCAGGCCTGGGTATGCACGCCTTCGGTGGCGAAGAGATCCTTGATGCCCAGCGGAATGCCTTCCAGTGCCCCGCCCTCGCCCTTCGCCAGCCGCGCATCGGAGGCCCTGGCCATGGCTCGCGCCTTTTCCGGCGTCTCCACCACATAGGCGTTGAGAACGCGGGCCTTTTCCATCGCCGCGAGATAGGCATCCGTCAGCTCGAGAGCGGAAAACTCTTTCTTCCGCAGCGCCTCACGCGCGGCGGAAATGGTGAGCGAGGTGAGCGCAGTCATTCCACCACCTTCGGAACCATGAAGAAGGAATCCTCCTCCGCCGGCGCATTGCCGACCACGCGGGCAGCATAATTTCCGTCCGTCACCACGTCTTCGCGCATCTTCATCTTCATGGTGACAACGGAAGTGAGAGGCTCGACCTGCGAGACATCGACCTCGTTCAGTTGCTCGATCCAGTGCAGGATGGAATTGAGTTCGCCCGCCAGGCGCGGCACGTCCTCATCCTTCACCTTGATGCGCGCGAGACGCGCCACCCGCTTGACCGTGGCCTGATCGACCGACATCCAAAACACCCTTCAGCTTGCGACGGGCGGTGGATAACACCTCGTCAGGCGGCCCGCAACTTGGCTTTCTGATGCCCTTCGGCGTCAAAATTCGATGGCTCCAGCCATGTTTCAAAGGCCTTGCGGATGCGCGGCCAGTCCTTGTCCAGCATGGCAAACCACGCGGTGTCGCGGTTCCGGCCCTTGACGATGAAATGCTGGAGGAAAACGCCTTCAAACTTGAAGCCGAAGCGCTCCGCCGCCTTCCGCGACGGCGCGTTGAGGCTGTCGCATTTCCATTCCAGCCTCCTGACTCCGAGATCGTCGAAGCAATGCCGGATCATCAGGAAGATGATTTCGGTGGCTTCGCGTGTCTGCTGCAACCCCGGAGACATCCAGATATGGCCAATCTCGATCACGCCATTGGCGGGATCGTTGCGCATGAAAGAGCCCATGCCCACCGCCCTGCCCGAGGCGCGGTCGATGAAGGCGTAGAACCAGGGATCGCGGGAGGCCTCGCGGCCTTTCAGCCATTCCTCGAACTGCTCGAAGCTCTGCCACGGGCCATAAGCGAGATAGGTCCACACATGGCCTTCCGGGTCGCTGCCGGTAAAGCTGTCATAAAGATCACGGGCATGTTTGGCGGCTGAGACATGTTCCAGCTTCACCCAGCGGCCGGGCAATGGCCTGAGATCGGGAACGTTGCCGGGCGGCAGCGGGTCAACCGGGTGGCCCACCGGGCGTTCAATCTTCCTGGTTTCGCTTCTCTTCGCCATGGCAAATCTCCACAAATCTTGCCCTTCCTGCCAAATCGGCTAGGGAAGCGGCATGGCCACTTCCGATACCCCGCTCAAGACCGCTTTGGAAGCGGTGCCGCCCATGTCGCGGCTGATGGGGCTTGATCTGGGGTCCAAAACCATCGGGATCGCCACCAGCGACCTGACGCGCCAGATAGCCACCCCCCTTACCACGATCATGCGCAAGAAATTCACGCAGGACGCAGAGCAGCTTCTGGCGCTGGCGGCGCGGGAGGCTGTCGGGCTGTTCGTTCTCGGCCTGCCGGTGAACATGGACGGCACGGAAGGCCCGCGCTGCCAATCCACACGGGCCTTCGCGAGAAACCTGGCGAAGCTGACGCCTATCCCCATCGCCTTCTGGGATGAACGGCTTTCAACCGCCGCGGTGGAGCGCATGTTGATCGAGGCCGATACCTCCCGCGCGCGCCGCGACGAGGTGATCGACAAGCTGGCCGCCGCGTGGCTGCTGCAGGCGGCGCTGGATTCGCTGCGATGACGGCCGCGATCCTGGGGCTATTGCCGGTCTTCATCGTCATTCTGGTGGGCTATGGCCTGCGCCGCTCCGGCCTGATCGACGCGCATCATTGGGATGCGGTGGATCATGTCTGCTACTATGTTCTCTTCCCGGCCATCATCTTCAAGGAAATCGCCTCCGCCGATTTCACCGGGGTTCCGGTATGGCGCATGTCCTTCGCGATGATCATGGCCATCATCACCATGTTTGCGCTGCTGCTTTGGGGCAGGAAGCGGCTCTGTGACTGGCTTGGGCTGGATGGACCGCAATTCACTAGCGTGTTTCAAGGTTCAACGCGCTGGCACACCTTCATCGCCTTCGCCATCATTCCCATTTATTTCGGGCAAAAGGCGTTGGCCCTCGGCGGCCTGAGCTCTGCCGCCATGACGCCGCTGCTCAACATCGTGAATGTTGCGGTCATCTCGATCTATGGGCTGGGGCACCGTCCCGACAACCGCGCCCTGCTCCGCTCCATCATCCGCAACCCTTTTGTGCTGTCCTCACTTGGGGGCGTGGCGTGGCAACTTCTGCATCTGCCCGTCCCCGGGATGGGCGTGCAGGTGCTGGACATGATCGGCAAAGGGGCGCTTGGGCTGGCGCTTCTCACTGTGGGCGCCGGGTTGAAAATCGATGAGGCTCTTTCAACCAAAGCGCCGGTGATCTTTGCTACGTCCGCAAAGCTGTTGCTGATGCCGCTATTCATGGCGGTGTGGCTGGTGTTGCTAGGCGTTCATGGCGAAGCGGCACAGGTAGCGATGCTGTGCTCCGCAGTGCCGACCGGGTCCGGCGCCTATGTGCTGGCCAGACGGATGGGCGGCGATGCCTCGCTCATTGCCAGCATCATGACCATGCAGGTGATCACCGCCGCCTTCACCCTGCCGCTGGTGCTATGGCTGGCTGGAGTTACAGGATGAAGTCCAGCGCCGTCAGAACCATGTGGCCGTTCAAGGCAATTTCGAAATCCGCCTTGCCGTCGCCGTTCACGTCGCCCTGAACGATCACCTGATCGCCCTGCTGGAAAGCGCGCAACTCGCCAGCCACGCCGACATCAAATGCCGCCGTGCCAATGAAGCTGAAGGCCTGGTTGCCAGTAGCGTTCGTGTCGGAATCGATCGCCGCCAGGCCGATCCGGTCATGGTCCGTCTGGCTGAAATCCGTAATCACATCATGCGCAGCGCCGACCTTCGATTGGGTGATGGCTGTGAATACAAAGGTGTCAGTGCCCGTTCCGCCGGTCAACGTGTCTTTGCCTGCAAGGCCTGTAAGCCGGTCGTTGCCGCCGCCCCCATTCAGGCGATTGACCACTCCTGAACCGGTCAACACGTCGTTGCCGGCGCCGCCAATGAGGTTCTCAAATCCAGCGATCTTGTCACCGGTAGCATCGCCGCCGGTTGCGGTGTTGAGCGCGAGGTTCACCGTCACAGCAGTTGACCCCTGATAGCTCAGCGTGTCGCTGCCATCGCCACCCGACAAGAGATCAGCACCTTTTCCGCCGCGGATCGTGTCATTGCCGGAAAGCCCGAGGATATAGTCCGCGCCCGCCGTGCCAATCAGCGACTTCGTGCCGGAGTCGTTGTCATTTCCGGCCGTATCCAGATAATTATAATATTTGAACAGCCTGATGGTGTCGCCATCCCAATCCTTGGCATGAGCATAGTCATCGATGCCAAAAATGATGTGCTGATTGGTATAGTCGGCCTTCAGGGCATCCGTCAGCAAAGCCTGCATGTTCACCCACATCAGCGCGCTGCTGTGCTGGGCGCCGATGCCGCGAAAATCATAGGGGTGCGTGAGCGGGTTGTGATAGGTCACATCCTTGTTGTTGATGTTGAGATTGCTCACCACGACATCAGCGCCAAAGTGCAGGTTGTCCTTCAGCGTGACGATCGGAACGAGCCCCAGCGCTTCCGGCACATCCGGAAAATCCTTGGCGAAGCGGGCACGGTCGTGATCCGATGCCAGCGAGACATAATCATCCGGCGGTGTTAGCGACGTGATTGTGCTCACGCCATTCTTGACCTTGATGGTTGCGACGGACGTATCGACATTGTCCAGATATTCCGGCGTATCCTTCGGCACACCCGAAGAAGCAATTGACACGATGGTGAGCCCACCGTTCAACAGCGCGCGGAAACGCGCCGCGTCGGTGAGCGTAAACAAATCCACCATCGCGCCGCCAAGGCTGTGGCCCGATACGACCATATGATCAATTTCGGGATGCGCTGCGAGATAGTCGTAGGCGGCATCGATTAGACCCTCGAAAGCTTCGTAATTGGCAGCAAGAGATGAACCGACAAAGGTCTGGCCCGACAGAACCGCAGGGTCTTCGCCGTCCGTGCCGCGGAAAGACATGACCAATGTGTTGCCCTGCACGGCCAGCAGGCCCTGCGCGTCATGGCTGTCTGTCGTCGCGGTGTGGACAACAGCGTTGTAAAGTCCGCCGCTGGTGAATTCGTCGTCGCCACCATGATTGTTGAAAGTCGGCAAATCCGACGCATCGAGCAGACGCCACCCCGAGCCTTGCGAGGCAATGTAGCCCCGATAATCGTCATTGCGTTCGGCGTCGTTATCGCCACCGAGATCATAGGCGGGAGCGATATATTCTCCGCCATAGGTCGCACGGGCCAGAAAAATTCCGTCAAGCATGTATTGCGATTGTGAAACGATATTGACGGTCATCGCGGCTATTCCTGCAATCCATTGAAATTTATGACTCTTTGCCTTTCGGCACGCTGAGGGCTACGCTATGGCCGAATTGAGGGGAATTTATGAAGCCGACCGACGCATTAAGATGGCTCGACGAACGCCGGGATGTTCGCAGCCTGAGAGCCGCCGTCTGCGACCTGAATGGCGTGATGCGGGGAAAGCGCATTCCCGTTGAACAGGCCGAGAAGGTATTGGCAGGGGGCCTGCGCATGCCACTCTCCGTGGTGGGCGTCGATATCTGGGGAGAGGATATCGTGAACTCGCCGCTTGTCTTTGCCACCGGTGATGCAGATGGCCTCTGCGAACCGATCGGTCGCGGCATTCTTCCCATGGACTGGACATCAGAACCCACAGCCCTCATTCCGCTATGGCTCCGCGAAGAAAACGGCATGCCCTTTGGCGGTGATCCGCGCCGCGCGCTGGATGCCATCGTGCAGCGCTTTGCCAGCCATGGCTTCACGCCGGTGGTGGCCATGGAGTTGGAGTTCTATCTTTACGATCCGGCGGAAGACCGCCCCGCCGCACCCGTGTCGCCCATCACCGGGAAGCGGCTCGATGCGGACTCTGTCCTCTCCATCGATGAGCTCGATGACTTCGGGGCCTTCTTCCGCGATGTGTACGACGCCTGCGCCTTGCAGGGCGTACCCGCCGATTCCGCCATTGCCGAAAACGGCATCGGCCAGTTTGAAATTAACCTGCTCCATGTGGCCGATCCTCTAAAGGCGGCCGATGACGCGGTGCTGTTCAAGCGCATCGTAAAGGGCGTGGCGCGCAAGCATGGCTTTGCCGCGTCCTTCATGGCCAAGCCCTACGGCCAGCGGTCGGGCAGCGGCCTGCACGTTCATTTCAGCCTGCTGGACCGCGCGGGCAAAAATGTCTTCGACAATGGAACGCGGGATGGAAGCCCGATCATGCTGAACGCCGTGGGTGGCCTGATCGAAACGATGGCCGAGACAACGCTGCTCTTTGCGCCGCATGCCAATTCCTACCGCCGCCTCAGGCCCGGAACGCATGCACCCTCCGCAGCCGCGTGGGGCTATGAAAACCGCACCGTCGCCGTCCGTATTCCAGGCGGACCAAACGTGGCGCGGCGAATCGAGCATCGCGTGGCGGGCGCCGATGCCAATCCCTATCTCGTGCTGGCCGGCATTCTGGCCGGGGCACTGGCGGGCATCGAGCGCCAGATGACACAGCCCGAACCCGTAACTGGTGATGCCTATACGCTCAAGCTCCGTAGCCTTCCCCCCGACTGGGCTTCGGCAATCGAGGCTTTCGCGGCAGGCCGCATCGTGGAGGACATGCTTCCCACCATGCTGCGCGACATGCTGGTGGCCTGCAAACGGCAGGAGATGAACACCTTTGCCCTGCAGGTAACCGACTTCGAATACGAGACCTATCTCGATATGGTGTGAACAGCCGCATCGACCCTCTTGCCCTTGGCGGGATTAGCCCCTACACACCCGGCTTTAATGACATCGCCGCAGCGCCCCCGCCCGCTCCTCAAGGCCCAGCATCTTCTGGGCATCGAGGATGTTTCCCCGCTTGAAATCGCAGCCCTGCTCGATCTGGCCGAAGGCTATGTCGAGGTAAACCGGCAGGTATCCAAGCGGCAGGATGTGCTTTCGGGCCGCACGCAGGTGAACCTGTTTTTCGAGGCCTCTACCCGCACGCAAAGCTCTTTCGAGATCGCCGGCAAGCGGCTGGGCGCCGACGTCATGAACATGTCGGTTGCCACGTCCTCGGTTTCCAAAGGCGAAACCCTGATCGACACCGCCATGACGATCAATGCCATGCATCCCGATTTTCTGGTGGTGCGCCATTCCTCTTCAGGTGCTGTGGAGCTTCTGGCGCAGAAAGTCTCCTGCGCGGTGATCAATGCGGGCGATGGCCAGCATGAGCACCCCACCCAAGCGCTTCTTGACGCGCTCACCATCCGCCGCCGCAAGGGCCGCATCGAGGGATTGACGGTGGCGATCTGCGGTGACGTGCTTCACTCGCGCGTCGCCCGCTCCAATATTCATTTGCTCAACAAAATGGGCGCGCGCGTCCGAGTGGTGGCGCCTTCAACGCTGCTTCCCACCGGCATTGGCAATTTTGGCGTGGATGTGCATCGCTCCATGACAACGGGCCTTGCCGATGCCGATGTGGTGATGATGCTGCGGCTCCAGCTTGAGCGCATGAGTGGCGCTTTCGTGCCCTCGCAGCGCGAATACTACCGCTTCTATGGCCTCAACGCCGAAAAACTCAAACTCGCCAGGCCCGATGCTCTCGTCATGCATCCCGGCCCGATGAACCGTGGCATCGAGATCGACTCCGATGTTGCCGATGGCGTCCAGTCGGTGATCCGCGAACAGGTGGAAATGGGCGTGGCCGTCCGCATGGCAGTGCTGGACGCGCTGGCCCGCAATATGCCCGGCGGAGGAAACGGCTGATGGTCTCCTCCCGCCGCGCCTATCTCAACGCCCGCATCGTGGCGCCCGCGCAGGGCCTCGATGGTCCGGGCGGCATCCTGATCGAGGATGGCTGGATCCTCGCTGCCGGCCCCAAGGTGACGCGTGACACCATCGGCGCTGCCGCCGTGACGGATTGCAAGGGCCTGCTTCTGATCCCCGGCCTGATCGACATGCGTGTCTTCACTGGCGAGCCAGGAACTGAATATCGCGAGACCCTCGCCTCCGCGTCGGTCGCTGCGGCGGCGGGCGGCGTCACCACCATGATCGTGATGCCCAATACGCAGCCGGTTATCGACGACAGCGCCATTGTGGATTTCATCCTCAGGCGTGCCCGCGATACGGCGCTGGTGCGCGTGCATCCCATGGCCGCCATTACCAAAGGCCTGGCCGGCGACGTGATGACGGAAATCGGCGCGCTGAAGGATGCCGGCGCTGTCGCCGTCACCGAAGGCAACAAATCGCTCGTCAATGCCAATGTGCTGCGCCGTGTTATGATGTATGCGCGTGATTTCGATATGCCGGTGATCCAGCATGTGGAGGAACCCTCACTTTCCACGGGCGTGATGAACGCCAGCGAAAGCGCCGCGCGGCTGGGCCTTTCGGGCATTCCAGCCATGGCGGAAGTCATCATGCTGGAGCGCGACCTGCGCCTGGTGGAGATGACGGGCAGCCGTTACCATGCGCACCAGATTTCCTCGCGCCTGTCGCTGGAGGTGATCCGCGCCGCCAAGGCCAAGGGCCTGCCGGTCACCTGCGGCGTTTCGATTCACCACCTCACGCTGAATGAACTGGACGTCGGCGCATACCGCACCTTCTTCAAGCTCTCTCCGCCGCTCCGGTCGGAGGAAGACCGACGGGCGCTGGTGAACGGCGTGGCGGACGGGACGATTGACGTGATCGTCTCAGGCCACGACCCACAGAGCGCCGACACCAAGCGTCTGCCCTTCGCCGAAGCGGCCTTTGGCGCCATCGGGCTGGAAACCATGCTGTCCGCTGCACTTTCCCTTTATCATAGTGAAAGCATATCCTTAGCGCGCCTTGTTGAAGCAATGTCTTCACAGCCCGCTGATATACTTGGGCTCGAACAAGGCCGCATGGCGCCCGGCGCGCCCGCCGATTTCACGGTCGTTGATCCGCATCTGAGTTGGACCGTGGAGGACGACCTCTTGCGGTCGCGCTCCAAGAACTCGCCTTACGAGCACCGCACGCTGGAAGGCCGGGCGGTTGAAACCGTCGTTGCGGGCCGCAGCGTTTACGCTTACGCTCGCTAGTGGGTTTGGGGAAATCAGCTTGGGCGCCTTGGAAGCAATCGTCTCTGCCGTTTTGGGTTATCTCTGCGGCACCATTCCATTTGGCCTGATCCTCACCCGCTGGGCGGGCTTGGGCGATGTGCGCCAGATCGGCTCGGGCAACATTGGCGCCACGAACGTGCTGCGCACCGGCAGCAAGAAGATCGCCGCCCTCACCCTCCTCTGCGATGCCCTGAAAGGCACCATTCCCGCTTTGGCCGCCACATGGCTTTATGGTCCAGCTGCCGGAATCATCGCAGGCCTTGCGGCCTTCGCAGGCCACCTCTTCCCGGTCTGGCTGGGGTTCAAGGGCGGCAAGGGCGTGGCCACCAACATCGGCGTGCTGTTCGGCTGGTTCTGGCCGCTGGGGCTGATTTTTCTTGCCGTGTGGATCGCCATCGCCTTCCTGTTCCGGAAATCCTCGTTGTCGGCGCTCACCGCCAGCCTGCTCACGCCGCTCTGGGCGTTTCTCTTTCATCGCATAGACCTGTTGATTCCAACGCTCGTCATCGGCGCTGCCATCTGGATCAAGCACCACGAGAACATCGCGCGCCTCATCAAGGGCACCGAGCCCAGGATTGATCTGGGCAAGAAGGGCTGATGATCAGCGCCGCCGAACGCCGTGACCTTTTGCGGCTCAGTCTCAGCGAAAATGTCGGGCCAGTTACATTCCGCAAATTGCTGGCGCTCTATGGAAACGCCGGTGACGCCCTGGCGCATCTGCCGGAACTCTCGCGCAAGGGCGGGCTGTCCCGTCCCCCACGCATCTATGGTGAGGCGGAAGCTGATGCAGACCTTGCGCGCGGCCAGGCGATGGGCGCATCGGCCGTCTTGCCGGGAGAGGCAGGTTATCCTGATTTGCTCCGCCATATCGACTCGGCGCCTCCCGTCCTGTGGGTGAAAGGTGATGTCTCGATCACGGAGCGCTCTGCCATCGCCATCGTCGGCGCGCGCAACGCCTCTGCTGTTGGTCTGAAATTTACGCGGCAAATCGCATCAGGATTAGGGAGTGAAGCGCTTGTCATTGTCTCCGGCCTTGCGCGAGGAATTGACACGGCGGCGCATGAGGCATCACTGACAACCGGAACGATCGCGGTGCTGGCGGGTGGACTCGATAATATCTACCCGCCGGAAAACGCCAAACTCCACGCGTTGATCGGCGAGCGCGGCCTTCTTGTTTCGGAGATGAAGCCGGGCACCATTCCCAAGGCCGATCACTTTCCCCGCCGTAACCGCATTATCTCCGGCAGTTCGCGGGCCACCATTGTGATAGAGCAGCCTTGCGTTCCGGCTCTCTCATCACCGCCCGCAATGCCGCCGAACAGGGCCGCGAAGTTTTTGCCGTTCCGGGTTCACCGCTCGATCCGCGCTGCGAGGGCACGAACCGCCTGATACGCCAGGGTGCGACCCTTTTGACGTCTGCCAATGACGTGCTGGAAACGCTCGGTAGTTTCACCGGCGCGCATCTTCCGTTCCGCGAAGCTGAATACGGACCATTCGACGCGCGCGGCACTTCAGACACAGACCGCCAGCGGTTGATCGAATTATTGTCTCCCAGCCCGATTGACCTCGACGATCTCGTGAGAGAATCAATGCTCCCGGCAGCAATTGCAACCTGTCTTTTGCTGGAACTGGAACTCGCCGGAAAAATTATCCGTCACGCTCAGGGCGCAATCTCATTGAGTGCTTGATCGCCATTCAGTCCACCTCATCAGATGGCACAACCCAGTTTTCTTTCAGCGCCGCGTCCTTCCATGATGTGAAAGCCGGAGTGCCCATCACCGCATCCATATAGCTGCGGGTGCTGCCGCTCACCGGCACTTCATAAGTTTCGAAACGCGTCACGACAGGCGCAAACATGGCATCCGCCGCGCTGAATTTGCCGAACAGGAACTTGCCGCTTTTGGCGAAGCGCGCGCGGCAATCGGCCCAGAGCGATTCAATGCGCGCAATATCAGCCCTGACGGCATCGTCCATCGGAACGGGCTTTTTGCCGCGTTTCAGATTCATCGGGCATGCGTTGCGAAGGGCGAAAAAACCGGAATGCATTTCCGCCGAAGCGGAGCGCGCCATAGCGCGCGCGGCAATCATCTTTGGCCACAGGTTTTTCTCCGGGAACAGCTCTGCAGCATATTCGATGATCGCCATCGAGTCCCAGATCACCGTCCGCCCATGATGCAGCACGGGAACGCGGCCAGCTGCGCTGTGTGCTGAAATTTTTTCTTTCGTATCCGGCTGGTCCAACGGAATGACGATTTCGTTGAACGGAATGCCAGCCATGGTCAGCGCCATCCATGGCCGCAGCGACCAGGACGAATAGTTTTTGTTGCCGATCACCAGCGTCAGGCTGCTCATTTGTGAGGCTCCTTCGCTTCAACCGGCCCGCCCGCCTGCTTCCACGCACCGAATCCGCCCTTCAGATTCTTGACGGGCTTTAGGCCCATGCGTTGCAACACTTCAGTGGCGAGGAGCGAGCGCCAGCCGCTGGCACAGTGGATGATGAAGGTCTTATCCTCGGCGAAGATCGGCTTGTGATAGGGGCTCGCGGGATCAACCCAGAACTCCAGCATGCCGCGCGGGGCGTGAAACGAACCTGGAATACGCCCTTCGCGCTCCAGTTCGCGCGGATCGCGGATGTCGATAATCACCACATCATTGCGGCCGTGAAGCGCAATGGCCTCCTCCGCTGTTACACTATCCACAGCCTTGTCAGCATTGGCCATCATATCCTTGATGCCAAGCGTGATGTTCTGCGCCATTGCTACCACTCCTCATTCAAAAGCGGCGCACGTTGCAGCAGCCGCAGTTCACACGTCAAGGCCTCGTCACAGCCCGCGCGGCAAATAGCGCCAGCTGATGACTGAACAAATCAAAAGCCAAATCCCAAGTATCACAAAGGTTGCGCCAATCGGCAGCCACATCAATGCAAAGGCAAAGATGAAAGACGGGATCAATTCGGAAAAATCGATGAAGGTGCGGTAGACCGCCGTCATGCGCTGCCGCTCGTGCGGCTTCACCGCGCGCATGAAGGGAATGGCGCCCACGCCGTCAATGGCGGAGGATGCCACGGTGCCCACCAATAGCAATCCCACGGCCAGCCATGGCAAGTGCGTGCCCGCCAATCCCGCAGCGATGGACGCCAATGCGGCAATCACAAACGCCCCCGCAATCACCGTGCGCAATCCCTTCCGCCGTGCAATCCAGCCTGAAATGTAAGCGGTGAACAGCAGCGCCTGGCTGGCCGAGATGACAAGACCAGTGACACTCTTGGGAATTCCCCCTTCGACCATCAGCAGCGGTCCATAAATGAAGAATGTGGTCCAGAAGCAGGACCGCCCGAAGGCAATCGTCCATGCCAGCCGCAGACGGGGCTGGGCGATAAACCGTTTCACATTGGACAGCGGGCTGAAGCTGTGGGCGCGGCCGGACGGCAGAATCTGCCCGTGATCGGACAGGCGGAGGGTCCAGAATACCGCCATCAGCAGCGCTACGGCAGCAATCACGCCAAGCTGTGGCCCCCATGGCCCAAAGCCGACATAAAGCCAGACACCGAGCGCCGGCCCGATTGTCCATGACAGGGTCGAGACCGAAAGGCGGATTGGTTCCGCGCGCGCCAGTTCGTGCCGCCGGATATTGTCGAGAATATAAAGCTGAAGCACGATGTTGAACATCGCGGCGGAGCTGTTGCGCAAATAGGCGCCGATCCATTGGCCGGGCAAGGTGTGGGTGGCCAGCGCCAGCGCGGCGCAGCTCATAAGGCAGGCCGCCAGCGTATAGGCCCAGCGCCGCCGTAGCCGCCCCAGAAGAAGCGGCAGCATCAGCGTGGTCATCAGCACCAACAGCGAAACTGAGGTGGACAGCACGCTCACCTTCTGGCTGGCGCCCAAAATGTCGTAGGCCTGCAGCGAAACGACTGTAGAGTTCAGGGACCGGGTGAAGCTCTCGAGCGAAAAAAGGATCGCGAACGTATAGGCTCCCGCGCGTCTCGGCAGGGGCATCGGCGCAATGGTGGATTCGGCGGACATGATTGCTGCAGCAGTGGAGCCACGTGTTGCGCCGCACGCGCAAGGGCAAAGCCGCAACACGCTGCATTGCAAGGCTTGCATCCCCTGCGATCAAACAGCACAGTCATGCCTATGACTGCATCCCTGCACCTTACGTCCGGCCATATCGCCCGCGTCCACCGTGACATGGCGGACCCGGGGCCGCTCCCCGATATGGAGCTTCTGACGGATGCAGACTACGCCAGCTTTGTCGAGCATGTGCTGAATGGCTGGCGCGGTGGCCCTCTGACTGTGTTTTCCTATGGTTCGCTGATCTGGAAACCTGCCTTTGTCCCGGCCTCCGTCACCCGCGCCACCGCGCATGGGTGGCACCGCGCCTTCTGCCTCAGGGTAATGCGGTTCCGCGGCACCATCGACCAGCCCGGCCTGATGATGCAGATCGATCGCGGCGGCCTGTGCGAGGGGATGCTTCAAACAATCCGATCGGGAACGGAAGCGCGGACACTGGACATCCTGTTTCGCCGTGAAATGACGGTGAAACCCGCAAGCCAGTTGCCGGAATGGATTGACGTTGAAACCGCGGATGGCCCTGCCCGCGCGGTTGCCTTCGTCGCCAACACGTCTAGCCCAAATTATCTTGGAACGATTGATCCCGATGAGATCGCCCGGCGGCTTGCGAGCGCCTGCGGGCATTGGGGAAGCGGCGCGGACTACCTCTTGCAGACCGTGCTGGCGCTGGAAACCAACGGCATTCACGATCCATATTTATGGGACCTGCAGAAACGTGTGGCGGCGGCAATCGAACAAATCCACCCGGACGTTTGAGCGCCATGCGCCTGCTGAAGCCAGCGGATTACAGGGTTATGCCGTGGAAGAACGGCGGCGGATCGACCGCTGAGCTTTACCGTGAACTAGCCGATCCAGAGCTTCCCTTCCTGTGGCGCGTCAGCATTGCTGGCGTATCAGCCGATGGCCCTTTCTCGCTCTTTCCAGGTTATGACCGGCATATCCTCGTGCTCGAAGGCGGCGGCATGGTGCTGGAGGGCGGCCCGGACGGCCCCGTAAACCTCACACAGCATTTCCAGCCCCGGCGTTTTTCCGGCGATTGGCCGATCCGGGCAAGTTTGCGCGGCAGCCCGCTCAAGGATTTCAACCTGATGGCGTTGCGATCAGAACTTGATAGCGATCTGCGTGTTGCCCATCTCGGCCAACCGCAACGCCTGAAAGCAGGCCTGCATCAAACCCTGCTTGTTCACATTATCGGCGCGAGGGTTCACGCGAATGGCTTGTGGGTGGCAAACGGCGAAAGCCTTGTGGCCGTTTGCGGCGAAAACGTCTTGCTGGAGCCGCAAGACCGCGCGATAGCGCTGATCGCCACGGTGTCCGGCAAACATCAATAATCGTTGCAAATCGCTTTTTCCTGATCGCGCCCCGCCTGTTCGAGCTGACGAAGGTGGTCTAGCTCTTCCTTTGGCACGTCAACCTGATTGGCCAGCGTGAACGCCTCGTAATAGGCATATTCCAGCGGAGGCATGACTTTGAAAAGGCCTTGCGCCTTGCTCATCTTCCGAAGCTCGAGAACCATATCCGCAACATATTGCGCGGTTTGGCGTTGTGTCATGCTGTCCGGGTTGGGCAGATTGCTTGGCAACACAGATTTATTCTCAACTCCTGCAATTCGGGGTGTAGTGGTCGACGGCATGGTGGCTCTCCAAAATTGATGCCCCTTACGTCAACACACCTATTACGTGTCATAGTAAATGTTAAGCACGTAAAAATTGCATTTGATTGAAAATGATCCTTGGAAGAGGGAAATGATCGCTGGTCAGAAAAGCTTCGATTTGCCCTGCCGCAACTCTCTGATCTCCGGGGGTAATCCGGTACCCGGGAAGGCGATTTCAGTCATTTCCTGGAGGGCGTAGTTGAGAGGTGGGATGGCGGTCGTCAGTTTGAACCGTTCCGCAGATTGTTTGATATCCAGAATAGCAAGCTGAAGCCGTTTTGCCTCGCGCTGCTGCGCTGCATCGAATTTGTTACGCATCCCGTGCCATCCCCAACTCTCTCAACCCCATACCTAGTATATACGTGCATATTACAATATGAAGCAATTATAAGTTGAGTTTAGCTGCATTCTGACTCATATTGAGTATTTGATCCGTCGGCCCAGTTTACCCCTCCCCACCTTGCGACAGCTAGACGATGCCTATATGAGGCGCACAACCCCGCAATTCTGGACACTGAATGACCGTCGTTGTCGTCGAATCCCCGGCCAAGGCCAAGACCATCAACAAATATCTCGGCAAGGACTTCACGGTTCTGGCCTCTTATGGCCATGTCCGCGACCTGCCGCCCAAGGATGGCTCCGTCCGCCCGGATGAGGATTTCGACATGTCCTGGGAGGTGGATGCCAAATCCGCCAAGCGCCTCGCTGACATCGCCTCGGCCCTCAAGGGTGATGACCGGCTCATCCTCGCCACCGACCCTGACCGCGAGGGCGAGGCGATTTCCTGGCATGTTCTTGAAGTGCTGCGCAAGAAGGGTGCCCTCAAGGGCAAGGCGGTGCAGCGGGTGGTGTTCAACGCCATCACCAAGCAATCGGTGCTGGAAGCGATGAAGCATCCGCGCGAGGTGGATGCGGCGCTAGTTGATGCCTATCTGGCCCGCCGCGCGCTCGATTATCTCGTCGGCTTCTCGCTTTCGCCTGTGCTGTGGCGGAAACTGCCAGGTTCCCGCTCTGCCGGCCGCGTCCAGTCCGTGGCGCTGCGCCTCATCTGTGACAGGGAACTGGAGATCGAAGCCTTCCGGTCGCAGGAATACTGGACCATCGACGGCACCTTCGTCACGCCAAAGGGGGCGGAGTTCTCCGCCAGCCTGAACGCCGTCAATGGTCAGAAGCTGGCCAAGCTCGATCTCAAGGACGAAGCCTCCGCACGCGCCATCGAGCAGGCGGTGAAGGGCCAGCCCTTCAAGGTCGATACGATTGAAAGCAAGCCGGCGCGGCGGCATCCTTTCGCGCCCTTCCGCACGTCCACGCTGCAGCAGGAAGGCTCAAGCAAACTCGGATTCTCGGCATCCAAGACCATGCAGATCGCTCAGCGCCTTTATGAAGGCGTTGATATCGGCGGCGAGACGGTGGGTCTCATAACCTACATGCGCACCGATGGCGTTGATATGGCACCCGAGGCCATCGCCGATGCGCGCAACACCATCCTCAAACAGTTCGGCGAACCCTATCTGCCATCCGCGCCGCGCCAATACACAACGAAGGCGAAAAACGCGCAGGAAGCCCATGAAGCCATCCGCCCGACCGAGCTCTCGCGTCATCCCGACAGCGTGCGCAAGAATCTCGATGGCGAACAGCATGCGCTTTATGAGCTGATCTGGAAACGCACCATCGCCAGCCAGATGGAAAGCGCCGAACTTGAGCGCACCACCGCTGACATCGGCGCAGATGGCCGCGACGGCAAACACTACACCTTCCGCGCCACCGGATCGGTGGTGAAGTTCGACGGCTTTCTCAAGGTGTACAACGAAGATCTGGAAGATACGGAAGACGAGGACGCCCGCCGCCTGCCGCCAATGGCGCGCGGCGATTCAATTGGCATCAGGAACATTGCCGCGCATCAGCACTTCACCGAACCGCCGCCGCGCTATTCCGAACGCTCGCTCATCGGAAAGCTGGAAGAGCTGGGCATTGGCCGCCCTTCAACATACGCTTCTATTCTCTCGGTCATCCGGGACCGCGGCTACGCACGCCTCGACAAGAAACGGTTCATTCCCGAGGACAAGGGCCGCGTCGTCACGGCGTTTCTGGAAAGCTTCTTTGGCCGCTACGTTGAATATGGCTTCACCGCCGATCTCGAAGAGCAGCTTGACCGCGTGTCCGCCGGCGAGATCGACTGGAAGCAGGTGATGCGCGATTTCTGGCGCGACTTCACGGTGGCGCTGGACGAGATCAAGGATCTCCGCGTCGCCAATGTGCTCGACGCGCTGAACGATCTTCTGGCTCCGCATATCTTCCCGGCCCGTGCGGATGGCGGCGACCCGCGCCAGTGCCCCTCCTGCGGCAATGGCCAGCTTTCGCTGAAACTCGGCCGCTTCGGTTCATTTGTCGGCTGCTCGAATTATCCGGAGTGCAAGTTCACCCGGCCGATGACGGCGGGCAATGACTCTGCCGCCATGGTGCCCTCTGAAGGCATTGAACTGGGCGCCGATCCCGAGACGGGCGAGAAAGTCACCCGCCGCCAAGGGCGCTTTGGGCCCTATCTGCAACTGGGTGAGACGGTGGAGGGCGAAAAGCCGCGCCGCGCGTCCATCCCCAAGGGAACCGACCCGGCAAGCATCGACCTCGAAGCCGCGCTCAAGCTCCTGTCGCTGCCGCGCGAGGTTGGCCTTCATCCTGAAACCGGCAAGCCCATCGTGGCGAACTTTGGCCGCTTCGGGCCTTTCGTGCTGCATGACGGCAGTTATGCCAGCCTCGAAAGCCCTGAGGATGTTTATACCATCGGCATCAACCGCGCCGTTGACGTGCTGGCGGAAAAGAAGGCCAAGGGCTTCCAGCGCCCTAAGGCCAATGCGCTGAAAGATTTGGGGCCTCACCCCGATGGCGGCGGCAATGTGCAGGTGATGTCCGGCCGCTATGGGCCTTACGTGAAATATGGCAGCGTGAACGCCACCCTGCCCCGCGACACCGACCCGCAGGCGCTCACCATGGATGACGCGGTGGCCCTGATCGCGGCGCGCGCCGGCAAGTCTCCGGCGAAAAAGGCTTCGGCGCGCAAGAAAGCGCCTGCGAAGAAAGCCGCCGCGAAAAAGGCTCCTGCCAAAAAGGCTGCGAAGAAAGCGAAGCCTGCCGCCTAATCAGACCCCAGACTTCAGCCTGGCGAAGCTGCGGATGAGCGCGGAGAGTTCCGGCTCCTGCACCGCGGCAGCGGCTTCGTCCGGCGTCATCCATTTCAGCGTGCGCTGGTGCATCTCTGGCCAGGCGGAGGTCTGAACCCGCACCTCCAGCGGATAGACATCCACCGTCATGTTGCGGTGAACACCACCTGCCAGCCTTTTTACATAATGGAAAATGCCAACCGGCGTTGGCGCAATCAACCCGCGAAGGCCCGATTCTTCGAACGCCTCGCGCTCCGCCGTCTCACTGGCATTAAGCCCGGCCATCGGCCAGCCCTTTGGGATCACCCAGCGCTTGGTATCACGCGATGAGATGAGAAGAATTTCAAGCCCGCCGCGATCACGCCACGGCAGCGCCGCATGCTGCCGCGCATGGCCGCCGCGCTTTGCCTGCTTGGTCGCCTTCTTCGCGGATTTCTTCGCCGTCGTCACGGCATGCACTTTGCCTGATTCTCGATGAGAACGCTTCCATCAAAGATAGGGTGCGGCTATGCCAATTGCATGGCGAAACCCGCGAAGCCCAAGGCAGGCCTTCCCAGCGAGGAGGCGGTGCTCGAGTTCATTCAGTCCTCGCCCGGCCTCGCCGGAAAGCGCGAGATCGCGCGCGCTTTCGGCATCAAGGGTAATGAAAAGATCGCCCTCAAGGCGCTGCTCGCCAAGCTCGCCAATGACGGCAAGCTGGCTAAGCGCGCCCGCAAGCTGATAGACACATCGACCCTGCCCCCCGTTACGGTCATCGAAATCCTGGGGATCGACAGCGATGGCGATGCCTATGGCGAGCCTGTCGAATGGGACGAGCGCGCGGGCGGCAAGCCGCCGCGCGTCATCATCATCGGCGGCGAGGCCGCGAAGAAGGGCGACCGCGTGCTGGCGAAGATCGAAACGCAGCGCGATGGCCGCTACCGTTTCCGCGCCAAAGTGATCCGTACACTGTCGGATTCATCGAAGCGCATGCTCGGCATCTATCGCGTTGCGCGCGGGTTGGGCGCCCGCATCATTCCCGTCGACAAGAAGGCCAAGAGCGAGTTGCAGGTGCTGCCAGGCGGTGACGGCGGGGCCGAGAATGGCGAATTGGTGGAAGCGGAAATCTCCGGCGGGCGCGGCCGTGGCCTGCCCATGGCGCGGGTGCGTGAGCGGCTAGGCGACCTGACTAGCCAGAAAAACATTTCACTGATCGCCATTCACCAGCATGGCATTCCCATTGAATTTCCCGCCCGTGTGATGGCGGAGGCGCAGGCGCTCAAGCCCTTCTCGCAACAGGGCCGCACGGACCTGCGCACCGTTCCGCTCATCACCATCGATCCGCCAGACGCCCGCGATCATGACGATGCGGTGTGGGCGGAAGCCGACCCCGCCACGGGCGGCGTCAACATCATTGTGGCGATTGCCGATGTGGCGGCCTACGTTCGGCCCGGCACGGCGCTGGACCGTGAGGCGCGCATCCGCGGCAACTCCGTCTATTTCCCTGATCGCGTCGTGCCCATGCTGCCTGAGCGCATCTCCAACGATCTCTGCTCGCTGCGGGAAAAAGAAGACCGCCCGGCGCTCGCCTGCTTCATGCATTTCGACAAAGCGGGCCGCAAGACGAAGCACCGCTTCGAGCGCATCATCATGCGTTCCGCCGCCAAGCTGTCCTACGAGGAGGCGCAGGCCGCCATTGACGGACGGACGAATGCTAAGACGGATACGCTTCTCGATGGCGTGCTGAAGCCGCTGTGGCATGCCTATCGCATTCTGATGAAGGGCCGCGATGCACGCGAGCCGCTTGAGCTTGATCTGCCCGAGCGCAAGCTGGTGCTGGACGCGCATGGCCTGATCGAGCGCGTGGTGACGCCGCTGCGGCTTGACGCCCACAAGCTCATCGAAGAATTCATGATCCAGGCCAATGTGGCAGCGGCGGAAGAACTGGAAAAACGCAAGACGCCTCTGCTCTACCGTGCCCACGAACCACCGAGCGATGAAAAGATCAGGGCGCTTGCCGAATTTCTCCGCACGGTGAACATGAACCTGCCGATGGGCCAGGTGATGCAGCCCAAACACTTCAACCGCATTCTCAGCGATGTTCAGGGCAAGGATTATCAGCACCTCGTCAATGAAGTGGTGCTCCGGACGCAGGCGCAGGCTGTCTACACGCCGGAGAACAAGGGGCACTTCGGCCTCTCCCTCCGCCGCTACGCTCATTTCACTTCGCCGATCCGGCGCTATGCCGATCTGATCGTGCACCGCGCGCTCGTCAGTGCATTGGGGTTTGGCGAGGATGGTCTGTCCGCCGAAGATATCGCCAATCTCAAGGACACCGCCGATCTCATCTCCGCCGCCGAACGCCGCGCCATGGCGGCGGAGCGTGAAACCATCGACCGCCTGATCGCCGCGCATCTGGCCAGCGAGACCGGCTCCATCTTCCGGGGCCGCATCGGCGGCGTGGTGAGCGCAGGGCTGTTCGTGAAACTGGACGGATCGGGCGCCGATGGCTTTGTGCCGGTGCGCTCCCTTGGCACGGACTACTTCGTCTATGACCAGACCCGCCACGCGCTGACCGGCGAACGCACGGGCGCTGTCTACCAGCTCGGCGATCATGTGGAGGTAAAGCTCGTCGAAGCAACGCCCGTATCAGGAGGCTTGCGGTTCGAGATCGTTTCTGAACCGCGCACGGAAAAGCCAGCCCCCCGCCGCAAGGCCCGCCTGTCCCGCCAGACGCCGAAAAAACTACGCCGCCGCTGATTTTTCTATGAACTGAAAATGAACAGCGGCTTCAAGCCGGGTTCAAACGTCCCGCCGCATATTCGCCTCACGTTCAACACATTCACGGGAGGCAGCCATGTCATTTTGGGATTTTCTCGACGATATCTTCTACGCCGAACTCGAAGATCCGCCGGGCGCGATCTACGGCACTTCCGGCGACGACTATCTGCGCGGCGGCAGCGAAAGCAATTATATGAAGGGTTATGACGGCAACGACCGCATGGAAGGCGGCGGCGGCAACGATTATCTGGATGGCGGCACCGGCAACAATACGCTGAGCTTCTTCAACACCAATCACGGCGTTAATGCCAATCTAGCCTTCGGCACTTCCTCCACTTATGGCGCTGGTCCTGCCGACAACGACACCTTCATCAATTTCCAGAACATCACCGGTTCCTTCTACGCCGACCTGCTGCAGGGCGATGAAGGCGTGAATGTCATCGACGGCGTCGCCGGCAATGATTACATCAGCGGTTGGGGCGGCAATGACAATCTGATCGGCGGCTTCGGCAATGACGTGCTGGTGGGCGGCGAAGGCAACGATACGCTGAGCGGCGGCTTCGACAACGACACGCTCTATGGCGGCAACGGCATCGACACCGCCGACTACACCTATGCCTATCAGGGCATGAACGTAAATCTGGCCACGGGCAGCGCGCAGGTGAATGTCTATAACGCGCCCGTCGATACCGACTATCTCAACAGCATCGAGAACATCACCGGCTCCTATTACGCTGACCGGCTTACCGGCGATGATGGCGCAAACCGCATCGTCGGCCTCTCCGGCGACGATTCGATCACCGGCGCGGGCGGAGCTGATTTTCTCTCCGGCGGTGACGGCAATGACACGATCGATGGCGGCGCGGGCGCTGATACCATCGTCGGCGGCACCGGCGTTGACACCGTGAGCTTCTACAACGCCACCAACTCGGTCGGCGTGAACCTTTCGGCCGGGGTCGGCACGCTTGGCGATGCCTTTGGCGACCATTACTACGAGATCGAAAACATCCAGGGCTCTAACATCGACAGCGGTGACGTGCTCATCGGCAACGGCGTCGGCAACATCATCTGGGGCAATGGCGGCAATGACGTCATCAATGGCAATGGCGGGGATGACGCGCTTTATGGCGGCGCCGGCAACGACAATATCCAGGGTGGCGACGGCATCGATTTCATCAACGGCGGCGAAGGCGCCAATTATCTCGACGGCGGCGCGGGCATCGATACGCTGGACTTCTCGCCGGGCTTTGGCGGCGTCGGACCGGAAGGCCCGGGCGTCACCGTCGATCTCGCGGCGCATACCGCTTCGGGCCTCGGCGTGGACGGCACGCAGGTCTTCAATTTCGAGAACGTGAACGGTACCGCCTTTGATGATACGATCAGCGGCGATGCTGGCAACAACATCATCCATGGCGGCATGAACCAGGATGTGCTCGCAGGCCGAGCCGGTGTTGACACGCTGTTCGGCGAAACAGGCGCCGACAGGCTGAATGGCGGCGCAGGCAACGACATCCTGAACGGCGGTGAGGGACGCGACATCCTGACCGGCAGCACCGGCAACGATACCTTCGTCTTCTCGGCACTCACCGACTCCGGGACGACTGCCACTACCCGCGATACGATCACCGATTTCGTGTCCGGCCAGGACAGGATTGACCTGAGCGGCATAGACGCCAATGCCAACGCATCCGGCGACAACGCCTTCAGCTTCATCGGCGATCTGGCCTTCAGCCACATCGCTGGCCAGCTTCACACCGAGGCGAGCGGCGCCAACACCATCCTGTCCGGCGATGTGAACGGCGATGGCGTGGCGGACTTCCAGATCCTTCTTACTGGCCAGCAGACGCTGACGGCTGCCGATTTCATCCTCTGATTGCGGCAGTCCGTCGCGCGGCGGGAGGAACCTTTGACCGGGGCCTCCCGCTTGCGCCATGCTCTGGCCCCATGACGCTCACTCTCACCCACACGGAACCACGCTCCTGGAAGCAGGCCATGGCCCGCGGTTTCCTGCTGCGCTGCCCCAACTGCGGCAAGGGCCCGCTGTTCACGGCCTATCTCAAGGTGGCGCCCGCCTGCTCCTGCTGCGGCGAGGACCTGCACCACCAGCGCGCCGATGACGCGCCGCCCTATTTCACCATGATGATCGTCGGCCATATCGTCGTGCCCGCCATGCTGATCGTCGAAAGGCTCTGGCATCCGGCACTCGCCATCCACTTCGTGCTGTGGACGCTGGCGACGCTCGGATTGACGTTCGGACTCATGCCTTCGGTCAAGGGGGCAATCGTCGGCCTGCAATGGGCGCTGCGCATGCACGGCTTCGACACATCCGCCCCACCCCGGGACGGGGAATGAGCTACAGCGACCCCGAACTGGCGCAATCGCGGCAGCACGCGAAGGTTCTGACGCCGAAGGATTCCGCCACGCTGGTGCTGGTGCGCCGGGATGGCGCGGCCCCGCGCATTCTCATGGGCCAGCGTGGCGCCGGCCATGCCTTCATGCCCAACAAATATGTTTTTCCCGGCGGCAGGCTTGATCCGTCAGATAGCCGCGTGAGGCCCGTGCGGGACCTCGATCCGGCAACCCTGGTGAAACTCACCACGCGCATGCGCGGCAAAGCATCGCCATCTCGCGCAAGGGGCATAGCCTTTGCGGCGGTGCGTGAAACCTTCGAGGAGGCAGGCTTGCTCTATGGCTGCCGCAGCCTGGAGGATGCGCCCGATCTTTCGGGCCTCGTCCTTTTCATGCGCGCCATCACCCCGCCCGGCCGCACCCGGCGGTTCGATTCTCGTTTCTTCGTGGCCGACGCGGCGCTTGTGAGCAATCTCGACCGGCCGCACAATACGGGTTCCGACGAATTGCTCACGCTCCGCTGGTTCACGCTCAGTGAAATCCGCGCGCTGGAACTGCCGTCGATCACCCAGACCGCGCTGGAGCGCTTGTCACCCTTCCTCGCCTCAGGCACCCTGCCCCCACCCGCCTCGCCCGTCAGCTTCCAATACTGGCGCCGCAACCGCTGGGTGGAGGATGAGATTTGAAGGCTACACCATCTCTTCAAGATGCGATCAATGCCGTTTATTCTGCGTTCTCGGATGTTCGGCGTCCTGTCACAATGGACGCTTCGCCTGTCAAAAATCGGGCCTTGATAGACAAAATTCTCATGCCGATGAGCTTGAAAAAACTGACAGGTGATGATCTTGGCTACTACTTTGCTTCGGCCATGACCACAATCGGCGACAGCCGTGATTTTCGATATTTTCTTCCCCGCATTCTGGATATCGCAACGCAAGAAGCAGGTGAAAATGGATTTCAGCCATGGCTGATCGTTCATAAACTGATCTATGCCAATTGGGATTTATGGCCTGCAGAGAAACGGGCTGCCATCCTTGATGTTTTTAGCTCCGCCTTTATGTCCGCTGCGCATCGTGATCCGCATGAGGTTCCGGAAGCGCATGAATGGCTTACGGGTCTCATGCTTCTTGAAGAAAATCCGGAGCCTTACCTTGCCGTGTGGAGGCGCGGCGATCCGATGCCGTCCCTTCTGCAGTTTGCGGCCACCGTCAATTGGTATTGCCCTTCTCCGGGCGACCGCGAGGGTATCGGAGATTTTTCGGAAGCCATTCAACATCGGATTCTTGACTGGTTGAATAATCCAGCAACGCGCGCCTTGCTGGAGGAAGGGTCTTCAAGAGCTTCTGAAGCGGACGAATGGAATTTTCAATTAGCGCTGTCAAAGCTTGATGGACTGCAAGCAGAGGATCGATAGCGCTTCCTAACCGGCCCACTCCGTCCGCAGCAGCTCATACCAGACTTCGCCCTCGTCGCCGCCGGGGATGTAATCGGCCCAATCCACGAAATCCGTCCGAACATGGCGAAAGCCAATCTTTTCCAGCACGCGGCGGGAGCCTGCGTTTGCGGCCATCGTGCAGGCGACGGCCCGGTCGTAGCGCCTGCTGCGAAAACCCCAGTTGACCAATTCCAGCGCCGCCTCGGAGGCAAATCCCTGTCCCCATTCCGCCCGCCGCAGGCGGTAGCCGAGTTCCGCTTCCCGCTCCTCCTGCTCCGGCCCGAAATAGAACCACCCCACAAAGGCTCCATTGTCTTTCCGCCGCGCTGTCCAGAGATGGTCCTCGGCTCCACGGGGCATCAGAAACAGGGAGTTTGGATCCCCCTGTTCGCTGTCCACCGGATGGCCGCCGTTCAGGAACAGCATCACCTCCGGATCGCGCTCAAGGGCCATGAAATCGGCCTTGTCCGCCGGGGTGCAGGGGCTGAGCACCAGCCGTTCCGTCTGCAAAATCATCACGCCCGAATGTCCCCCATTTTCGCCCGGTCTGCTTGACTTTCGGCCCCAATTCGGGTCTATCGCCCTCAAATCCCGTATTGAGAGAGCATCATGGCCAAGGGCAACGTTATCAAGATCAAATTGGCGTCGACTGCCGACACCGGATATTTCTATGTCACAAAGAAGAACTCGCGCACCAAGACCGAGAAGATGTCGCTGAAAAAATATGACCCGGTGGCGCGCAAGCACGTCGAGTTCAAGGAAACGAAAATCAAGTAGCCTTCGCCGTATATCGAATTCAAAGGCACCGCTCCGGCGGTGCTTTTTGCGTTTGAGGGGTGCCAGAAGTGCTTGCGGAGCAGGCCGGGGTGCTGTCCCGGCTGCTCCGCTGGAGTTCCCGCCCGGCGCAAATGGAGAAGCGCGGGAGGTGTTCGTTTCAAGATAAAATTTACCAGCCGCGCGCCCAGAACGCTAGGATTAATCAGCGGTTAAAGATGATCTTGCGGAATTATAGTAAATTTTTGGTTGATGCTCAGGTGGACGGCGGCTCTTCGGCCGGCTGCTCCGGTAGATGCATCTCCAGCGGCAATTCGGTTTCCGTGCCGTCCAGCGGGTCTTCCTCCGCCGTCAATTCGTCCGCCCCGCGCGGAATGGGGATGTCGAATCCGGGCGGCAGGCTGGCTTCAAGAAGCCCCGCGCCCTTCAGCTCCTGAAGGCCCGGCAGGTCCGTCACCTCGTTGAGCCCGAAATGCACCAGGAAGGCTTCCGTGGTGCCGTAAGTCACAGGCCGCCCTGGCGTGCGGCGGCGGCCGCGCATTTTCACCCAGCCGATTTCCATCAGGGCATCCAGCGTGCCCTTGGAAATGGCCACACCGCGGATATCCTCTATGTCGGCGCGCGTCACCGGCTGGTGATAGGCAACGATGGCCAGCGTCTCGAGCGCCGCCTTGGAGAGGCGCTTCTGCTCCACCTGCTCGCGCCGGAGAATGAAGCCCAGATCCTCCGCCGTGCGCAGCGCCCATTTGCCGGCCGTCTCCACCAGGTTCACGCCGCGATTGGCATAATTCGCCTTGAGGTCGGCCAGCAGCACCTGCACATCCGCGCCTTCCGGCAGGAAGCTGATGATCTTTTCAACCGGCACAGGTTCAGCCGCAGCAAACAATACGGCTTCGACAATGCGCAGATGCTGGTTGCGGTCGGCGCGCGGATGCAGCGTCACCACGGCAGAGTCTTCGCGTGGAGACTCCTGTTCCGGCAAGCCGTCCGTTTCGTCAACCATCGGGATCGCACTCTGCATCGTCTACTCCTTCACTCCGCTCACGCGGCGGCGGCCTTACGGCGCATGTATATCGTCCGGAACGCCTCTTCCTGACGGATTTCGAGAACGCCCTCGCGGGCAAGCTCAAGGCTGGCGGTAAAGCTCGAGGCGCGCACCGAGCGTTTCATCACCGGATCTGCAAGGTATTCTGCCAGCCAATCGTCCATCGGGCCCCAGTCATTCATCACGCCCACAAGGCGCTGCAAGGCGCCGCGCGCCTCCACGATCGACCAGGTCGGAAGCTTCCGCACCGTATAGGTTTGGTGCCGCATCTTGCGCTGCCGACGTTCGGCATAGGCCTTGAGAAGGTCAATCAGGTTGTCGGCATATTCGCGCTTCGTGTCGAACACCAGGGGCTCCGGCGCGCCGCGCGGATGAACATCGCGCCCCAAGAGATTGCGCGCCATCAGCTTGGCCGAGGCATCACGCATGGCCTGAAGGCGCTGCAGGCGGAAGGCCAGCATCGCCGCCATGTCTTCAGGCTCTGATTCCTCACTGCCCGCCGGCACGGGAATCAACAGGCGCGACTTGAGGTAGGCAAGCCACGCCGCCATCACCAGATAGTCCGCTGCCAGTTCGAGTTGCAGGCGTCGGGCCTTCTCAATGAAGACAAGGTATTGCTCGGCCAGCGCCAATATGGAAATTTTTGCGAGGTCGATCTTGTGATGGCGGGCCAATTCCAGCAGCAGGTCAAGCGGGCCTTCAAAACCGCCGACATCAACGATCAGCGCCCCGTCTTCTGCCATTGGCGCGGGCGCACGCGGTGGCGCTTCGCCGTCCGGCCATCCTGCCATCTCTGTGTCATGTTCCGTCATGCGTCAGGTCTACCAATTGCGCGCCCCTGATTCGACGCAATGCCCAAGGTTATCCCCAGTTTCAGGCGCTGACGAGAGACGCCAGGTCTTTCAGCGCCGCCTTGCGGTCAAAGGGCTGCGGCTTCTGCGCCGCCTTGAGTGCCGCCTTGGCCCGCCGCAAGGCCTTGCCTTTGAGTGGACCGGCTGCTTTTGCCACCTCTTCCATTTCATCCATCACGCCGCTGCAGTGGAGCATCATATCGCAGCCCGCTGTCAGCGCCAGCTCGACCTTCTCCGTGAAGCTGCCGCCCAGCGCTTTCATCGAAAGATCATCGGTCATCAGCAGGCCATTGAAGCCAATCTCGCCGCGGATAATCCTTTTGATGATCTTGGCAGAAAGTGTTGCAGGGTTATCTCTGTCGAGCGCGGTGTAAACGAGATGCGCCGTCATGCCCATGGGTGCATCGGCAAAACCCGCGAAGGCCGCAAAGTCCGTGGCCCGCAATTCCTTCGCAGAAGCGCTCACAATTGGAAGCGAGAAATGGCTGTCCACGGTGGCACGGCCATGGCCCGGAATATGTTTGATGACAGGCAGGACGCCACCCTGCAAAAAGCCCGCCGCATGGGCGCGGGCCAGCGCCATGATGATCTCGATCGTGGGGCCATATGCGCGGCTGCCGATCGCCTCCGTCATCCCCTCGCCCGGCACGTCCAGCACCGGCACGCAATCAACGGTGATGCCCGCCTCGAACAATTCCTCCGCCATCAGGCGGCCCGCATTGCGGACGCTCCGCAGGGCGGCCAGCGGATCACGCGCGTAGAGATCGCCAAAGGCGCGCGCGGCAGGATATTTTCGCCACACCGGCGGCCCCATGCGCTGCACACGGCCGCCCTCCTGATCGATCAGCACCGGGGCATTCTTGCGGCTTACCGCGGCACGGAAAGAAGACGTCAAGGCGCGAAGCTGCTCAGGCGACTCGCAATTCCGCTTGAAGAGGATAAGGCCCCATGGATTGCGCGCGCTGAAGAAAGAGATTTCTTCCGGCGTCAGCGACAGCCCTGCGCAGCCGGATATAAAAGCGCCGATCCCGGCCATGTCAGAACTTATTGATGACTGACGATGCAGTCACGCTCGCCGCCGGCAATCAGCTGGTTGCAAACCTGCGCTGCCGCGTCACGGCTTTGTACCGGCCCCAGCGCCAGGCGGTAGCGAGTGCTGCCCGCCAGCGAGGATTGCGAAATGTTCGAAGACAGCCCGCTCACGGTCGAATACTTGCTGCGCAGTCTGTTATATTCAGATTGCGCCTCGGACATGCTGCGGAAAGACGAGAGCTTCACGATATAGCCAGCACCCGTTGTGCTTGCCGTCGTCTGCGTGTCCTGGATGGTAGCAACCTGCTGTGTCTTGGCGGTTGCGGCAGGCGCATCCGGAACGGGCTCTACCGCGACCGTCTTCTCCTGTGATGACGATGAGTTGCTGCCATTGAACAGATCGAGAAGGGTCTTCTTTTTCTTCGGCTGCGCATCAACGGGGGCGGCGGTTTCAGTCAGGGCGGGAGCAGCGGCCACATCCGTTCCGCCTGTCTGAGAGGGAGAAACTGTGGATGCCGCCGTGTCCGTTGCCTGCGGCACCAGCACGACAGGCTCGCCTGTCTTGGCGGCGGCGGCGATCTTCTTCTTGGTTGTCGAAGTTGAGGCGGCATGCTTCTCCGCCGTCGCCTTCTTGGGCGCCGTGGCGGCAGGAGCGGAATCTGAAATGGCTTCGGTGCCTGCGGTAGCACTGTCATCCGTGCTCGCGGCTGTGGTGTCTGGCTTGGCGGCGGCAGGCGCTTTGGCGGTAGATGGCTGTGCCTGCGACGTGTCAGCCGATCCTCCATCTGTAGTTCCCGTATCGGGCAGCAAAGCCGCGGTATTTTCGGAGCCCGATGGCGCCGCCGTGCCGCCGGTATCGCCGGGCACCTTGATCGGCTCGGGAATTGCGGTCGGCGGCGTGGCGGCGGTCGCCACCACGTTGCCGTTCGTCTGGTCGATGGCGCCCTGCTTGCCATCGCCGGTGCCAGGTGCGGGCGGCAAGGGCAGCGGGGCCGTATCATCGGTGCCGCTTTGGCCAGTGGAATTCGTGGTGTCCGGCTGGGCCGACTGATCGGTCGTCGTGGTGGTATCGGGCTGGATCGGCGTCACTTCGGTGGGAACCACCTTGCTGCCCGCCGTGACTTCCTGGTCGCCAACGATACGATCGTAAATTTGCTTCTTGTTGACCGCCGCCGTGTCGCCGCCGGTTGCGGCGGGTTGCTGCGCTTCGGTCTTGGCCGGGGTTTCCGGCGCCGCGATCACGGGAACGCCATCGCCGGTGCCCGTTGTCCCGGTGGTGGCCGTCTGCTGCTTCATGTGCGTGTTATAATAGTAGAAACCGCCCGCCACGGCGGCCGCACATAGAAGCAAAGCCAGCAGGATCAGCCACGGACCACTGGAGCGGCGGCGATCATCAAACTCTTCCTCAGCCTCGCGGTAGGCAGAATGATATTCCGTGGCGCTGGCGCGGCGGCGCGGCGGTTGCGGTGCCTCGTCCTCGAACACGTCATCGCCTTCCGGTTCTGGCAACCGGGACCGCGCCGTTACGGAACGGCCAAGGCGGGGATCGCCGCGCGGCGGCTCCTCGCCTTCAAGGCCGCGATAGGCATCATAACCTGAAGCCTTGCGCGTAAGGCTGCGGCCGGCTTCATAGGCTGCCGCGTCCTGAGCGTAGCCCCGCGGCGTCCCCAGTGAGGGCTGGCGGGGCGTGGTATATCCCGTAGCAGGATCGATCGGGCGATAAGCCGGTTGCGGCGGATCGCTGCGATAGGTGGAGGGCCGCAGCAGCGAAGGCTGACGTTCCCCGGCCAGCGCCGGGCGTGGCGGCAGCAGCGGCGAGGATGGCGTGGCACGCGATCCGCCATTGGGTGCGGGCGGCTCGCGCCGCAGTGTTCCAGCATCATCGGCAAATGTGAATTTTGGACGCCCTGACGCATCACCGTTCGTTTTTGCCGCAGCAGGCGGCACGGCAGCAGGCTTCACGTCCGCCCTTGCTGGTGGCGGCTCCTGTTTGGGCGTGGTTGCAGCGATGCGCGACTCGGCGCGTTCACGTGCAGCGGACACGCGCTGTTCCGCCAGGCGTTCGGCGGCCGCGCGTTGCGCCTTCAGCCGTTCGGCCAATGGATCGCTGATCGTCGGTTCGACCCGGCGCTGCTCTGGCGCTTCGGCCCGTGAACTGCGGGACACGGTTGGCTGTGCCGGCGATTTGGATGACGGCACGCGCGGTGCCATGGGCGCTGGCTTGGTTACAGGCTGCGGCGCGCGCGGCGCAGGTTTCGCCGCAGGAGTATCCTGTTTGAATTCGTCAGAAATCTTCGGCATGTCCCTCGTGCCAATTCCCAGGCGGTCCCGCCAGTTACGCTTGTCGCTTCCCGTGCCGTTGGTGGAGTTCTGGTCCATCTGCCGGTTTTCGCTCTCACATCTCGTCGGCGGGCCTCACGCCGAGGATCCGAAGGCCATTTGCTAAAACATAGCGAATAACGCGCAGGAAGGCGAGCCGCGTTATTGTCGTGTTCACATCCTCCTTGATGATGAACCGCAATTGCGGCGATTCTTTGCCCTTGTTCCATAAAGAATGGAATTCTCCTGCCAGTTCAAAGAGATAGAAGGCGATTCGATGGGGTTCGTGAGCAGCGGCAGCGGCTTCCACCTGGCGCGGATACTCGGCAATGCGGCGGATCAGCGATTTTTCGGCCTCATCCGTCAGTATACGGAAGTCTGCCGCACCCTCTGCGATTCCGTCCTCCGCCGCATTCCTTAACACGGAACACGTGCGCGCATGGGCATATTGCACGTAGAAGACGGGGTTGTCCTTGGACTGCTCGGTCACCTTGGCAAAATCGAAATCGAGCGGCGCTTCGTTCTTGCGGTAGAGCATCATGAAGCGCACGACGTCCGCGCCCACCTCATCCACCACATCGCGCAAGGTGACGAATTCGCCGGCCCGCTTCGACATGCGCACCGGTTCGCCCGCCCGGTAGAGCTTCACGAGCTGGCAGAGCCTGACAATCACCTGCACCTGTTGATCACCGGCAAGTGCCGCCGCCACCGCTTCAAGACGCTTCACATAGCCGCCGTGGTCGGCGCCCAGCACATAGATCAGCTCCCTGTATCCGCGCCGGATCTTGTTGCGGCTGTAGGCGACATCGGATGCAAAGTAAGTATAAGAACCGTCTGATTTGAGCAGCGGCCTATCGATGTCATCGCCGAACGCTGTGGCGCGGAACAGCGTCTGCTCACGGTCTTCCCAATCTTCCGGCAATTCGCCCTTGGGTGGCGGCAGGCGGCCTTCATAAATGTGCCCGGCATCGCGGAGCTGCTGCACCGTCTCCTTCACCTCGCCGCTGTCATGCAGCGATTTCTCTGAGAAAAACACCTCCTGCCGGATGTTGAGCGCCGCAAGATCATCACGGATCATGTCCATCATCATCTGCATCGTCCGTGCACGGACAAGCGGCATCCACTCCGGTTCCGCCATGGCGAGAAGCTTCTGCCCATATTCCTTCGCCAGCGCTTGCCCCACAGGTACTAAATAAGTTCCCGGATAAAGACCGGCCGGAATTTCACCGATGTCTTCCCCAAGTGCCTCGCGGTAACGGAGGAAAGCAGAGCGCGCCACGGTATCAACCTGCGTGCCCGCGTCGTTGATGTAGTATTCGCGCGTTACATCATAGCCGGTTTCCACGAGAAGCTGGGCCAGTGCATCGCCGAACACCGCGCCCCGGCAATGGCCGACATGCAGCGGGCCGGTCGGGTTGGCGGACACATATTCCACATTCGCCTTTAGGCCGCCGCCCATGGCCGAACGGCCATAGGCATTTCCCAGCGCCAGGGCAGACTCAAGCACGCGCGGCCAGATGGCATCCTTCACACGGAGATTGATGAAACCCGGCCCCGCGATCTCCACCTCCGCAATATCGGGATGGGATTTGAGCTTTTCCGACAGGGATTCGGCCAGCGCGCGCGGCGGCTTGCCGAAACTCTTGGCCAGCACCATGGCGGCATTGGTCGAAATATCCCCATGCGCCGCGTCACGCGGCGGTTCTGCGGTGATTTTCGACAGGTCAGGAGTGGCAATTCCAGCCTCTGCCGCAAGTGCAGCCACGTCCGTCCGGATGGCCTCCAAGAAATGAGAAAAAAGGTTCATGTCGGTGTCTAAGCCATTGAATTCTGTTCAGTTGATGGCGGGACTAACGGAAAAGCGGGTCAAGGTCAAACAGCCGCTTGTGCTGGTCCAGTGCATAGCGATCCGTCATGCCGGCAATGAAATCGCAGACCTGGCGGGCAAAGCGGCTGGTATCGTCGGTAAAGCTGTCTTCGCGCCATGTCTGCGGCAAGAGAGCGGGATCACCGAGATAAGCCTCAAAGAGATCGCGCACCACGCGGCGGGCCCGCGCCATGATTTCGGACACCCGGTCGTGGTGATACATGCGCTGCGCGAGAAATTGTTGCAGCACGCGGTTTTTCTCCTGCAACTGGGTGCTGAAGCTCACCAGCGGCCGTCCCAGCAGGCGCACATCCTGTGCGGAATGCGGGTGATGCTTGGTGGCCCGCCTTTTGGTTTCCGCTAGGACATCGGCGACTTGCGCCGAGAGAACCCGCCGGACGGTTTCATGAACCGTGCGCTGCATGCCGATATCGGGATAAGCCTTCAAAACCTCCGCCAGCATTTCCCCCGCCAGTGGAACATCGCCCAGGTCGATCAGGCTGAACAATCCGGCCCGCAAGCCGTCATCGATGTCATGGGCATTATAGGCAATGTCGTCGGAAATCGCCGCCACCTGCGCCTCAGCCGAAGCAAAGGTCGAGAGGGCCAGATCATGGGCTTCGGCATATTCGATGATGGCTTCGGGAAGCCCATGTTCGCGGTAGCGGCCCACCGGATTGCCTTCGCCGTCGACCAAGGGCCCATTGTGCTTGACCAGCCCTTCCAGCGTTTCCCAAGTGAGGTTCAATCCATCGAATGCCGCATATCTTCTTTCGAGCCTAGTGACGATGCGAAGGGACTGGGCGTTGTGGTCAAAGCCGCCATGAGGCTTCATCAGTTGGTCCAGCTCTCGCTCCCCGGCATGGCCGAAGGGCGTGTGGCCCAGGTCATGCGCCAGCGCCAGCGCCTCGGCCAGATCTTCGTCCAGCCCCAGCGCGCGGGCGATGGAGCGGGCAATTTGCGCCACCTCGATCGTATGGGTCAGCCGGGTCCGGTAGTGATCGCCATCGTGATAGACGAAAACCTGCGTCTTGTGTTTCAGCCGCCGGAAGGCGGAGGAATGGATGATGCGGTCCCTGTCCCGCGCGAAGGGGCTGCGCGGCGGGCTTTCGGGCTCCGCCACAAAGCGGCCCCTGCTCTCTTCCGGCCTCGACGTATAGGGGGCCTCAAGCCGCTGCATAAAGAGTATCCATTGACAAGACCGCTGTTCGCTCCAACATACACAGGATTGCCATGGCCACCATAACCCTTACAGACCGCGCTGCTGCGCGCATCCGCGAAATCACTGCCGCCGAGGTGGGCAAGACCGCGCTGCGCATCGCCGTGAATGGCGGCGGCTGTTCGGGCTTCCAGTATGATTTCGAACTGGCCGAGGCTCCGGATGCTGATGATCTGGTGATCGAGCGAGATGGCGCCGTGGCGCTGGTCGATTCGGTGTCGCAGATTTACATGGCCGGTGCCGAAATCGATTTCGTGGATGATCTGATCGGCCAATCCTTCAAGATCAGCAATCCCAACGCCACTTCCTCCTGCGGCTGCGGCACCAGCTTCTCGATCTGAGCCCTTGAACCGACAGCCGCGCCGTTCCAAGCTGAGCGGATGATCATCGCCACATGGAATATCAACTCGATCAAGGCGCGGCTTGAGACAGCCCTTGCATGGGTGCGCGAGGCCAAACCCGACGTGCTGTGCCTGCAGGAACTCAAATGCGAGACGGACGCCTTTCCCGCTACTGCCTTTGAAGAACTGGGTTATACCTGTACCATCCACGGCCAGAAGACCTATAATGGCGTGGCGCTTCTCTCAAAATCGCCGCCGGAGGACGTGCGGCGCGGGCTGCCGGGCGATGTATCCGATACGCAATCGCGCTACATCGAAGCCCTGTTTCCTTTCGGCAAGCGGATAGTGCGGGTGGCGTCCATCTATCTCCCCAATGGCAATCCGCTCGGCACCGAAAAATTCCCGTACAAGCTCGGCTGGATGGACCGGCTACATGCGCATGCAAAGAGGCTTCTGAAGCTCGAAGAACCGCTGGTGATGGCGGGCGACTACAACGTCATCCCGAAGCCCATCGATGCCAGGCACCCAGAGGCCTGGGTAAACGATGCGCTGTTCCAGCCGGAATCACGCGCCAAATTCCGCGAACTGCAAACACTGGGTTTCACGGAAGCCGTGCGCGCCATGGCCGGCGATCAGCCCGGCCTTTACACCTTCTGGGATTATCAGGCCGGAGCCTGGCAGAAGAACAACGGCATCCGCATTGATCATCTTCTTCTTTCACCGCAGGCGGCCGATCACCTGAAAGCCGTGCGGATCGACAAGCATGTGCGGGGCTGGGAAAAGCCATCCGACCACGTGCCCGTGGTCATCACCCTCGCCTGAACAAAAAAGGCCCGCCGTGCTTGGCACAGCGGGCCTCAACTCAACCCGGACAGATTTACTTGGAAACTGGCTTGATGCCGAACGCGGCAAAGCTCGATTCGAAGGGCTTGTAAGCCTCCTTGGCGGTGGTGGCATACATTTCGCCGATCTTGGTCATCTGGCCGACCAGTGCTTCATAGGCTTCCTTGGCATAGCCCTGCTGAACCTCGAACGCCTTCTCGAAAGACTTGGCGGCGCTTACCTGTTCGACAACGGCGGTGCCCTTTTCAAAGGACTTGCGCGAAAAATCGGCGGTTTCCTGCGCAATGGCCTGCACGCCCTTGGTGAAGGCATTTGCGGACGCAACGTAGGCCTCGAAGCCGGTTTTGCCGAACGACTGGAAATCTTCAAACGACTTGATCATTGGGTTTTCCTCCACAGCGGGAATTCGCTAATGCCCGAAATATATGCAGCGCAGCAAAAATGTCAATCATTTTTTGCATTGCAACATGAGTTCTATTTGCTACAGGAATTGCAGACATTTACGATCCGGTAACGAACCCTCATGCAAAACTGCAGCGGGGTTGGATAAATCGGGCGTCCTGGTCAAAAATGGCTGTGGCGGCCTTTATTCCATGTTTAGAATGCCGGGCGAGTTGCTCGGGCGTGGTGGTACAAGCATGATTTTGGTTGGTGCAGCGCGAAAAGCGGACTCGGTATCCTGGCGGCTGTTTGCCCGTATATTCGCTATTGTCGCCCTGTTCTCATTTGCATCTGTTTTGCCGGCGGAAGCCCGCGCTCCCTTTTCATCCATTTCGGTCGATGCGCGCACCGGCAAGGTTATTTCCGCCGTCGATCCCGATGGATTCCGCCATCCCGCCTCTCTCACCAAGATGATGACCCTCTATGTGCTGTTTCAGGATTTGAAGTCGGGCAAGGTCAAGCTCAATTCGCCCATCCGGATTTCGGCCCGCGCGGCATCGATGTCGCCCTCCAAGCTGGGTGCCCGGCCCGGCACATCCATCACTGTGGACCAGGCCATACGGGCGCTGGTTGTCATCTCCGCCAATGACGTTGCCGCAGGCGTCGCGGAAACGCTGGGCGGAACCGAAGCCGCTTTCGCCGCCCGCATGACCAAGACGGCCCGCTCCATCGGCATGAGCCGCACGACCTTCTACAATGCCTCGGGCCTGCCCAATCCGAACCAGTGGACCACGGCGCGCGACATGGCCACTCTCGGCCTCAGGCTGCAACGCGATTTCCCGCAGTATTATCCTTACTTCAAGACCATGAGCTTCACCTATGCGGGCCGCACCGTGCGCACACATAACCGCCTGCTCGGCAAGTTTGACGGCGCCGACGGAATCAAGACGGGCTATGTTGCTGCGTCCGGCTTTAACCTCGTAAGTTCCGCCAAGCGCGGGCAGCGCCGCATTGTCGGCACCGTCATGGGCGGCATCAGCGGCGGCGCGCGCGATGCCTACATGAAGCGCATGCTCGAAACGGCGTTCCCGGCGTGTGTGAGCGGCAAAACGATTGCCGCAATGGCTGGTTCTACGAAAGGCGCCATCGCCGTGGCGGAGGCCTCTACTGCGCCCGATGATGCCGGAACCCAGCCGTCTCCCGATGACAGCGCAGCCCTTGCCCAAGCCTCCGACGATGCCTCTTCAATGGACGAGGGCGACAGCGGGGATGATGATGCGACGGCCGCAGCGCCCGCCCCAAAAACCGTCAAGCCCAGCAAGGCAAAGGTGGCTGTTGCAAAACCTGCCAAGTCTTCAGCTCCCGCAGCCCCCAAAGTGATCGAGGCTGATGTTGGCGCGCCCGCGCTTCCTGCCAAGCTGCCGTTTGCCGTCAAGCCGGAAGCCTCACAGGCCGATGTGGACGCATCGCTGGCCGCCTTGCAGCCGCAGGACGGCGCGCCCGCCAAGCCGCAGACCATAGCTTCACTTGCCACCGATAGCGGCTGGCACGTGCAGATCGGCTCCTATCAAACAAAGAAAGAGGCCGCCGACCGCCTGACGCGCCTGCGCGCCAATGGCCCTTCGGAACTGCGCGACAAGCCGGCTTTCACGGTCACGGTTCAGAAGGGGACTGAAACAAGCTACCGCGCACGCTTCTCAGGGTTCACCGAAAAAGAAGCCCGCAGCACATGCGAGGAACTCGCGCGCAAGAACATGGCCTGCTACGTGGTGGCGCCCAGTTCCTGAAGCAACACGTCCTTGGCTTCATTGATCTTGGCTGCAAGATAGTCCGTGCCGCCCTTGTCGGGATGGAAATCCTTCATCAGCCGCCGGTGGGCACTCCGTACGTCATCCGCGCCTGACCCTTCCTTGAGCCCCAGCACCGAATAAGCCTCCTTGGCCGACATGGTGATGCGGCCTCGCGGCGGTGGCGTTTGCTGCTTCTGCCCAGGCGGCGGAGCCTGCGGGCGGCGCGCGCCGGGAATGTTCTTCGCGAACAACGAGTTCTCCCCTACCAGCCCCAGTCCGAGCATGGCCAGCGGAGCGCCGATATTCAGAGCCCCTCGCATCGACAGAACCGCGCCCGCGGCCACCAAGGCCCATCCGGAAACCTGACGTATCAGCGCCCGCACCTGCGGCGGTTTTGAATTGCCAAGCTTGCGCAAGACCATCCAGCCACCAACGACGATGACCAGCGCGATGAGCAAATTCATGGAGATATCCCAGCCTTCAAGGCTAAATGGCGGGTTGCGCCGCCTGAAGCTGCACGCTTTCCCCGCAGCCGCAAGCCGAGGTCTGGTTGGGGTTGTTGAAGACAAAACCCGATTTCAGCGTTGACGTCTGATAGTCCATCTCGGTGCCGAGCAGGAACAGCACGGCCTTGGAATTGATGAATACCGTGGCGCCCTTGTCGTCGATCCGCTCGTCGAAGGGCTCAGCCTTGCTGGCCCAGTCCATGGTATATTCCATGCCAGCACAGCCGCCCTTCTTGATGCCGATCCGCAGGCCCAGCACGGGCTTCTCCGATTTGGCCATGATCTCCCGCACGCGCGCCGCGGCGGCGTCGGTGAGGGTCATTGCCTTGGGAAGCGGGCGGACGGTGGCCATCGGTTCAACCTCTATTTCGTTCCTAGCACATATAGGCCGGTGAAGGACACATTTGCACCCCCACACGCCGGGCCGCCATCCTGCTCCACAATATTGTCCTCGGCTATCAGGTAGGTGCGCCCCAGCCGCCGCATGTCCACCTTGCAGGGCGCGCCATCCGACGAGGAATTGATATGTAGCGCACCGTCCTTGACAATTCCTTCGCCCGACATGGCCCCGTCATGCAGGCCGCCGTTTTGAGCCGCCTCGGGACTGTTGGCCCAATAGGCTTCTCCGTCCGCTGAAACCTGCCCGTTCTTGAGGGGCTTCAGCCTGATCTGGGTGCCGTAATTGTCGGCGGTAAAGGCCCCTTGCCAGCCCTTTGGCGCAGAAACAGCCGACATCGCCGCGCCAAGGGACGCTGAGGAGATCCAGCCCGTCGTCACGTCGAACTTCCGGTTTTCATAGGCGACGCAGCTTTTCGAGCCATCATGCGACATGACCACCACCTCGTCGCCCCTCAGCAAATATGCGGACATGGCCTTTCCGGCATCATCCGTGAACTTCGTCTTGCCCACCGCCTTGATGATCGCGGTGACGTAACTGCCAGAGTCTCCAAAATCCGGTTCTCCGCATTCAGCCGCGTGCCCGGACGTAGCAGCCACCATCAGAACTCCCAAAATCGCCGCAGGGAGTCTCACCACATGTTCAGCGCCACGCGCGCTTCCTCGCTCATGCGGCTGTGATCCCACGGCGGATCGAACACGATATTGACGTTCACCGCCTTGACGCCCGCGACCGTGGAAACGGCATTTTCCACCCAGCCGGGCATGTCGCCCGCAACCGGGCAGCCCGGCGCGGTGAGAGTCATCTCGATCGACACGTTGCGCTCGTCGTCAATGTCCACCTTGTAGATGAGGCCCAGCTCATAAATATCGACCGGGATTTCCGGATCATAGACGGTCTTGAGCGCCGCCACGATGTCATCGGTCATCCGCGCCAGTTCTTCCTGCGGAATGGCCGACATGTCGGGCGCATTGTCGTTGTTCGGCGCGGGCGCCGGGGCTTCCGTGACAGTTTCGCTCACAGGAAAATCCTTTGTGCTGAAAGAAGCGCATCGGCCAGCGCATCCACCTCTTCGCGGGTGTTGTACATGGCGAAGGACGCCCGGCATGTGGAAGTGACGCCGAAGCGCTGCAGAAGCGGCTGCGTGCAATGGGTTCCCGCGCGCACCGCCACGCCGGCCCGGTCGATCACCGTCGCCACATCATGGGCATGCGCGCCGTTCATGTTGAAGGAGAGGATGGCGCCCTTCTCCCTGGCGCGGCCGAAGATGCGCAGGGAATTGATGGCGGAGAGACGTTCCGTGGCATAGTCGCGGAGAGACGCCTCATGAGCGCTGATCTTCTCGATCCCGATGCCGCGCATGTAATCGAGCGCAGCGCCCAAGCCAATGGCCTGCACGATGGCCGGCGTTCCCGCCTCGAAGCGGTGCGGCGGATCATTGTAGGTGATGCCTTCTGTCGTCACCTCGTTGATCATTTCGCCGCCACCCTGATAGGGCGGCATCTTCTTCAGCAATTCCGCCTTGCCATAGAGAACGCCGATGCCCGTCGGCCCATAGGTCTTGTGGCCGGTGAAGGCATAGAAATCGGCATCAAGGTCCTGCACGTCGACGGGCAGATGAACCGCTGCCTGGCTGCCATCCACCAGCACCGGAATACCCCTGGCATGCGCGATCCGGATGACTTCCTTCACCGGCACGACGGTTCCCAGCGCATTCGACATCTGGGTGATGGCGACGATTTTGGTGCGCGGCCCCAGCAGCTTTTCGAATTCTTCGATCAGGAAATTTCCGTCATCATCCACCGGCGCCCACTTGATGACCGCGCCCTTGCGCTCGCGGTGGAAATGCCACGGCACGATATTGGAATGGTGTTCGAGAATGGAGAGAACGATCTCATCGCCCTCCCCGATCACCAGCCCGCCGAAGCTCTGCGCCACGAGGTTGATCGCCTCGGTGGCGTTGCGCGTGAAAATGATCTGGTCCTTGGACGGCGCGTTGAGAAAGCGCCTCACGCTTTCGCGCGCGTCCTCGAAGGCCTGCGTCGCCGCGTTTGACAGGAAATGCAGCCCGCGATGCACGTTCGCGTACTCTTCCGTGTAGGCCTTCATCATCGCGTCGAGCACCTGCTTCGGCTTCTGCGCCGAGGCGGCATTGTCAAGATAGACGAGCGGTTTTCCATAAACCTCGCGCGAGAGGATGGGAAAATCGGCGCGAATGCGGGCAACGTCAAAACTCATCCGAACCGTGCCTCCACCAGGGCGACCAGGGCTTCGCGCAAGCCGTCATGCTGCACGGTGTCGAAGGCTTCCGACACGAAGGCGGCGACCAGCAGCTTCCGTGCCGCGCCTTCCGGGATGCCGCGCGATTTCAGGTAGAAAAGATGATCATGATTCAGGTCGCCGCTCGTCGCGCCATGGCCGCACACCACGTCATCGGCGAAGATTTCCAGTTCCGGCTTGGCGTCGAACTCGGCCGTCTCGCTCAGAAGAAGAGCATGGCTCGATTGCTTGCCGTCGGTTTTTTGGGCGTCCTTCCGGACCACCACCTTGCCCTGAAAAATGCCGCGCGCATAATCGTCCATCACACATTTGAAGAGTTCGCGGCTGGTGCAATGCGGAACGGCGTGATCCACGACAAGCCGCGTATCGGCATGCTGTCGGCCGGACAGGAGATAGGCGCCGCCCATATGGGCTTGCGCATTCTGACCGATGAAAAGGCAGTTCCCGTTCTGCCGGTTTACCCGCGCGCCCGACGTGAGCGTGAAATCGTTGAACCGCGCATCTTTTTCCAGCGTGACCTGAAAGTGGGCAAGATGAAGCGCGTCTTTGGACTCCAGTTCCACCTTCACACGGTCAACACGGGCACCCGCGCCGATCCGCAGTTCGGTTATCGGGTTTGCGAGATAGCTGCCTTCGCCCAAATGCGTTTCGATCAACGTGGTCGTACTGCCCGGCGCTACTTCGATCACATTGCGGATGGCGGTGGTGCGCGCCTCGGCATCCGTTGATATAAAAAGCAGTTCAACTGGCGTATCCGTTTCGCCCGAGAGCGTCAGCCGCGCGCCATCCATCGCTGCAAGCGCATTTAGCTCGAGAATCGGGTCCTCTCGCAGAACTGCGGTCACAACGCGGCCATTTCCCAGTTGTGACCGTGCTGCATCATACAGTCCATTCACAAACACCATACGGGTGGCCGCAACGCGCGAAAACGGGGAAGATTTCAGCAGCCTCTCGACATCCGCAGCCTTCGCCTTCACTTCGACATGTGGCGGATAAGGCCGGTCCACCAGCGCGCGCAAATCGGTCCAGCGCCAGTCTTCCATGCGCCGGTGCGGCAGGGCCATGCCGAGCGCCGTCTCGGCGGGCGTTCTGGTCAGCGCCATGTTCATGCCGCATCCTGCGTGAATTCGCCGTAGCCCTTTTCCTCAAGCTCGAGCGCCAGATGCTTGTCGCCGGATTTGACGATGCGTCCCTTCGACAGCACATGCACGACGTCTGGCACGATATAATCGAGGAGGCGTTGATAATGGGTGATGACGATCATCGCCCGGTCGGGCGAGCGCAGCGCGTTGACGCCGTCCGCCACCACGCGGAGCGCATCAATGTCGAGGCCTGAATCGGTTTCATCGAGAATGCACAGCGATGGCTCCAGCACGGCCATCTGCAGGATTTCGGCGCGCTTCTTTTCGCCGCCCGAAAAGCCCACATTCACCGGCCGCTTCAGCATTTCCGCCGTCACGTTCAGCTTGGCAGCACGGTCTTTCACCAGCCGCATGAAATCCGGCGTCGAAAGCTCTTTCTCGCCGCGCGCTTTCCGCTGCGCGTTCAGCGCCACCTTCAGGAATTGCATGGTAGCGACGCCCGGAATCTCAATCGGATACTGGAAGGCCAGAAACACGCCTTTCGCGGCGCGCTGGTCCGGTTCCATGGCCAACAAATCTTCGCCCTTGTAGGTGACGGAGCCTTCCGTCACCTCATAGCCTTCGCGGCCCGACAGGATATAGGACAGGGTCGACTTGCCCGAGCCGTTCGGCCCCATGATGGCGTGCACTTCTCCCGGATTGACATGCAACGTCAGCCCACGGAGGATTTCGCGGTTCTCGTCTGCCAGCTTCACATGGAGATTGTTGATATCAAGCATGATTTTTCACTATTGTTTTATTTTCTGGTTATCGGCTGCCATAGCCTGAGCGAAGAAATAAACGCTGTCTTCGCGTCCGTTGTGGAGAAATTTCACGACCTTGGCAAACGGCAGGCACATGTCGCCATCAGCGTTGCCAAGAACGAATACGGTGCCTAGTTCAGCGGTAGTCCCAAGATATTCTACATGCGAGGGATTCTTGCTGATCCAATCTTCAAAAGGATACCAGTTATAGCCCGCCATGCAGTGTTTGCGAATAACTTCGCCAACGTAAGCACCCGTGAGGTGGACGACCATTTCAACTTGCGGTCCATTAAGCGGCGGCTTCCGAAACAGCCGCCCAAATATCCCGCCACTTCGGGCAAAACCATTGTGAAGTTCTTCGAGATAGCTGTCGATCAGCTTCAAGCTGTCCATGGACCAGTCTATTCCTCGCCGAAAATGACTTCCAAAGAACGAGCTTTCGTCTTTCCGCAGTTCCTCAAACTCTTCCACCCAAAGAACAGGGATATTGCTCATCCCACGCTCCCTTCCAGCGAGATGCCGATGAGCTTCTGCGTCTCGGCCATGAACTCCATCGGCAGGTGCTGCAGCACGTCGCGCACGAAGCCGTTGACGATCAGCGCCACCGCCTCCTCTTCCGAAAGCCCGCGCGACATGCAGTAGAACATCTGGTCGTCGGAAATTTTCGACGTTGTGGCTTCATGCTCGAACTGTGCCGTCGAGGTCTTGGCTTCGATATAGGGCACGGTATGCGCGCCGCATTTGTCGCCGATCAGCAGCGAGTTGCATTGCGTGAAATTCCGCGCGTTCAGCGCCTTCCGGTGCGCCGAAACGAGGCCGCGATAGGTGTTGTCGCTCCGCCCTGCGGCGATGCCCTTGGAAATGATGCGGCTCGACGTGTTCTTGCCGAGATGAATCATCTTGGTGCCGGAATCGACCTGCTGGCGGCCGTTGGAAATGGCGATGGAATAAAATTCGCCGCTCGAGTCATCGCCACGCAGAATGCAGCTCGGATATTTCCAGGTGATGGCCGAACCCGTCTCGACCTGCGTCCAGGAAATCTTGGAGCGCGGTCCCCGGCAATCGCCGCGCTTGGTCACGAAATTATAGACGCCGCCCTTGCCGTCCTTGTCGCCGGGATACCAGTTCTGCACTGTCGAATATTTGATTTCGGCATCATCGAGCGCGATCAGTTCCACCACCGCCGCATGAAGCTGGTTCTCATCGCGCGAGGGCGCGGTGCAGCCTTCGAGATAGGAAACGTAAGAACCCTTGTCGGCGATGATCAGCGTGCGCTCGAACTGGCCGGTGTTTTTCTCGTTGATGCGGAAATAGGTGGAAAGCTCCATCGGGCAGCGCGTGTTGGGCGGCACATAAACGAAGGAGCCATCGGAGAACACGGCAGCATTGAGCGCGGCGTAGAAATTGTCGCCCTGCGGCACCACCGAGCCCAGATATTTCTTCACCAGTTCCGGATGCTCACGCAAGGCTTCGGAGATCGAGCAGAAAATCACGCCTGCCTTCTTCAGCTCATCCTTGAAGGTGGTCACGACGGAGACGGAATTGAACACCGCATCAATCGCCACGCGGCCTGTGCCGGCATCGCCGCCGCCTTCCGTATCAAGATCACTCTTCTCGCCCTGCTTGCGCACGCCGGCGAGAATTTCCTGCTCCTTCAGCGGAATGCCGAGCTTGGCATAGGTTTCGAGCAGCTTGGGATCGATCTCGTCCAGGCTTTTGGGCGCCGACATGCTTTTGGGCGCGGCGTAGTAGTAGAGATCCTGAAAATCGATCTTCGGATAATGGACGCGCGCCCAGGTGGGCTCTTCCATCTGCAGCCAGTGGCGATAGGCTTCAAGCCGCCAGTCCAGCATCCACTGGGGCTCGTTCTTCTTCTTCGAGATGAAGGCGACAATATCTTCGCTCAGGCCCTTGGGAGCCTTCTCGGTTTCGATTTCGGTGGTGAAACCATATTTGTATTTGTCGACATCAATGTCGCGGACGAGATCGATTGTTTCACTGTCAGGCATGGCAAATCCTATGCGGCGGCGCGCGCCTTGCGGCGGGCAAGAAGCCTCAGCCACACGGCACGGAAATGATCGATATGTTCGGCGGTGGTGTCCCAGCCAAGCGACACGCGGATCGCCGCCGAGGCGAGTTTAGGCGCATGGCCCATGGCGGCCAGCACATGCGAGCGCGTGACCTTGCCGGACGAACAGGCAGACCCGGAAGATACGGCGATCCCCTCGAGGTCAAAAGCCATCAGCAAGATTTCGGCGCTCATGCCGGGCATGGCGAAACAGGTGGTATTGGGCAGGCGCGGCATGCCCTTCCCGAAGATCACGGCGCCTTCAAAAATGGTTTCAAGCTTATCCCGCAATACGTTGATATATGGTGCAATTCTTGATTTCGTGGCAGCGCCAAATCCGGCAATCGCCGGGAGATTTTCGGTGCCAGCCCGCCGCCGCAGCTCCTGCCCGCCGCCATGGATTAGCGGTCCGATCGCCAGCCCATCGCGCAGGATCAGCGCCCCTGCACCGACAGGCCCGCCCAGCTTGTGGGCCGACACAGTCATGGCATCGACCCCCAGCAGGCCGAAATTCACCGGCATCTTGCCGAACGCCTGCACGGCATCCGTGTGGACCAGTGCGCCATGCGCCTGCGCCAGCGCCACAACGTCACGCAGCGGTTGAATAACTCCCGTCTCGTTATTTGCCAGCATCACGCTGACAAGCGCTTTCGGCCCCGGCAGAAGCCGCCGCAGGGCATCAAGATCGATCACACCATCAGGCGTCACCGGAAGAAGCTCGACAGGCTTGCCGGATGCCTTGGCGGCCTCGATCACCGACGGGTGCTCGATGGCCGAGATCAGCAGCCGCTCCACCGGCGCACCCTTGAGTGTCTGATTGTTCGCTTCGCTACCGCCGCTGGTGAACACCACCATAGGGGCGATCACCCCCAGCGCCCGCGCCACCGCATCGCGCGAGTCTTCCAGCAATGCCTTGGCCGCCCGGCCTTCGGCATGGATCGAGGAGGCGTTGCCGCCCATCTCCATCGCGCGCAGCATCGCGGCCTTCGCTTCAGGCCGGAGGGGCGACGTCGCATTATGGTCGAGGTAAGTCCTCACCGCGCGGCTCTCGCGTGGCGGTCTGTCGTCTGCTTGATGGTGGCAGCCAACGCCAGGTTGCGCTTTTCCACCACATCCTCCAACGAAATGGAGGAGAGGAAATACATCATCTGCCGCCCAAGCGACGACCAGAGGTCGTGAGCGTTGCACCGCTCGCCCAGCACGCAGCCATCCACCGCATCACCACCGCAGCGGGTAACCCGCAATTCCTCGTCAACCGCCAGAATCACATCGGAAATGGGAATATCGGCCACAGGGCGCGCCAACCGGTAGCCGCCGCCGGGGCCGCGGGCGCTTTCAACCAGCTTGGCTTTCCGCAGCTTGCCGAACAGCTGCTCCAGGTACTCCTGGCTGATATCCTGTCGCTCGGCAATTTCGGCCAGCGAAACCGGCGCGCCATGCGAATGGGTGGCGATGTCGATCATCGCCATGACGGCATAGCGGCCCTTGGTGCTCATCTTCATCGCGGCAATCCCATATCCCGGCGCACGAAAAGCTTGCTTTTCAACCCTCGACCCGTGCTAAAGGCGAGGCCCCGGACGGACCTTACGCGCCCGCCCTGTCTTGAACAATTCTAAACTGGATATAGAATACCCGACTTGTGGAGTCAACTATTCATCGGCTCTCGTGTAAAATTTTCGGGGAATTCTCAAAAGGAAGCCACGCCCCATGCCTGAGGTGATTTTCAACGGTCCTGCCGGCCGGATCGAGGCCCGTTACCACCACAACAAGGCTCCCGGTTCGCCAATCGCCATCATCCTGCATCCGCATCCGAGCTTTGGCGGCACGATGAACAACCCGATCGTGCATTCCCTCTACCAGATGTATCAAAGCCGTGGCTTCTCTGTGCTGCGATTCAATTTCCGTGGCGTGGGCCGCAGCCAGGGCCTGTTTGAAAACGGCGCCGGCGAACTGGCGGATGCGGCCTCGGCCCTCGATTGGCTTCAGTCCTTCAACCGCGAATCGAAGGTGTGCTGGATTGCCGGCGTGTCCTTTGGCGCGTGGATTTCCATGCAGCTGCTGATGCGCCGCCCCGAAATTTCAGGCTTCATTTCCATTGCGCCGCTGGCCAAGCATTATGACTTCTCGTTCCTCGCGCCCTGCCCGGCCTCAGGATTGTTCGTGAACGGCGAGAAGGACACCGTGACGGCGCCCGAGGCCGTGCACAGCCTTGTTTCCAAGCTCAAAACGCAGAAGGGCATTGTCATCGAGCACAAGGTGATTCCCGGTGCCAACCATTTCTTCCAGGACAAGATCGAGGAACTGACCAAGGTCTGCGCCACCTATCTCGACAAGCGCATGGCGCGCGAAGGTCAGGCCTGAGCATCTCCCTTTTCGGGTGGCATAGCCGTCCTTTCGCGGGCAGTCTCGCCGCATGACTCCCAGCTCCTCACCAATGTCACTCCGCGACTGGAGCCTTCTCGTCTTCCTTTCGATTTTATGGGGCGGGTCATTCTTCTTCATTGGCGTGGCGGTGAAAGAGCTGCCGCCCTTCGTCATCGTCATGGCGCGGGTCACAATCGCCGCCGCCGTGCTCCTGCCCCTTCATTGGGCAATGATCGGCAAACTGCCGCGGGACCGCGCCAGCTGGATCGGCTTCGCCGGCATGGCAGTTCTGAACAATGTCATCCCGTTCTCGCTGATCGTCGGCGGGCAGACGATGATCGCCAGCGGGCTTGCCTCGGTCATCAACGCCACGACGCCGATGTTCGGCGCGTTGGCTTTGGCGGCTGGCGGCGTTGAACCGCTGATCAGGCGCAAGATCGTGGCGCTGCTGATCGGGCTGGCGGGCGTCGCTCTGCTGAAAGGTGCCGATTTCACAACCCTGAACGGCCAGACGCTCGGAATTCTCATGTGCTTGGCGGCTGCCGCGAGCTATGGCCTCTCAGGCCTCTGGGCCAAGCGCATGATGACAGGCATTCAGCCGCTCACCATGGCGACGGGACAGTTGCTCTGCTCCACCGTTCTCATGATCGCCCTCGCTTTCGCGTTCGACCAGCCTGCAGCCTTGTTCGGCGCGTCATCTGCCGCATGGGCCGCCATCATTGCCATGGCGGTTTTCTCCACGGCCCTGGCCTATATCGTGTTCTTCCAGATCCTGGCGCGCTCGGGCGCCGCCAATGTGCTGCTGGTGACGATGCTGGTTCCGATTTCGGCAATCATATTGGGCCACGCGTTTCTCGGTGAAGCGCTGGCATGGCGCGAGATCATCGGCACACTGCTCATCGGCGCCGCGCTCATCGTTTTTGACGGAAGGCTTCTGAAGCGCTCACGGCTCGGCAAGAACGCCGCCTGACATCGGCTCCGGCGCCCGCGTCGTGCCCGGGAAGGTGATGGGCAGACCTTTGAGGGAGCGCACGGCCAGATAGCCCCACGCTTCCGCCTCCATCGAATCGCCGTCGAACCCGGCGTGCTCCGATGTTTCAAACCCTGGCTCAAGTGCTGCCATCAGCGCCAAATTCTTCCGGCCTCCGCCGCACACAATCCATCGTTGCGGCCCTTCTGGAAGCCATTCCACTGCATGGCGAATGCTGTCTGCTGTAAAACGCAGCAATGTGGCGGCACCATCCGCATCCGAGAGATGATCGAGCTGCAATCCTGCAAAACTGTTGCGGTCGAGAGACTTGGGTGGCGGCTCCTCGAAATAGGGATGTCCCATCAGCTGCGCCAGCGCGGCGTGGTCCACTTTGCCTTGGGCGGCGAGCGTCCCGCCTTCATCATAATCAGCGCCCGTTCTGGCCTTGCACCAATCGTTGATGAGCGCATTGCCGGGCCCTGTATCGAAGGCGAGCAATTCGCCGTCGCGTCCGATCCAGGTGACATTGGCGACGCCGCCGATATTCACAAAAGCGATGGGCCGCTCGGGCAAGCCGGCGGCGAGGGCACGGTGATAGACAGGCACCAATGGCGCGCCCTGCCCGCCAGCCGCCACATCGGCCGCGCGCAGGTCATGGATCACAGGCCGCCCCAATGCCTTCGCAAGTTCCCGTCCATCTCCCAACTGCACCGTGAGTTTGATCTCGGGCCGGTGAACCACCGTCTGTCCATGAAATCCGATCACATCGATATCTGAAATGCTGATGCTCTTGTCCCGGCAATACGCTCGAACCGCCGTTGCATGGCGCTCGGTAATCCACCGCTCCGCATAGGCAAGCGAACCTGGGCGCGCGGCGCGGCCCGTCATATCAGCCGCATCGGCGATCGCCTGCTTCAGCATGGCCTGAAACGCGGCGTCATACCCATAGGTATGAGAGGGGCCGCGCTCCACCAGCGCCTCTCCGTCCGTCCGTATCAACGCCACGTCGATCCCGTCGAGCGAGGTGCCGGACATCAGCCCCAACGCGGTCAGCGGTTTTGACACATCAATATCCCGTGCTAAGAGCCCGCCACTCCAGAAACGAAGCAAACCGGCATGTCCCAGTTCAAATCCGAATTCCTTCATACTCTTTCAGCACGCGGATTCGTGCATCAGATTTCCGATCCGGAAGGACTTGATGCGGCCTGCATGAAAGGCTCCATTTCGGGCTATATCGGTTTTGACGCAACGGCCACCAGCCTGCATGCCGGGTCACTGGTGCAGATCATGATGCTGCGCTGGATGCAGAAGACAGGGCATCGGCCCATCGCGCTCATGGGCGGCGGCACCACCAAGATCGGCGATCCATCCTTCAAGGATGAATCGCGCAAGCTCCTCACGGTTGAGCAGATTGCCACGAACCTCGACGGCATCAAGCAGGTCTTCGCCAAATTCCTCGCCTTCGGCAGCGGCGCCAAAGACGCCGTGATGGTGAACAATGCGGACTGGCTGGATCACCTCAACTACATTGATTTCCTGCGCGATTATGGCGTGCATTTCACCATCAACAAGATGTTGGCCTTCGATTCGGTGAAGCTGCGCCTCGACCGCGAGCAACCCCTCACCTTCCTCGAATTCAACTACATGATCCTGCAGGCCTATGACTTCCTCGAACTGTCGCGCCGCCAGAATTGCATCCTGCAAATGGGCGGATCGGACCAGTGGGGCAATATCGTCAATGGCATCGAGCTGGGCCGCCGCTGCGACCAGAAGCAGCTTTTCGCACTGACGTCCCCGCTGCTTACCACCTCTTCCGGCGCCAAGATGGGCAAGACCATGTCGGGAGCCGTCTGGCTCAACGCCGATCTGCTTTCGCCTTATGACTACTGGCAATACTGGCGCAACGCCGAGGACGCGGATGTGGGCCGCTTCCTCAAGCTCTACACCGAGCTGCCGCTGGACGAGATTGCAAAACTCGCGGCGCTTGGCGGGTCGGAAATCAATGACGCAAAGAAGGTGCTGGCCAACGAAGCGACGGCACTTCTGCATGGCCGCGCCGCAGCGGAAGCCGCAGCCGAAACCGCCCGCCGCACGTTTGAGGAAGGTCAAAGTGCCGCCGGCCTTCCCACCATCTCGCTCGATCTGAACGCAGGCGCCGGCCTGTTGCAGGCGCTTGTCGCAGCGGGCTTTGCCTCATCGAACGGCGAAGCGCGCCGTCATATTCAGGGCGGCGCCATCCGCGTGAATGACGCGCAGGTCTCGGATGACAAGATGGTCCTGACGAGTGCCCAGTTGGGCAATGACGGATCAATCAAGCTATCGATGGGCAAGAAGAAACATGTGTTGGTGAAGCCAGCCTAAAGCGGCTTCAAGAGCAATAGGCCGCTGGCCCAGCTTTCAGCGACAGGGCCAGCCGCGCGACGATGTCGTTATAGGCCTGCAGTTCTTCCTCCGGATAGGTGATGCGGAAGGCCAACGCCTGCGTGCCGTTGCAGCTCACGATCGATTTTTCGTACAGCACCACGCCATTCCTGCTGCCGGAAAACACATGCCATCCCTTGGGCGATGAGCGGTCATAGCTGACGGTCCATCCTTCAGCCTTCGCATGCTCCACCCGCGATTGGCCGTCACCAGCAAAGCTTTCATCCACCAGATTGGAGCCCCATACGAGCAGTTCCGCCGTGCCGTTGGCGGAATGGAAGGTCAAGCCGTCGCCATTATCCGGCGGGTCCACATCGTTCACGAAGCCGGGTGGAATATCGAGGCCCACGCCGAAGCGGGCATTGTCATAATGCATCCATCCGGCGGCAAGGGCGGGGGCGATCATCAGGAAAAGAAAGGCAAATCTGCGCATGGTGCGCTGCCTTTATGGCAGGCGGCGCATTTGCACAAGGCCATGTCGCTGGCTTCCTTGACGAATTCTCCTTGGCCCCCTACGACCTCACACACGCAGCGTTCCCGCCAAGGGACTGAGAGCGATTCCGGTGCGGCTGACCCAATGAGGGGCCAACTCCGGAGCTGCCTTCCCAGCCGGTTTCCGGCCGCGCGGTGATTTGGAAGGCGCATTGAAATGGCAGATAGACTGGGTGTGATGCTGTGCGGCCACGGAAGCCGCGATCAGGATGCGGTGACGGAGTTTGCCGTCCTATCCCGTCATCTCAAGCAGCGGCTGCCGCAATACCCTGTCGAATATGGCTATCTCGAGTTCGCCACGCCAATCATCCGCAACGGGCTCGACAACCTGAAGGCTCAGGGCGTCACCCGCGTGCTGGCGGTGCCGGGCATGCTCTTCGCGGCGGGCCACGCCAAGAATGACATCCCTTCCGTTCTCAACACCTATGCCGCGCAAAACGGCCTCCGCATCGACTATGGCAAGGAACTCGGCATCGATCCCAAGATGATGCGGGCCGCCGGCGACCGGGTGCAGCAGGCCCTTGATGCCGCCGGAAATGATGTGCCGCGCCATGAGACCTTGCTGGTCGTCGTCGGCCGCGGCGCGTCCGATCCTGATGCCAACTCCAACGTCTCGAAAGTTACCCGCCTGTTGTGGGAGGGCTTCGGTTTCGGCTGGGCTGAAACGGCCTATTCCGGCGTCACCTTTCCGCTGGTTGAACCCGCCCTCAAACATGCGGCAAAGCTTGGCTACCGCCGCATTCTGGTGTTCCCCTATTTCCTCTTCACCGGCATTCTGGTGCAGCGGATTTATGATGCCACGGACGCGGTGGCGGCGCGCCATCCGGAGATTTCATTCGTCAAGGTGCCCTATCTCAACGATCACCCGCTGGTGCTCGACACCTTCATCGAGCGGGTGGAGCAGATTCTCTCGGGCGACAACGCGATGAATTGCCAGATGTGCAAATACCGCACGCAGGTGCTGGGATTTGAGGCGGATGTAGGCGCGGCGCAGGAAAGCCAACACCATCATGTGGAAGGCATCGGCACCGGCTCAGCCCCACTATTCACGTTCGATCCCGATGCGATTGTGAAAGGCGGCCATCACCATCATCATCATGGCGATCATGACCATACGCATGCCCCCTACCCGCACGCCGATCATCCGCTCGGCCCCAACAGCATGAAGAAGCCGTGATCGATTATATCCGCGATCCCAAGGCGATCTATGCCCGCTCCTTCGCGCTGATCCGGGCGGAGGCTGATGTTGCGCATCTGCCCCAAAGCGCCCATGGCATCGCCCGCCGCATCATCCACGCCTGCGGCATGCCGGAAATTGCCCAGGACTTGCGCATTACCGCCGATTTTTATGATGCCGCGAAGGCGGCGCTCGACGCGCATAAACCGGTCTTTGTCGATGCCGAGATGGTGAAGCACGGCATCATCGGCAAGAACATCAACATCATCTGCACGCTGAACGACCCGGAAGCGCGCGCCCTTGGCACTGCCAAGGGCACCACGCGCTCCGCCGCCGCCGTGGAATTGTGGGCGCCGCATCTGGCGGGCGCGCTCGTTGTCATCGGCAACGCGCCGACGGCCCTTTTTGCACTTCTGGAACTGATCGGCTCTGGCGCTCCCCGCCCGGCGGCCATCGTGGCGTTTCCCGTGGGCTTCGTGGGTGCTGCGGAATCAAAGGCGGAACTGGTGGCAAACCCGCGCGGCATTCCCTATGCCACGCTTCTGGGCCGCCGGGGCGGCTCTGCCATGGCGTCAGCCGCTGTCAACGCACTCACAAGAGGCGAAGAATGAGCAAGTGGCTCACCATCATCGGCATGGGCGAGGATGGCCAAGGCGGCCTCTCCGCCCAGGCGCGCGCGAAACTGGCCGATGCCAAGGTGATTGTCGGCTCCGAGCGCATGCTGGCGCTCATTCCCGCAAGTAAGGCGGAGCGCCACGTGTGGCCGCAGCCTTTCTCCGCCGTTGTGGATCGCATCAAGCCATTGCGCGGACGCAGGACAGTGATCCTCGCCACCGGCGACCCCATGAATTATGGCGTGGCGCGGAAGCTTCTGAGTTTTATTCCGATCGAAGAGGCCGAGATCATCCCGCATCTCTCCGCCTTCACACTGGCCACCGCGCGTCTCGGCTGGTCGCTGCCGGACTGCGATACGCTGAGCCTGCACGGGCGCGATGCCGCCACGCTCGAACCCTTCATCCAGCCGGGCGCGAAACTGCTGGTGCTGACCGCTGATGCCTCTACCATTCCCGAAGTGGCGCGCCGTCTTGTGGCGCGCGGGTTCGGTGAAAGCGTGATCACCGTTCTGGAAAACATGGGCGGCCCGCGCGAACATCAATCTTCGTTTGCCGCCTCCGCTGTTCCGGCGCGGGACTTCTCTCCCCTGAATACGCTCGCCATTTCCTGCATCGCTGGTCCGCAAGCCAAAATCCTGTCCCGCGCAGCGGGCCTGCCGGATGATGCCTTCCAGCACGATGGCCAGCTCACCAAGCGCGAGGTGCGCGCCACGACGATCGCAGCGCTTTCGCCTGCCCCCGATCAGCTTCTGTGGGATGTGGGCGCGGGGTGCGGTTCCATCGCCATTGAATGGATGCGCGCCACGCGCGGCTGCGAAGCCATTGCCTTTGAAAGCGATCCGGAACGGCTGAAGATGATTGCCGCCAATGCCGATGCGCTGGGCACCCCGCGCCTGAAACTGGTTCCCGGCGATGCCCTTCACACCATGAAAGGCCAGCCGGCCCCCGATGCCGTTTTCATCGGCGGGGGGCTAGGAATCCCTGGCATTTTTGAAACCGCGTGGGAGGCTTTGAAGCCCGGCGGCGCAATGGTGGTGAATGTCGTCACCATCGAGGGCGAATTGCATCTCTATGATCTTCATGAGAAATACGGCGGCGACCTGACACGCCTCGAAATCTCCCGCCTCACCCGCATCGGCCCGCTTCGCGCGCTCAAGCCCCGCATGGCCGTCACCCAATGGCAGACACGGAAACCATGACACAGGGCACTCTTTACGGTGTGGGCGTCGGCCCCGGCGACCCGGAACTGATGACGGTGAAGGCATGGCGGCTCGTCTCCACCGCGCGCGTCATCGCCTATCTCTCGGCCAATGGTGGGGAATCGACGGCGCGCGACATTGCCCGCACCTTCTTCCCTGACGATGCCACGGAACTTGCCATCGACATGCCCATGCGGATCGAGCGCGAGCATGGCGAAAAGGCCTATGATGCCGGTGCGGCGCAGATCGCGGCGCATCTGGAAGCAGGCCGCGATGTGGTGATGCTGTGCGAAGGCGATCCCTTTTTCTACGGCAGCTTCATGTATCTCTTTGCAAGGCTGGCGGGGAAATTTGAGACGGTCGTGGTGCCGGGCGTCTCCTCGATCACCGCCTCCGCCGCCGCCATTGGACGCCCGCTCGCGGCCCGGAACGAGGTGCTGAAGGTTCTCCCGGCCACGCTGGCCGAGGACAGGCTGCGTGAGGAGCTACAGGCTTGCGAGAGCGCCACCATCATCAAGGTGGGCCGCCACCTGCCGAAATTGCGCAATATTCTGGGCCTTCTCGATCTCACCTCGAAAAGCGTGGTGATCGAAAAGGCCACGCGGGATGAGGAGAAAATCACGCCGCTCGCCGATGTGGAGGGCGATGTCCTGCCCTATTTCACAACGATCCTCGTCTATACGGGGCGCGAGCCATGGTAAGGCCTGTCATTTTCGTGCTCGGCGCGTCGGCATTGCCGGTGGCGCAAACGCTGAAGGCGGCGTTCGATGGCGAAATCCACACGCCGGACTGCGTGGCAGGCGGCGATGTTCACTATCCCAAGGCCACGGCGCATCTGGCCAGGCTGTTCCAGGAGCAGCGCCCGATCATCGGCCTGTGCGCCAGCGGCATCCTGATCCGCGCGCTTGCGCCCCATCTCAACGACAAGTTTTCAGAACCGCCGGTGATCGCCGTTGCCGAGGATGGATCGAGCGTCGTTCCGCTGCTGGGAGGCCACCATGGCGCCAATGCCCTCGCGCGGCGCATCGCGGAGATCACGGGCGGCCATGCCGCCATCACCACGGCCAGCGATGTCGCGTTCGGCATTGCACTAGACGATTGCCCGCCGGGATACGCCCTGCGAAACCGTGATGACATGAAAGCCTTCGCGGCAAGGCTGTTGGGCGGCGAAAAGGTGAAAATTCACGGTGATGCGCCGTGGCTTTCGGCCCTTCCGCAATCTGCTGACGCAACGCTCAGCATCACCATCACCGAACTGGAAATGGAGGGCGCGCCAGACCATCTGGTCTATCACCCGCAAACCCTCACGGTCGGAGTGGGTTGCGAGCGGGGCACGCCAGATAATCATGTTCGCGACCTTGTGAATGCGACATTGCTCGCGCATGGGCTGGCCGAGTGGTCGGTCAGCAACTACGGCACGCTTGATCTGAAAGAAGATGAGCCAGCGATTGCGGAAGACTTCTGGCCAGAGATCAGGTTTTTCACGGCTGACGAACTGAACGCGGTAGCTGGCCGGGTTCCTCAGCCGTCCGCTACTGTTGCTGTGGCAACTGGCACACCCTCGGTCTCGGAAGCGGCGGCGCTGGCGCTGGCAAATCCCGATGGGGCGATCATTGTGCCGAAGACCAAGAGCAACCGCGCAACCTGCGCCGTAGCCCGTTCGCCGTCACCGGTTATTGAATCACGAGGCCGCGAGTTGGGCATCCTGAAAGTGGTCGGGATCGGCCCGGGCGGTTGGTACATGCGAAGCCCGCAAGCCACCACCGCTCTCAGCATTGCCAGTGACTGGGTTGGTTACGGCCTCTATCTCGATCTGGTCCAGCGGGTGAAAACGGATCAGACAGAACACCGCTTTCCGCTGGGCGGCGAGGAAGAGCGTGTGCGCCATGCGATTGCGCTGGCGAAACAGGGGCGCACCGTGGCGCTGGTGTGTTCGGGCGACGCCGGCATCTATGCCATGGCGGCGCTGGTGTATGAGATTCTCGATTTGGAGCCCTGCCGCATCCGGGTTGAGGTGATCCCCGGAATCTCGGCGTTTCAGGCGGCGGCGGCAAAGGCCGGGGCGATGATCGGCCATGATTTCTGCTGCATTTCGCTGTCCGATCTATTGACGCCTTGGGACATAATCGAGCGGCGCGTCAAGGCGGCGGCGGAAGGCGATTTCGTGATATCCTTCTATAATCCCCGCTCGCTGAAACGGCGCGACCAGCTTGAGCGGGCCTTTGCCATTCTGGCCAAGCACCGGCCGCCGGAGACGCCCGTCATCATCGCCTCGAACCTGGGCCGCCCGGAAGAAAAGGTGAAGATCGTGCCCTTCTCAGACTTTAACCCCGGGGATGTGGACATGCTGACGCTTGTCATGGTCGGCTCCTCGCAATCGAAATCCTTCAAGCGCGGCAATGGCGAGACCTATGCCTATACGCCGCGCGGTTATGCCAGGAAGCGAGAGGCCGCCGAATGACTGTCCATTTCATCGGCGCAGGTCCCGGCGCGCCGGATCTCATCACGCTGCGCGGCCTGAAACTCATCCAGTCCTGCCCGGTCTGCCTTTATGCGGGATCGCTGGTGCCGGAGGAGATCGTCAAGGCGGCGCCTCCGGAGGCGCGGGTGGTCGATACCGCGCCGCTGCATCTCGATGAAATCATTGCCGAGATCGAAGCGGCGCAGGCCAGGGGCCATGACGTGGCCCGCGTTCATTCCGGCGACCCTTCGATCTATGGGGCGATTGCCGAGCAGATGCGCCGCCTCGATGCGCTGGGCATTCCCTATGACGTGACACCCGGCGTTCCCGCCTTTGCCGCTGCGGCGGCAGTGCTCAACACCGAATTCACGCTGCCCGAAATCGCCCAGACGGTGATCCTCACCCGCACCACCATGCAGGCCTCGCCGATGCCCGAGGGCGAGACGCTGGAGGAACTTGGACGCTCCAAGGCGACGCTGGCCATCCATCTTTCCATCCGCAATCTCGGCTATATCGAGCGGGCGCTCACGCCCTATTACGGCGCTGATTGCCCTGTTGTCGTGGTTTACCGGGTAACATGGCCGGACCAGCAGATCATCCGCGGCACCCTTTCAACGATTGCCAAGAAGGTCCGGGCGGCGAAGCTCACCCGCACGGCGCTGATTTTGGTGGGTCCGGTGCTGGATGCGCAGCATTTCCGCGACAGCGCGCTTTATGATGCCGCGCATGAGCATGTGCTGCGAAACCGCAAAACGGTGAAGGCGGTCTCTTAACCAATCCCGGCTAGGCTTCTGGCGCCTTCCGGAGCCTGAGCCGTGACTGAACAGCCTGCCGTTGAAAACCTTGTGAAAACCGTGCTGGAGCCGCGCAAAGGCCCCGCGCCCGGCGAGGGCCCAAGCACCCGCGAGCGGTTTCTCGAGGCGCTGGTGCTGTGCCTCGCCAATCTCTACACCCGCATGCCACTGCCCGGCACGATGTTCGACCGCGCCATGCTGCGCGTGCTGACGGAGGGCATGGAAGATACCGATGCCTCCAAATTCGCCAACCGCACCGAGGACTGGATCCGGCTGGAAGGCATCGTGCGGGCGGCGGAGGGCCAGAAGGCCTATATCATCAGCCGCACCTCCATGGCGGTGCTTTCCACCACCACCTCGCGCGGCACGCTGGGCGAGGCGATGGAGGCGGCGCTGGCCAAATATCTGGAAAAGCCGCCGAGCGAGGCCTTGCGCAAATCCACCCGCCAGATGGGCAGCTATTTCCTGACGCGGATCGCCCGCAGCTAGGGTTTGACTTCAAAAATTTGGGCCGATGATGTTTCATGTGAAACATTTCCTAGGACCGTTTTCATTGCGGTTTTTGATGCTTTTCGCTGCAAAATCGCCGGAAATTACATGTTTTTTCGTTGGTTTTTGGAGCTGCCGGGATGCCAAAATCATGGGCGCGAAATTGACTCTGTCAATTTCCCGCCGGTGCCCGGTTTCCCGCTCAGATTGAAAACAGATCGCCCTGCGCAACGGCTGGCGCGTGCTCGTGGCGGAGCAGCCACTGCTTGCGGTGGAGGCCGCCCGCATAGCCGGTGAGCGTGCCGTCGCTGCCGATCACCCGGTGGCAGGGCACGACGATGGCATTGTGATTGCGGGAATTGGCGATCCCCACGGCGCGCGACAGGTTGGGGTCGCCCAGCCGCCTTGCGACCTCGCCATAGGATTGCGTTTCCCCGCAGGGGATGCGCCGCAGCTCCGCCCACACCTGCCGCTCGAACTCCGTGCCGCCGCCATCGGCGGGGATGCCGTCAATGGCCGAGAGGTCGCCCGCAAAATAGGATCCGATCAGCGCCGTGAAGCCGAAGGGATTATCCGTGTGCTGAGCGTTTTCTCCCGGAAACCGCCGCCGCATCTCGCGGGCGATGCAGGTCTCCTCCTCGTCAAACTCCAGCGCCAGCAACACCCCATCCCGCGCCATGAGGGCCATGGGGCCCAAGGGGGTGGAGATGCGGTCGTGGAGGATGGGAGGCATGAAAGCGTTTTCGACTGCGCCCGCTTGCCCGTCAATCCGAAAACTTTATTGAAAATGTTTCCGAGGCGATAAGCAAGAGACATTACACTTCCGTCAGATTCATTTTGACGGATCATGATGGTCACGCCGCCGATAGCCGCCAAACCGCGCGTCGCGCTCTTTATCGATGCAGAGAATATATCGCACACGCTGGCATCGCAGATTGTCACGCATGCTTCAGCATTGGGCAATTTGATCATCCGCAATTGCTATGCAAAGGCAGACAAGCTGAAAGATTGGGAGTCCGCGATCAAGGCGCATCACATGGTGCCGATGCAGACGCCGCAGCACCTCAAGGAAAACGCGAGTGACTTTGCTCTCACCATTGATGCGGTGGCTCTCCTGCACGGCGATCGATTTGATCATGCGGTAATCGCGTCGAGCGATGCAGATTTTTCGTTGCTGGCCATTCATCTTCGCCAGCACGGGAAAGCAATCACGGGAGTCGGGGAAAATAAAACTGATCAGTCTTTTCGGAATAGTTTTGACGATTTCAAAACCGTTCCCGAACCGCCCGAGGCAATAGTCAGCGACACTGAATTGCTGCGAATCTTTCGTACCGTTTCAAAGGATGGCATCACGGCTCACGCGGGACAACTTGGACAAGCTCTTCTTAACGAGTATCCGCATTACAAAAAAGGCTATGGGTCAACGGGGGCGTTTTTGGAAGCGCGAGGGCTTTTTACCAGAGAGGGCCAGATCGTCACGCTCACCCCAATCCGTCACGACGGTTCCGCTAACTGTTTAAATCCAAAGCGGGATTCCTGCTTTCGCAGGAATGACGAAAGGGAGAGACCAACCGTAAATTGAAGCACAGCGGCCTGGCTACCCCAGCCTTCCCAGCGCCTCGTTGACTTTGGCCTTGCGGGCTTCGAGTTCGGCTTTGCGGTCGCGGCTTTCTTCCAGCACTTCGGGCGGGGCTTTGGCGACGAAGCCGGGATTATTGAGGCGGCCGTCGATGCCGGCCATGTCCCTGGCGATCTTTTCGAGTTCCTTTGCAAGCCTCTGGCGTTCGGCGGCGAAGTCGATGACGCCTTCGAGGGGCAGCGCGACGGTGGCTTCATCGAGCACGATCTGGGCCGCAGCCTTGGGCACCTGATCCTCGAAGGTGATGGCGGAGAGCCTTGCCAGGCGCATGATTTCGTTTTCCCATGCGGCAGCCCTCCGGCGGGTTTCGGCATTGGCGGAGACGATGACGGCGCTGATCCTGGCGCCGGCGGGCACGTTCATTTCGGCGCGCACCGAGCGCACATCGGAAATGAAGCGGATCGCCCATTCGATTTCGGCATCGGCCTCCCGGTCGCCCAGCCCCTTGTACGCTGGCCATGGGGAATCGATGAGCCATGTCTTGCGCTCCGCCGTCTGCTGCCAGAGTTCCTCGGTGACGAAGGGCATGAAGGGATGGAGCAGCAGCAGGATCTGGTCCATCACCCAGGCGGCGGTGGCGCGGGTTTCGGCTTTCGCCGCTTCGTCCGTGCCCAGAAGAATTGGCTTGATGAGTTCCAGATACCAGTCGCAGAAGACATTCCAGACGAACTGATAAAGGGCGCCTGCGGCTTCATTGAACTTGTAGTCTTGAAGCGCCTGCTTCACCGCGCGTTCGGTGCGGGCGGCTTCACCGGCGATCCAGCGGTTGACGGTGACGCGGGCGGCCAGCGGATCATAATTTTCATCGCGCTTCACGCCATTCATCTCGGCGAAGCGGGCGGCGTTCCACAGCTTGGTGCCGAAGTTGCGGTAGCCTTCGACGCGCGATTTCGCCAGCTTGATGTCTCGCCCCTGTGCCGCCATGGCGGCCAGCGTGAAGCGCAGCGCATCGGCACCATAAGCGTCGATCAGCTCCAATGGATCAATGACGTTGCCTTTCGACTTCGACATTTTCTGGCCCTTCTCGTCGCGGACCAGCGCGTGGATATAGACGGTGTGGAACGGCACCTCCTTCATGAAGTGAAGGCCCATCATCATCATGCGGGCGACCCAGAAGAAGATGATGTCGAAGCCGGTGACGAGAACGTCGGTCTTGTAATGGCGCTTGAGCTCCGGCGTTTCATCCGGCCAGCCCAGCGTGGAGAACGGCCAGAGCGCGGAAGAGAACCAGGTGTCGAGCACGTCCTCGTCGCGCTTCAGTTCAATTTCATGGCCGAAATGTTTCGCGGCATCGGCTTTCGCTTCCGCCTCGCTTTCGGCGACGAAGATCATGCCATCGGGCGCATACCACGCAGGAATCTGGTGGCCCCACCAGAGCTGGCGCGAGATGCACCAGGGCTGGATGTTGTTCATCCATTCAAAGTAGGTTTTGTCCCAGTTCTTCGGGATGAAGGCGGTATCGCCCTGCTCCACCGCCCGGATGGCGGGCTTCGCCAGTTCACCGGCATTCACATACCACTGCTCGGTGAGCATCGGCTCGATGACGACATTGGAACGGTCACCGAAGGGCTGGGCGATGACCTTGTCTTCCTTGCCGCGATAGAATCCCAGCGCCTCGATCTCTTCCAGCACCATCTTGCGGGCTTCAAAACGGTCCTTGCCGTTGTAACGCTCGGGCACATGGTTCTCGGGCGTCGAGATCATGCGCGCCTGTGTGTCCATGAGCTTCAAGAGCGGAATGTCGTGGCGGCGGGCCACTTCAAAGTCGTTGAAATCATGCGCGCCGGTGATCTTGACGGCGCCGGTGCCGAATTCCGGGTCGGGATATTCGTCCGCAATGATGGGGATCAACCGCTCGGCAATTGGCAGGCGCACCAGCTTGCCGATGAGGTTTTTATACCGCTCATCCGAGGGGTGAACGGCCACCGCACCATCGCCCAGCATCGTCTCAGGGCGCGTGGTTGAGATGACGATTTCCGAAATGCCGTCAATCTCGCCATCAACGAGGGGATAGGCGAAGGACCACATGCTGCCCTTGGTCTCGCGCGTTTCAACCTCGAGATCGGAAATGGCGGTCTGGAACACCGGGTCCCAGTTGACGAGGCGCTGGTCCTTGTAGATCAGGCCTTCGCGGTAAAGCTGCACGAAGACCTTGAGAACGGCGCGCGACAGGCCTTCGTCCATGGTGAAGCGCTCGCGGCTCCAGTCGCACGACGCACCCAGGCGCTTCAACTGGTTGATGATCGTGCCGCCCGATTCCTCTTTCCATTCCCACACGCGCTTGAGGAAAGCCTCACGCCCCATGGTGCGGCGGTCTGTCTTGTTCTCCTGCGCGAGAAGGCGCTCCACCACCATCTGGGTGGCGATGCCGGCGTGATCGGTGCCGGGCTGCCAGAGCACATCCTTGCCGCGCATGCGCTCGAAGCGGCAGAGAATATCCTGAATGGTGTTGTTGAGCGCGTGCCCCATGTGCAGCGAGCCCGTGACATTGGGCGGCGGGATGACAATGGTGAAGGCTTCCGCTTTTGGCTTGCGGCCGGCCTTGAAGAAGCCGCGCTTCTCCCATTCGGCATAGAGGCGGGCTTCCATTTCGGCAGGCGTAAAGGTCTTCTCGAGCATCGGGGATTCTGCATGGGTTGGCGTTGGCGGGCTATAAACACCAGCCCGCCCGCACATGCAACCCGAGGTCAGACCTTGCGGAGGCTCGAGGGCCTTGGCGGGCTTGTGAAGGTGATGCCCACCTCATTGCCCTTACGCCACATGACTTTTGCGTCGCGCTCGATATTGTCGCCCTGGGTGACAAAGCGGAAGGTGCTGGGCACCGCCATCTGCTCGCCGCATATGAGTTTCGCGCCGGTGTCGGAAATATCCCTGATCTTGCAATCGACGGTCGAGGCATTGTTGCTGTGGATGATCTTGCCCATCTTCAGCACCCGCATCCGGCGGGCGGCGCGCAATTCGGGATGATCCATAGGCTGCGCCATCGCGCACACTCTTTCCGTGAACGGAGCAATGCTAGGCGGCAAAGGGTTTATAACCGGTGAAGCCGCTGTGCCTAAAATTTGCGCGGTGGAGCGGTTTTGGCGGGGCCGGTGAACATGACGCCCAGCTGGTCCTCCCGCCGCCACACCACATGGGCGGGCTGGATGGAATTGGTGGAGCGGATGAGCAGGCGGAAATCCGTGGGCACCGAGGCCGGATCGGCGCAGCGGAGCCTCGCACCCAATTCCGAAATGTCGCGGATGGTGCAATCGAAGACCGACCACTTGTCCATGGTGACGATCTTGCCCTCCTTCAGCACACGCTGGCGGGGCGCTCCGCGCTTGTTCGGCTGTTCCATAGATTCCACCAGGCCGGGTGCGGCCTTCCGGAACACTACTTATGATTGTTTATAATGTGGTAACGACAACCCTTGGTGGCGGCTAGCGGCCGCGGCGGGCGACGCGCTCGATTTCTTCGCGCACCAGCCGCTCCACCAGTTGCGGCAGGTTGTCGTCGAGCCAGCTCTTGAGCATGCCGCGCAGAAGATCGGTGGTCATCGCCTCGAGCGAGCGGTTGGCGGTGGCGCGGCTGAGGAGATTGTCGGCCAGCCTGTCGAAGGCGGCACCGGTCGCCTGAGACGCATCATGGGAGAGCAAGGGCTGCGGCTTTGGCGGCGGCGGAGGCGGTTCAACCTCTTCCGGCTCCGGCTCCCATGCGGCTTCGGCGACGGCGGCCTGGCGCGCGGCGTGGAAGGTCTGCTGGGGATCATAGTCGTCAATGGTGCCGCGGAGGGACGGCGCGCGGCTTTCCATCTGGCGGTAGGAGGGCTGCTGGCGGATGGGGGCTGTGCCCGCGAAGGACGGCACGCGGGTGGCGGGGCCGGTGCGCAGTTGCGCCGCCGTCTCGGTGACGCGCGAGCGGTTGATGCGGTCGCGCAGGTCCTGGATTTCCTGTTCGGCGGCGCTGCGGGTTTCAACGCTGCGGGTCTCAACGGGCTTCGGCACTTCGCGCAAATGGCGGACCAGGGCCGGCGGGGCCGAGCGCGCGGCGGGCACTTCGCCAATGTCCTCGTGGATCGCCTTGCGGATCGAGGCGAGCAGATCTTCCATTTTCGGTTCGGCGGACACGGCGGGGCCCTTCTCCGGTGACGGATGAGTGATTCGGCCTCCATCTTAAAACCCGCGCCATGGCCGGGCCAGATGCGGGGCACGTCTTGTCAACAGGGCTGAAGGCTATTCCACCGTTTCGACGCCGGTGCCGATCCATTTGCCGCGGGTGGCGTTGTAATTTTCCTGCGGATCGTAATAGGGCACGTTCAGGTGCTGGTCGCGGGCGGTGAGTTCTCCGACGGCGGCGAGAAGCTGGTAACCGGCGAGGATCTGGCTGCGCTGGGCGTTCACCAGCGTGGTCTTGGCGGTCACCACATCGGCCTGGGCGTTCAGCACATCCAGCGTGGTGCGGGTGCCGGCCTGATATTCCTGCCGGACGCCATCCAGCGCCAGCTGCGAGGCCGAGACCTGATCCTTCGCCGCGGCGATGATCTCACGCGAGGCGGCGAGCGCGCTCCACGACGCCGACACGGCCTGGCGCACCGAGCGCGCCACCTCGATCACCGCGATGCGCTGCTGGCTGGCCAGCTGCTTCGCCTCACGGATGCTGGCGTAGGCGGAGCCGCCCTCATAGAGCGGAACGGACAGGACGCCCGCCACCGAATAGGTGTGCTGCTTGCTGCCGGAATTATGGTCAAAATCGTTGAGATAGGCCGCCTGCCCCTGCAGCGAAATCTGCGGCAGGAGGGCCGAACGCTGCACGTCGATCTGGTGCAGCGAGGCATCCTCGACGAAGGCGGCGGCGAGAATATTGGGATTGAGCTGAGCCGCCTTGGCGAGCGCGATCTCCACGCTGGGCGGCATGCGGCGGAGTTCGGGATAGGTGAGCTTGCCCGGCTGCTTGCCAATGATCTGCAGATATTTGGCGACGTCGCCGGCAAGGATGGCCTGCTGATTGGCCAAGGATCCCTTGGCGCCCGACAGGCTGGCGCGGGCCTGCGCCACATCGGTGCGGGTGATTTCACCAACCTTGAAGCGTTCGTCCGAGGCACCGAGCTGGGCCTGCAGCACCCGCACGTTTTCCTGCTGGAGGGCGACGAGCTGGCGGTCGGCATAGACGTTGATATAGGCGGACACTGCGTTGTAGAGCACGCTCTGCTCGGTGGCGAGGAGGTTCTGCTGGCCCGCCTTCACATTGGCCTCGGCCTGGGCGACCGACGCCGTTGTCCTGCCGCCATTATAAATCGGCTGGGTGAGCGTGATGCTGACCGAGCCCGGCACTTCCTTGATCTTGGCGCTGTTGTTGGTGATGTAAGACTTGGTTTTGCCGCCAACCGCCTCGACCTCGGTCTGGACGGTGACCGTGGGACGCCAGCCGGACAGGGCTTGCGGCACCTGCTCGTCAGTAGCCCGCTGTCCGGCGCGCGCGCCTCTCAGCGTGGGGTTGCCGAGATAGGCCTGCGCCATGGCATCCGCCACCGTGTCCGCAAAGGCAGAGGCCGGGGCCATCACCGCCGCCGCCATTGCAAGACCCAATATCCGCCGAACCAAACTGCTCTTCATCGACCACTCACTTTTGTCTGACGTCCCCGACTTCCCGCTCCCCAACGCAACCGGGCTGGCTCTTCTGGCCAGTCCCTCAGAATACAAACGCAGGCTTCTTCTTCTGGAACCCCGGCAGCGCCGCGATCGACGCATCAAAGGCCTTGCGGCGCGCCACGGTGCTGCCGCTGACGGTGAGCACGCAGGCCTTCGCCATATCGGCTTCGCCCACCACGGCGACAAGACGCCCGCCATCGGCAAGCTGACTAATCAGGCTTTGTGGGATTTCCGCCACGCGGCCCTCGACCACGATGACATTGTAAGGCGCGTCAGCCTTGACACCTTCACTCAGCGCGCCTTCGGCGATCTTGACGTTCGCCTGCCCGGCGAGCGCCTTGCGGATGCCGCCCAGCAGGGCCGAATCACTTTCCAGCGCCACCACCGACTTTGCCATCCGAGCCAGCACCAGCGTGCCGTAGCCGGTGGCTGCACCGACATGCAGCACCTTGTCTTCCGGGGTGATGGCGGCCAGCTGGATGAGCTTGGCGAAGGACATGGCATCGATCAGGCAGCGCGGCTCAAGACCTGAAGAAAGCGGAATGTCTTCATCGGCATAGGCGACGGCGCGGCGCGCCTCTGGCACGAAATCTTCACGCGCGAGGCCCGCCATCGCATCGATGATTCGATGGTCGGTGACGCCATTCGGCCGCACTTGCAATTCGATCATGTTTTCGCGGGCTGCAGCAAAATTCATAACGCAAATTCCTGTGACTCAAACATGCAAGGGTGACTTCCGGTGTTACCCAAACTGACCTTTCAAGTCCACCTGCGGTCACCGGTTATTAACCGGTGAGTGGGAAGGAATGGCTGTTGTTTCACCGGGGGCCTTCGACTATACGGCTCCCCGGTTGGCCTCGTGGCGGAGTGGTTACGCAGAGGACTGCAAATCCTTGCACCCCGGTTCGATTCCGGGCGAGGCCTCCAATTTCCTTTTTTCAATGCTTGCCCGGACGGGGCGCACCGAAGCCGAACAGATGGGCATGGCGCGGCGCCTTGCGGTGCAGGAAGGCGCCCATCTTGACGGTGAGCCTGCGGTGGGCGCGGCGGGCCATGGGAAAATCAACCGCCAGTACTGCCAGCCCCACCGGGATCATCCAGAAGCCGAGAATGGGCAGGAAGCCCAGCAGGCCGCCGGAGACAAGGGCAATGCCCAGCGTGGCCCGCGCCACCGGGTGGCCCGGGAGCGGAATGGTGCGGCCGGCGATTTTCATTTTGCCCATGGCGGGAATATAGGGGGCACGCGTTGCAATTCCACTCCGCCCTGCCCCGATAAAATCCTTTGCCCCGGCAAGCGGGTCTGCTATAGGGCGGCCATTCCCCGATAGCTCAGTTGGTAGAGCATTCGACTGTTAATCGAATGGTCCCTGGTTCGAGTCCAGGTCGGGGAGCCATTTCGGTACGAAACTGCGAACGCCAAACCCCGCAGTTTCCACTCCAGGCTTTCCTCCAGACACCTCGGTGAGGGTCTGGAGGAGCTTGAGGGCCGAACCACGGATCACAATCTGGTCCGATCCCACCTCAGCCCGCTGTACGAGACTTTGAATGTGGCTCCTCCGGAAGGTTCCGTCCTCCCTGCGCAGCCGCAGGCGCGCCATCCGGGCGAACTCGTTGATCGATTCCATCGTTATGGTAGCGCTCCGGGCATCCCGGCTTTCCGCGCGCTCGACGTCGGCCCTAGCCGAATCTCTGACCCGCTTCAGTTCCCCGATCCTCCCTTTCAGGTTCGGATCGTCGAGGTCGGCCAAACCGTTTTCGATGGCCCGATAAAGCCGGGTCAATTTTTCCTCGGCGTCGGCAGCTTGATGTTTTAGGGCGGTGATCCGCTCCTTTTCCTTCTCGGCGTGGTCCGACCGGCGCTCCACAAGCGCCCCCAGCATGGTTTCCAGACGCCCCGGCGCGAGCAGCCGCGTCTCGATATGCTCGACGACGATCGAATCCAGCTCCGCCATTGGGATGGTCCGACCCTTACAGCCCGTCTTGCCCTGCCGGGCTGCGGTGCAGCAGGTGTAGTAACGGTATTCCTCACCCTTGCCGGACGTTCGCAGGGTCATAGCTCCGCCGCAGTCGGCGCAATAGACTACCCCTCCCAGGAGGGTCGGTGAATTGACGAAGCGTGGCGCCTTGAGCTGCGGAGCCCGCGACTTGAGCAGTTCCTGAACGGCCTCGAATTCCTCGGGCTCGATGATCGCAGGAACCTCTACCTCGACAATGTCCTCAGGGTTCTTTTTGGTGCCCTTGCGCTTGCCGCTGACGTTGAAACGGTGAACCCCGATGTAGGTCGTGCGTGTCAGTAGTTCGTGGACTGCCCCCAGACCCCAACGGCCGCCCGTCTGCGTCCGGAGCCCGCGTTCGTTCAGGTAGCCCGCGATTTGCCGGACGCCCAAGGAGCCGTCCCCGTCGCCGACGCGGGCCAGGCGAAAGATCAGCCGCACGGTCTCGATATGGATGGGATCGGGCTCGATCTTCTTCTTGGTCCGCGCTCCCCGCATTTCGGCGGCAACGATCTTGTAGCCGAACGGCGGACGGGAGCCGTTCCAATAACCTTTCCCAAAATTCCGCGCGACCCGCAGAGGATCGGGGCTCATTTCGACCTCGCGGGTTCGCTGGATAATCGCGCGTAGAGCATCGGCGGCTTATAGATTTCGTCGATCCCAAAGAAGAGAGGCCATGTCCTGATAGGGAACGGCCACTCGGAATAACATCTTCCCAAGCAACGTATATTTGACCGATAATTTACTCTGATGGCTAGAGCACAAAACTTGGTGTTCCATCTGCGCATAGCTGTAATAAAGCACGCATTGCGGGGTTTTCAGTCGTCGTTCGCCACAGAATGCTGAATTCTACCAACTCTTGCGAATTGCTTAGGTGAACGAAACTTACGCCCGAATAGCTCGTTCCAAGCGCGGATTCACTCGAGAGCGTCAGCCCAAATCCTCTCGCGACCATGTTGAGCAGGTTCTCGGCCCCTACATTGTGCGCCACGATGCGAGGTCGAAAGCTTGGCCCGGACAGTTGTCGCACGAGGTAGTCTTCGATTTCAGGACCAGATCCTTGGGCGCGCACGATGAAGACCTCATTCCGAGCATCCTCCAGATTGACGCTCTCGTTTGAAGCGAGGGCGTGCGTTGCGGGAACCGCAAGCAAAATTCGTTCACGCCACAAAGGACGAATCTGGCAACCTGCTAACCGCGGTGATCCGCAAACGAAGGCTACATCGAGCCTCCCCTGCGAAACCCCCGCGGCAATCGATTGAGAGCTGCTCTCCTCAACCACGACATCGATGGTTTTGTGCTTCCGATGAAAGCGGTTAAGCAGGTCTGCCAAAAAGCCGCTGGCCAACGACCCGACTATTCCAACACGCAGAATTCCACTGTGTGCCGAACGAACATGGCGTAGGTCGGTGACCGCACGAGACAGATGTTCGGCACCAAACGTTGCCTCCCGAATAAAGCGCTCTCCGGAATATGTTGGGCGGGCTCCCGTTCTGCTGCGTTCAAACAGCGCGACGCCAAGCTGCGCCTCCAAGAGCTGAATGCGCCTCGTAATTGTGGATTGCGGTATATTCGTTGCATCTGCTGCCCGCCGAAAGCTCCCGTGCTCTGCTACGAGCATGGCATACTTCAGATGGCGGAGATCAAAGGCGAGGTCTGGCATATCGCTTGTCTCCCCATCCAGGTTGCGATGTAAAAAGCCGATCAATGATCGTCTCGCGGAGGCCCGAGAGCGGGCATTTTGGCGACCGCGTGAGGCCGAGATTGAAACCGTCGCGCGGTCGTCGCGCCATCTACCAGGGCGTATTGCCGTCCGGTTCGACGAAGGAGCCAGAGACGGCGCCCTCGCCGAGCAGCGCATATTTGACGGGCAGCCTTGCTCCCTCTTCCGGGGTCATGATGCCGGTGTTTCCGTTGAGATCGGTCTTCACAAAGCCTGGGCTGACGGAGTTAACGACCACGGAGGTGCCGCGCAGCTCCTCGGCCAGTGTCACCGTCAGCATGTTCAGCGCCGCCTTCGATGCGTTGTAACCGATCAATCTCACGGCATAGTAAGTCGATGACGGATCGCCATTGAGCGTGAGGGAGCCCAGCGAGCTCGACAGGTTGACGATCCGTCCGGCGGGCGATTGGCGCAGCAGCGGCAGCATCGCCTGGGTCACCGCCAGCGTGCCGACGAAGTTGGTGTCCATGATGCGGCGCGCAGCCTCCGGCGAGCCCGAACTCGGCGGACCATCCTCGGCTTCGAGGATCCCCGCGTTGTTGACGAGAATGTCGAGCCGGCCATGCTCGGCCGCGATGGCTTCGACCGCCGCCGCGATGGTGTCACGGTCGGTCAGGTCGAGCCGCACGAACTGCGACCGAAGCCCGGCGGCGGAAAGCTCGGCGACCGCCGCGCTGCCTCGACCGGGATCTCGCGCGCCGACCAGGACATGGATTCCGGTTTGCGCAAGCTGGCGGGCGATCTCAAGGCCGATGCCTTTATTGGCGCCCGTGACGAGGGCGATGCGATTGTCGTTCTTCATGGTCTGATCCTTGAATTGTGCTGGAGGGGAGGCTCAATCGGCGAGAAGTGTTGCCGCGCAGGCCGAGATAGCAGTAGAAGCGAAGCTGAAGGGCGCCGGTATCGTCCTCGAAAATCTCGTTGACGATCGCCCCCTCGCGCGGGCCGGTCGCCTGGAAGAAGGTGACCTTGCTCTGCGGTTCGAGGGTGATGATCTCGCGCAGATCGGAGCCGGCGATCGTGGCTTCGCGCACGAAATGGGTCGTGCTTTCCTCGACGACCTCGCATCGTGTGCAGAGGCCGGGCGGCAGAAACAGTCGGGCGTCACGGGCCTTGAGTTCCAGACCGGCCCAGGCTTGCGCCCGGGACAGCCTGGTCTCGCCTTCCGCATTCACCGGAACGGTGGCGGTCGAGAAGATCATGTCGGATTCCTTTGAGATTGCGGTCGAGTATGGGCGACGGCGCTCAGGCCGTCGGATTCTGCTGCGCGGCGAGCGCCACTGCGAAATCGCGATAGCTGTGCAGCGGGCGGCCCAGGATCCGGGTCAGCCGCTCGACGTCGCCGTCTCGCGGGATCATGCCGTCGGTGACATAGCGCTCGGCCATCAGGCGCATCTCATAGGCCGTCCACTTCGGCATGAAGGTCGCCATGTTCTGCTCGAAGCCGCTCGGGTCATCGCCGCCATAGGCGATCGGGCGGCCGAGGATTTCCGACCAGATCGCGGCCACGCCCGAACCCGTCAGCGTGTCGGGGCCGACCAGGTTGATGGTCTCGATCGGCAGCTTGCCCGGCGCCTGGTCGCGGCGGATAAGCTCGATCGCCGCCACCTCGGCGATGTCGCGGGCATCGACCATGGCGATGCCCTTGCCGCCGATCGGCATCGGATAGACGCCATAGTTGAAGATGACGTCCTTGATCATGACCTCGTTGTCGATGAAGTAGGACGGGCGCAGGATCGTGGCGGAGAAGCCCATCTGCTCCAGCATGCGCTCAGCGCCGGACTTCACCGCGAAGTGCGGCACGTTTACGGCGTGGTCGGCGCCGAACACCGACAGGTAAACCACCCGCTCGACGCCGGACTCCCGGGCTATGTTGAGGGTGATGATGGCCTGGGTGAATTCGTCGCCCGTCACCGCGTTCAGCAAGAACAGGGTGCTGACGCCGTTGAAGGCGCTGCGCAGCGCTTCGATGTCCAGCAGTTCGCCCTGCACGACGTCGACGCCGGCCGGGAAGCTAGCCTTCGAGGGATCGCGGGTGAGCACACGGACCTTGGCGCCGCGCTGGACGAGTTGGTCGACGACATGGCGGCCGACGCGGCCGGTAGCGCCTGTAACGAGAATGGTCATGGAAATATCTCCGGGTTGGGTTGCTTGACACCCGGAATATTATCGACCCACATCCGATCCAATAGACGCCAAATCTAGACAGTCCGTCTCACATGTGGAACAGCGACCAATGTGCAACCCGGCCAGTTGGCCGAAGGCCGATCCACATTTTCCGCAAAATGCGCTATAGTGCCCTAAATTGTCCCAACGATGGAACGCCCATGGATTTGCTAGCGCTTGCCGATTTCAATCTCGTCGCCCGCCACGGAGGTTTCGGCAAGGCCGCTCGCGCAGCCGGGCGCCCCAAGGCAACCTTGTCCCGGCGCGTAGCCGAGTTGGAGGCGAGCCTCGGCATCCGTCTGCTTGAACGTGGCGCGCGAGCCCTCAAGCTGACCGAGGAAGGGCGCGCGTTGTTCGAGCGCGCCGGCCACCTGCTGACAGAACTAGAAGAGACGGCCGCGGCGATCGCATCGGGAGGAGAGCGTCCGCGAGGGCGGCTGCGCATCAGCGCTCCCTTGCTGTTCTCGCAGACCGCGATGGGAAAGATCGCCGGCGAATTCTCTCTGAAGTATCCCGAGGTGAGACTGGAGGTTTCGACGGAAGACCGCGCCGTCGACATGATCGAGGAAGGCTTCGACTTGGTGATCCGGGTGAACCCGAGCCCGGACGAAAGCTTGGTCGGACGGATTTTCCTGCGCGATCGACTGGTGGTCGTGTCCAGCCCCGCTCTCGCGCGACCCGCCGCGAACGAAGCCGCGCGTGCGGTGGTACGCTCGACGGGCGACCGACAGACATGGGTAGTAAAGACTCCGGACGGCGTCGAAAAGATCTTGGTCGAGCCGGTTCTGGCTCTGTCCTCCATGATCATGGTCCGTGATGCCGTCCGAGCAGGCGTCGGCGCCGGACGGCTGCCAATCTCGCTGGTCAGCCACGATCTGGCCGACGGCACGCTCGTGCTTTGGGGAGACATCGACGGGCCGGAGATCGCTCTGTGGACGCTATATCCGTCACGGCGCCTGCTGAGCGCCCGCGTAGCCGCGTTCCTCGATTACCTGAAAAAGGCTTTTCCCATGGGGACGCCCGACGAATTGGCAGCCTATATCGGCAAGTAGGTCTGAAGCGCACTCGGTGCCTGCTCGAATGCTGCAAGTTTCCCTACGCGATTAGGCCGTCTCAGCACCGAGACGCGGTGTCCAGATTCGGCGACTTCCGCCCGGTATGGGCAATGATTAGCCTTCTGGGCCTGTCAAGCAACACGCGCAGGGGAAGTCTTATGACAAGCAATGCTGATGCTAGGCGCCCGACGCGCCTCGATGTCGCAGTCACACGGGAAATCTTTATTGATGCCCCGATCGACGAGGTCTTCGATTTCCTTGCCGCGGAGGATGTGCTCCCCAAGATCTTGACGGGCTACGGGCTTGTGCCCGGTGTCGCATCGACCTCCGACATTTCAGGTCCCTGGGATCAGCCCGGCTCACACCGCGTCGTGCATCTCGCCGATGGCAGCACAGTCAACGAGGGCGTCACGGAGTACGATCGTCCTTCCTATTTCTCCTACCGGGTAAGCGATCCGAGCTTCGCGTTAAAACATCTCATGGATGGCGCACGCGGGCAGTTCTGGTTCGCGCCGGCGAAGGGGGGAACCAACGTCAAATGGACCTACACCTTCCGAGCGAAGAATAGCTTTTTGAAGCTGCCGCTGACGCTGTTCGTGAAGACCCAATGGAAGGGATACATGAACGTCTGCTTGAGAAACGTCCTCAAACGCCTCGACCAGCTCGACCGGCGCATGACGCGCATGGAGCGCGATCTGGGCATCTCGGTCGAAATGCTCGCCGTCTTCGTGCGCTTCTGGCTCACCACGAACCCGCCGCTGCCTGAGCCGGCACAAGCCGCGGCGCGCGCCCAGGCAGGCGAACGCTATGACGCCTTCGTCGCCGCGCTCGGCCGGCGTCTGGCCAAGGGTCCGAAGCTGCGCCAGGAGATTTCCGAGGACATCGAGTCCTCGCGCGACGCGTAATAAGCATCGAATACGGCAACTCAAGTATTCGTCGATACCGCCGAACACCTGTCTTTCTGCGCCACGCTACTACTACGCCCTGAGACCTGTTGCCCAAGCGCGGTTTCCGGTTCTCTTAATCATCCCCGATCCAGGGACGGCCTGACGCGGTCCCGCAAAGAACGGGGACAACGTGGCGGCTCCTTCCGAAAAATCTGAGGCGATACTTCGAGGGGCTCGCATGCTGCGGACCGCTCTCGGCCCCGCCATCGCCGGGTTTCTCGGGGACGCCAGCGTAGTCGAGGTGATGCTCAACCCCGACGGCCGCCTCTGGATCGACCGTCTGTCCGAGGGCTTGTCCGACACCGGCGAGCGGCTTTCGGCCGCCGATGGCGAACGCATCGTGCGCCTCGTGGCGCACCATGTCGGCGCCGAGGTTCATGCCGGAAATCCACGCGTCTCGGCCGAGCTGCCGGAAACGGGGGAGCGATTCGAGGGCCTCCTGCCGCCCGTCGTCGCCGCGCCGGCCTTCGCGATCCGCAAGCCCGCCGTCGCGGTGTTCACCCTGCAAGACTATGTCGAGGGCGGCATCATGTCGGCCGACCAGGCCGAGATCCTGCGCCAGGCGGTCGCCGATCGCCGCAACATCCTCGTTGCCGGCGGAACGTCGACCGGCAAGACCACGCTCACCAACGCTCTGCTTGCCGAGGTCTCAAAGACTTCCGACCGCGTCGTGCTGATCGAAGACACGCGCGAGCTTCAATGCGCCGCGCCGAACCTCGTCGCCATGCGGACCAAGGATGGCGTCGCGTCGCTTTCCGATCTCGTCCGCTCGTCGCTACGCCTTCGTCCGGACCGGATTCCGATCGGCGAGGTGCGCGGCGCCGAGGCGCTCGACCTGCTCAAGGCCTGGGGCACCGGCCATCCCGGCGGGATCGGCACGATCCACGCCGGCACGGCGCTCGGCGCGCTGCGCCGCCTCGAGCAACTCATCCAGGAAGCCGTCGTCACCGTCCCGCGCGCGCTGATCGCCGAGACGATCGATCTCGTCGCCGTGCTCTCCGGCCGTGGCGCCATCCGACGCCTGGCCGAACTCGGCCGCGTCGAGGGCCTCAACGCCGACGGCGACTACCGCGTCCGCCCCGCAATCCAGCCCCCCGAAGGAGACCCCGCATGATCCGCCGTGCCCTGCATTTCCGTCGCCATATCGCGACCGCCGCATCCGTCATGATCGCCAGCGTCATGCTGGCGCCCGCAGCCCATGCCTCCGGCTCCTCAATGCCGTGGGAAGCGCCGCTGCAGTCGATCCTGGAATCGATCGAAGGCCCCGTCGCCAAGATCATCGCGGTGATCATCATCATCGTCACCGGCCTGACGCTCGCCTTCGGCGACACGTCGGGCGGCTTCCGCCGGCTTATCCAGATCGTCTTCGGCCTGTCGATCGCCTTCGCCGCGTCGAGCTTCTTCCTGTCGTTCTTCTCGTTCGGCGGCGGAGCGCTCATCTGATGGCCGGCCTTACCGAGAACGGCGGCGAGGTCCCGGGCTACAGCGTCCCGGTCCACCGGGCGCTCACCGAGCACATCCTGCTCGGGGGCGCGCCGCGGAGCATCGCCATCCTCAACGGCACGCTGGCCGCCGCTCTCGGTCTGGGCCTGCGCCTCTGGCTCGTCGGCATCTTCATCTGGGCCATCGGCCATTTCGCCGCGGTCTGGGCAGCCAAACGCGATCCGCAGTTCGTCGATGTCGGGCGCCGGCATCTGCGCATCCCCGGTCATCTCGGAGTTTGAAGCCGGCCATGATGAATCTCGCCGAATATCGTCGGTCCTCGACCCGTCTCGCAGACTTCTTGCCCTGGGCGGCGCTCGTCGCGCCCGGGGTCGTGCTCAACAAGGACGGCAGCTTCCAGCGCAGCGCGCGCTTCCGTGGGCCCGATCTCGACTCCGCCGTGCAGGCCGAACTTATCGCTGTCGCCGGCCGCCTCAACAGTGCGTTTCGCCGGCTTGGCAGTGGCTGGGCGATCTTCGTCGAGGCGCAGCGCCACCCGGTCGGCGCCTATCCGGCGAGCAGCTTTCCCGATCCCGCATCGGCGATGGTCGACGCCGAGCGCAAGGCCGACTTCGAGGAAGACGCCGCGCACTACGAGTCCAGCTACTTCCTGACCTTTGCCTTCCTGCCGCCCGCCGAGGACGCCGCGCGCGCCGAGAGCTGGCTCTATGAGGGCAAGGCCGATCGCGGCGTCGACGCCTGGGAGGCGTTGCGTGGCTTCATCGATCGGACCGACCGCATCCTGCAGCTCGTCGAAGCCTTCATGCCGGAATGCGCATGGCTCGACGACGTCGAGACGCTGACGTTTCTGCACACCACCGTCTCGACCAGACGCTACCGCGTCCGCGTTCCTGAAACTCCCATGTATCTCGACGCGCTGGTCGCCGATCAGCCGCTCACCGGCGGTCTGGAGCCGCGCCTCGGCGAAGCGCATCTGCGCATCCTGACGATCGTCGGATTCCCGACCGCCACGACGCCTGGCATCCTCGACGAGCTGAACCGGCTTGCCTTTCCGTATCGCTGGGCCACACGCGCGATCCTGCTCGACAAGACGGACGCGACCAAGCTGCTCACCAAGATCCGGCGGCAGTGGTTTTCCAAGCGCAAGTCGATCGCCGCGATCCTCAAGGAGGTGATGACCAACGAGGCAAGTGTCCTCGTCGATACCGACGCCGCCAACAAAGCCGCCGACGCGGACCTGGCGCTCCAGGAGCTGGGCGCCGACTATGCCGGCCAGGCCTATGTCACCGCCACGATCGCGGTTTGGGACGCCGACCCGCGCGTGGCGTCCGAAAAGCTCCGTCTCGTCGAGAAGGTGGTTCAGGGCCGCGACTTCACGGCCATGCCCGAGACGATCAATGCCGCAGACGCCTGGCTCGGCTCGCTGCCTGGTCATGTCTACGCCAACGTCCGGCAACCGCCGATCTCGACGCTCAATCTCGCCCACATGATCCCCCTAAGCGCGGTGTGGGCGGGGCCGGAACGGGATGAGCACTTCAGTGCACCCCCCTTGCTCTACGGCAAGACCGAAGGGTCCACCCCGTTCCGGTTCTCCATTCACGTCGGCGACGTCGGCCACACCCTGGTGGTCGGCCCGACCGGCGCCGGCAAGTCCGTCCTGCTGGCGCTGATGGCGCTGCAGTTCCGTCGCTACGCCCAAGCCCAGGTGTTCGCTTTCGATTTCGGCGGGTCGATCCGCGCCGCCGCGATCGCGATGTCCGGAGACTGGCACGATCTCGGCGGCGGCCTGACCGAGGGTTCGGCCGATAGCGTCGCGCTGCAGCCACTGTCGCGGATCGACGAAGCCGCCGAGCGCGCCTGGGCAGCGGACTGGATCGCCGCGATCCTCATGCGCGAGAGCGTCCAGATCACGCCGGAGGTAAAGGAGCTGATCTGGACGGCGTTGTCGTCGCTCGCCAGCGCGCCGATGGGCGAGCGGACGATGACCGGCCTGTCGGTGCTGCTCCAGTCCAACGACCTGAAGCAGGCGCTGCGCCCTTATTGCGTCGGTGGATCCTATGGCCGGCTGCTCGACGCCGAGAGCGAACATCTCGGCGTCGCGACCGTCCAGGCCTTCGAAACCGAGGGCCTGATCGGCACGGCTGCAGCGCCTGCCGTTCTGGCCTATCTATTCCATCGCATCGAGGACCGGCTGAACGGCGAGCCGACGCTCATCATCGTCGACGAAGGCTGGCTTGCCCTCGACGACGAAGGTTTCGCCGGCCAGCTCCGGGAATGGCTGAAGACGCTGCGCAAGAAGAACGCCAGCGTCGTGTTCGCCACGCAGTCGCTCTCCGACATCGACGGCTCGGCGATCGCGCCGGCCATCATCGAAAGTTGCCAGACGCGGCTGCTCCTGCCGAACGAGCGGGCGATCGAGCCACAGATCACGGCGATCTACCGACGCTTCGGCCTGAACGACCGCCAGATCGAGATCCTCGCGCGGGCCATGCCGAAGCGCGACTATTACTGCCAGTCGCGTCGCGGCAACAGGCTCTTCGAGCTCGGCCTTTCGGACGTCGCGCTGGCGCTCTGCGCCGCATCCTCCAAGACCGACCAGGCGGCCATCGACCGCATCGTCTCCGAGCACGGGCGCGACGGCTTCCTCCCCGCCTGGCTGCGCCATCGCGGCGTCGACTGGGCTGCGGATCTCATCCCCAACCTCACCAACCTGGAGAGTCAGCCATGAAACTGCGTGTTCCCCGCGCGGCACTCGCCGCCGCCATCCTCGCCGCACCGCTGTCGGTGTCGCCGGTGATGATCGCCCCGGCCTCGGCCCAATGGATCGTCTACGATCCTACCAATTACGCCCAGAACGTCCTGCAGGCCGCTCGCGCACTCCAGCAGATTAACAATCAGATCACCTCGCTGCAGAACCAGGCGCAGTCCCTGATCAATCAGGCGCGCAACCTAGCGAGCCTGCCGTATTCCTCGCTCCAGCAGCTCCAGCAGTCAGTCCAGCGGACCCAGCAGCTCCTCCAGCAGGCTCAGGGCATCGCCTACAACGTCCAGAACATCGATCAGGCGTTTCGCACTAATTACGGCGCCGGAAGCGCCTCGATGTCCGCCTCCGACCAGCAGCTCATCGCGCAGGCGACGGAGCGCTGGAACAACACCGTCTCCGGCCTGCAGGACGCCATGCGCGTCCAAGCCGGCGTCGTCGGCAACATCGACACCAACCGCACGCAGATGTCGGCGCTGGTCGGCCAAAGCCAGGGCGCGACGGGCGCATTGCAGGCCACCCAGGCCGGCAACCAACTTCTGGCCTTGCAGGCCCAGCAACTCGCCGATCTCACGGCCGTGGTCTCCGCCAACGGCCGGGCGCAGGCGCTCGCCGAGGCCGAGCGATCCGCCGCCGCCGAACAGGGCCGCGAACAGCGTCGCCGCTTCCTGACGCCGGGCACCGGCTACCAGCCCGGCAACGCGCAGATGTTCCCCGGCAGCAACTGAGGGCGCGGCGATGGACGGAAAGACTCTCGCACGCATCGGCGCCATCGGCTTCGTGACCTTCGCGATCACGGCGACGGCCATCGAACTCTCCCGCAAGGACGAACCGCCGCTTTATCGCAACGTCGCCGCATCGACCGAAACGGGCACGGACCCGCTCAGGACCGAGCTGCGGCGCTGCCAGCAGCTCGGCGAAGCCGGCCCCCGCGATCCTGCCTGCCTCCAGGCCTGGGCGGATAATCGCGACCGCTTCCTGAAGCCGTCGCAGGCCTTGCAGCCGCCACCGGCGCCGCAGGCGCTAGGGCCGCAGGGCCAGCCACAGAACCCGCCGGCCGTGCGTGATCCGGTCATCACCGATCCAGCGCCGGCGACAGATTCCCACTGGAACGAGGCACGTTGAACCATGGGCGGCACGGGCGTCATCGACCATTTCCTGGAGGTCTTCACCCGCTACATCGATAGCGGTTTCGGCCTGCTCAGCGGCGAGGTGGCGTTCATCGCCACCACCCTGATTGTGATCGACGTGACGCTCGCCGCGCTGTTCTGGAGCTGGGGCGCCGACGACGACATCATGGCGCGCCTGGTCAAGAAGACGCTGTTCGTCGGCGTGTTCGCCTACCTCATCGGCAACTGGAACAACCTCGCGCGCATCATCTTCGAGAGCTTCGCGGGACTTGGCCTGAAAGCCTCGGGCACCGGGTTCACCGTCGCGGACATGATGCGGCCGGGCCGTGTCGCGCAGACGGGTCTCGATGCCGGGCGCCCATTGCTCGATTCCGTATCCGGCCTGATGGGTTACTGGAGTTTCTTCGAAAACTTCATCCAGATCGCGGTGATGCTGCTCGCTTGGGCGCTGGTTCTGCTCGCCTTCTTCATCCTCGCCATCCAGCTTTTCGTGACGCTCGTCGAGTTCAAGCTGACGACGCTCGCTGGCTTCGTCCTCATCCCGTTCGGCTTGTTCGGCAAGAGCGCATTCATGGCCGAGCGCGTCCTCGGCAACGTCATTTCCTCCGGCATCAAGGTGCTGGTCCTAGGCGTCATCATCGGCATCGGATCGAGCCTGTTTTCCGAGTTCACTGCCGGCTTCGGAGGTGCGACCCCCTCCATCGACCAGGCCATGGCCATCGTGCTCGCGGCGCTGACGCTGCTCGGCCTCGGTATCTTCGGTCCTGGCATCGCCAACGGCCTCGTGTCGGGCGGACCGCAGCTCGGCGCCGGCGCGGCCGTCGGCACCGGCCTTGCGGCAGGCGGCATGGTCGCTGCCGGCGCAGCTACGGTCGGCGCCGTTGCATCGGGCGGTGCGGCGCTCGCCGGCGGCGCAGCCGCCGCTGCCCGTGGCGGCGCGGCCCTCGCAGGTGGCGCGTCAACAGCCTACAGCCTAGGCGCCGCTGGCCAGACGGGCGCCTCGGGTGTCGCTAGTGGTTTGGGCGGCGTCGCTCGCGCCGCTGGCTCGGCAGCAACGTCACCCCTGCGCCGCGCAGCCGAACGCTCGGCCGAGAGCATGCGCTCCAGTTTCGCCAGCGGCGCCCGCGCTGCGTTCGAGTCCACGGGCGGTTCCTCGACCATGGACACTGTCGGCGAAGCCGCCAATGACGCGGCGCCGAGCCCGACTGCCGGCGGCGACCAGCCGCCGGCCTGGGCGCGCCGGATGAAGCGCTCTCAACAAATGAGCCACGCCGTGTCGACCACGGTCCACGCCGTGCGCAGCGGCGACAGCCATGGCGGCGGCTCCTCCATCAACCTTTCTGAAGGCGACCGCTGATGTTTCGACGACCCTCTACGCACTACGGAAAAGCCCCCGAACCCGAGACGCCTTATCAGCGCGCCGCGCAGGTCTGGGACGACCGTATCGGCTCGGCTCTCGCCGGCGAATGGGCTCAGCGAGGCCACCGGGTCACTCTGATCGACGCCGACCCGCAGGGCTCGGCGCTCGACTGGTCGCAGCAGCGGGCGTGCGAAAGCCTGCCGCGGCTCTTCGGCGTCGTCGGCCTGGCGCGCGACACCCTGCATCGTGAGGCGCCCGAGATCGCGCGCGACGTCGACCACGTAATCATCGACGGACCGCCGCGTGTCGCCGGCCTGATGCGATCGGCGCTGCTCGCCGCCGACCTGGTGCTGATCCCCGTGCAGCCGTCACCCTTCGACGGCTGGGCATCGGCCGAGATGCTGTCGCTGCTCGGCGAGGCCCGCATCTACCGGCCGCAGCTCGCAGCGCGCTTCGTCCTCAACCGCTGCGCCACGCGCACCGTCATCGCCCGCGAGACGGCCGAGACGCTGGCCGACCACGATCCGCCGCTGCTCGCCGCCACGATCGGCCAACGCGTCGCCTTCGCCGACACCGCGCAGAGCGGCCGTCTCGTCGGCGAGTTGGACGGCGACAGTCCCGCCGCGCGCGAAATCGCGGCGCTCGCCACCGAGATCGCGAGGATCGCACCATGAGCGCGACGCCTCCGAAACGCGGCTTCGCCACGCGGCCGGGCGATCCGGAGAACTGGATCAAGGCGGCCGATGCGCCGACTGCGCGGGCCGCCGATGCTGCCATCTATTCGGCACGCCTGACCATCGACGTCACGCCCGACCAGCGCGCCCGGATCAAAATCGCCGCCTTCGGCCGCGGCATCACGGTGGCCGACATGCTGCGCGAGCTGCTCGCTCGCGAATTCCCCTCAAGCAACGGAGACGCGACATGACCGGCGCCGGCGCCATCCATGCGCGCGGCGCACCAGGTCCGGCCGCGCCGCCGCCAATTCACCTGACCGAGGTCGAACTCACCTGGATCGAAAAGCGCATCGAGAACTGGATCAGGTTCGGCCGCGAGGTCGGTGAACAGATTCTCGACCGTCGTCGCCGCGTGCTGCGCTTCGGGCCGGGCAGCGTGTTCGGTTTCGTCCGCTGGGCCGCGAACGATCACGGCACCATCGCCTCGCATCTCGACGTGCTGCGCGCGGCGCTGCCCACCGAACCGCAGCAGACCGTGCCCTTCGTGCGCCCCGGCGGCGACATCCTCCTCAAGGTCGAGGGCTGGCCGAAGGTCGAGCGCGTGCTGCAGATGATCGACGTCATCGAGGCGGCCGGCATCGATGCGGCCGACGTCTCGCCCGATCATTGGCGACACGTCCACAACCGCATGACCGCCGGCCAGCCGCCACGCCCGTACACGATCGGCCACCACAGAGCCTTCCTCCTGCGGCGGAGGGTCGGCGCATGAGCCGCTTCGGCTACGTGATGGTCACCTACGTGATGACCATGGGGGTGGCGATCGCAGCGTTCGTTGACTTCCCCAAAAAGCTCATCTGGAACGCGTCGGCCAGCACGCCGATCGGCCTCTACAGCATCGCGCCCGCGCGCCATCTCAAAGTCACCGACCTGGTCGCCGTCCGTACGCCCGAGCGGCTCGCCGACCTCATGGTCGAGCGCGGCTATATCGGTCGTGGCGTGCCGCTGATGAAGCGCGTCGCGGGCCTGCCGGGACAACAGGTTTGCCGCCGCGATCACACCATCACGGTTGATGGCGTGCCGATGGGCGATGCGCTCGACCGCGACCATCTCGGCCGTCCGCTGCCCGTCTGGCAGGGCTGCCGCCGCATCGGCGAGGACGAGCTTTTCCTGATGAACTGGTCGGTCCGCGACAGCCTCGACGGCCGCTACTTCGGCCCGCTGCCGACAAGCACCGTGATCGGCCGGGCAACCCCGCTCTGGACCGATGAAGACGGCGACGGCCGCTACGTCTGGCGCGCGCCGACCCACTGACCTGCCGCTTCCAAACCCCAACCGAAGGAGACGACCATGACGCAGATCGGCCAATTCACCCGCTCCAAATCCGGCTATTCCGGGCGGCTCACCGCGCTCGGCATCGACGCGGAACTCGCCATCGTTCCGGCCGAGGCCTCCGATGCCGAGAACGCGCCGGACTACCGTGTCCTGCTCGGCGGCGAGGAAGGCAGTGAGGTCGGCGCCGGCTGGAAGCATGTCGGCGAGCGTGCCGGCGACTACGTCTCCGTGCAGCTCGACAGCCCGCTGTTCCCGCGACCGCTGCGCGCCAATCTCTTCCGTTCCGGCGACGACAATTCCACCTGGGGCCTGCATTGGTCGCGGCCCGCCAAGCCGCGCAAGGAGGACTGATCGGTGCGCGCCCTGCATCGATCGCAGCGGCACCGGAGCGGCGCGACCAACCCTCGCGCCGCACGCCGGCTGCTCCTCCTTCTCCTTACCGGCCTGTCCTTGTCGGGCGTCGAGGTCGCGCCGGTACACGCGCAGACGGCGGCCCCGGCGGTAGCGGAGACCGGCGCACCGTTCGCGGAATTCGTCGCGGAGGCCTCGCAGCGCTTCGGCATTCCGGTCGCCTGGATTCGGGCGCTCATGCGCGTCGAGAGCGCCAACGACATCCGCGCGATCTCACCAAAGGGCGCGCAGGGTCTGATGCAGCTCATGCCCGATACCTGGGCCTATCTGCGCGCCCGGTATCGGCTCGGCAGCGACCCGTTCGACCCGCACGACAACATCATCGCGGGCACGGCCTATATGCGCGAACTCTATGATCGCTACGGATCGCCGGGCTTTCTGTCGGCCTACAATGCCGGTCCCGGACGCTACGACGAATTCCTCGCGGGCGGCCGCGCTCTACCGGCCGAGACGCGCGCCTATGTCGCACAGCTCGCACCCCTTGTCGGCGGTTCGCCATCGCCGGCCGTCGTCAATGTCGCCGCCGCCGACCCGCTGGCATGGACGCGGGCACCGTTGTTCATCGGCGCTCCCGAGCGCGTTTCGACCGCAGCGACAGCGCCGGCCGATGCGCAGCCCGGCGACAGCGATCCCGCTGTCCGGCCGCGCGATGTTTCGGCCGATGCGAACCCGACGGGCGGGCTCTTCGTCTCCCGGCGGGAGACGGCAGGACCCCGATGAGGCGTTCATTCATCCATCGCAGCATGGCGAACCCCAGCGCATCTTGGAGGGCGTTGGGAGGAGAAGACGCAAGCACAACCGCACGATGGCAGGATAAAGGGGCGCGATGTGCGCTTCGTGTCGGTTGTGCTTTTTCAATAGGTTATACCGCGCTTTCGCGAGGCGCTCCTGATCGGCGCAGCCTGCGCTCTGGCGCTTTCTTCAGGAAAATCATCGGCTTTGCGCGATGTGCGGAGCCTCGGCCATGAGCGACGAGCGCGAATTCCGCATCCGGCCAGGCCGCATCCGCTCGACCAGCGCGCAGCGGGCGCGGCCCTTCATCGCGCAGGCGCTCGCCGCCGCGCAGAGAGCCGGCGGCAGCGTCTCCCGGCAGGGGAAGATCGGACCGGGCGCGCGGTCTCGGTTCGGGCGCGGCCAGCGCGCCTCGATCCAGGCCAATCGCCTGATCACCGCGCGCTCGCGCGGCGCGGTCATCAAGGCGCGCGTCGTTCGTCACGGCGGCCGCTCGGCGCCGCTCGTGACCCATCTCAATTATCTCCAGCGCGACGGCGTCACCCGAGACGGGGAGAAGGCCCGTCTGTTCGGCCTCGGCGGTGACGGTGCCGACGCCAAGGATTTCGCGGCGCGCGCCGAGGACGACCGCCATCATTTCCGCTTCATCGTCTCGCCGGACGACGCACTGGAGATGTCCGACCTCAAGGGCTTCACCCGCGAGCTCGTCGGTCAGATGGAAAAGGACCTCGGCACGCGATTGGAATGGGTCGCCGCCGATCATTGGAACACCGAGCATCCGCACGTCCACCTGATCGTGCGCGGCGTGCGCGATGACGGCGAGAACCTCGTCATCTCGCGCGACTATATAAAAGAGGGCATGCGGGACCGGGCGCGCGACCTGATCACCCAGGAGCTCGGCCCGCGCACCGACCAGGAAATCCGTCGCACGCTGGAGCGACAGATCGATGCGGACCGCTGGACCAATCTCGATCGCCAGCTCGCGCGCGATGCCTACCGCACCGGCGTCATCGATCTCGCGCCGCATGCCGATCGCCAGCCGGATGAATACCATGCGCTGAAGGTCGGGCGCCTGCGCAAGCTTGAAGGCCTCGGCCTCGCCGACGAGATCGGACCCGGCCAATGGACACTGTCCGACAAGGCCGAGGCGACGCTGCGCGAACTCGGCGAGCGCGGCGACATCATCAAACGCATCCATCACGGCTTGGCGGAGCGCGGGATCGATCGTGGCGCGTCGAGCTATGTGCTCGCGTCGGAGAGCCTCAGCGACCCAGTCGTCGGCCGCCTGGTCGCCCGCGGCCTCGACGACGAGCTGAAAGGCACGGCCTTCGCCATCGTCGATGGGATCGACGGACGCACTCATCACATCAAGCTGCCGGACCTCGACGCGGCCGGCGACAGCGCGCCGGGCTCGATCGTCGAGCTGCGCAAGTTCGACGACGCCCGCGGCCAGCGGCGCGTGGCGATCGCGGTGCGCTCCGATCTCGACATCCAGCGGCAAGTCACCGCGACCGGGGCAACCTGGCTTGACCGGCAGGCCATCGCCCGCGAGCCGGTGGCGCTCGGCGGCGGCTTCGGCGCCGAGGTGCGCGTCGCCATGGATCGCCGCGCCGAGCATCTGGTCGGCCAGGGTCTCGCCGAACGCCAGAAGCGCGGCGTCAGCTTCCAGCCCGGGCTGGTCGACACGCTGCGCCGGCGCGAGCTGGACGCGGTGGCGGAGCGGATCGCCGCCGAAACCGGGCGGCCGCAGGTCAAGCCGGAGTCCGGCGAATATGTCACCGGCACCTATCAGCGGCGCCTGACGCTCGCGACCGGCCGCTTCGCCATGATCGATGACGGGCTCGGATTCAGCCTCGTGCCCTGGACGCCTTCACTCGAAAAGCAGCTCGGCCGCCACGTCTCGGGCGTCGCCCGTGGCGACGGCGGCATCGACTGGAGCTTCGGCCGGCAACGGGGGATCGGCCTGTGACCACCATCCTGCTCGAAAGGACCCCGCCATGTCGGCCACCAAGATCCTCTGGGGACAAATCCTCACCGTCTTCACCATCGTCATCCTGACGACCTGGGCCGCGACCCAATGGACCGCCTGGAAGCTCGGCTTCCAGCCCCAGCTCGGGCCGCCCTGGTTCATGCTTGGGCACTGGCCGATCTATTATCCCTGGTCCTTCTTTCCGTGGTGGTACTTCTACGACGCCTATGCGCCGCCGATCTTCGTCGAGGGCGCCTATATCGCGGCGTCGGGCGGCTTCGTCTCGATTGCGGTGGCGATCGGCATGTCGGTGTGGCGTGCCCGCGAGGCGAAGAATGCCGAGACGTTCGGCTCGGCGCGCTGGGCGCGTGCCGACGAGGTGCGCGGCGCGAGCCTGCTCGGCGAGGATGGCGTCGTGCTCGGCAAGTACGACCACGCGTATCTGCGGCATGACGGGCCCGAACATGTCCTGTGCTTCGCGCCGACACGGTCGGGCAAAGGCGTCGGCTTGGTCGTGCCGTCGTTACTGACCTGGCCGGGCAGCGCGATCGTCCACGACATCAAGGGCGAGAACTGGACGTTGACCGCGGGCTTTCGCGCCCGCCACGGGCGGGTTCTCCTTTTCGATCCGACCAATGCGAAGTCGGCTGCCTACAATCCGCTGCTCGAGGTCCGCCGCGGCGAATGGGAAGTCCGCGACGTGCAGAACATCGCCGACATCCTGGTCGACCCGGAAGGATCGCTGGAGAAGCGGAACCACTGGGAGAAAACCAGCCACGCGCTCCTGGTTGGAGCCATCCTCCACGTCCTCTATGCCGAGGGGGACAAGACGCTCGCCGGCGTCGCCGCCTTCCTCTCCGATCCGAAGCGGCCGATCGAGTCGACGCTCGCGGCGATGATGAAGACCTCGCATCTCGGGGACGCCGGTCCGCACCCCGTCATCGCCTCGGCGGCGCGCGAGCTATTGAACAAATCCGACAATGAACGGTCGGGCGTGTTGTCGACCGCGATGTCGTTCCTCGGCCTCTATCGCGATCCCGTCGTCGCGGAGGTGACGCGGCGCTGCGACTGGCGCATCGCCGACATCGTCGGCGCTCGCCATCCAACAAGTCTCTACCTGGTCGTGCCGCCGTCCGACATTGCCCGGACCAAGCCGCTCATCCGCCTCATCCTCAACCAGATCGGGCGGCGCCTAACCGAGGACCTTCACGCGAAGGGCAACCGTCATCGGCTGCTCCTCATGCTCGACGAATTCCCGGCGCTCGGACGGCTCGACTTCTTCGAATCCGCGCTCGCCTTCATGGCCGGCTACGGCCTGAAGAGCTTCCTGATCGCGCAGTCGCTGAACCAGATCGAGAAGGCCTATGGCCCGAACAACTCGATCCTCGACAACTGCCATGTCCGGGTCAGCTTCGCGACAAATGACGAACGCACCGCCAAGCGCGTGTCGGACGCGCTGGGCACCGCGACCGAGATGCGCGCCATGCGCAACTATGCCGGCCATCGGCTGTCGCCCTGGCTCGGTCACCTGATGGTCTCGCGCTCGGAGACGGCCAGGCCGCTCATGACGCCGGGCGAGATCATGCAGCTTCCGCCGACCGACGAGATCGTCATGGTCGCCGGCACCCCGCCGATCCGGGCGAAGAAGGCGCGCTATTTCGAGGACCGGCGTTTCAAGGAGCGGATCATGCCGCCGCCGGCGCTGACTAGACCGGCACAGCCGAGCGCCGACGACTGGAGCAAGCTGCCACTTCCGGCGTCGCCCGTCGCATTCGCCGCCCAGGGCGCCGTCGCGGCCGAGGGCGGCGACGAAGATCCGACCGGCTCGGAGCGCCGGCACCAGCCCGAACTGGAGCGTCCCGCGCCGGTCGAGAAGAAGGCGCCGATCGAGAACGAGTTCGACGGCGGCTTCGATAACGATGTCGATGACGACGCCGCCCGCATCAGCCGCACCAACCAGATCATGCAGGGTGTCGCGCGTCAGGTCTCGCTCGATCCCAATGACGGCATGGACCTGTGAGGAGCCGATGTCCAAACCGCCGAAGAAGCAGCGCCTGTCCGTCTATCTCGAACCCGACGTGATGAAGGCGCTCGCGGCCCATGCCGCGCGCCGGGACCAGTCCCGCTCGCTGATTGCCGAGGCCGCGATCGCATCCTTCCTGTCGCCCGACGCGGCCGAGCGGCAGGAGGCGGCGACCACCAAGCACTTCGCCCATTTTTAGCATGCGACGCGACTTGCGGCAGTCAAGTCCGCGGCGGCGGTGTTTCAGAACATGGAGAGCTTCAAGAAATGTTTGATACAAAGGTGGCTATCGTCGTCCTCGACGATCTGCAGACATGGCAGAAGCTGAATGTCACCGCGTTCCTGGCGACCGGAATCGCCGGGGGCGCCCCTGACGCAATGGGTGAACCCTATGTCGATGCCGCTGGGAGGGGCTATGCGGCGTTGCTGGGTCAGCCCATGATGATCTTCGCCGCCGACCGGAGCACACTGCTTCGATCACGAAACCAAGCGTTGACGCGAGGGCTTGCCTGCGCCGCCTATATCGAGGCGATGTTCACAACCGGGCACGATGCGGCCAACCGAGAGGCTTTCGCGTCCGAACCGGCGGAGGAGCCAGCCTTGGTCGGTATCGCAATACGCGGCCCGAAGAAGGATGTGGAAAAGGCTATTAAGGGCGCAAAGCTTCATCCCTGAAACACGAGCAACGGCTGAGTTGGTGATCGCGCAAAGACTTAGGAGAGCGATTCGACAAGCGCTGAAAGGTACGACTTATGGGATCGTATATCCTCTATGGCAGAGGCGAGTCGGGGAATTCCTACAAGGCAGCGCTGATGCTCAATTTGTGTGCTCTTCATTGGAAGCCGAAACTTGTCGGATTTTTTACGGATGAGACGAAGGCGGCATTTCGAACCGACGTCAACGAGCTGGGGGAGATTCCTGTTCTCGAGCATGGCGACATGCGCCTTTCCCAAACTGGCGTTATCCTTAGTTATCTGGCCGATCGTACCGGCTCGTTCGCAGGACGGAACGCGGAAGAACGTCTGGAGATTCTCCGCTGGATCTTGTTCGACAATCACAGGTTCTCAAGTTATTTCGCAACGCTCCGCTTCATGGTTGGCTTGCGCAAAACCGGAGAAACGCCGGTCACTGAATTTCTGCGCACCCAAGCTCTCGCGAGCTTTGCGGTCGTTGAGGACCACCTCAATCGACAGCCTTTCCTGGTCGGCGATCGACCGACGATCGCGGATATTTCGATGGTCGGCTATCGCTACTACGACGAAGATACCGGAATAGATTTCACGCGCTTTCCCAGAATGATGGCCTGGATCGAGCGGATCAAGGCCCTGCCAGGCTGGGCACACCCTTACGATCTTCTCCCTCGTGCTTCAGTACAGGCGACATCATAAGGTGCAGCGACCGGCGCCCGTCCAGTGAGGTCGCGACTAAAGCTATGCCGAACGTCACTGTCCCACCAGCGAGACATATCGTCCAAATTCAGTGACTAGTGGATCGTCATGGAAACGATAACTTCTCCTTGCACTTAAGGCAAAGGAGAACACGATGACTGCCTCGATCGTCAGACACGATATTACTTCGTCCGATGCGCAAGCCATGGTGGTTTATGCTGAAGTTGGATGACTGATGGCATCGCTTCAGGTGGAGAGAGGCCGCAGCAGGCATTTTCGCCCCTCCGAAATCAACCTCATTGCGAAGCAGACCCCATTGCGCTATCGGCCAAAATGGCCAAAATTGCTGACTGAATGCTCGGAGTCGCACTATGAAAATCCTGAGCGCTAAAGACGCGAAGTACGGTTTCGGCCGGCTTATCGACCTAGCACGCGCCGAACCGGTGTTGGTCGCTAAGCATGGTCGGCCGGTGGTGGTGGTGATGGCAGTGGAGGAATACGAGAGATTGAAGGTTGGTGACGTGAGTGGCGAGGACAGTAATTTGACCAAAAGCGAGACGGTCCACCCAACTGTCATTGAAAAGAACTGAGCAGCATCGATGGCAATAGTAACCCCCGAACGCGATCTAGAAGCGAATTTGGTCAACAAGTTACGCGATCTGAAGTATGAATATCGTTCGGACATTCGCGACCGAGCAACTCTTGAGCAAAACTTTCGTGCGAAGTTCGAGGCGCTTAATCGCGTAAGCCTCACTGATTCCGAATTTACTCGCCTACTCGACGAGATCGTTTCGCCGGACGTCTTTATCGCTGCCCGTATCCTCCGCGAGCGGAATACCTTTACCCGTGACGATGGCACGCCGCTCAACTACACCCTAGTCAACATCCGAGACTGGTGCAAAAACTCGTTTGAGGTGGTTAGCCAGCTCCGCATTAACACAAACAATAGCCATCATCGGTACGACGTCATTCTGTTGATTAATGGCGTTCCGGTTGTTCAGATTGAACTAAAGACACTCGGCGTAAGCCCGCGTCGCGCCATGGAACAGATCGTCGAATACAAAAACGACGCCGGAAACGGGTATGCCAAGACGATCTTGTGCTTTATTCAGCTCTTTATCGTCAGCAACCGGGATCGAACGTTTTATTTTGCGAACAACAATGCGCGCCATTTCGCCTTCAATGCCGAGGAGCGTTTTCTGCCGGTTTACGAGTTTGCTGACATAGACAACAAGAAGATTGTCCACCTCGATAGCTTTGCCGAGACTTTCCTAGTCAAATGCACCCTCGGCCAGACAATCAGCCGCTACATGGTTCTCGTGGCAAGTGAGCAGAAACTCCTGATGATGCGGCCGTACCAGGTCTACGCGGTAAAGGCGATTGTCGATTCCATCGCTCAGGACTGCGGCAATGGCTACATCTGGCACACCACGGGCAGCGGCAAGACACTCACCTCCTTCAAAGCATCAACGCTGCTGAAGGACAATCCCGACATCGAAAAATGCCTCTTTGTCGTGGACCGCAAGGACCTCGATCGGCAGACGCGCGAGGAGTTCAATAAATTTCAGGAAGGTTGCGTGGAGGAGAACACCAACACCGCCTCCCTCGTCCGGCGCCTTCTATCCGACGACTATGCAGACAAGGTCATCGTCTGCACGATTCAGAAGCTTGGCCTTGCGCTGGATGAAAACAGCAAGCGCAACAAGCAGCAGAAGAAGGACGGCAAAAAGACCTTCAAGGAACAGCTCGAACCCCTGCGCGACAAGCGCATCGCCTTCATCTTTGACGAATGCCATCGGTCGCAGTTCGGCGAGAACCATAAGGCCATCAAGGAATTCTTCCCGCGTGCCCAGCTCTTCGGTTTCACCGGAACGCCCATCTTCGATCAGAATGCTGCACAGCAGAGGATCGAAGACGCACAGGCCAGTATGAAGACGACGGAAGACCTCTTCCAGAAGCGTCTTCACACTTACACGATCACCCACGCCATTGAGGACGGAAACGTCCTTCGGTTCCATGTCGACTACTTCAAGCCGCAGGGCAAGACGCTGCCCAAGCCGGGCGAACCGCTTGCAAAGCGGGCGGTTATCGAGGCAATCCTGTCAAAGCACGAGGCGGCCACCGGTCAGCGCCGGTTCAACGCGTTGCTCGCCACGTCATCAATCAACGACGCCATCGAATATCACGGGCTTTTCAAGACCATGCAGGCTGAGAAGCAGGCCGCCGATCCCAGCTTCCAGCCGCTGAATATTGCCTGCGTTTTCTCTCCGCCTGCCGAAGGCGATCCTGACGTAAGGCAGATTCAGGAAGACCTGCCGACGGAGAAGGACGACAACGCGGTTGAGCCAGAGAAAAAGAAGGAGGCCCTGAAGGCCATCCTCGCAGACTACAACGCCAACTACGGTACAAACCACAAGATCGGCGAGTTCGACCTGTATTATCAGGACGTGCAAAAGCGCATCAAAGACCAGCAATGGCCCGAAGCTGACCTACGGAAAGCCTATCCCGATGTACCGCACCACAAGATCGACATCACGATTGTCGTCGACATGTTGCTGACAGGCTTCGACTCCAAGTTCCTGAACACCCTCTACGTCGACAAGAACCTCAAGCATCACGGCCTGATCCAAGCCTTCTCGCGGACCAACCGCGTGCTGAACGCCACCAAGCCCTATGGCAACATCCTCGACTTCCGCCAGCAGCAGGATGCGGTCGATGCCGCTATCGCCCTCTTCTCCGGCGAGGCGGCCGCCGAAAAGGCTCGCGAAATCTGGCTGGTCGACAAGGCCCCCGTGGTGGTCCAGAAGCTGGAAACCGCTGTCCAGAAACTTGACACCTTCATGAAGTCGCAGGGCCTCGAATGCGCCCCCGACGCCGTGGCCAATCTCAAGGGCGATGCCGCCCGCGCGGCCTTCATTGAGCATTTCAAGGAGGTCCAGCGGCTCAAGACCCAGCTTGACCAATACACTGACTTGACCCCCGAAAACGCGGCAAGGATCGAACAGATCCTGCCGCGCGATAACCTACTCGGCTTTCGCGGGGCCTATCTGGAAACCGCACAGCGCCTTCGGGCTCAACAGGGCAAGGGCGCGGACAAGCCGACGTCCGAAGCCGACCAGTTGGATTTCGAGTTTGTTCTCTTCGCCTCGGCCGTCATTGACTATGATTATATCATGGGCCTGATCGCCCGCTACTCCGAGGCCACGCCCGGCAAGCAGAAGATGAGCCGCGAGGAGCTGATCGGCCTGATCCAGTCCGATGCCAAGTTCATGGACGAGCGTGAGGATATCGCCGCCTACATCGCCACGCTCAAGGCGGGTGAGGGGTTGAGCGAGAAGGCCATCCGCGAGGGCTATAGCCGCTTCAAGGCCGAGAAGAATGCGGCTGAGCTGGCGGGTATTGCAGGCAAGCACGGTCTTGCTGCCGAGACGCTTCATGTCTTCGTCGACGGCATCCTGCAACGGATGATCTTTGATGGCGAGACGCTAACCGATTTGATGGAGCCCCTCGGCCTGAACTGGAAAACGCGCCGGGTGAAGGAGCTGGAACTGATGGCTGACCTGATGCCGCTTCTGCTGAAGCGAGCTGGTGGCCGCGAGATTTCAGGGCTGAGCGCTTATGATCAGTAAGGTGAAATCAGATTCCGCGACGCGCGGTGAGGCTGCTTTGGTGCCAGAGCTGCGCTTTCCGGAGTTTCGGGACTCTGCAGCATGGGAACCGGTAAGCCTGCGAAAAGCATCCGTTCCGGTTGATAGGCGTGTCGGCGAAAGAAGGCTCACTCCAGTCAGTATTTCGGCCGGCATCGGATTCGTGCCCCAAGCCGAGAAGTTCGGGCGCGATATCTCGGGGAACCAGTATCAGCTCTACACCTTGGTTCGAGATGGCGACTTTGTCTTTAACAAAGGCAATTCTCTGAAGTTTCCGCAGGGGTGCATCTATCTCTTGCAAGGCTGGGGTGAGGTAGCTGCACCTAACGTATTCATCGCCTTCCGTCTTAAGGATGAATATTCGAACGGGTTCTTTCAGAATTGCTTTGAGCAAAACCAGCACGGAAAGCAGCTCAAAAGGCACATCACCAGCGGCGCGCGCAGCAACGGTCTGCTGAATATTAGCAAGGAGACGTTTTTCGGCGTCGAAATCCCCACACCAGGCCTGCCCGAACAGCAAAAGATCGCCGACTGTCTGGCCTCGTTGGACGCGCTGATTGCCGCGCAGGGGCGGAAGGTGGAGGCGCTAAGAGCCCACAAGAAGGGCCTGATGCAGCAGCTTTTCCCACAAGAAGGCGAAACTCAACCCCGCTTCCGTTTTCCAGAGTTTCAGGATGCGGGAGAGTGGGAATCTAATCACTTAGAAAGTCTGGCCAAGAGAGGATCCGGGCATACACCCAGCAAAAGCAAGCCCGAATACTACCATGGCGGAATAAAGTGGATTTCACTCGCCGACTCAAAACGTCTCGATCAAGGTTTGATTTCAGGAACCGAAACCGAGATCTCCCCGGCCGGGATCAAAAACTCGTCTGCGGTGCTTCACAAGGCGGGCTCAGTCCTGATCAGCCGCGATGCTGGGATCGGGAAGAGTGCGATCATGGCTGTGCCTATGGCAGTCAGCCAGCACTTCATCGTCTGGACGTGCGATGATCGGAAGTTAAGTAACTGGTTTCTTTATCATCTGCTCCAGAAGTCTAAACCGCTCTTTGAACGGGCAGCGACTGGAAGCACTATTAAGACGATTGGCCTGCAGTTTTTCATCGACCTTAGTTTCAGAATTCCATCCCGCCCCGAACAACAGCGGATCGCCGACTGCCTCACTTCGCTCGACGATCTCATCGCCGCCGAGACCCGAAAGCTCGACACGCTTAAGATCCACAAGAGGGGGCTAATGCAGCAGCTTTTCCCTCGGTTCGGGGAGATTGACCCATGAGCGGTGTCCGCACCTATCAGAGCTTGGGCAAAGTGGTGACACGGCTGCGGGACGATCTGAACGACGCCGATCTTGTGTTGCTATATGCCTATAACCGCACAGGTAAGACCCGCCTGTCGATGGAGTTCAAGGACGCAGGCAAACGCAAGACCAAAAAGAATCCGACCGGGACGCCCGACACGCTCTACTTCAACGCATTTACTGAGGACCTGTTCGTCTGGGAAAACGACCTTGACGGCGACAGCGTGCGCCGCCTCCAACTAAACGAAAAATCATCCTTCTTCAACGCGATGACGGAACTCGCGCTGGAAGAGACGATTGATCTTTACCTCTCCCGATACGCCGACTTCGAATTCGACTTTACCTATAAGGATGTTCAGCAGGGCAACGAGACCATCTCCAAGCCCGACTTCGTGAGCTTTCGAAAGGGCGATCAGTCCAACATTAAGGTTTCTCGGGGAGAACAGAACATCTTCATATGGTGCATCTTCATGGCCATCTGCGAACGTATGCTAGATGGGCATCAGTCTTATCAGGGCAAGAAGTACCTCTATGTCGACGATCCGATCTCATCGCTCGATGACAACAACGCGATTTCCGTGGCCTGCGATCTTGCCAAGCTTCTCCGCCGGGCGGTCACGCGGAAGGATGCGAACAGTGCGCCCGCTCCTATCAAAGTGATCTTCTCTTCGCACCACGCGCTGTTCTTTAATGTCATGTGCAACGAGATGGGCAGGCGTACTGAGGGCACACCGAAGATCACCCACAAACGCTATTTCTTGCACCGCCCAAACGGCGACGGCGCCTACACGCTTCAGGCGAGCGATGATACGCCCTTCTTCCATCACGTCGCCACGTTAGCCGAGCTGCAGCGTGCCGCTGATCCTGACAAGGGGAAGCTCTACACCTTCCATTTCAATGCCTTGCGCAGTGTGATGGAGAAAACGGCTTCATTCTTCGGGCATCCGAGCATGGCGTTCTGCCTGAAGGCGCTCGACAACGAGGAAGATCGGGCGCTGTTCAACCGTGCCCTAAATCTGCTCAGCCACGGCGCTTATGCGATCCACGAACCCACTGAAATGGGCGAGGACAACAAGGCACTTTTCCGCCGCATACTGAGCGAGTTTATCACGCGGTTTGAGTTCGCCCTACCAGAAATGGTTCCTGGACAAGTCATCGCGCCGGCACCCGTTCCTCAGGAAGCACTTGCACAATGAACGACAAAAACCAAAAGCAACTGGGCAAAACGCTCTGGAACATCGCCGATACGCTTCGTGGTGCGATGAATGCGGACGATTTTCGTGACTACATGCTATCGTTCCTCTTCCTGCGCTACCTCTCTGACAATTACGAGAAAGCCGCGAAGAAGGAGCTCGGGCGCGACTACCCAGATCCCAACGCTATCGGCAACGGCGGCCGCTCGCCCCTATCTGTTTGGTACGCGGAGAACCCCGATGATGTCGCGGCTTTTGAGAAGCAGATGCGCCTCAAGGCGCACTACCTAATAAAGCCGGAACACCTCTGGACCAGCATCGCCCATATGGCGCGCACTCAGAACGACGAACTACTGGACGCTCTGCAGGCGGGCTTCAAATACATCGAGAACGAGTTCTTTCCAAAGCACGTTCGGCGGTCTTTTCTCGGAAATCAATCTTAGCTCTGAAAAGCTCGGACGGACCTACGCTGATCGCAACGCCAAACTCTGCACCATCATCACCGAGATCGCCAAAGGGCTCGCCGACTTCTCCACCGATGTTGATGCGCTGGGCGACGCCTACGAATATCTCATCGGTCAATTCGCCGCCGGTTCCGGCAAGAAGGCGGGCGAATTCTATACCCCCCAACAGGTCTCAGATATCCTTTCAGCAATTGTGACGCTGGACAGCCAGGAGCCCGCAACCGGACAGAAAGAACGGCTTGCCAGCGTGCTAGATTTCGCGTGCGGCTCCGGTTCGCTTCTACTCAATGTGCGCAAACGCATGGGGCCGCACGGCATCGACAAAATCTACGGGCAGGAAAAGAACATCACCACCTACAACCTCGCGCGCATGAACATGCTGCTGCACGGCGTGAAGGACACGGAGTTCGAAATCTACCACGGCGACACTTTGACCAACGACTGGGACATCCTGCGTGAGTTGAATCCGGCCAAGAAGCCTTCCTTCGATGCCATCGTGGCCAACCCGCCCTTCAGTTTGCGTTGGGAACCGACCGAGGCGATGGGCGATGATGTGAGGTTCAAGAACTACGGGCTGGCGCCGAAGTCGGCCGCGGACTTTGCCTTCCTGCTGCACGGATTCCATTACCTGAAGGATGAGGGCGTGATGGCCATCATTCTCCCCCACGGGGTGCTATTCAGAGGCGGAGCGGAAGAGCGAATCCGGACCAAGCTGCTGAAAGATGGCCACATCGACACGGTCATCGGACTGCCTGCGAACCTGTTCTATTCCACAGGGATCCCAGTCTGCATCCTTGTGCTGAAGAAGTGCAAAAAGCCGGACGACGTGCTCTTCATCAACGCGGCAGAGCATTTCTTGAAAGACAAACGCCAAAACAAGCTGGGAGATGGCAAGAATGGGACGCCGGATCATATTGGCAAGATTATCTCCACTTACCAATTCCGCACGGAAGAGGACCGCTATTCCAAGCGCGTAAGCGTGGACCGAATTGCCGAGGAAGGCTTCAACCTCAACATCTCTCGCTACATCAGCACGGCTGTGGGCGAGGAAGAGATTGAGCTAGCCGAGACCCATCGGGAACTCGTTGAAATCGAAAAGCAGGTCCGCGAGGCAACGGCGAAGCACAATGCTTTCCTCGTGGAACTGGGACTGTCTTCCCTGCCGGGGGGCTGAGTAAAGAGCACAGGCCCAGTAAGCTCTCGCAATCAGAAGCCGTATTTCTCGCGGCGTAGCCGGAAGGCGGCCTCACCGCCCTCCATGATTTGTTTGATGGCGTCGCGCGCATCCTCTACGTCGATCGCTCCGACGCCCTTGATCGTGCCCCGCGACTGATCGCCAGTCGTGCGGTAGCCGAACCAGGCCACAAGTTCGGCGTCGCCGTTGACGACGAGGTTGGCGTTGTGGCTGGCGAATACGATCTGGCGCAGCTTTTTAGCATCCCAGAGCTGTTCGACGATCTCGAGCATGACCGGGTTGTCTAGGTCCTCTTCTGGCTGGTCGATCAGCAGCGGCGGCCCGGGCTGGTTCAACAGCGTCTTCAGGAGGGCCGTCGCCTGTTGCCCGGCCGACGCGTTCTTGAAGGGAATATACTCCCCTTCTCGCGCCCGGAATTCGTAAACCGGCACGGACTCGATCGGCGTCAGGGAAAGCACGAGCCAGTTTTCCGGGGTGAAGTGCTGCGCGATCCGGTCGATGTCGCCGGCGTTCAGCCCCATCCCGAGAAGTGCGACGGAGCCCGGCCGCGTGCCAGGCGAGCCGCGCTCGGCGTCATAATCCGCGAGGCCTTCGAGCTCCGTCAGAGCGGCCAACCATGCGGCCTTGGGGTCGGCCGCGGCGATGATCGCCTCGCCCAACGCATCAAGCCGCGCCGATTGCACCCGCGACCCCTGAAGCGCCGAGCGCAAGTTTGCGATGAAGGCCGCAGGGTCGGCATATCGCTTGACGGCCACGCGGATCAGGCCGCCAGAGCGGGCTGTCAATGCCGCACATTCGCGGTCGACCAGGTCGTCGTGCTCGGCCTGCGCACCGAGCCATTGATCGCGAGCCGTCGAATAATTCTCGTCTGCCGTTGCTAAGGTCGCCAGTGTCTCGCGGGTCCGCGTCGTCTCGGCCGCCAACTCTGCCACGCGAGCTTCCATGGCGCGAAGCTGTTGCAGCTTTTCGGTATGAGACGACGAGCGCTCCATAGCCGCGGCATATTCCGTCTGGAACGCGGCCTGGCCTGCGTTCCAGACCTCCCACGGGCCTGCCGCCCCCTCCCGGCCTTCGATCATCCCCGCGGCGGCCGTGATTTCAGAGAGTGATGCGAGGGTTGATTCCAGCAGTCCGTCGTATTGAGCGCGCGCTGCCTCGAGCGTTTCCTTCATGGAGGCGGGCTCGGCCGGCACCGGCTGCAATGACGCTCGCTGCGCCTGGACAAGCTGGTGCAACTCGCGGGCCTTCTGGCTGATCGTACCCGCGCCGACCTTCCACGAGGCGACAAGAGAACCTGCGGCGGTGTAGTGCTGCCCCTGATCGAGTAGCACGCGATCGACGTCGGATAGCCCCGTCAGCGATGCGCGTATCGTGTTCGCCTGCTGGGTGATCGAACGCTCTTCGAGCTGGCGATTGTGCAACGTCCGCGTAAGATCGCGGAACCGCTGGCGAGTAGCATAAGCTTCCCGAATGCGGTTCGCCCGGTCAAGCGTTTGCCGTTGCAGCCGGTCGAGGTCGCCTCTGATCGGCGCCGTGATGAATCGCGTCAGCTCCTCAATCCGCACGCTCACGTCGCTGAGCTGCTTCTGGCTGTAGGCCTGAATCGGGAGCAGCGCCCTTACCTCTTCCTCGGTACAAGGTTGCAGTGCGCCCGCACCGATCTTCATCTGCACACTACCGTCGACACTGGCGCGCCGCACCAGGTGCGGCACCCCGTTCAGCACGTAGGTCACGTCCACCGTCGCAAGGTGCGGCTTTAGCGTGCCGTCGATCAAACGCCGGCGCCGGGCCTGATAGTTCGGTGCCTCGTCCTCGTCGCCGCTTGGCGGCTGATCGCAGAGCGCCCAGCGGAGGTATTCAAGAACCGTCGACTTGCCTGTACCACGGCCGCCGATCAGCGCGCTGTATTGCGGGTTGAGGTCAAGATCGAGCGGCCCGAGGAAACTGGAATTGCTGACGCTCAGGCCAGCAACGAAGGTCTCGGGCACATGCGGCGCGTCATGGGCGACTCGTGATTCTTGCGCGAGACAGGCCTGCCGCAACGCTTCCGCGGTCGGCGTCGCCCACTTGATCCAGGTCGAGGGCATGCCGAGCGTCGTGTGATCGTCGCGCCGGCTATCGGAGGTCTGGATGCAGGCGATCCGCTTGTGGCCCCACGCGCGGTCCTTGCCGGACAGCTTGTTCTTGGTGCCCTCGCGTAGTGCGTCGTAGCGGCCATCGCTGTAGCCGCCGACGCAAGGCATCTCGATATATTTGTCGGTTTGCCCCGCGCGCAGAAGAGAATGCTGCCCTTCATCCGTGACATTTGGCAAGACGATGTAGCGGCCACGGATGTATTCGTGCGCGTCGAGCTTGGCCTTCAACTCGGAAAACGTCGTGATCGTCCCAAGCCGCACGACATCGCGTACCTTGGATTGCGCGGCTTCATTTTGAGTGATCGCCAATGCGGTCATTGCCAGCGAAAACATATCGTTGGGAAAGTCAGCATCGAAGATTACGATCGCCTGGCAGGGCACACCCAGCGTCAGCTCCATGCCCGGGAACACGACCAGCCTATCTTCAGGCGCAAGCTCCGAGCCGTCCGCAGCCAGCTCTTCCTCTGCCGCGCGCCGAATAAACGGCAGGAAGGTCATGCAATGATGATCTGTGATAGCGACGGCCTGAAGACCCTTGTCTCGGCAGGCTTCAATAAAGCGCCGGCTGTAGGCTAAGCGCTCGTCTTCGGTAACAGCCTCCGGCCCCGCCCAGCGCAAATCGCGCGGCGTATGCACCTGAAAATCGCAACGGTAGAAATGCGCTCCCCTGTCCAAGATACTTACCCCCATCGGCTCGGCTGAAGGCGCTCAATAAGCATCCCCCAGTAAAGTTCGGCCGCGCCTTCCTGCGTTAGCTTTGCGGCGTCTCGATTACCACTCATCGCCGCCATGCCCATGCTATGCAGAAACATGGATTGGTCGTCCGCTTCAACCGATAGGAGCTCATTGTAGCCATTGCTGGCGGACGTCTCTGACGCCGAGTACGCAATGCCGCCGGCGAAGGTGCGGTCTCCCAAGAACACCGTGCAGCGGGACACAGCCTGCCCCTGCTTGTAGACGACGGCCGCGAACCGATCAGCGTCGATACGGCGAAAATCGCCCTCGATCCCATCGTTCCGGGCTGCCAGCTCGCCGAGCGAATTCTCGAAGAACCGCGCCATATATTCGAAGCTGTCCCGCTTGAAGCGGTCCTTGTCGCGCTCTGTAAATGCCTTTGCGAGGGCGAGATTGCTCGACCGAGGACCGGCCGGAAGGGAGGAACGCGGAGCATCAGCTTCTGCGGCGACGGGTCTGGGTCCGATGGATGGCGAGACCTTGGGCGCCAGGCGAGCCACTGCTCCCCGAACCGCCTTCGCGACTTCCAGCAGCGCTTGGTCGCGATCTGGATATTGCGTAATCGGTGTGCCGTTGGGCGGAGTGGCGTTGAGCTTGCCGAACGGAGCCCCATGCCAGTCGCACGCGCGCAAGATCACCGGGATGACGATCGCCTCTCCAGCCGCGTGCCGCTCCATCGCGCGCTTCATCTCGATATCGTAGCAATAGTCTGAGGCGATAAAGTCGGCGCTGACGAGCAGCAGAATGATGTCGTCGGTTTCGACATGCTGCTCGATAGCGCCTGCAAATTCCTCGCCCCCACCGATCCGTCTGTCATGCCAAGTCTCGATGATCCCCTGACGCTTCAGCAGGGCAAGCTGCGTCTCCACCTGGTCCCGCAGCGCCTCATCAACGTGGGAATATGAAAAGAACACGCTCGCCGCCATAAACTCTCCTCGGCAGTCACGATTCAGTCGACGACGGCCATCCTTCTAGTTCTCATTACGTTCTATCGAAAATTCAGGCTGACGAATAGGCTTCCCAAGCGCCCCGGGATAGTGGGCCGACGCGGCTGGCGCGCGATCCATTGCGCCCCGGGCCGCTCCGCCGATTCCTCGCGGCACCCGTCATCTGCGACGGGAAAAAATGGGGAAATACACGTGAGCTACTTACCTACAATTCCACCGCGTTTTCTTGTCACTAAGGAGGCCGCGCGGTTCCTAGCGCTTTCGGCTCGAACGCTCGAGAAGCCTCGCACCTATGGAACTGGCCCCATCTACCGAAAAATTGGCGGGCGGGTCATATATGCGATTTCCGATCTGCAGGCATGGGCCAACAAAGGGCTGAGATACTCGACCTCGGAGGCAGGGCCTGACATCGTCTATCCCGCTAAATGGGGTCCGATACTGGAAGGCCCGCTCAAGCAACTGGAGGATATGTCCGAAAAGGCATAGTCCAGTTGGCCCGCAGGTTTGAGGTCGGCCTTTTACCCGCGGGCGTTGGTCGCGACTATCAATCGACGAGCAAGCTTGGGTAACGCCGATTGTTAGTATGTGAAGGGAGAGCAGTCACGAACACGACATCCCAACCCAAGATCGTTCGATACGAGGTCGCAGTATTGGAGAGCGACCGCGACATGATCCGATCCTTGGCGGAGAGGCTTGCGCAAGGAGGCTCTGACGCCGATCGCATCAGAACCAAAGTCGGCGAAGCTCTCGCCTGCAAAGGCGGCATCGTCACCGCGCTTCTGCGACCGCCGCTGATTGGAGCGGACCTCGATCTGACACGCGACCGCGTTTTTCAGCGCGACATCGATCTGTAGGTCGAGCCGGATCACGCAGCCTCGCGATCGACAGCGCGATAGACTCCGTAGCCGACCTTCTCCAGCAAGCCCTCTTCGCACATCCAGGTCAGATAGTGCCTTGGGATACCGATGGCGGTGAAATCGTAAGTTCTCACGGTGGCCCTTCCGCGGGCAAAAGCATATGCTTTTTCTCGCAGCGAGGGTTTCGGGCCGCCGGCCAGTCGAATGCGTTCTTCGCGGTCCCGATCACGTTTTCGGCGCTTCGGAAGCTCTGGCGTACGTTCGACGGCAATCGGCAACGCGAAGTTCGCAGTTTGCTCCGGCTCGCCGAGCCAAATTTTCACAAGCGATTTTCTGCCGATGTTGTGCTATGCTCTATCCATGTTCAAGAGCGACAAGCGTCCTGAAAACAAGCCTCGCAAAAAGACGTCTCTGAAGCTGGGGCTTGAGGCATCCTACTCCTTGAATCGGGTCGAGGGACTTGTTGTTTCCAAAGACATGCAACGCATGTTCAGGCACTTCGAGGCTTCGGGCATGCCCCATGAGGCCCGCCGTGCCGCCATCAGAAGCAAATATGGAAAGAAGGCTGGTTAGCCGCGTGAGGCGCTAAATCGGGCCGATCCTTCCTCCTCTCCATGGCCGGGCTCGACCCGGCCAACCGAACTCTCAACCATTTCCCGCGTTGAAAGTCTGGATCGGCGGGTCACGCCCGCCGAAGGAGAGAGTAGGTGAACATCATCAAACGCCCGATGTTCGAGACGACATGCGGGAGTGATCCTTGTAGATTCCAAATATTCTGGTTATATTACCGGTAATATCAGGATAGGCCCGCCATGAGAAAAAGCCCCCAGCGCCGTGCAATCGACAATTACCGGAGCCGTCTGACGGCGCGCGGCATGGCGCGGTTTGAAGTGGTTGGCCGCGACAAAGACCGCCAGCTTATCCGGATGGTGGCGAGGCTTCTGGCGAAAGGCGGGTCTGACGCCGACCGGCTGCGCGCCGCCGTCACCCAGACGATCCCAGGTGAGCCACCTGTGAAAGGCGGCATTCTCAGGGCCTTGTTGGCGTCACCCCTTATGGGCTCAGATATCGACACGTCCCGGCCTTATGAAGAAGGACGGCAGGCTGACATCTGATGCGGTACCTTCTGGATACCAACATCATCAGCAACTTTGCGAAACCGGCTCCTTCCGAAACGCTCATCGCCTGGATGGCTGAACAGCAGGACGGCGATCTGTTCATCGCCTCGCTCACCATCGCCGAAATCCATCGCGGCATTTTGCAGAAGCCCGCCGGAAAGCGGCGCGATCAACTCGACTCATGGTTCACGGGGCCAACGGGACCACAGGCTCTTTTTTCAGGCCGCGTTCTTCCGTTTGATGAACCTGCGGCGCTTGCGTGGGGAAGGCTCATGGCAAAGGCCACCGCAATGGGCCGGCCGCGCAGCGGACTCGACACCATCATCGCTGCGGTGGCGGAGGTGAACGGCTGCGTTGTCGTCACGGACAATGACAGGCATTTTGAAGGCGTCGACACGCTGAACCCGATACGCGGCGCGTCCGGGAGCGAGAACTAGCGAACGGAAACGCAAAGTCTCCGCGTGCACCCTTCTTTTCCGTTGTTGCGCCACATTTTTCCTGTGAGAAATGCGGCGGGGCATCAGTGGTTCGGAGCAGGCGCATGAAAGCATTGAAAACCATCCTGATGGCGGGCGCGGTGTTTGCCGGGGCCATGTGGGGAAGCCCCGATGCCGATGCCAAGACGATGGCGCTGCTGGTGGGCGTTGCCGATTACAACGAAGCCTCCGGCATCCACAGCCTGCTCGGGCCCCGGAACGACGTGTCTATCATGTGGCGGGCGCTGAAGGCGCGCGGCGCTTCGCCCGATGACCTGACGGTGCTGACCGATCATTTGCCAATCAGCCCGGATTATCCGGTGGCCAAGGGACTGCCGATCAGCACCAATATTCTCGCCGAACTGGACCGTCTCGCCAAGGTGGCGCAGCGCGGCGACACGGTGATCTTCTATTATTCCGGCCATGGCACGCGCCAACCCGCCGACCCCAAATATTTGCAGGACGAGCCCGAAGCCGATGGCATGGACCAGGTGCTGCTGCCCGCCGATGTGGGCTCCTATGACCCGATCAAGATGACCATCCGCAATGCGCTGGTCGACAACACGCTGGGCGACAAGATTACCGCCATCCGCAACAAGGGCGCTTTCGTGTGGGCCATCGTGGATGCCTGCCATTCCGGCACGGTGACGCGCGGCGAAGAGGTGGTGCGTTCCGTCGACCCCGCCACGCTGGGCGTGCCCGATACGCCGACCCCTGCCCCTGATGCCACGCGCTCCACCGAGCGCGACGGCACGCTGCGGGCGGCGGTGGAAATTCCGGGTGATGGCGGGCTGGTCGGTTTCTATGCGGTTGAAAGTTCGGACCAGGCGATCGAGCGGCCCTTCCCCGGCTACAACATGCCAATGGTGGGAGACGATCCCAAGAAGCAGCGCATGGGCGTGTTCACCTATTTGATCCATCGCGCGCTGACCGAGAACACGGCCTCGACCTATCGCGACCTGGCGCAGCAGGTGGTGGCGGAGCTTTCCTCCGACCGCACGGGAGGCAAGGTGCCGCCGCCGGTGTTCGACGGCGATCTCGACGAGCCGATCCCCGGCAGCACCGGCGACAGGTTGCCCAATTCGGTGAGCGGACTGGTGCAGGATGGAAAAATCTCCTTCCCCGCCGGAACGCTGCAGGGCTTCGAGGAAGGCGCCCAGCTGGCGCTTTATGCGCCGGGCAAGGTGGACAAGCCGATCGGCCACGTGACGATCGCCACATCATCGGCGGTTGACAGCACGGCGGAGAATATCGACTGGGTTCAGGGCGCGGACCAGATCAGCAATGGCACCATCGCTGCCGTTGTCACCGAGCCTGCCATCAATTTCCGCTTCGTGGTGGCGCCGCCGCCTGCTGAAGATTTCTCAGACGCTTCGGCCAAGGCCGAGACCGCCTCCGCCATCGACGCGGCGTTCAAGGATGATGCGCAGACTCTCGGCGTCTCGCTGGGCGATGCCGGAAACCCGGATGCGGACGTGATGCTTCGCGTGAAGAACAACCGGCTGTGGGTGGTGCGCGCCGACCGGCCCTGGGTGACGGCGGCTGGCGCTTACAACGAAACACCGAGCATCGCACTGGGAGATGGGCCAGAGAAAACCGGCGCGGCGCTGAAAGCCGCCGTGTGGAGCCTGGCGCGGGCGGCGAAGCTGTTGCGCGTGACCTCCGCCATGGAACCAAATGGCGGCGAGGATGACGGGTTGAAGATCAAGGCCACGATTGCCCGCTCGCCAAAGCAGGACGACAAGGCTGCGTGCGCCGGGATTGATGCGCCCGCCGACGCAAAGCCTGTTGATCTTCAGCCGCTGCTTCCCGCAGCGGCGGGCAATTGCAGCTACGTCGACATCGACGTGACGAATGAGGGCGATCTCGATTATTACGTCGCCGGGTTTTATGTGGATGCGCTGGGCGGCGTTTCGGCGATCCCCGCCAATACGGCCAAGCGCGGCTGCGTGCGCACCCTGCCCGCAGGCGCCGACAAGCCGCTGCAGTTCCGCTTCTGGATCGATACGTGGGACGAGAAGGCCAACAAGCCTTCCACCGTCGGCGCTGAAAACTTCGTGGTGCTGGCGGTGCCGAAGCTCGCCGCGCATGAGCCGCCGCGCCTCTGCGCTCTCACGCAGCCGACATTGCAGGCCATGCAGCAGACGCGCGATGTCGAGATCGCCGGAACCCGCAGCGCCAACCAGAAGCTTGCCTCGCTGATCGGCAATGTGGAAGGCGGCGCCACGCGCGGCGTGAGTGCCGCGCCCGAAACGGATGACGGCCCGAAGATGACGGGCCGCCTGTTCGTGTTCGACGTGAAGCCTTAAGGCTTATTGCAGCTTCCAGCCCTGCGCGAGCTTTGCCAGAAGCTCGGCGGCAGCGGGCTGCTTCGCGGCGTGAAGCTGCTGCGCCGCCGTCACGCGCCATGATCCGCGCGCCTGTTCGGCGAGCCATGCGGCGTGGACCAGGAGGCCCGCTGTCTTGCCGGGAGCCGATGCCTTGATCTTCGCCGGAAGCTGCGGAACATCCTTCTGGGCGCGAAAACGCACAGTCATGCGTTCATGGCCGCTGTCGGCGATCACCACCGAGAAGCGCCCGTCACCGTCTTTCGGGATGGCGAAGGTGGCCTCGCGGTCCTTCACGGTTTGCGTGGCCCATTCGGCTTCGCCCACCTTGATGGTGAGGGTGAAAGGCCCGGCGCCGCCCGCCCATGGAAGCCAGAGCTGCTTGGTATTCTGGGGCACGAAATTGGTGCCGCGCACGGCGAGCGGCACGGCCAGCGGATCGCCATCGCCCTTCGACACCATGTTGACGGGGGCCACTTCCTCGCCGCCTGCCAGAACGGTGCCGATGGCAGTCAAGACGCTCCACGCATCATCGCCGGTGGGGATTTCGCCCTGCACATTGTAGCGGAGAACCGTGCCGCCGATGGCGACGGTGGAGCCATCTCCCATCTCCAGCGAGATGGCGCTAGCCTTGTCGCGCAGGAAGACCACGTCTCCGGCATAGACGGGCATCATCAGCTTGGGCGGCAGTTCCTTGCCGGCGCGCACCACGGCCGTCTTGGCCGAAACGTCTTCACCGGCCAGCGACATCGACACGATATAGCCCGCGGGCGCTGTGGCGGCATGGGCGGTGAGAATGTGAAAGGGAAGAATGGCGAGAAGGACGAGCAGCAGACGTTTCAAGGCGGGAACTCCGGGTTTCATCTGAGAATCGCGCGCCACCCCTTCCTTGGCACGTGACTGGCGATATCCATAAGGGAGTCAAAGAGCTTAAATAGGGCAAAACCGGGGACGGCCACCGACACCACATCAATGCCCGTCGCAAAGCTGAACCAGCGCGAGATGATGAAGAGCGCCGCCAGAGTGACGAGACTCAAGGCGATGATGGCGACGGCGCCGATGAAGGTGCGGGCGATGTAAGCCAGAATGATGAACAGGATCACCGCCAGCACATTCTTGAAGAAGGGCGAGGCCGGCACGGTTTCGACAATCGCCTTGGCCTGCACCACGCTGTTGGCGAGAACCAGCGCGCCCGGCATGTTGCCGAAGGGCGTTGCGTAGATATCGCCGGAGTCGGCATGGCTGGCGCCGAGGATCACCGCGCGATTGGCGAAGGGATCGGCATCAATATCTCCTGCGGGGGCGGCGACATCGTTGGTCATCGTGACGAGTTGCGCGGCGCTGATGCGGCGGAGCGCCACCACCTGCTGGCCATCCCGAGTGATGCGGAACATGGCGGGTGCTCCCGCCGTATCGGCAAAGACAAAGGGAATTTGCGCCACCGCCGAGGTGACGGGCGGCCATGGCGGCAGCTTCGCCTCTTCATGGCCGCACTCGATTTTCACCTGCGCATCGAGGAACGCCTTGAGGTCCGCATCATGGGACACGCCCTTCACCGGCAGGGCGCTCATCACCAGGACAGCGGCGGGATAGGCAACGCCATTGGCGCCATCGCACACGGTTTGCCACAGCTTGAGGCGGCGCACCGAACGGTCACCGCCGATGTCGTTCAATGTCGTGACCCAGCGAATGTTGGGCTTGCGCGCCACATCGGCATCATAGAGCGTGGGGCCATCGCCCGCCGCCATGGCGGTGCCTTGCGCTTTCGTGAAGCCGATCTTGCGCACCAGAAGCAGAAGCGGTGCATCGGCGGGATAGCTGCGGAGAAGCGCGGAAAGCTGCGGATCAGCCGCCTGACCTTCGATGGACGGCGACAAATCGAAATCAACGAGAATGGCCGCCGCCTTGTTGGTCTCCGACATCCTGATGAGTTCGGCCAGTGCGGCGTGCGGCGTCGAGCTTGTGGCGCCCCACAGGCTGCGTGTCCTGTCATCGACATCGAGGAAAGTGACGGGCAGCGCCTCCTTCGGCACGCCCGACATGGTGAGCGACAGGGCCACCAGATGATCGGCATCGCCCAGCCCGTTGTGAGAATCCAGCACGCGCTGGCCGAACCCCGCCAGCATCGCCAGCACGGTGAAGGCGGCGATCAGGAAGGTCTTGACGCGATGCGCCGCCACCTGCCCCATCTTGATGCCGAACAATCTCCCCATCGCCTGACCTTAGCGTGGCCTGTTGCAAAGTAAAATCGGGATTCGACGGGGGAAAACGAAAACCCCGGCCAGAGCCGGGGTTTTCTCATGCGATATGGGTTCAGTCGGCGTCGCTGGCAGATACGCCGGGGCTCTTGAGATAGAGCGTGGGGAAATCGATCGTCGCGTCGCGGGTGGTGCCGTCGGCCTGGCCCTTGTCCCATATCTTGGTGAAGGCCTCGGCGCGCTGCTGGAAGTGCGCCTGACGCTCGCCCGGATCGGCGGGATACATGTATTCAACCGTCGTGCGGTCGGTCTCCGAGATCACGTCATTGGCGGAGGGGATGTAGCAGGAGCTGTCCTTGCCCTTGAGGTAATAATCGGCGGGGAAATAATAGAGCATGATCGACTTCGGATCGAAGTCGGTGAGCATCAGCTTCAGATCCTCGCCCACATAGGGCGCCATGTTGAAGGCGATGGTGTCCTTGTCCCAGTTGTTGGGCGGGCCGGACAGGTATTTCACGATGAAGTCCCAGTTGAACTCGTTGCCGCAATTGGCGACCGGGCTCTGATGCTCGTGCATGAAGCCCAGCGCATGGCCGAATTCATGGAGGATGACGCCCTGAATGTCCGGCTTGTCGAACACCGACATGTCGGTCGCCTTGTCGAAGCCTTCGAGATTGAGCGTGGCCTCGTTCTGGGCCGTGTAGACCACGCCGTTCTGGCCGAGCTGCGACCAGTAGCCGGGCTGATCGTAGGAGACGCGAATCTGCGAGGGTTTGCCGTTGGGATCGCATTTGCGCGGCTTGCCATTCACGGTGAAGGCGAACTTGAGGCCCATCTTGGGATCGTCCGTCCACTTGCTGGCGATCTGCGCCACCTTGAGGTTCACTTCATCGGAGCCGCCCATGAAACACACGCGGAGCTTGGAATATTCCGGCGTCCACTGGACGAGCTGGCTGTAGATGCCCTTGGCCTGATCGGAATCATCGACCGCTTCCAGCGCCTTCATGCCGGCGATCATGCGCTTCACATATTCGGGCGGCAGGCCGCCCTTGCCAGAAGGGTCATGTGCCTGGGCCGCGCCCACGCAGAGCGCGAGGGCTGCGCCGGAAAGCAGAACAGATTTCATCATCGCCGTCATGGTTCTCATGTCTCCATCGGTGTCATTGAACGGAAGCGCCGCGAAGAATCGCGGCAGGTTGCTTAACGTGACGCTCAGTCGGGATCGTCGGCCTTGACACCGGCCGCCGTGAAATAAAGGGCGGGCAGATTCAGCGTGGCATCGCGCGTGCCCTCATCGCCGCTCTTGTCCCAGATTTTCATGAACTGGGCCTTGCTGTCGGCGAAGTTGGTGATGCGCTGGCCCTGGTCAGCAGGATACATGAATTCGATGGTCTCGCGGTCTGTGGACGAGATGTCATCGTTGGGCGACGGAATATAGCAGGAGGCCTGCTTGCCCTTGAGATAATAGTCGGGCGGGAAATAATAGAGCATCACCGACTTGGCATCGAAATCCGTCAGCATCAGCTTCAGGTCTTCGCCCACATAGGGGGCCATATTGGTTTCAATCGTCTGCTTGTCCCAGTTGTTGGGCGGGCCTGCGAGCTGCTTGTTGAGATAATCCCAGTTGAACTCGTTGACGCAATCGGCGGCGGGGCTTTGATGTTCATGCATGAGGCCCAGCGCGTGGCCGAATTCATGCAGGATCACGCCCTGAACGTCAGGCTTGTCGAACACCGACATATCCGAGGCCTTGTCGAAATTCTCGAGATTGAGCGAGGCCTCATCCTGCTTGGCATAGATGGTGCTGGACTGGCCGAGCAGCGACCAGTAGCCGGGCTTGTCGTAAGACACGCGGATCTGCAATTCCCTGGCGTTCGGATCGCATTTGCGCGGCTTGCCATTGACGGTGAAGGCGAACCTGATGCCCATCTTGGGATCATCCGTCCAGCGGCTGGCGATCTGGGCGATCCTCAAATTGATCTGGTCATTGCCGCCCATGAAGCACACGCGGAGCTTGGCGAAATCAGGCGGCCATTGCACGACCTTGGCATAGACGCCCTTGGCCTGATCGGAATCATCCATGGCCAGCATGGCCTTGTTGGCAGGCACCATGCGCTTCACATATTCAGGGGGGATGCCGCCCTTGCCGGACGGATCATGGGCCAAGGCGGCCCCCGTTCCCAGCATGACGGCCAGGGCTGCGCCGGTGAGGCAGCTCAGGCTATGGTTCGCCAACATGATCGCGGACACTCCATCGGATCGCGTGCAGAAGGCCCCCTCTGCCGGCCGGAGATTAACACTCCAGCCGCCGTCATCAAGGCGAAAGGTGACCGATGACAATGTTAAAACTGCGAAAGCATCAAGGCGGCTTTGTGCCCTTGCGCGGATTTGACGGATGGCGGCGGCTGGGGCATGTCTAGCCCCATGGACATCAAGCAAGACGTGATCGCCGCCATCGGCAACACCCCGCTCATCAAGCTGCGCAAGGCATCGGAGATGACGGGCTGCACCATTCTCGGCAAGGCCGAGTTCATGAATCCCGGCCAGTCGGTGAAGGACCGTGCCGCGCTGTTCATCATCCGTGACGCGATTGCCAAGGGCACGCTGAAACCGGGCGGCACCATTGTCGAGGGCACCGCCGGAAACACCGGCATCGGCCTGACAGTGGTGGCCAATGCCATGGGCTTCCGCTCCGTCATCGTGATCCCGGTGACGCAGAGCCAGGAGAAGAAGGATGCGCTGCGCCAGCTTGGCGCGGAACTCGTTGAGGTGCCCGCCGTCGCCTACAAGAATCCGAACAATTACGTGAAATATTCGGGCCGCCTGGCCAAGGCCATGGGTGCTGTATGGGCCAACCAGTTTGACAATGTGGCGAACCGCCTGGCTCATATCGAGGGAACGGCGCCTGAAATCTGGGAGCAGACGGGCGGCAAGGTGGATGCCTTCGTGTCCGCCGTCGGCTCCGGCGGCACGCTGGCCGGCTGCAGCATGGGACTCAAGGCCCGCAACAAGACCATCAAGGTGGCGCTGGCCGACCCGCCGGGTGCAGCGCTTTACAGCTATTACAAGACGGGCGAACTCAAGTCCGAAGGCTCCTCCATCACCGAAGGGATTGGGCAAGGGCGCATCACCGCCAATCTGGAAGGGGCCATCGTGGATGAGGCCTTCCAGATTCCCGACGCCGAGTCGGTGGCGATCGCTTTCGACCTTCTGCAACATGAAGGGCTGTGCATGGGCGGCTCCACCGGCGTGAACGTGGCAGGCGCCATCCGCATGGCGAAGGAGATGGGGCCGGGCCACACCATCGTGACGGTGCTGTGCGACTATGGCACGCGCTATGCCTCCAAGATGTTTAACCCCGCCTTCCTGCGCGAGAAGAACCTGCCGGTGCCTGCATGGCTGGAGCAGAAGCCCGATGTGCCGGAGGTGTTCGAGACGGTTCCGGCGTGATTGTGCTTGATGACCACCCTGCTCTTCCGCGATGACGCATATTTGAGACACTGCGATGCCACCGTGCTTTCGGTGAATGAGCGGGGCGGGATCGTGCTTGACCAAACAGTGTTTTACGCCACGGCCGGCGGGCAGCCGGGCGACAGGGGCTGCATCAGTTGGGATGGCGGCGAGGCGGTGATCGCCACGACCGTCTATGACGAAGCGAAAAACGTGGTGCATGTGCCAACCGATGGCCAGCCGCTGCCGCCCGCGGGTGCGAATGTGAAAGCCGCGCTCGACTGGGACAACCGTTACCGCAACATGCGCGCCCACACGCTGATGCACCTGCTCTGCGCCTCCGTGCCCTTTCCCGTGACGGGCGGCGCCATCACCGAGGATGGCGGGCGCATCGACTTTGACATTCCCGAGGGCCAGATTCCTGACAAGGCGGAACTGGCGGTCACCATCAATCGTCTGATCACGGAGGATCATGCCGTCTCCTTCCGCTGGATCAGCGATGAGGAGATGGACGCCAACCAGCATCTGATCCGCACCATGTCCGTCAAGCCGCCGCGCGGCACGGGGCGCGTGCGGCTGGTGATGATCGGTGACGACGGCAGGATCGATTTGCAGCCCTGCGGCGGCACGCATCTTTCCTCCACTTCTGCCATCGGCCCCATCGCGGTGGCGAAGATCGAGAACAAGGGCAAGATCAACAGGCGCATCCGGCTGGTGTTTCAATGAGCAATGATATCGTCTCGACGGCGTGGCTGGCGGAGCATCTGGGATCGCCCGATATCGCCATTCTCGATGCCTCATGGCACATGCCCGCCACCAAGCGCGATGCGAAGGCGGAGTTCGCGGGCGGCCATATTCCGGGCGCGCAGTTCTTCGACATCGACGAGATTGCCGATACGGATTCATCCCTGCCCCACATGCTGCCTTCGCCAGAGAAGTTTTCCTCGCGCGTGCGGAAGCTGGGCGTGGGCGACGGGCAGCAGGTGATCGTCTATAACTCGGCGGGGCTGTTTTCCGCCGCGCGCGTGTGGTGGATGTTTAGGGCATTCGGGCATGACAAGGTGGCGGTGCTGGATGGCGGCCTGCCGAAGTGGAAGGCCGAGGGCCGCGCCCTGGCGGAAGGCCCGGCCAGCCGCCCGCAGGAGCGCCATTTCACGGCGCGGCTGAACGGGGCGATGGTGAAAAGCCGCGATGACGTGGCGGCGGCACTTTCCGGCCACACCGCGCAAGTGGCGGATGCGCGTTCGCCGACGCGCTTTCGCGGCGAAGAAATCGAGCCCCGGCCCGGCGTGCGCCCCGGCCACATGCCGGGTGCGAGGAACGTGCATTACGCCACGCTGCTGAATGCCGATGGCACGCTGAAAGAGGTGGATGAACTGCGCAAGGTTTTCGCCGCGGCGGGCGTGGATGTGGCAAAGCCGGTCATCACCAGTTGCGGTTCCGGCGTGACGGCGGCCATCCTGTCGCTGGCGCTCACGCAGATCGGCGCGCCGTCGCATGCGCTCTATGACGGGTCTTGGACGGAGTGGGGCGCGGCGGCGGACCTGCCGGTGGCGGTGGGAGCCTGATCTAAACTGCCAACTCCCGCAGCCATGCGGCAAGCGCGTCTTCGCTGATCTCGCCCGCCGCGAGGCCATAGATCATGGTGACGATCATCGCTTCGTCGAACTCGACGGCCACATCATTGAGGCCGAGAAAGACCACGGCGCAGAGCGTGCCGGTGCGCTTGTTGCCATCGATGAAGGGATGGTTTTTCACCACGCCCGCGCAATAGGCGGCGGCGAGGCGGAAAATATCCGCATCCGGCTCATAGGCAAAAATGTTTTCCGGGCGCGCCAGGGCGCTGAGCAGCAGGCCCTCGTCGCGCAAGCCATCCGCGCCGCCAAAACGCACAAGGGATTCACGGTGGAAGGCCTCCACCATGGCAGTTGTCAGCCAGATCATGATGGGTGCTATTCCGCCAGTTTCTTCATGGCGTTGGGATATTTGCGCATAAACGCGCGCGCGGTTTCGACAGCCGTGTCGAAATTCGCGTCATAGGGCGTGATCTCGAAGCCGCGCGGCGTGCGGGCCACGAACACCTTGTCGCCCTCGCCAAGGCCCAGGTCCTTGGCGATGTCCGAAATCGTCAGGCTCAGCGAATTGCCGACTTTGCGGATGATCAGAGGCTTGTTCATGTATGCACATTCGTATAATTATACGAATGTGTCAACAAGAATGATTACCGCACCGGCGGGGCGTAGAGGATGCCGCCGGCGTTCCACAATGCGTTGAGGCCGCGCTCGATCAAGAGCGGCGAGGCCTTGCCGAGATTGCGGTCGAAGATTTCGCCGTAATTGCCAACCGCCTTGATGGCGCGGGCGGCCCAGTCTGGATCGAGGCCCATGTCGGCCCCGAAGGTGCCTTCGAGGCCGAGGAGCCGCCGGACATCGGGCTTGGCGCTCTCCGTCTTCATCGCGTCAACGCCCGCCGACGACACGCCCATCTCCTCCGCGTCGATCAGTGCGAAGAGCGTCCAGCGCACGATGTTGAACCATTGCTCGTCGCCCTGACGCACGGCGGGGCCCAACGGCTCCTTGGAAATCACATCGGGCAGCACGATCGAGTCGTCGGGATTGGTGAGCTTGAGGCGGATCGCATAGAGCTGCGACATGTCGGCGGTGTAGGTGTCGCATTTCGCGGCATCGAAGGCCTTCACCAGGTCGGTGATGTTGTCGAACATCACCGGCGTGAAGGCCATCTGCTTCTCGCGGAAGAAATCCTCCACATTGTCCTTCGTCGTGGTGCCCGAGAGAAAGCAGATCGACGCGCCCGTGAGATTGAGCGCCGAGGTGACGCCCAGCAGCTTCTTGACGATGAAGCCCTGGCCATCGTGATAGGAGACGCCCGCGAAGCGGATGGCGGCGCCGGTTTCGCGCTGCATCGTCCATGTGGTGTTGCGGGCCAGCACGTCGACAGCGCCGGACTTGAGCTTGTCGAACCGCTCCACCGCATTGAGCGGCACGAACTCCACCTTCGCCGCATCGCCCAGCACGGCGGCGGCGACGGCCTTGCAGAAATCGACGTCGAAGCCCGCCCATGCGCCGTCCGCCGCTTGTGCCGCGAAACCCTGGAGGCCCGGATTGACGCCGCACAGCAGTTTGCCCCGCGCCTTCACATCGGACAGCGTGGAGGCGTGGGCCAGCGAGAAGGCCGACAGGAGAAATGCAAGAAACACGGCAAGCCGTCTCATGGCGCGAATCCCTTCGATTACGCCGGACGCTAGACCGGACGGCGGAGCGTGAAAAGGCGTCAGTGCAGGATCTGGCTGAGGAACAGCTTGGTGCGCTCGCTCTTCGGATTGGAGAAGAATTCGGCCGGCGCGTTCTGCTCGACGATCTGACCCTGATCCATGAAGATGACCCGGTTCGCCACCTGCCTCGCGAAGCCCATTTCATGGGTGACGCAAAGCATGGTCATGCCCTCCTCGGCGAGGCCCACCATGGTGTCGAGCACCTCCTTCACCATTTCGGGATCGAGCGCCGAGGTCGGCTCATCGAACAGCATGATCTTGGGGTTCATGCAAAGTGCGCGGGCGATGGCGACGCGCTGCTGCTGGCCGCCCGAAAGCTGGCCCGGATATTTGTTGGCCTGCTCGGGGATCTTCACGCGCTTGAGGAATTTCATGGCGATTTCCTCAGCATCCTTCTTCGGCATCTTGCGCACCCAGATGGGCGCCAGCGTGCAGTTCTCGAGGATGGTCAGATGCGGGAACAGGTTGAAGTGCTGGAACACCATGCCGACCTCGCGGCGCACCTCGTCGATCTTCTTGAGATCGTTGGTGAGGGTGGTGCCGTCGACGACGATGTCGCCGCTCTGGTGCTCCTCAAGGCGGTTGATGCAGCGGATGAGCGTGGACTTGCCGGAGCCCGACGGCCCGCAGATGACGATGCGCTCGCCCTTGTAGACGGTGAGGTTGATGTCGCGCAGCACATGAAACTCGCCATACCACTTGTTCATGTTGTGGATTTCGATGGCGACCTCGTCGCTGACGTTCATCTTGGGAGCGGGATTCGCCATGTCTTACCTCTTGTGTCCGGTCTGCAGCCTGCGCTCGGTGAAAGCCGCATAGCGCGACATGCCGAAACAGCAGACCCAGTAAATGAGTGCAACGGATAGATAGCCCGTGGGCGCTGAAACGGGCGTGGCCCATGCGGCGTCACGCAGGCTCGACTGCACAATGCCCAACAGGTCGAACAGGCCGATGATGAGCACCAGCGTCGTATCCTTGAACAGCGAAATGAAATTGCCGACGATGTTGGGAATGGAAATCTTGAGCGCCTGCGGCAGCACGATCTTGTACATCATCTGCCAGTAGGAAAGCCCCAGCGCCTGCGCGCCTTCATATTGCCCCTTGGGGATGGCCTGCAGGCCGCCGCGCACCGTCTCCGCCATATAGGCGGAGGAGAACAGCGCCACGCCGATCAGCGCACGGAGCAATTTGTCGAAAGAGACGCCGGGCGGCAGGAACAGCGGCAGCATGACGCTGGACATGAACAGCACGGTGATGAGCGGCACGGCGCGGATCAGTTCGATGAAGGTGATGGACAGGAACTTCACCACCGGCATCTGCGAGCGGCGGCCAAGGGCGAGAAGAATGCCGAGCGGGAGCGATGTGACGATGCCGGTGATGGCCACCACCATGGTAACGAGGAAGCCGCCCCATTGCGGCGTCTCCACGCGCTGCAGCCCGAAATCAATGTCGAGCACGAACATGGCGGCCATGATCGCAAGCAGCAGCAGCCCCCAAGCCGCCACCACGGGCATGCCCCTGCCCTTTTTGCCGAACACGGTGACCGCCAGCGACATCAATCCGGCAAGACAGCTCAGCACTTCGACGGCCAGCGGAATAGCGTCATAGTCAAAATCAAAGAGCCGGACGCGGATGGGATCGATGGCGAAAGAGGCCAGCCACAGGATGAGCGCCAGCGCCGCGAGGCCAAGCCCGACGAAGTTCCGCGAGATCCCGTCCTCCACCCCGAAGGCGATCAGCGGCACCAGCGATGCGAGGAAAAGCAGGAACACCACCATCGACACATAGCCCTGCGGGCCGAAATTGAGATTGCCGCCGGTGAGAAGGATCAGCGCGATGAGCGGAAAGACGATGAACAAATAGATGGCGTTCAGGCCCTTGTAGGGCGCGGAAGGGATCAGCATGGGCACAGCGCCCGCCACCAGCGCCAGGAAACACAGGTTCACCCGCCAGCGCTGGTCGATGGGGTAAAAGCCGTAAATCCATTGCGGCAGCTTGTCCCGCGCCATGGGCCAGCAGGCGCCGAGCTGCTCGCCAAGGCAGGCATTGCGATCCGCCCCCGACCAGACTGCGCGGAACAGGGCGAAATCAAGCAGGCCCCAAATCACCCACAGCGCGAAGGCACCGAGCAGAATGGTGAGGATGGAACTGAGCAGGCTTGAAAACAGGTTGGCGCGCATCCATCCGTAGACGCCCGACATATTCGCGGGCGGCGGCAGGCGCGGCGCATCCTCGCTGCGCACATAGGCGATCGGTTCGGCGCGGGCCATCTCAGCGCTCCACCAGTTTCATGCGGGAATTGAACCAGTTCATCAGCAGCGAGGTGAGGAGGCTGAGTGAGCCATAGACCAGCATCCAGATCGACACGATCTCGATGGCCTTGCCCGTCTGGTTCAGCACGGTGCCGCCCACCGCCACGAGATCAGGATAGCCGATGCCCACCGCCAGCGAGGAGTTTTTGGTGAGGTTCATGTAGGTGCTGGCGAGCGGCGGAATGACCACGCGCATGGCCTGCGGAATGACGACATGGCGAAGCGTGGGGCCGGAGCGGAGACCGAGCGCATTCGCCGCCTCGGTTTGTCCCTTGTTGACCGATTGCACGCCGGCGCGGACGGCTTCCGCAATGTAGGTGGCGTGATAGATCGACAGCGCCAGATAGAGCGCCATCATCTCCGGGATCATTGCCGCGCCGCCACGAAAGTTGAAGGCGGTCTTCTGCGGCACGTCCCACGTGACCGGAAAGCCCGCCAGCGCAAGGCCCAGAAGCGGCAAAAGAATCAAAAGACCGATCGACGCCCAGAATACGGGGAATGGCTTGCCGGTGGAGACCAGCCGCGCCTTGGCCCAGGGCACCATAATGATGATGGCAACGATCGCCAACGCCAGCCCCACAAGGCCCATCCACCCGCCCTCTCCAAAGACAGGGGCGGGAAACATGAAACCTTTTTTCGACAGGAAGAACAGGCCGCCGACGCTGACCGCCTGTTTCAGTTCCGGCAGGGACTGGATGACGACGAAATTGTACCAGAAGAAGATTTGCAGCAGCAGCGGTATGTTGCGGAAGAACTCGATATAGACGGTGGCGACGCGCGAGACGATCCAGTTGCTGGACAGGCGCATGATGCCGACCGTGAATCCGATGATGGTGGCCGTGGCGATGCTGACGACGGCGATCAGGATGGTGTTGAGGAGGCCAACTTCCAGCGCGCGGCCATAGGTGGAACTGCTGGAATAGTCGATCAGCCGCTGGATAATGTCGAAGCCTGCGGTCTGCGACAGGAACCCATAGCCGAAGCCCTTGCCCAGCCGGTGCAGGTTGGCAATCGTGTTGTGGACAATCTCGTACAGAAGAAACAGAAGGACCGCGAGAAGCGCCGCCTGAAAAAAGACGGCCCGGACTTTCGGATCATTCCAGACAGATACTTTCGGGACGTCGCGCGTCCCGGCGGCCATCGTCATGCCCCTTAACCTTCCCCTTGCACCACTCCCATGTGGCCGAACCCGCCGGTTTTCCGGTCTGGGCCTAAAGGCAGAAAAGGGCCCGGCGCGCGGCCGGGCCCTTCAACGATGTCAGCGGATCGGGGGCGCGTATTGCAGGCCGCCGTCTTTCCACAGCGCGTTCTTGCCGCGGGCGATCTTGAGCGGCGTGCTCATGCCGACGTTGCGCTCGAACACTTCGCCGTAGTTGCCCACCGCCTTGACGATATGGACGACCCAATCCTCGTCGAGGCCGATGCCGGTGCCGAAGCCGGCGGCGGTGCCGTCCGCGTTCTTCACGCCCAGCACGCGCTGGATTTCGGGATTGGTGGATTTCAGCATTTCATCCACATTGGCCTTGGTGATGCCATCCTCTTCCGCCGTGAGCAGCGCGAAATACGTCCACTTCACGACGTTGAACCAGGCGTCATCGCCCTGCCGTACCACGGGGCCCAGGGGCTCCTTGGAAATGATTTCCGGCAGAACGACGTGATCGTCGGGGTTCTTGAGGGCCAGGCGCTCGGCATAGAGGCCGGACTGGTCAGTGGTGAAGATATCGCAGCGGCCTTCGTCATAGGCCTGGCGCACCTGGTTTGAATCCTCGATGGCCACAACCTGATACTTCATGTTGTTGGCCTTGAAATAGTCGGCGAGGTTCAACTCGGTGGTGGTGCCGGTGTTGGTGCAGACGGTGGCGCCATCAAGCTTCAGCGCCGAGTCGATGCCCATCGACTTCTTCACCATGAAGCCCTGGCCGTCATAATACATGACGCCCGCGAACTTGAGGCCGAGCGAGGTATCGCGGCTCATCGTCCAGGTGGAGTTGCGCGAGAGAATGTCCACTTCGCCGGACTGCAGCGCCGTGAAGCGCTCCTTGGCGGAGAGCGGGGTGAACTTGACCTTGGTGGGATCGTTGAAGATGGCGGCGGCGACGGCCCTGCAGAAATCAACGTCGAGGCCGGTCCAGTTGTTGTTGCTGTCGGCAATCGAGAAGCCGGCGAGGCCCTGGCTCACGCCACATTGCACGAAACCCTTCGCCTTCACGTCTTCAAGCGTGCCGGCGGAGGCCGTGGCGGCCGTGGCCATGCTGACGGCGGCGCCGAGCATCCATGAGAAAACTTTGCGTTTCATTCCGGTTCTTTCCTTCTTACCTGTGCGGTTTGAACGGAAACGGCCCAACATGAATGAAGATCATGCGATTGCCCCGCCCTGCCCGCAGTTAACGTCTGTTTGCTCCCCGGAGGCGCTGTTTCATCCGCGCCTCTCTGGTTGCAGAGACAAGCCGGAAAATCCGCAAGGGTCAAGAATAAAGCAACCGGCGGAGGCTGCTTGAGATTTCCTCAGCGGTGGCGAAGGTGGGAACACCGGGCTTGGCTGGCCTTGCCACCATGATGACGGGAAGGCGTAATGCGCGGGCCGCCGTGATTTTGGCCTGCGTTGCTGATCCGCCGGAATTCTTGGAGACGAGATGGGTGATGCGGTGCTGGCGCATGAGGGCGATCTCATCATTTTCCGTGAAGGGCGGGCGGGCCTGCAGCAGCGTCCAGCCGGGTGGGAATTCCATGTCCGGATTCTCGATCATGCGGGCCACGCCGGTTTTTGTATGGGTGAGAAAGGCTGCAATCTCTTTCCGCCCGATGGTGACGAGCGGGATGGCTGCAGGCGGCAAGGCGACAACGGCTTCGGCGATGCTGTGAACGATGATCCAGCCCGGCCCAGCGGGCCATGGCGGCAGTTCGAGGCGCAGCAGCGGCACATCGCCTGCCGCTTCCGCCGCATGGCGCGACATCTGCGCCGCGAAGGGATGGGTGGCGTCGATCAGTACACGGATGGATTGGACCTTGAGATATTCGCGCAGACCCTCCACGCCGCCGAAGCCGCCCCGCCGGATGCGGCCCGGCGGCAGGTGGGGATGCTCCGTGACGCCAGCCAGCGAGGTTTCAACGTCATAGCTTTCCGCGACGAGGCGATCCGCAAGCTCACGCGCAAGCCCTGTGCCGCCGAGGATGAGAATGCGCTCAGCGGGCATGGGCGATGATCTGGCCCAGTCGCGAGACGATGATGACATCGGGCGAAACGGCTTCATTGCGCAGGATGGACTTTACATGGGCGAGCGCCTTCTCCCCCACGCGCCGGGCCAGCGGAATGCCATCCGCCATTTCCAGAACCTGCAACGCGGTGTTGGCGGTGAGTACGCTGTTGCGCGGCATTTCCGGCGCGAGGTCAGCGAGAAAGGCGGTATCCACCTGGCTGCGCCCTGAATGCAGGTCCATGGCGCCCTGCGCCAGCTTTACCATCTTGCCGAAGCCGCCGCCGATGGTGACGCGGGGCACCGGATTGTCGCGCAGATATTTGAGCAGGCCGCCCGCGAAATCGCCCATATCAAGCATCGCCTCAAGCGGCAGGCCATAATGCACGCGCACCGCATCCTCGGAGGTCGAGCCGGTGCAGCCTGCGACATGCTGAAGGCCCATGGCGCGCGCCACATCAACGCCCCTGTGTATCGAGGCAATCCATGCCGCGCAGGAAAAGGGATGCACGACGCCCGTGGTGCCGAGGATCGACAGGCCGCCCAAGATGCCCAGGCGCGGGTTCCACGTCTTCTCAGCCAGTTTCGCGCCGCCGGGAATGGCGATTTCGATCTCGACATTTTCGCCGCCCTGCTCGGTAATGACATCGCGGATCATCCGGCGCGGCACGGGGTTGATGGCGGCCTCGCCAATAGCCAGCGGCAGGCCCGGCTTGGTGACGGTGCCCACACCCTCGCCCGCCTTGAAGGTGATGCCCGAACCTCTCTCGCGCACGGTGGCGATCACCATGGCGCCGTGTGTCACGTCCGGATCATCGCCCGCATCCTTGATGATGCCGGCCTGCGCCCAGCCCTCACCCTTGCCCTCCAGCGCCAGCGCGAAGGCGGGCTGCTCGCCCTTCGGCAGCGTGATGGTGACGGGATCGGGAAAGCGCCCGGTGCGCAATGCCGCAAACGCCGCCTTGACAGCCGCGGTTGCGCATGCGCCGGTGGTCCAGCCGCGCCTTAATTCACCCTCGGGCTTCTCCAATCGCATCGGCCCACTGTATAAGAGCAGCATGAGCAACGGACCAACAAAAAGGGCGGCGGACTGGGCCGAGACGACAGGCTTCGCGAGGCTCGATGCCGAGGCCTTCCCGGATTTCCTGCCCGGCTGGGTGTGGCTTGTGGGGGCTGGGCCCGGCGCGCCCGGCCTGATGTCTCTCCTCTGTTATCACGCCATGCAGCAGTGCGACGTGGTGGTTTATGATGCGCTGGTGAACCCCGACATCCTGCGCTGGGTGAAGGTGGGAGCCGAACTCGAATATGCGGGCAAGCGCGGCGGCAAGCCGTCTCCCACCCAGCGCGACATTACCTTGCGGCTCATCGAACTGGCGCAGGCAGGCAAGCGCGTCCTGCGGCTCAAGGGCGGCGACCCCTTCATGTTCGGGCGAGGCGGCGAGGAATGCCAGAACCTCGCGGGCGCTGGCGTGCCCTTCCGCATCGTGCCAGGCATTACGGCTGGCGTTGGGGGCCTTGCCTACGCGGGGATGCCCGCCACCCATCGCGACACCAATCATTCGGTGATCTTCCTGACGGGCCATGACGCCAGCGGAAAAATGCCTGCCAATGTGAACTGGCCGGCGGTCGCCAAGGCCTCGCCGGTGATCGTGATGTACATGGCGGTGAAACATCTGGGCGAGATTGCCGCGGCGCTGATCGCGGGCGGGCGGAAGGCGGATGATCCCGTCACCATCGTTTCCAACGCCTCGATGCCGCACCAGCAGGTGGCGTCAACGACGCTGGAACAGGCAGGTGCCTTTGTGGCGGCACAAGAGCCGCCGACCCCGGCGATCGTGGTGGTGGGGCATGCCTCCGACTGGCGCTCCGTGCTCGACTGGTATGCGCCGGCGCTCCGGGAGAACCCGATTGGCTAAGGCCATCGTGGTGGCGGCCCCCTCCTCGGGCAGCGGCAAGACGCTGGTGACGCTCGGCCTCTTGCGGGCGCTGCGCAATGCCGGGCATCGCGTGGCCTCCGCCAAGGTGGGGCCGGACTATATTGATCCCCGCTTCCATGAGGCGGCGACGGGACGACACTGCTTCAACCTCGACCCGTGGGCAATGCCGCCGGAGCTGATCCGCAGCCTCGTAGCCGATCTGGCGCGGGACGCCGATGTGGTGGTGATCGAAGGGGTGATGGGGCTGTTCGACGGGCCGCTGGGGGCGGCAGGCTCGACCGCCGATCTGGCCGCGCTGCTGGGCCTGCCCGTGGTGCTGGTGGTGGATGCGCGGCACCAGTCGCAATCGGTGGCGGCGCTGGTTCATGGCTTTTCGACCTTCAGGCCAGATGTGCCGGTGGCGGGGGTGATCCTCAACCGGGTGGCCAGCTCCCGGCACGAGGCGATCCTGCGCGAGGCAATTGGGGCCAACGTCCTCGGCGTGCTGCGGCAGGATGACTTCACTGAAACTGCCATCCCGCCACCTTGGATTGATACAAGCCGAGGAACATCAACACCTTGAGGTCTTCATTGAAGAAGTCGCATCAGCGGTTGCACGTGAAACAAATCTTGACAATCTCTTAACCATTGCCACGCAAGTGCCTGACGAATCAGTGATTCGCGAATCGCTGCCGCCGTTCGGCCAGCGCATCGCCGTGGCGCGCGACAGGGCCTTTGCCTTTGCCTATCCACATCTCCTGGAAGACTGGCGACGGGCGGGCGTGGAGATTTTGCCTTTCTCACCATTGACCGATGAGGCACCCCACCCCACAGCGGATGCGGTGTTCCTGCCCGGCGGCTATCCGGAACTTCATGCCGGGCGGCTGGCGGCGAACGCCACCTTCCTCAACGGCCTGCGCGCCGCCACCGGCCTCGTCTATGGCGAGTGCGGGGGCTTCATGGTGCTGGGTGGGGCGCTGATCGACGCGGAGGGCGTGCGCCATGCGATGGCGGGGCTTTTGCCGCTCACCACCAGCTTCGCGACGCGGACACTTCATCTGGGATACCGCCAGCTTCAGCCCTTGGCTGGAGCACCGTGGACCGTGCCGCTGCGGGGGCATGAGTTCCATTATTCCACCATCGCAGGCGAAGGTGCTGCGGAGCGGCTGTTTGAAGCGAAGGATGCGGCGGGGAACGCGCTTCCTCCCATGGGCCTCAGACGGGGCCGCGTGATGGGCTCCTACGCCCATGTCATCGCAGGGGCCGCATAATGGCGTGGGCCATCATGCTGATGGGCACCGGCTCCGATGTGGGGAAATCCCTGATCGCCGCCGGGCTTTGCCGCGCCTTCGCCAATCGCGGAATGAAGGTGATGCCGTTCAAGCCGCAGAACATGTCGAACAATGCCGCCGTGACCGAGGACGGCGGCGAGATCGGCCGGGCGCAGGCCTTGCAGGCGCGGGCGGCGCGCGTTCCCGCCTCCGTCCACATGAACCCGGTGCTGCTGAAACCCGAAACGGCGACAGGGGCGCAGGTGATCGTACAGGGCCAGCGCGCCGCCAGCATGACGGCGCGGGACTATTTCAAAAACCGGCCGCAGTTCATGCCGGCGATCCTCGACAGTTTCCACAGAGTGGCCACTGAAGCCGATCTGGTGATCGTCGAGGGGGCGGGAAGCCCCGGCGAAATCAACCTGCGCAACGGCGACCTTGCAAATATGGGCTTTGCCCATGCGGCTGGCCTTCCGGCGTTGCTGGTGGGCGATATTCACCGCGGCGGGGTGATCGCCTCGATCATTGGCACCTTCCGCATCCTGCCGCCCGAGGATCGCGCGCGGCTGAAAGGCTTTATCATCAACAAGTTCCATGGCGATCCTGACCTGTTTTCAGAAGGGAAGGCCTTTCTTGAACGCGAGACGCAGACGCCCTGCCTTGGCATCGTGCCGTATTTTGCCGAAGCCTCCCGGCTTCCCGCCGAGGACGCGGTGGCGCTGGAGGATGCCCTTTCAAGTGCTGCGGGCGGGTGCAAGGTCGCGGTCTTGCGGCTGCCGCGCATCGCCAATTTCGACGATCTCGACCCGCTGCGGCAGGAGCCGGGGGTGAGCGTGCGGTTGGTGCAGCCCGGCGAGGCGATCCCCGCCGATACGCGGCTGGTGGTCATTCCCGGTTCAAAATCCACCATGGCCGATCTGGCGGCCCTGCGGCGGGAAGGCTGGGACATTGACCTTGCCGCCCATATCCGGCGCGGCGGGCATGTGCTGGGCCTGTGCGGCGGCTACCAGATGCTGGGGCGCATGGTGCATGACCCTGAAGGCCTCGAAGGGCCAGCGGGAAGCGTCGCAGGCCTGGGGCAGCTCGATGTGGACACCACGCTGCTGCCGGAAAAGACCCTGACCCGCGTGACGGGCCGCCATGTGGCGAGCGGCACGCAGTTGGACGGTTATGAGATTCATCTCGGGCACACCGATGGCGCTGACGGCGCGCGGCCCTTCGCGATGATCGGCAACCGTGGTGATGGTGCGGTATCAGCCAATGGCCGGGTGGCGGGCACCTATCTGCACGGCTGCTTCGGGTCCGATCAATTTCGCAGCGCCTTCCTCGCGGCGCTAGGCGCTGAGACGAGCGGCCTTGCCTATGAGCATGAGGTGGATGCGGCGCTCGACGCGCTGGCCCAACACCTTGAAACCCATCTCGACATGAGCCGCATTCTGGCGCTGGCGGAGCCGGTGTGAGTTCCGCCGCCGCCATCGCCCTTCTGGTGGAGCGTTTCGCCGGTTATCCGAAACCGGTTTACGCAGCGATCGGGCATCCCGTGGAGTGGATGGGGCGGCTCATCACCTTGCTGGACCACAAGTTCAACGTGCCCGCCGCATCGCAATGGGAAGGCCGGTTGCGCGGCGTGGCGGCGCTGGCCGTGCTGCTTGCCGCCTGCGCCATTCCGGCGTGGATTGCCGAGCGGCTGGTGGCGCATTTGCCCTTTGGGTGGATCATCAATCCGCTGATCGCTACGGGCTTTCTGGCGCAGAAATCCCTGCGCGATCATGTGCAGGCGGTTTACGAGGGGCTCGGCACGTCGCTCGCCGAGGGCCGCCGCGCGGTGAGCCAGATCGTGGGGCGCGACCCGGCCACGCTGGATGAATCCGCCGTCTCGCGCGCGGCGCTGGAAAGCTTGGGCGAGAATGCCTCGGACGGCATCGTGGCCCCGGCGCTCTGGTATGCGCTGCTGGGCCTGCCCGGCATCGTGGCCTACAAGGCCATCAACACGGCGGACTCGATGATCGGCCACAAGTCGGAGCGCTATCTCCATTTCGGCTGGGCCTCGGCGCGGCTGGATGATGTGGTGAACCTGCCCGCCTCCCGCCTGTGCGGGGCGCTGTTCGCGATTTCCAATCCCGGCCGCATGAAGACGGCGTTTCATGCCATGTGGCGTGATGCGCCGAAGCACCAGTCACCCAATGCCGGATGGCCCGAGGCTTCACTCGCCGCGAGCCTTGGCCTCCGCTTCGGCGGCCCGCGCAGCTATCATGGCGAGTTGGTCGATCTGCCATGGATGGGCGAAGGGCGGAGCGATTTGACGCGTGACGATATCCGGCGCGGCCTTGTCCTTTACGGGCGGATGCTCAGCCTGTTGTTGGCGCTCGCCTGCGCGTGGTGGCTTTTTTAAGCAACAGCGGCAGGCCTGCCGCCACGAAGACCACCTCATCGGCCAGCTCGGCGATTCTCTGGTTGGCGATGCCCTGCGCATCGCGGAAGGCGCGGGCCATGCGGTTTTCCGGCACCACGGACAAGCCCACCTCGTTTGAAACGATGACCACGCGCGTTTGAACCGCAGCCAGCATCTGGCACAGCACGTCCAGTTCCGCCGCCAGATCGCGGTTGTGGTGCATGAGATTGCCGAGCCAGACGGTGATGCAATCAACCAGCACGAAGGGCGCTTTTGCACTGGCGATGGCGGAGGCGAGATCAAGCGGCGCTTCCACCGTATCCCATCCTTCGCCGCGCCCGGCGCGGTGGCGGGCGATGCGGTCCGCCATCTCGGCATCGGTGTTTTCCGCCGTAGCGATATAGATGCGGCGGCCTGCATAGCTTGATCCGAGCGCCTCGGCATGGCGGCTCTTGCCGGAGCGCGCGCCGCCCAGAACCAGCGTGACCTTCTTCATGGGCGCGCCGGGGGAATGCGGGCGATGAAATGGCCGCGCATGAGATCGGGCCATTGTCGGAACGGCACCTCGCCTGTTTCGGTTTCGCCATGCGCCGCAAACCAGTCGAGAATGGCGTCGGCCTGTTCGCGCGTCGGCTGGTTGCGCCCGGTGACATAGCTGAAGCGCTGATCATCGCGCAGGATGGCGCTGCAATGCTGCTTGCAATTCCACAGGCAGGCCTGCGTTTCGATCTGTGTGGCGAGGCCGCGCGCCGCCAGCGCCTCACGCATGTGGGCGATCAGCGTTTCGCCGCCGGTGCGGCCATCCGGCCCCATTTTTTCTTCCGGGGTGAAACGGCAGGTGGTGCACATGACGATCGACCGCATGATTTGAGAAAAACCTTTCGGGGCTTGCGGATAAGCCATGCTTCAATGTAGGCAAAGAGCGGGCCTGTCAACGCAACCAAAACCGGCATGACATACGACCGCATCGCCTTTCTCGCCTCGGATTCGCCGGATGCCCGCAAGGCGCTGAAAATCCTGTCGCGGAAATACGGCAACAGCGACCCCGCCGAAGCTGATGTGATCGTGGCGCTGGGCGGCGACGGCCACATGCTGCAAACCATCCACCGCGTGTTCCCCTCCAACATTCCAATCTATGGCATGAACCGGGGCACCATCGGCTTCCTGATGAACGACTACAAGGAAGCCAATCTGCCCGAGCGGCTCAATGCGGCGGAACTCACCACCATTCATCCGCTGCGCATGACGGCGACGGACGAAAACGGCAAGGTGCACAAGGCGCTGGCCTTCAACGAAGTCTCGATGCTCCGCCAGCGCTACCAGGCGGCGAAGTTCCAGATTGCCGTGGACGGCAAGCCCAGGCTTGAGGAACTGATCTGCGACGGCGTGCTGCTGGCCACGCCCGCCGGCAGCACCGCCTATAATCTCTCCGCTCACGGACCAATTCTTCCCATCGAGTTCGCGGCTATTGGCGCTGACGCCGATCAGCGCCTTCCGGCCGCGCGGCTGGCGGGGCGCCATCCTGCCGCATCAGGCGCGCGTGACGGTGACGGTGATCGAGCCGGTCAAGCGCCCGGTGGCGGCGGTGGCCGATCATCTGGAAGTGCGCCATGTGCGGGCGGTGGAGATTGCCGAAGACCGCAAACGCTCGGCGAAAATCCTGTTCGATCCCGGCCACAGCCTGGCTGAGCGCGTGCTGCGCGAGCAGTTCCGCTTCTGACGTTTCTTACTTTTCGCGGCCGATCTTGGTGTTGGACGGCGTGTCGCCGGCATTGCCGAACTCGAAAATCTTGCGGAAGATTCCGGGCGCGATCGCCGAGGCCGGATTGACCTGGAACTGTGGATTGGACAGTTGGCCTCCCAGCGCGAAGGTCAAGCCGATCACCCCCTGCCCCTTGCCGCCAGCGACAATGTCGCCAATCAGCGGAATATTACTGAGCGCGGAATTGAGCGCATAGGCGGGAATGATGGTGCCGGTGATGTCGATGGTGCCATTTACCTTGCTGATAAGACCGCTGGCCGTGGCGCCGAGATCATTGCCAGAAAGAATGGAATCGCCAATCCGCACAAACCGCGCATCGGTGGTGAACGGCAGCTTGAGCCTTGTGAAGGCTACGCCTTCATTGCGCGGCCCCGACTTCTTGGGCTTGCCCTTGCTGTCGAGCTGCGCCAGCGCCGCTTCGTTCCGCACCTCGAAATTGCGCAGCACCAGTTGCCCTTGGCGCACGGAAGAATTGGCATCATTGGCAATGAAGGCAATGAACTCGATCTGCCCGCCGGCAATCTTGGAATAAAGATTTGCAGCCCTGAGCGCCGCACCGCCGTCGCGGCCCGTCAGGTTGATCTGGCGTCCATCGTCGGTTGGGGTGATCTTGAGATTGACGGGCTGGCCCGACAGGAAGGTGCCCGATATATCAGCCGCCTGCACGCGGCCGCCCGAGGTGCGGATGTTCGCCGAAACGCCGGTGATGACTTCACCGCGATTGGCGTAGATGCGGTCGACATTGGCGGTGATGTTGAGGGGTGGCGCATCGCCGCCGCCCTGCCCTTGCGAACCGCTCGAGGAGGTGAACATGGATTTGATCAGCGGGCGGGCGTCAAAATTGTCACCACTCAAAACAAGGGAGGTGCCGCCATTGCCGCTGTTTTTGATGGTGAGGGCAAAGCGGTTCTCGTCACTGAGCTGCACGGTGGAAAGCTTCGCCTCGCCGATGCCGCCGCCGTCGGCAAGCGCGATGTCGCCCTTGATGAGAAGATCGGGGCCACTAATCACCAGCCCCTGAACCTTGCGGCCCTGATCGCCCTTGCTGAGGTAATTGAAATCCGCCGTGGTCTTGGGGGTGGGGTCTCGCGACCATCCGATCGGGTCAATGCGCATCGCCGCCTTGGAGAGGTTGGCGTCAATGTCGATCAGGCCTGTGGGATCGGCGAGATCGGCGATCACCGCCTTGACGCCAATGGTGCCGGTAAGGAAGCCGCTGAGGTCGATCCCCATTTTCTTGCGGTCATCCGAGTCGAGCGTGGCTTCCAGAATGGCGGATTGCTGTTTGCCTTCTTTCGCCCACGAGATTTTCGCGTCCACGCCATTGATCTTGGCGGGGCCGGACGCGGTGATCCTGTCTGCGGTTGCCGCCAGATCGAAAGTGCCGCCGGTAATGTCGATCTTCGGCAGCGCATCCTTGAGCGAGGCGTTGGTGAGCTTGGCCTTGGCGGAGAATGTGGTGCTGCCCGGGGGAATGTCTTTCTGCAGCGGGACGTTCAGAGTGACATCAAGGACGGCATTGCCGCCGAGCTTGGAACTGTCGATGCCGGAGTTCGAGATCAGCGCCAGATCGGGCTGGTCGAGATATTCGATCAGCCCCTGGGCGTTCGACTTCGCCCTGAGCTGGAACACGGTGGGCGTGATGGGCGCCAGCAGCTCCGTTGACGACATGGAGCCCGCATCGACATGCACGGTGGCGCCGGAGGGCAGCGTGACATCGCCGCCGTCAATCGTCATGTCAAAGGCATTGTCTTTCAGATGGGCATCGCCGCTGGCATTGGCGAGGGGCGCAAGACCCTTGAAATAGCTGGTGTTGACGCCCTCCATGGCAAACTGGAGATCGACCGACCCGTCTGGAAGCTGATTGCTGGCGCGCGCCGCAGCCAGCGCATCGACGGGCAGGTTGATCTGGAACGATCCATCCGTAACGGTGCCTGCGTGGACATTCTGATTCACCCATTTGCGCGTTCCTGGCGACATGATGGGCGGCCACAAGCGTTTCAGCAGATCGGCGGAGAGATCGCGAATGCGGCCCGAAAGAAGAATGCCCGCCGATTTGCTGCCGCCCGTAATCACGCCCAGAAGCCTCACACCCGATTGGCCGGACATGACCACCAGATCCTTGATGTCGAGTTTTGCTTCGGCGATGGAGGCGACGCCGGAAAAATCAATCTTGTCGACGGCAACGGGCTGCTTGTTGGGGTCCTGCGTGTCGATGGCCACATTGTGGGCGGAAAGATTGATGGCAAGGGCGGTGAGGTGCCCATCGGCGCTTCTCACCGGCAGGATGTTGCCGGTGAGTTCGGCCTGTGAATTGCCCACCAGCAGGACGGAGTCGGTGATGATGATTCCGCCGGTCCCGGGATCGTAATCGGCGCGGAGCGAGCCCTCGTCCACGATGATCGGATCGGCGAAATAATCCGGCAGCGCCACCTCGCCCGCCGCCGCGGCGAATTCGGCGGAGGCTTTTTTGACAAGTCCGTCGCCCGTGACCTCGATCTCGGCATGGCCCGAGAGCGGCACCTTCACGCGGGCGAGCTGCGAGAGCGCGAATATCTCGTCGGAGATATTGGCGGGCACGAGGTCGCTGATCCGTGCACTGATGGAAAAACTGTCGGTATCGCGCTTGTAGCTGGCGGAGACTTCGGCGCGCCAGCGGCCCTCCTGCCGCCCGTTGGCGACCTGCGCATTGGTGACCACGGCGAAGCCATAGGGCATGCGGCGGAAGGCAAGCTCGGCGTCGGGCACGTTCCAGATCGCGTCATTGGCTTCATCGTAAATGCGGATCGAGGCTTGCGTGACGCGGATATCCTCTACCGTGCTGATCGCCGCATTGGCCTGGCCGCCGCCCGCGAGAATGGCGATCAGCGTGCGGCCCGATACGCTGCCAAGGCCGGGCACCGCGTCGGTTGCCGGTAAATCCGCCTTCCCCTGCGCCGTGGATTGGTCGGCGGCTGGCGCGGCGGCGCCTGCATGCTGATCGTCCTCATTGCCGAATCCGAGTTCGATGCGGCCATCGAGTCCGCGCTTCACGAAGATGCGGGGGCCGATGAGCTCAATCGATTTCGGCACCACGCTGCCGCGGAACAGCGCCGATTCCTCGATGCCGATGGCGGCGCGGGGGGCGCGGGCGAGAAGATTGCCCTTGGCATCCTTGAGCGTGACGTTGCGCAGCCGGAAATGCGGTATGCCGCTTCCCGCCTCCCGCTCGATCACCGCGCCATCGAGATCAACCGCCATGCCGGAGAGGTTGCGATTGATCTGTGTGCGGATGGTATCGGTCATGAAATTGAGCGATACCGGGCCTTGCGACAGGCGCAGATAGAACGCGCCCACCAGCGCCGCCACGGCAAGACAGACCGACAACACGCTGAAGGCGGTTATTTTCAGGAGTCTGCGCCGCACCGCTGTCCCGTTTCCGTTGCCTTTTCCCGTCTGGGCGCGCGAAGGGCTCCGCCTGCGCCGGATGCCGCCCCTTTGCCCAACAACCTAGGCCAAAGCGTGGCCGCAACTCATGAGAGTGCCTGAGCCTGACGCCGCGCGCCACCAAGCTTTCGCCATGACAGTGACCCTCATGGGGCGTATTCTTGAATGATTCTCTAAGATCGCTGCGGAACCCACGAATGCTCTTCAGAAAGCGCGCCAAGCCCACTTCCAACGACAATCAGCCCACGGTGGTTTCCACCCCGGCGTCTCCGGCTTCTCTCATCGGGCGCGGCATGGTGGTGGAAGGCGATGTGTCGTCGGAGGGCGATATCCATGTGGATGGCACGCTGCGCGGCAAGCTGCAGGCGCGTCATTGCGTGATCGAACTCAACGGCCTCGTGGAAGGCGACGTGATCGCCGATGAAATCGTGGTGCGCGGCCGCGTGGTGGGGCCGATGCGCGCCTATCATGTGCATGTGGAAGCCGGCGCCCGCATCGAAGGCGACGTTGTGAATGCCTCGATCACCGTGGACAGCGGAGCGGAAATCCACGGTGCCATCTGGCACAATGACGATCCCTTCGCGGAAGAGACGCAGAGCCGCTTCAGGCCCGCGGCTGCGGAGCGGGAAGATGCGGCGTCGCGCGAGCGGCCCTCCTATCTCGAAAGCCCGCTGTGGAACAGCGGTGCTGTGGATGACTATCGCCCCATCGTCGCCGTGCGCCCGCGCTGAGCCGGCTGTTGCTGGCGGCATAGCGCTGATTTTCCTGAGCTAAAACACCTGTGGGATAGAGGCCGCCAAGCGCAGGTTGGCGTGGTGGAGCAATTGCTAACTTGACGAATGTTATATTATAACGTTACATAATATTCCGGCGGCTGTCCTATCAACCGACACAGGGGAAACGAAATGAAACGCATTCTGTCCATCTCTGCGATCTCGCTGTCCATGGCTTCCACATGCTTTGCCGGAGAACCGATCAAGATCGTTGCGGCGGAGAATTTCTATGGCGACATCGCCAAGCAAATCGGAGGCGACAGGGTGGCGGTGACAAGCATCCTGTCCAACCCCGACCAAGATCCGCATCTCTTTGAAGCAAGCCCTTCGGTGGCGCGCGACATTTCCGGCGCGGCGATCGTGATCGCCAACGGCCTGGACTATGATCCATGGATCAACACCCTGCTCGATGCGTCGCCCTCTCAGGCGCGCAAGCTAATTTCCGTGGGCGAGCTGGCGGGAAAAAGACCGGGGGATAATCCGCATCTGTGGTATGATCCGCAAAACGTGCTGCGCATGGCGCAGACGCTGACCAAGGACCTGGCCGCGGCCGACCCCGCAGGCAAGGCGGACTATGAAAAGCGCCTTGAAACGTTCAAGGCAAGCCTGTCGCCCATCGAAACGCAAATTGCCACACTGAAGGCCCGCTTCGGCGGGACGCCAGTGGCAGCCACAGAACCCGTCTTCGGATACATGTTCGACGCAATGGGCATGGAGGTCCTGGAGGGTTCGTTTCAGACGTCCGTCATGAACGACACGGAGCCCAGCGCTTCCGATACGGTGGCGTTTGAAAACGATCTGAAGACCCACAAGATCAAATTGCTGGTCTACAACAGCCAGGCCACCGATCCCGTTGCAGACCGGATGAAGGCTCTGGCTGGCGCTGCAGGCATTCCCATCGTCGGCGCCACCGAAACGCAGCCTCCGGGCATCAGCTATCAGGACTGGATGCTCGCCGAACTGGCCGATGTGAGCAAGGCTTTCAGTCTCAGCACGCAATGAATTCGGTTGAGTTCGACAAAGCCGATCTTGCGGCTGGCGGGCACACCATCCTGTCCGGTGTCTCGCTTGCCATCGGCCCGCAGGAATTCATCGGCCTTCTCGGCCCGAATGGGGCGGGCAAGACGACGCTGCTGCGCGCCATCATGGGCTTGGCCCGGGTGAGCGCGGGCACGCTGCGCGTGCTGGGTTCGCCCCCGGCGCGCGGCAATCCCCTGATCGGCTATATGCCGCAGATGCGCAGCGACGCCGGCGCACTGCGGCTGAACGGGCGTGATTTTGTCGCCGCCGTTGTGAACGGCCATCGTTATGGCCTTCCCGTGATGACGCGCGCGGCGCGCCGTGAGGTGGACCGGGTGCTCGATCTCGTGAACGGGAGCGGATTTGCCGCCAGGCCGGTTCTGGAGCTCTCCGGGGGCGAGCGGCAGCGGCTTCTGCTGGCGCAGGCGCTGGTCGGAAATCCCAAACTGCTGCTTCTTGATGAACCCCTGATCAGCCTTGATCCGAGCCGCCAGCAGGCGGTTGTCGCCCTCGTGAAAGATTTGCAACTGCAACTCGGCATTCCCGTCATTTTCAGTTCGCACGAACTTAACCCGCTTCTCGGGGCGATCGACCGGGTTCTCTATCTCGGCAGCAGCCAGGCGGCGATTGGCACCGTTGATGCCGTGATCACCGGGCCTGTTCTTTCCAAACTCTACGGGACACCGATCGAAGTCGTGAGAACCGGCGGTCGGATTTTCGTGCTGTCCGGCTTCAATGAAGCCGAACGCGATGCGCACCGGCACGAGCACTCTCATGCTTGAATATGAATTCATGCGGACGGCCTTTGTGGCGGCGGCAATCGTCGCCGTGGTGGCAGGAAGCACGGGATATTTCCTGGTGCTGCGCGGCCAGACATTCGCAGGCCACGCTCTGGCGCATATCGGCTTCACCGGAGCGACGGGCGCCGTGCTGATCGGCGCTTCGCCCCTCGCCGGGCTGGTGGCCTTGACAGTCATCGCAGGACTGGGAATGGGTTTTGTAGGCGACAGGCTTGCCAATCGCGATGTGGCGATCGGCCTGGTGCTGGCGCTGGCGCTCGGTTTCGGTCTTCTGTTCCTGCATTTCTTTACCGGTTTTGCCACACAGGCGACGAGTCTGCTGTTCGGCAATGTGCTTGCCGTGAGCACCGCAACGGTGTGGAAGCTGCTCTGGCTTGGATGCGTGTGCCTGCTTGTGCTGGCGGTGATTTCGCGGCCGCTTCTCTTCGCCAGCCTCCAGCCCGAACTGGCGGACGCCAAGGGTGTGAATCTCAGGCTGCTGTCGGCGGCGTTCCTGGCCGTGGCCGCGCTGGCGACCGCCGAATGCGCGCAGGTGGTGGGCGTGCTTCTGGTTTTCGCCCTGATGGTTGGGCCTGCCGCAGCGGCCCAAAAGCTCACGTCAGGCCTGTTCACCGGCATAGCGCTGGCGATAGCACTGGCGCTGTTTGAAGCGTGGGCCGGTCTCATCCTCGCATTCTACACAGATTGGCCAACGAGTTTCTGGATCACCGCGCTCAGCACGGCGGTTTATATCGCTGCTGCCTCGCCACCTGCCAGATGGATTCAGAGAACGCGTTAGCCTAGACCGCCAGCGCTTCCTTCACCTTGTTCTGGAAATAATGCACGCCCTGTTCGTGGCGGGGCGACAGGGGGCCGGAGGAATAGCCGCCGGACATATAGTTCTTGTGGGTGGCGACGCACACTTCATAGTCCTCGCGCACCACGGCGAGGTTTCCGGCGATGGTGCTGGCGCGCTTCGAGGCCGTGGCCTCGCTCGTATCGGCGAAATAGAAATGATAGATCTGCTCGGTGCGGTCAAAGGCCAGCGGATTGATGCGCGAGGTGTTCATGCCGCCCTCGAACAGCGAGAGCGTCCAGTTCGGCCACATCCACAGCCATTTGCCGCGATAGAACAGCCCGTCGCGCGGCGGCGCCGTCATGCGGATGAAGCCCTTGTGGGCGGTGGTCTTGAACTGCTCGAATTCGATCGCCGCGAAGAAGGCGTGATGCACGCCGGGGATGTGGTAGCCCTCGACGAAATTGTCGGTATAGACCTTCCAGTTGGCGTCGAAGACCACGCGGTCGGTCGCGGCCGCCTGATAGGTTTCGATGGGTTCATCGGCGAGTTCGGCGATCAATTCGCCAAGCTGGGTGGTGAGGTCGGTCTCGGGCGAAATCGCCGCAAAGAGAAGGCCCCGCCATTCCGCCACATGGATGGGCTCCAGCGGCCAGTCCGCCGGGTTGAAATCGGGATCATCGCCAAACCACGGCGCGGTGACGAGGCGGCCGGTGTCGTCAAACACCCATTGATGATAGGGGCATCGGATGGTGGCGCAACGGCCTGTGCCCTCCTCCAGCAGCTTGGCGCCGCGGTGGCGGCAGACATTGCGGAAGCCCCGCAACTGCCCGTCGCGGCCCCGCACCACGAAGACCTTGGCCCCCGCCAGATCGGCGGCGACATATTGCCCGCGATCCTTCACCTGAGACACCGGCCCCAGCAACTGCCAGGTGCGGGTGAAGATCGTATCCCGCTCACGCGGCAGCACGGCGGGATCGACATAGAGGGCGGGATCGAGATTCAGCATGGCAGGCACTCCGGCGTTTTCGAAAGACTAGCAATGTTTGGATGATGATCAAGAGATTGTCAGGCGCTGCGCGGCGCAACATCTTCGATGCCATGCGATTTCAGCAGCAAAAGCGCTGCCTGTGCTGCTGAACCGGCATATCCGGGATCGCGGTGGATGAGGATTTGAGTTACGGCACCATCAAACAGAACCATGATCTGTCTTGCGAGCGATCCGGCATCCGCAACTCCTTCCGCCAGTAGCAGTTGAACCAGCCAGTCTTCAAAACGTTTCTTGTGCCGTGAGGCGATGACGCGCGCCGGGTGGCCCGGCAAAGCCGCGAATTCGCCCGCCGCCCTGACGAAGCTGCACCCCCTCCAATCCGGGTTTTGTGCGTTTTGCTCCAGGCGTTCAAAAATCCCGCGAATTTGCCGGGCGGCGGAAGCGTCCGGGTCTGAGACCACACTCTGATAGCTGCCCAGCGTTTTCTGATCCCGCTCATCGAGATAGGCGGCGATCAAATCCTCCTTGCTCGGGAAGTGATAGTAAAGCGTCCGCTTGGTAACACTCGCCGCAAGCGCCACGGCATCGACCCCAACCGCCCGGATGCCTTCACTGTAAAAGAGCTTGTCTGCCGCAGCGATCAACCTCTGCCGCGTGTCTTTCGAGTCTTTGGCCATCCCTATGTATACCGACTAGTGAGTGTACTTTTCAACTGATTTGCGCCAACGCTTTTGCCTGTTCACTCGGAGAAACAGGGATGAGCGAGAAAACGCACAAATCTCAGGAAAATATCCCGCTGGGCGTGGCGTTTATCGTCTGCGCCGTGTTTGCGATGTCGTTTGCCGATGCGATGATCAAATATGTCAGTTCGACAATACCGCTCTGGCAACTCTTCGTCGTGCGATCCCTGATGGTGATCGCGGCACTTACGGCGTTTCTCATCTTCAAAAGCCGGTCAGAAGCCGTACACCCCAGTGCCTGGTCTTTTCTACGCGGATTGCTGCTCACGGGCATGTACATCGCAATCTATGGGACCGTGCCTGTTCTCAGCCTCCCCGTCATCGCGGCCTCGCTTTATACGGCTCCGCTGTTCATCACGCTTCTCTCCGCCCTGCTCCTCAATGAGCCGGTCGGTCCACGAAGATGGGCTGGCATAGCCGTAGGTTTCGCTGGCGTTCTTGTCATTCTCCGGCCTGCATCCGAAGGATTTACGGCTTTTGCCCTGGTGCCTGTTGCCGCCGCTTTCTTTTACGCGCTCGCGGCCATCATCACGCGTTCCAAATGCCGCGCGGAAGCTCCCATTGCGCTGGCCATGGCCCTGAACTTTTCGCTTCTTGCCGTTGGCCTGCTGGCAACGACCGCGATTGCGGTCTTCCAGCCAATTTCTGCGGCATCCCCTTTCCTCCTTGGCGAATGGATTGCCATGGGGCCGCGCGAGTGGGGAATCGTTTCGCTGCTCGCCTCACTCATGCTCGTCATCAGCATAGGGCTGGCGAAAGCGTATCAGTCAGCCCCCTCTTCAGTCATCGCAACCTTTGACTATAGCTATCTCATCTTCGCGGCGTTCTGGAGCATGGTGATTTTTTCAGATCCCCCGGACACTCTTACAATTGCAGGTATTGTGTTGATTGCGGCGGCGGGCTTTCTGGTCATCGGAAGATCAATGCCCCTCGCAGCCAAGAGCCGGGCTCACTTATCACACAAGAAAACCGAAACCGACCCTAATCAATATCCTCCACCACCTCGTCTCCGCCCTTGATGCGGTGGGAGAGCGAGGCCTGGATGAAATCATCGAGGCCGCCATCCAGCACGCCAGACGGGCTGGTGCTGGTGTGGCCGGTGCGCAGGTCCTTCACGAGCTGATAGGGCTGGAGCACATAAGACCTGATCTGGTGGCCCCAACCGATGTCGGTCTTCTTGGCGTTGGCGGCGTCGATCTTTTCCTGCTGCTTCTGCAGTTCCATCTCATAAAGGCGCGCCTTCAGCATCTTCCACGCGGTGGCGCGGTTCTTGTGCTGCGAACGCTCGGACTGGCAGGCAACGATGATGCCCGTCGGGATATGCGTGATACGCACGGCGGAATCGGTCTTGTTGATATGCTGGCCGCCGGCGCCCGAGGCGCGGTAGGTGTCGATCTTGCAGTCGCTCTCGTTCACCTCGATGTTGATGGTGTCATCCACCACCGGATAGGCCCAGACCGACGCGAAGGAGGTGTGGCGGCGGGCGTTTGAATCATAGGGCGAGATGCGCACCAGGCGGTGCACGCCCGATTCGGTTTTGAGCTTGCCATAGGCGTTATGGCCCTTGATCTGCAGCGTTGCGGACTTGATGCCCGCCTCTTCGCCGGGATGATCGTCCAGCACCTCAACATTGAAACCCGACTGGTTGGCCCAGCGCGTGTACATGCGGAGCAGCATGGAGGCCCAGTCCTGGCTTTCGGTGCCGCCGGCCCCGGCATTGATCTGCAGGAAGCTGTCATTGGCGTCGGCTTCGCCGGAGAGCAGCGTTTCAAGCTCGGCCTCGCCCACATCCTTGTGTAGCGCCTCGAGCGCCTTCTCGGCCTCGGTGACGATACCCTGATCGCCATCGGCCTCGCCCATTTCGATCAGCTCGGTGTTGTCGGCAATGGTTTGTTCCAGCCTGAGCACCGTCTTGATGCGGCCGTCGAGATCATTGCGCTTGCGCATGATCTCCTGCGCCTTCTGCGGATCGCCCCAGATGGAAGGGTCTTCGGCCTTGGCGTTCAGTTCGGCGAGGCGTCTCTGTGCGGCATCCCAGTCAAAGATGCCTCCTCAGCAGTCCGATGGACTGCTTCATTTCTTCCACCAGCGTGGAAATTTCAGCGCGCATGATTCAGCTAACTCTCAAAACCGTGATGGCGCTCAATAGAGGCCGCCGCTGCCGCCCGTCAACTGGCCTCCGCCGGTCGTGGCGGGCGCCTGCTGCACGGGAACATCCTGCTGGACTCCCGCACCGCCATCCTGCTGGGCAGGAACCAGAACAACGCCCTGCCCCGGCTGCGCATTGGCATTGGCCACATCGCCGCCGATCACCGTGGTCGAATCGGGCGGCTCATCGCCAGGTTTGAAAGCTTCGAGAATGGTGCCGGGCGTGCCGAAGATGGCGCGCTTGCCGGTTTTGACGTCAATGGGAACAAGCTCGATGGCGCGCGGCACGCGGAAAGGCGTGGCCGGCTTGTCGCGCAGCGCCAGCTTCATGAAATCGGCGACGATGGGGGCGGCCAGTTCACCGCCCGTGCGGTGGCGGCCCATGGGCTTGGGATTGTCGTAGCCCACATAGACGCCCACCGTGAGATCGGGCGTGAAGCCGATGAACCAGGCATCCTTTTCATCATTGGAGGTGCCGGTCTTGCCCGCCACCGGCTTGCCGACGGCCAAAAGTTTTTTGCCGGTGCCGCGCTGCACGACGCCTTCCATCATCGAAGTGATCTGGTAGGCGGTATAGGGGTTCATCACCTGGTCGCGGTTATCCAGAAGCTCGGGCTCGGGCATGCCGGGTGTGTAGTGATCTTCGTTGCAGGCCGTGCAGTCGCGCTTGTCGTGCACAAAGATGGTCTTGCCGAAGCGGTCCTGCACGCGGTCGATCAAGGTCGGCTCGATCTTCTTGCCGCCATTGTCGATCATCGAATAGGCGGTGACCATCTTGAGCAGCGTGGTTTCGCCAGCGCCCAGCGCCATGGCGAGCTGCAGCGGCAGCTTGTCATAGACGCCCAAACGCTGCGCGAGGTCGGCGATCTTCACCATGCCCAGTTCGCTGGCGAGGCGCACCGTCATCACGTTACGCGACTGTTCGATGCCGCGCCGGAGCGTGGCGGGGCCGAAATATTTGTTCTCGTAATTCTTGGGCTTCCACATCTGCCCATCTGTCATCTTGAACTCGATGGGCGCATCGAGCACCACCGATGAGGGCGTGTAGCCATTATCAAGTGCGGCCGCATAGACGATGGGCTTGAAGGAGGAGCCGGGCTGGCGCATCGCCTGCACCGCGCGGTTGAACTGGCTTGCGCCATAGGAGAAGCCGCCGACCAGCGACAGCACGCGGCCAGTGTGCGGATCCATCGCGACCAGCGCGCCTTCAACCTCGGGCATCTGGACGAGATGATATTTGCCGTCATCCTTGCTGGGCGCGACGTAGACGACATCACCCGGCTTCACCACCTTGGCGGCACTCTTGATCTCAGGACCCAGCGCCGTGCCATCGACGTAAGACCTGGCCCATTGCATCAGCGCCAGCGGAATGACGCCCTGCTCGCGCTCGTCCGGAAGTTTTCCGGTCTGGTCGCGCTTCGGCTGAAGGCCGATGACCGCCTGATCATCGGTGACGGACAGCACCACCGCGAGACGCCAGGGCGCTAGATCGGCCGGCACCTTGCGGTCGGCAATGGCAGCACCCCAATCGCCTGTCACGTCAACGCTTGTGATGGGGCCGCGATAGCCGCGCTTCCTGTCGAAGGCGATGAGGCCGCGCGCCAGGGCCTGACGGGCATAGATCTGCAGCTTTGGATCAAGCGTGGTGCGCACCGAAAGGCCGCCGGTATCCAGCTTGTCCTTGCCATATATGCCCACAAGTTCGCGGCGCACTTCCTCGGCAAAGGATTCGGCGGCGAAGAGCTGCGCGCCGAACGGACGGGGCGTGACGACCAGAGGCTTGGCCTGCGCGTCCTTCATCTCCTGTTCGGTGATGTAGCCGTTGTCATACATCTGCCCGAGCACCCAGTTGCGGCGCTCCACCGCGCGGGCATGGTCACGGAAGGGATTATAGTTGTTGGGGGCCTTGGGAAGGGCGGCGAGATAGGCCGCCTCCTCCAGCGACAGGTCGTTCAGCGACTTACCGAAATAGTTGAGCGAGGCGGCGGCGACGCCATAGGAATTGAGGCCGAGGAAAATCTCGTTGAGGTAGAGTTCGAGAATCTGGTTCTTGCTGAAGGTCTGTTCGATTCGCTGTACCAGCAGCGCTTCCTTCAACTTGCGGGTGACGGTACGCTCATTGGTGAGCAAAAAGTTCTTGGCCACCTGCTGGGTGATGGTGGAGGCGCCGACAATCGTTCCGTGGCCGGAGATTTTCACCTGCACATAACGGATGGCCGCCGCCGCGATGCCGCGCCAGTCAAGCCCGCCGTGCTCGAAGAAGGTCTTGTCCTCAGCCGAGATGAAGGCCTGAATCACCCGCGGCGGCATCTGCGTGACAGGCACGAACAGGCGGCGCTGCTCGGCATATTCGGCCAGAAGCGAACCGTCCGACGCATGGATGCGCGTCATGACAGGCGGTTCATACTGGGCGAGCTGCTTGTAGTCGGGCAGGTCTTTCGAAACGTCCCAGATGACATAGGCAACGCCGACTGCCGCGGCGCAGAACAGCATGAAGCAGACGCCAAAAAGCCAGCCCAGAAACCTTAACATCAGACGGCGTTCACCCTGCCTCGATCAAATCCGGCGTGGCAGATAGCATATATGCCCCCGGTTGGAAGCCTTTTCGCTAGGCTTTGAATGTGGCCAAGGCGGGGCGGGTTGTTTTCGCACCAGACTGGACGAAAGCCCTGCAACACGGCAGCATGGGGATCATGCGCGCACTGGTGATCATATTCCTCGCTATCGCTTCCATCTTCTCCGGCCACGCTGCCCTGGCGGAGAGTTTCAAGGCCGATGTGTTCGCCGAGTTCTTCTACCGGCATGGATATCCGAAAGTCATCATGCACAAGGCGATGGCGGTCGGTCCCAACTACTATTGGCAGACAAACTGGGGGCTCAAGACACCCGAGGAAGCAGCAGAGACCGCTCTCAAGAACTGCAATGACGGGCTGAAGAAGGCCTACCCCGACATCACGGAAGGCTGCACGCTTCTGGATGTCGACGGTGTTCCCAAAATGCCGCTGGAAACCATCGGCATTTCACTGGATGCCATTGCCGCCGGGCCTGACCTGCCGCTGGACAAGGGATTCGCCTGGATGCCGGAAGGCAAGGCCAGGGGCAGCGTCATCCTCATCGCCAGTTGCAATCGCGTTCAGTCGCCCGATGCGCCGAGCGTCGCCTGGGCCGATTTCTACAATGCGCTGGGATATCGCGTGTATCTGCCGGATAATTTCGCAGAGCCAAGGCCGCCGGAACTGTGCGGCGCCGTCGGCAACCGCGTGGAGGACCAGACCACAATCATCAAACAGCAGATGGCGCAGACGCGGCGCACGATCATGTCGCTTCAGGCCCGCTTTCCCGGCGAGCCAATTATCCTGCATGGCATGAGCCAGGGCGGCTGGGTGGCGCAGGCGGTGGGAATGCCCGTCGAGGCGGTGATCTCGACGGCGACGGCCTGCGGCTTCGGCACCACCATCACCCATGACGTTCCGGATGGCGTCCCCTTTCTCACCATCGCGGGATCAAAAGATCCGCTGGTGCCTGCCGCGCAATCCGCCGATGGGTTCAGCAATGCCTGCAAGGGTGTGATCGGCCCTACCCCCTCGCTCGGGCTCTCGGTTGCCGGGAAGACGGGCATCGTGGGGCCATGGTGGGCGGGTGCTGGCGATGCCGTGACCGCGCTGCTGAAGCGTGAGCCTATGCCGCTGCTCGAAAATTTCAATCTCTCCGACCAGCAGTTCGACACGCTTTCCAACGACTACAAGCAATATATGCAGGTGGCGGGGCCCAAGGCCTGGGCGCAAAACGGCAGCACGCACTCCTATGTCTGGCAGCAGTCCGATCTGGAGGAGGCGCGGAACTATGCCCTCTTCTATTGCGCCAGCAACATGGCGCGAAATCCCTATACGGAGCCGCTGCGCATGCACCCCTGCCGCATCGTTGACGCGACCGACGGGCCGCCGCCGAAATGAACCAGGCCAATAATCAAACTAGGAAATCAAAATCCTTCTTCTCCACAACGATCAGCGAGTTTGGCGCTATCTGATGTTGTGAAGAAGGACTTGTCCGGCACAGGACATGCGCCATCGACAAAACGCCGTAATGATCCCACTGGAAGAAATCGATGAAGTTCAGCTTCAATCCACGCACGGCAACAACAGCGGGCGCATTCCAGGTTTGCGTTCCGTTGTTAAAATCTTTTTCTGTCATCACCAGCGTTTCATCAACGGCGCTTTTGGGCATAACCTTGATGTCTGGAACACAATCCTGACCCAGAACAAATTTGTCTGGCAGCAGAATCCCGAGCTCGCTGCACACGATTGACTTGAACAACAGAAAATCGATTTGCTCGAAATCGTCTAATATCACATTTCGCAGGTCATGAACCTTGGGGCGGAAATAGACATTCCAGAGATGTTGCCGGGCCTCCAGATATTCCGAAAGCGCCGGGCCAGCATTTGGCATGCTATCAATTCGTCCGCTGCGCCACTTCGGTGGCGAAGTAGTTGTCGACGGCGCGGGTCATGGCGGCGGCGACGCTCCGCCGCCAGGCGTCGCTGGTGAGGAGTGCGCTGTCCTGCTTGCTTGAGAGATAGCCGAGTTCGACCAGAACCGAAGGAACGTCGGGCGCTTTCAGCACCACGAATCCGGCCGAGCGCGTGGGCTTGCCGGTGAAGCTGGTGACGCCCCGCATTTCGCCAAAGGCGCGCTTGGCGAAGAGCAGCGCGTGGGCCTTTGATTCCCGCTGCGCCAGATCGATCAGGATGTCGGTCACGTCCTTGTTCTCGGTAGCGAGGTCCATGCCGCCGATGATGTCGGCGCGGTTTTCCTTCTGTGCCAGAGCTTCCGCCTCTGCGTCGGAAGCCTTGGCGGAGAGCGTGTAAATGGTGGCGCCCCGCGTGCTGGCGCCGCGCACCAGATCGGCGTGAAGGGCGATCAGCAGGTCGGCGTGATTGTCGCGGGCGATCTGCACGCGATCCTCTAGGCGGATGAAGGTGTCGTCCGAGCGCGTCATCACGACGGTGTAATGGCCGGTCTTTTCGAGCGTATCTTTCAGCACCTGCGCGTAGGCCAGCACCACATCCTTTTCGCGGAGTTTGGTGACGCCGATGGCGCCGGGATCAATGCCGCCGTGGCCGGGATCAAGCACGATCACCTTCTTGCCGTCCTTGGGCTGCGGCGCTGCTTCGGCCTTCGCGGCGGGGATTTCGACAGGCTCATCGTCCGGCACGCTGGCCGCCTGCTGTTCGGGCTGCGGCGTCACCGTCTGGGAGTGCTGGTCTTTTTTATAGCTTTTCAGAAATGCCGCTTCGGTGGTGGGCAACAGGTCCACCACGATCCTCGCCGGCTGGCCGGCCTGCGGATCGACGACGAAAGATTTTTCGATCCGCACCGGGCCTTTGGTGTCCATGACGATGCGCGAATGGCCATCATCCACCTGGCCGAAGCGATAGGCCGTCACCAGCCCCCGCCCCTTCGCCCCAGAACCAGACGGCAGGGTGAAGCTGACATCGGGCATATCGATGATGACGCGATAGGGATCGGGCAGCGTGTAGGCGGTGAAGCCCACGGATTTGTCGAGATCGGCCACGAAGCGGGTGCGGTGCGCGTCACCCCCAACACGGGCCGCAGTGGCGGTGGCATCGGCGGCGGAGGCCTCGCGGGGTGCCGCTGCGGCAAAGAGGACCGCCAAGGCAAGCGCCATCAGGAGCAGAATGCGATCTGCCCATGTCATCCCGCGCGGCGATTCGCACAGCCCCATGGCGCGCCAAGACCCTTTCCCGACCAGAACCTGAGGAAGGACGTTAGGACCGCCGTGGTTAATCGTTCGTTTCCACAACCTTGGGTCAACACGCTTGCAAAAGCCACGTCCTGCACCTATTAAGGCAGGGTCTCCCGCATGCCGCCTTTTTGGTTGAAGCGTGGGCGCGGGCGTCGATTTTCGCTACGGGCGGGGTCCGGCTACCAGAGTGTAGCCCCCTCGATGGCGGCAGGAAGCGGTGTCTCCGGACGGGATGCCGTATCGAAGGCGGGAAGGCCCGCCGTACAAGAGTTGAACCGTTCAGGCCTCGCAAGGCCCGGACATTGGGAAAATCCTGGGCATGACCCACATGGCAGCGAGTGCGCGTCGCGGAGACCGGAACGATCCGGCCCGGACAGCCGTCGCCCATGGTGGAGTGCCCCTTTCGCGCAGAATGGCCCGCAGACTCTCTCCAGAGACCGTAACCGGACCGGAGACGGGAGCAGCCGTGCCGCCACGACGCGCCAGGAAAATGACATGGGCAGCAAAATGCTCATTGACGCCACCCACGCGGAAGAAACCCGCGTCGTTGTCGTCCGTGGAAACCGCATCGAAGAATTCGATTTTGAAAGCGCCGCGCGCCGCCAGCTGAAGGGCAATATCTATCTTGCCAAGGTGACGCGCGTGGAGCCGTCGCTCCAGGCGGCCTTCGTGGAATATGGCGGCAACCGCCACGGCTTCCTCGCCTTCTCGGAAATCCATCCCGACTATTACCAGATTCCGCTGGCCGACCGGCAGGCGCTGATCGCCGAGCAGGAAGCCGAGGATGCCGAACATGATGATGACGACCATCATCATGAGCCGCGCCGCAGGGCCGAAACCCCGGCCGGGAGCGAGGATCATCCGGTTGAAGCTGAGGCCGCACCCGCCGAGGCGCTCGACGCCGCGCCTGAACCCAGCCTGAGCGAGGATGCGCCGGCTGACTCACAGGACGACGACGATCACGAAACCGAAGACTCCGGCAACGGCGAGCATGACCACGATCACGAGGATCATGTGGCGGCACCCGCCAATGACGTGGGCGTGCCCGCTGCGCATGGCAATGGTGTTGAGTTTGTCGAAGAGGACCCGGAAAGCCAGAAGGTTGAATCGATCGGCGCCGAGGATGCGCTGGAAGAAGTGCCGCAACGGCCGCGGCGCACACCCAGGCGTCAGTACAAGATTCAGGAAGTCATCAAGCGCCGCCAGGTGATCCTCGTGCAGGTCGTCAAGGAAGAGCGCGGCAACAAGGGCGCGGCACTCACCACCTATCTTTCGCTCGCCGGGCGCTATTGCGTGCTGATGCCGAACACCGCCCGGGGCGGCGGCATTTCGCGCAAGATCACCGACGCGGGCGACCGCCGTCGTCTTAAGGAAGTGGCGCGCGACATTGAAATTCCGCAAGGCATGGGCCTCATCGTCCGTACGGCGGGCGCGCAGCGCACCAAGCCCGAGATCAAGCGTGACTATGACTATCTGATCCGCCTGTGGGAGAGCGTGCGCGATCTCACCCTCAACTCCACCGCCCCGGCGCTCGTCTATGAGGAAGGCAGCCTCATCAAGCGGGCCATCCGCGATCTCTACACGCGTGACGTGGAAGAGGTGCAGGTGGAAGGCGAGCCAGCCTATCGTGAAGCCAAGGACTTCATGAAGATGCTGATGCCGAGCCACGCCAAGAACGTGAAGCTCTACAAGGACACGCGCCCGCTGTTCTCGCGCCAGCAGGTGGAAAGCCAGCTCGACGGCCTTTATTCGCCCACCGTCACCCTGCCCTCGGGCGGTTACATGGTGATCAACCAGACGGAAGCGCTGGTGGCGGTCGACATCAACTCCGGCAAGTCGACGCGCGAACACAATATCGAGGACACGGCACTCCGCACCAATCTGGAAGCCGCCGACGAGGTGGCCCGCCAGCTTCGCCTGCGCGACTTGGCCGGGCTGATCGTCATCGACTTCATCGACATGGAGGAGAAGCGCAACAACCGCTCGGTGGAGCGCCGCCTCAAGGAAGCGCTGAAGAACGACCGGGCGCGCATCCAGGTGGGCCGCATCAGCCATTTCGGCCTCATGGAAATGTCCAGGCAGCGGCTGCGCCCCGGCCTTCTCGAAGGTTCCTCGCGCACCTGCCCGCATTGCGAGGGCCGTGGCATCGTGCGGTCGATTTCCTCCTGCGGCCTCTCCGTGCTGAGGGCCATCGAGGAACATCTGATCGCCCGCAAGGCCGAGAACCTCACGGTCAAGTGCAACAAGGAAGTCGCCTTCTATATCCTCAACGAGAAGCGCGACAATCTTCTCTCCATCGAAACGCAATATGGCATCTCGATCTTCCTCACGCCTTCCGATGATGTGAAGGGTTCGCAGGCAGTAATCGAGCGGGCTGGCGAACGCAATATTCCGCCGCGCCGCGTGGTGGCCGCACCCGTCCGCATCGACTCCGCCTTCAAGGAGGAGGAAGACGAGGATACGGAAGAGCCGGTGGCCGAGGAAGTGCCCGAGGAAACTGGCGAAGGCGATGTCTCCACCATCGACTCTGATGACGAGGATGAAAAGGGCGATCGCGCCGAGGCCTCGTCCGAGGATGGCGAGCGCCGCGATGGCGGACGCCGCCGCCGCAGGCGCGGACGCCGGGGCGGCCGCAATGGCCGCGACCGGGATGACGAGCGCCCGCAGCGCGATCAGCAGTCCGACGTGCCGGGACTGGGCGAACAGCCCGATGTCATGGCCGTTGGTAATGGCGCAGAGGATGGCGAAACGCCAGCCGCTGACGCAGCACCGCGAGAAGAGGCATCTGAAAACGGCGAACGGCGCGAACGCCGGGGCCGCCGCGACCGCTGGGGCCGCAACCGCGACCGCAATCGCGGGCCCCGTGAGGAGCGCCCGGCCGCCGACACATCAAGCGACAGTGAACAGCCGCGCGACGAAGCGCCTGCCTATGTGCCGCCGCCCGCGCCGGTTCATGTTCCCGAACTGGCGGTGGTTTCGGCTGCGCCTCCCGCTGAGCCCGAACCCCGCCGCTGGCAGCCGCCGCAGCCGACCATCCAGCCTGCCGCTGCCACCGAGCGCAAGGCCGGCTGGTGGAGCAAGAAGTGACGGGCCGATGAGCCTCAAACCCGCCTCAATCACGGCTGATTGAGGCGGTTATGCCCGCGCTGATCGACCGTCTTGCGCGCCCGATCGTGGCGATCATTTCAGCGTTTGCATTGCTTGCCAACGCCACGCTTCCGGCGCGCGCGCAGCAGGCGGGCGGCGACAGCCTGCCGATCATCAGGGATGCCGAGATCGAAGGGCTGCTCAGGCTTTACACCAAGCCCATCTTCAAGGCGGCGGGCATCAATCCCGGTTCGGCCCGCGTCTATATTATCCAGGACGATCACATCAACGCCTTCGTGGCGGGCGGGCAGCGCATTTTCATCAACACCGGCCTCCTGATGCAGGCCAATACGCCCAACCAGGTGATCGGCGTTCTCGCCCACGAAACCGGCCATATCGCTGGGGGCCATCTGGCGCGCATGGGCAACGAGGCCGATCAGGCGAGCGCCACCGCCATCATCGGCATGCTCCTGGGCGTGGCCGCCATGGCGGGCGGCGCCCTGTCTAAAAATCCCGACGCGGGCCGTGCCGGCACCGGCATCATGATCGGTTCGCAAAGCCTCGCGCAGCGCAGTTTCCTCACCTATGCGCGTTCGATGGAATCCTCTGCCGACCAGGCGGCGCTGAAATTCCTGAACGAGACGCACCAGTCGGCCAAGGGCATGCTGGAGCTGTTTACAAAACTGTCGCGGGAATTGATTGCGCAGATCCGGGATGTGGACCCTTACGTGCTTTCCCATCCCATGCCGCTTGAGCGAATCCGCAATCTCGAAACGGCGGCCAAGGCCTCGCCCTATTACAATGCCGTCGATCCTCCCGCCCTCGTTCTGCGGCACGAACTCATGCAGGCGAAACTTGTCGGCTTCATCGAACCGGCGAACGTGGTGTTCCAGCGCTATCCGTCCGCCAATGATTCACTGCCCGCCCGCTACGCGCGCGCCATTGCGATGTTCCGGCAGGGCGACACGAAGAATGCGGTGGCGGTGATCGACACGCTGATCCGTGACCTGCCGCAAAGCCCCTATTTCTGGGAACTGAAGGGCCAGGCCATTCTGGAAGGCGGCGATCCGGCGGGCGCGGTGGAGCCGCTTGAGCGCGCGGTGAAGATGCTGCCCAATGGCCTGCTGCAAATCCTGCTGGCGCAGGCGCTGATCGGCACCGGCGATCAGGCGGAATCGCAGGAGGCGCTGCGCATGCTGCGGCTGGCGCAGAAAACCGAAGGCCAGACGCCGGAAGTCTTCAAGTTCATGGCGATCGCCTACGGCAATATCGGCGATGTTGGCCGCGCCGAACTGGCGACGGCGCGCATGGCAAGCCTGCTGGGCGACAAGAAGCTCGCCATCGCCAAGGCCAAATCCGCCCAGAGCCGCCTCAAGACGGGCTCGCCCGAATGGGTGCAGGCCAACGACATTTTGAACGCACTGGACCGCAACTGAGATGGACGCGGGCCAGAAACTGCTGCACAACCCGGATCGAACACAAAGAGGTTTCCGATGACCAGACTTTTACGCGCCGCCCTGCTCTCCTCCACCCTGCTGCTGCCCGTGGCTGCCCATGCCGACAGCTTTTCGCCCGATCAGAAGGAAGAGATCGGCAAGATCGTGCGCGAATATCTGCTCCAGAATCCGGAAGTGCTGATCGAGGTGAGCAAGGAACTGGACAAGCGCCAGCAGGATGCCGACGACAAGAAGCGCGACGGCGTTGTGAGCTCCAACGCCAAGGAGATTTTCCACTCGAAGAACGACCTTGTGGCGGGCAATCCCAAGGGCGACGTGACCATGGTGGAATTCTTCGACTATAATTGCGGCTGGTGCAAAAAGGGCCTGCCGGAAGTGCTGAGCCTGGTCGATGAAGACAAGAACCTGCGGCTGGTGATGAAGGAATTCCCGATTTTCGGTGATGACTTCGGAATATGCCGCGCGCGCCGCGCTGGCCTCGGGCCGGCAGAACAAATACTGGCCCTTCCACCTCGCCATGCTGGGGCACCAGGGCAAGGTGACCAAGGCGGTCGTGGACCAGATTGCGGAAGCGCAGGGTCTCGACATGAAGAAGCTGCATGCCGACATGGAAGACCCCAAGATCGCCGCCGTCATCACCGAAAACCAGAAGCTGGCGCAGGCGCTGGCAATCAACGGCACGCCCGCCTTCATCATCGACCGCAAGGTGATCCCCGGCTATCTGCCGAAGGACGATCTGGCCGCCACCATCAAGGATGTGCGGGCGTCTGGCGGCTGCACCGCCTGTTGATGGCCGCCCGCGCCGCTTCCCTGCCCGTCAATCTCACCCTATAAGCGGGAAATTTCCCGCTGGAGCGCGCCTGAGTTGATGCCGACACTTCTGATCCTCAACGGTCCCAACCTCAACATGCTGGGCACGCGCGAACCCGGCATCTATGGCGCGGAAACGCTGAAGGACATCGAAGCGCGGTCGACGGCGCGCGCCAAAGCGCTGGGCCTCACCATCGATTTCCGCCAGTCCAACATGGAAGGCGAACTGGTGACGTGGATCCAGCAGGCGGCGGGCAAGGCTTCCGGCATCATTCTTAATGCGGGTGCCTACACCCACACCTCCGTTGCCATTCACGATGCGCTGCGGGCCTGCGGCCTGCCGGTGATCGAAGTGCATCTCTCCAACATCTACAAGCGCGAGGCCTTCCGCCATCAGAGCTTCGTGGCCCCCGTCGCCACCGGTTCGATCTGCGGCTTCGGCGGCCATGGCTATGAACTTGCCATCGAGGCGCTTGCCACCATCATCGCAGCAACAAACAAGGGTTAAGCAAAAATGCCCGCCAAGAAGAAAGCACCTGCCCGCCCGCCGGTTTCAACGCCCGCCGACAGTGATCTTGATCTCATCCGCGCACTGGCCGGGATTCTGAACGAGACGGGGCTTTCCGACATCGAGCTTGACCGCAAGGGAACGAGGCTTCGCGTCTCACGCGCCGTAACGGTGGCTGCGGCTGTTCACGCGCCAGCACCCGTGCATCATGCGCCGGCGCCTGTGGCCGCTGCCGCGGCCACGCCTGCGGCACCCGTGGGCGATCATCCCGGCACGGTGAAGTCGCCGATGGTGGGCACGGTCTACATGGCGTCTGCCCCCGGCAATCCGCCCTTCGTCGAAGTGGGCGCCGAGGTGAAGGCAGGCCAGACGCTGCTCATCATCGAAGCCATGAAGACGATGAACCAGATCGCCGCCCCCCGCGCCGGAAAGGTGACGCAGATTTTCGTCGAGAACGGCACGCCGGTTGAATATGGCGAGCCGCTCGTGGTCATCGAGTAGGCCATGTTCGATAAAATCCTTATTGCCAATCGCGGCGAGATCGCGCTCCGGGTGCTCCGCGCCTGCCGCGAACTCGGCATCCAGACGGTGGCTGTCCATTCCACCGCCGATGCCGAGGCCATGCATGTGCGCCTCGCGGATGAAAGCGTGTGCATCGGCCCGCCCCCGGCGCGCGACAGCTATCTCAACATTCCCGCCATCGTCTCGGCCTGCGAGATCACCGGGGCGGAAGCCGTTCATCCTGGTTATGGTTTCCTGTCCGAGAATGCGCGCTTTGCCGAAATCCTCACCGAGCATGGGCTGAAGTTCATCGGCCCCTCGGCCGAGCATATCCGCATCATGGGCGACAAGATCACCGCCAAGCTGACCGCCAAGGCGCTGGGGATTCCGGTAGTACCGGGCTCTGACGGCGGCGTGTCGGAACTGGGCGAAGCGCGGCGCATCGCCAGGGACATCGGCTATCCCGTCATCATCAAGGCCACGGCGGGCGGCGGCGGGCGTGGCATGAAGGTGGCGCGCAATGAGGCCGAGCTCGAAGTGGCAATTGCCACGGCGCAGACCGAAGCCAAGGCCGCCTTCGGCAATGGCGACGTCTATCTGGAAAAATATCTGGAGAAGCCGCGCCACATCGAAATCCAGGTGCTGGGCGACGGCAAGGGCAACGCCGTTCATCTGGGCGAGCGTGACTGCTCGCTGCAACGCCGTCACCAGAAGGTGTGGGAGGAAGCGCTCTCACCTGCGCTCAACGCCGAGCAGCGCGACATCATCGGCAACCGCGTGGCTGCCGCCATGCGCGAGCTTGCCTATGAAGGCGTGGGCACCATCGAATTCCTCTACGAGAATGGCGAGTTCTATTTCATCGAGATGAACACCCGCCTGCAGGTGGAGCATCCGGTGACGGAAGCGATCACCGGGCTCGACCTGGTGCAGGAGCAAATCCGCGTCGCCTCGGGTGCGGAACTTCCCTATGCGCAGAGCGACATCACGCTCTCGGGCCACGCCATCGAGTGCCGCATCAATGCGGAAAATCCGACGACCTTCGCGCCCTCGCCCGGCCGCGTGGACGGCGTGCATTTCCCGGGCGGCCTCGGCACGCGCGTCGATTCGGCGCTTTATGCCGGCTACCGCATCCCGCCCTATTACGACAGCCTGATCGGCAAGCTGATCGTATCAGGCAAGACGCGCACCGAATGCATGATGCGGCTGAAGCGGGCGCTCGGGGAATTCGTGGTGAGCGGTGTTGAGACGACGATCCCGCTATTCCAGCAATTGCTGGCCGAGCCAGACATCATCGACGGCCATTACGATATTCACTGGCTGGAGCACTTCCTCGCCCGGAATGCCTGATGAGCAGCACCATCACGCCGCAAATTCTTCTCCGCGCTTATGCCGCCGGGATTTTTCCCATGGCGGAAAACGCTGAGGACAATGCGCTCTATTGGGTTGAGCCGGAAGAGCGCGGCATCATTCCGCTCGACGGGCTGATCGTCTCGCGCTCGCTGCGCAAGGCGGTGCGCCACAAGCTGTTCAGTGTACGGATCGATACCGCCTTCCCGGCGGTGATCGCCGAATGCGCCGCCAAGGTGGCGGACCGCAAGACGACGTGGATCAACAGCCGCATCAAGAGCCTTTACACGCAGCTTCACCGAATCGGCGCCTGCCACAGCATCGAATGCTGGCAGGACGAAAAGCTGGTGGGCGGCCTTTACGGCGTGCGCATTGGTGCGGTGTTCTTCGGCGAAAGCATGTTCTCGCGCGTCACCGATGCCAGCAAGGTGGCGCTGGTGCATCTGGTCGCGCGGTTGAATGCCGGCGGTTTCAGACTGCTCGATGCGCAATTCGTGAACCCGCATTTGCAGACTTTGGGGGCGCGCGCCGTGCCCAAGGCTGACTATCACACGCTGCTGGAACCGGCGCTCGAGGCGGAAGCGGATTTCTTCGCCTTCAAGGGCGACGATGATCCCGAGCAGGTGCTTGGGCTGGCGATGCGCCGTCAGTCGTCGGGTTGATCGTCGGGCTGGTCCGTGCCGGTGCCCGTGTCGGGCGTCGTCTCAACGACGGGCGGCGGTGCGTTGGGATCGCGGCAGCCTGTCAGCCACACATCGTAAATCGGATGCTGCACGGCATTGAGGCCGGGGCTTTCGGCGAACATCCAGCCGCTGAAAATGCGCTTGCGGCTGCTATCGGTTTCAAGCTCGTCCACTTCCACGAAAGAGGTGGTCTTGGGTTGCTCGGTGACGGGCCGCGTGTAGCACACATCCGGCTTGACGATAAGGCCGCCGAATTTCTTCTGGTCGCCCACCGCGATCTCGAAGGTGGTGGTGACGCCGGTGATCTTGTCGAGGCCGTTGAACACCGCGATGGGATTGGCCACGCGGTCGGCATGGGCAGCACCCGTCAAGGCCAGCAGGGCGGCAAGGCTTACGCGCAGCCTCATGGCTTCACGGCTTCCACGCGCAGGCGCACATAATCCGCCGTCCAGTTGCCGTCATTGTCGCAGAGCGAGGGCCTCAGCAGTTCAACCGTGTCCTCCAGCGCAGCGCCTGCCTTCTTGCCAAACTGCGAGAAGAACGGCTCGCGGAACACCCTGAGCCATTCTGACATGCCGGTGGGCAGGATTGTGGGCCTTGGAAACAGCCCGATGCGCTTCACCTCGAAGCCTTTGGCTTCCAGCATGCGCTGATAGATGGCGGGTGTCGGGAAAAACCACGGATGCGATTGCGTATCGCCGATACGCCGCATGCGGGCCACCGCCTTCATGGCGGTGACGATGGCCGCCACATTGCCATGGCCGCCGAATTCCGCCACGAAGCGCCCACCCGGAACCAGAGCGCGCCAGACGCCATCGACGACCGCTTCCGCATCCGTCATCCAGTGCAGCGCCGCATTGGAGAACACCGCCTCGAAGGAAGATGTGAAGGTCAGCGCCTGCCCGTCGATGTTCCAGACATTTAGGCCCCGTGCCCGCGCGGCGCGCAGGAAATCTTCCGAGGTGTCAACGCCCGTGACCACGGCCCCGGTGGCGACCAGCTTTTCGGTCAGCACGCCATCGCCGCAACCGAGATCGAGAATACGCTCGCCTTTTTTGGGTTGCAGCCATTCCATGACGCCGCCCGCGAGGTCGGAGACGAAACGCGCGTGTGCATCGTAAGAATCAGATGACCACGTCTGCTGTCTGGCCTGATTGGGCATTGTCAGTTCTGCTGGCTGCCGCTGTCGCCGCTGCCACCCTTGTTGTCCTTGCTGCCCGACTTATCGAACATCGCCTGGCTGATGAGGCTCCACATATCGACTGCGCCTTGGGTGTATTGAATGACGCCATTGTCGGCGAGCTTGGTTTCAGACCCGCCCTGCTCCAGCGAAATATATTTGGCGCCGAGGAGGCCTTCAGCCGTTACCTTGGCGGTGACATCGTCGGTCAGGGAAATCGCTTTGTCGACCTGCATAGTGATGCGGGCCTGGAAGTTCGCCGGATCGAGCCGCTGGTCGGTCACCGTGCCGATCTTGACGCCGGCCATGCGCACATCGGTGCCCACGGCAATGCCTTCGGCATTATCGAACTCGGCCACGTAATGCATGCCGCCGCCCGCCTGGCTCTTGCCCGAGAACTGATAGGCATAAAGGAAAAAGCCCGCCGCGACCGCGATGACCAGCGCGCCGATGAGCGTTTCAACCGTTGCATTCTTCATGCACAACTCCGATGCCGCAGCGCTGCGGCCATGGCCGGAGTCCTAGGCGCGAACCCCAGCCGAAATGTGGCGATCTATTCCGGCTTCCACGCCTGATAGTCAGGCGTGTTTACGGCCTTGCCGGTGGCGAGAATTGAGGCCGGCGGGCGGTAGGCATTGGCCGTCCCCGTCTCGTTGGGGAGGTGCGGCTTCTGCCACTCGCGCGGCGTGTAGGGCCCCGGCGGCGAATCAGTGCGGTGATGCATCCAGCCATGCCAGCCCGGCGGGATCATCGAGGCTTCGGAATAGCCATTGTAAATCACCCAGCGGCGCTCGGGGATCGACGCGGGAAGCGCTGAAGGTGCGCGGTAATAGACATTGCCGAACTCGTCTGATCCCACCCGCTCGCCCTTGCGCCAGGTGTAGAATCGGGTGTTCAGCGTCTGACCATTCCACCAGGTGAACATCTGCTTCAGGAACTGCATGTGATCGTCCGTAAAGGCCTCGAAATGAGCGGCTGAATATGGCGGAACGGGCGTTTCCTGTCGAGTGCGCAAATGCGCGCCTCACCCTCAGAATTCGCCGATCATCAGGGCCTGTTTCAGCTTGTTCACCTCGTTTTCCGTCAGCAAATGAACGTAATTCGAGTCCTCGATGACGTTCAGGAAGGCGCGGCGCTCGGCCACCCGCGCCACCGCGAGTCGCGGGATGGCATAGAGGTTCATGCCGTGGCGCAGAAGCTCGCGCGTGAGGCTGACCATGTAGAGCGGCTCCACCCGGTCGCGCATGGCGATGGTGTAACCTGTCTTGTAGACGCGCAGCACCTCGCGTTCTTCGGGGCCAATGGGATGAACCAGCGTCAGCTTTGCTTTCAGGCCCTCATGCAGCGTGGGGCGCGGCGTGAGGTCGGCCAGCGTGGCATTGGGATTGAGATAGGGAATGGCAGCCTTCCACGTCCATTTCGGCGTTTCCGTCCAGCCATGCGGTGCCAGCGCCAGTCTCAAGGCATCAAGGCTTCCGGCATATTGCACGATAAAGGTCTCGCCCACCTTGCCCACCAGATCGATGCGGCGGGCGGGCAGCGCCTTCCAGCCCTGCTGTTCCCACTCGATGATACGCGACCGCTGCACCTTCAGCGCCGGCACGTAGAAATCTTCCTGGCGATCATAGTTCAAGCGGATGTTCAGCGCGCCCACCACGGCGAAGGTGATGAGGCTCACCGCCAGAAGGCCCAGTGGCCGGATGCGGCGGGGCGGGATGGTTTCGATCACCACCGCGAAGGCGGCAGTCATCACCGTGCCGAACAGCAGCCCCGCCACCACATCCGAAAGCCAATGAGCGCCCAGATAGACGCGCGAAAAGGCGATCACCACCGCCAGCGCGCCCGCCGTGGCATAGGCAAGCGAGCGGCTCCACCGCCCCATGGAATGGCTGACCAGCACCGCCAGCACGCCCAGCACCAAGGCGGCCAACACGGCATGGCTCGACGGGAAGCTGAAACTTTCCGAGCTTCCGAGGAAAAGCCCTTCAGGCCTTGGCCTCGCCACCAGATGCTTGATGATGGGCACCGACAGCATGCCAACCAGAATGGTAACCAGCACGGCGGCGGCGGCGCGATATGATTTCCGCCACAGCAGCCAGAAAATCATGGCCAGCGCCACGGGGATCATCACCACCGCATCGCCCAGCATGGTGACCATGATCATCAGCTCGTCAGCTGGCGCGTTCCGCATCTCGTGCATGAGATTGAAGACCGACACATCGGCGTTGGAGACGGCCGTGGCGCGCACCTGGCCGAGCAGCACCTCGATGAGCGCGATCATGCAGGCGACGAAAATGGCGACGAACAGGACGATCGACACGGAGCGCGGATTGCTGGGCGAGATGGCCCGCCCGAAGCGTCGCATGACGTGGCTGTTATGGCTTCTCGCCCAGACGGAAATCCGCGCCAGCGCATGCGCCATGTAGGGCGAGAGCAGCGTTGCCGCCATGCGGATGAGATAGCCGGCCACGGCGGCAATCAGCAGCAGGATGAGCAGCACCACGACGAGCCGCCCGCTCAGTTCCTCCGCGAAGGCGAGGCCCTGCCCGATCAGGATGCCCGGCAACACATGGGCGGCCGCCCAGATGGTGCCCGACACCACATTGACGCTCAGGAAAAACAGTTCGCTCATGCCGAACATGCCGACGATGCCCGGCACCACGGCCTTCACGCCCGGAACAAAACGCCCGAGCGCGATGCTCTTGCCGCCATGCGAGCGCACATATTCCTCGCCCTTGGCGACGAGTTGCGGGTAGCGGTTGAGCGGCCACATGGTCTTGAGCCGTTCGCCAAACAGGCGGCCCGCCCAGAATGAAACCTGATCGCCCGCGATGGCACCGATGGTGGTGGCGATCAGCACCGGCCAGAACGGCAGGTGGCCGGTTCCCACCAGAATGCCCGCTCCCACGAGAACCGCGGTTGACGGCACGAACAGGCCGATGATCAGCAACGCCTCGCCGAACGCGATCAGGAAAATGATGGCGATGGCCCAATCCGGGTGTGCTGAGAAATAATCGAGATACGGCTTGATATATTCCATCAGCGCGACTGTGGTCCGGTTGCTGTGCGCGGGGCCGTCATGCCTATCCCATGTGCCTCTGCGGGAACGTTAACGCCCCTCCGCATAGCATGCCGCCCGCGCAGGGTTGAACAAAATCATGGGCATAAATGGGATAAGAAACATGTCGATGCCATGGCAGGCTTGGAGATGACGACCGCGGCCTCCATAGTCGTATAAATGATTCCCGCCGAAGCCCTGCCGAACGCATCGCCCTTCCGCCTGTGGTTCGGGTTTGCCGCCATGTGCCTCGGCATGTTCATGGCCATTCTCGACATTCAGATCGTCGTCACCTCGCTGCCGGTGATCGAGGAGGCGCTTGAAATCGGCGCCGACCGGATGAGCTGGGTGCAGACGGCCTATCTGATCGCCGAAGTGATCGCCATTCCGCTGACCGGCCTGCTGACGCGGATCTTCAGCCTGCGCTGGCTGTTCATGGGAGCGATTGCGGCGTTCACGCTGGCCTCAGCCGGGTGTGCCGCCAGCCAGGGCTTTGCCAGCCTCATCACCTTCCGCGTGTTTCAGGGCATGGCGGGCGGCGTGCTGATCCCGCTCGTCTTCTCCGCCATCTTCCTGCTGTTCCAGCGGGGTTTCCAGCAGACGGCGGCAACGACACTGGGCGGCGTGCTGGCCGTGCTGGCCCCTGCCCTGGGGCCGATCACCGGCGGGTTTATCACCGAGCATTTTTCCTGGCACTGGCTGTTTCTCATCAATGTGCTGCCGGGCGCCATCGCGCTGATCATCGCGTTCTATTGCCTCACGCCGCAGCGGCCCGCCCTGGCGCTGCTGCGGCAGCTTGACTGGATTTCGCTGGTGCTCATTGCCGTCTCGCTGGCGGCGATCGAGATCGGCCTGAAAGAAGCGCCCAACCGGGGATGGATTTCCGTCACCGTGCTGGGGCTTTTCGCCATCACCGTGGTGGCGGGCTTTCTGGCTGTCAGGCGCGCGCGCCCCGTGGTCGACTTTTCGCTGCTCAAGGACCGCAACCTGGCGTTCGGCTGCGGCGTGAGCTTCTTCCTCGGCATGGGCCTGTTCGGCTCGGTCTATCTCATGCCGGTGTTCCTCGCCTTCGTGCGCAAGCACGGGCCGATCGAGATCGGCATGATCATTCTGGTGACAGGCATCGCGCAGTTGATCACCGCTCCCTTCGCGGTGCAGATCGACCGCAAGTTCCCGGCCCGCATCTTGTCGATCATCGGTTTCACGGGATTTGCCATCGGGCTGGCGATGAGCGCGCGCCAGACCGTGAACACCGATTATGACCAGATGTTCTGGCCGCAGGTGGTGCGGGGCTCCTTCATCGCCCTGTGCATCCTGCCGCCCACCCGCTTCGCGCTGGGGCTTTTGCCGCTGGACCGGGTGGCCGACGCCAGCGGCCTTTATAACCTCTGCCGCAATTTGGGCGGGGCCATCGGCATTGCCCTGATCGACACGGTGCTGTTCACGCGCGGGCCGGATATCGCCAGCGACCTGACCGATCTCTTGAAAACCGACCCCGCCAAGGCGGCAGCCCTGTTGGGCCTGAGCCCCGATGACATCCCCGCACCCGACGATGCCACGGGCTTCATGTCCATCATGGATTCGATACAGGATGCCAGCGTCACCCTCGCCATCAATGAGGCTTGGGCGATGCTGGCCGGGGTCACGCTGCTGGCGGTGCTGCTGCTTCTGGTGATGGGGCCGATTTCGTGTGCCCGAAAGCCCGCCAGACCCGCAACCACAGGGCGAGGACACGTAAAGGGACAAGCCCTGTCTGTCGCCGTTAATATCTCGTTAACCAAAAATATAATGGCGCTGTGCCGCCTCCGGCACTTGACCGCCTTTGGGGCTCTCGAGCCCTGCGCTGGGGATAGCGGGGGTAACTGCCAGAAAGGCTTGAGGTTCAGGCGAGAATCGGATGGATTACAGTTTATCCACAGAGGCCAACCTTCTGTGGACACAAGATGTTGTGGTAAGGATTTGTTAGCACACTAGGCATTGACGCCCTGAACGGTTCGTAATAGTTTCGTCATCAAGGCTGAGGGGCAAGGAAAGAGGGGCTGGACGGCCCGGATTTCCGGAAATTCCAGATCAGAAAAAGCCGAATTTCCCTTGTGCTCCGGCACGATGGACAGGTGGCGTTGAGAGTACAGTCGCGGGTGAAGCAGGCCCCGCGATTGGTTTTTGTGCGCCCTGCAGCGGCAAAACTTTGGATTGAGGCAAGAAGACCATGAAGATCGAACGGCGGTTCACCAAGCAGGGACAGGATGCTTATGCGGAGATCGAATTCCGCAAGGCGACGAGCGAAATCAAGAATCCCGACGGGTCCGTGGTGTTCCGCCTCGAAGGCATCGAAGTTCCGGCCTCATGGAGCCAGGTGGCCACCGATATTCTGGCGCAGAAATATTTCCGCAAGGCGGGCGTTCCGGCGGCGCTGAAGCGCGTCGAGGAAACCTCCATGCCGTCGTGGCCGTGGCGCTCGGTTGCCGATGATGAGGCGCTGGCCGCGCTCCCCGAAAAGGCACGCGTGACGGGCGAGAAATCATCGAAGCAGGTGTTCGACCGGCTGGCCGGCACTTGGACCTATTGGGGCTGGAAGGGCGGCTATTTCGACGGCGAGGAAGACGCCCGCGCCTTCCATGACGAGCTGGCCTATATGCTGGCCACGCAGAAATGTGCGCCCAATTCGCCGCAGTGGTTCAATACCGGCCTGCACTGGGCCTATGGCATCGATGGCCCCGGCCAGGGCCACTATTACGTGGATTTCGAGACGGGCAAGCTCACCAAGTCGAAGTCCGCCTATGAGCATCCGCAGCCCCATGCCTGCTTCATCCAGTCTGTCGCCGATGACCTCGTGAATGAGGGCGGCATCATGGACCTGTGGGTGCGGGAAGCCCGCCTGTTCAAATATGGCTCGGGCACCGGCTCCAACTTCTCGGCCCTTCGCGGCGAGAACGAGAAGCTCTCGGGCGGCGGCAAGTCTTCCGGCCTGATGAGCTTCCTCAAGATCGGTGACCGCGCGGCGGGCGCCATCAAGTCGGGCGGCACCACGCGCCGCGCCGCCAAGATGGTGGTGGTCGATGTCGATCATCCCGATGTCGAGGAATATGTGGAATGGAAGGTGCGCGAGGAGCAGAAGGTCGCCGCGCTCGTCACCGGTTCCAAGATCGTCAAGAAGCACCTGACCACCATCATGAAGGCCTGCGTGAACTGCGAAGGCCCGGGCGGCGATTGCTTCGAGATCGAGAAGAACCCGGCCTTGAAGCGCGCCGTGAAGGACGCACGCCGCGCCATGGTGTCCGACAATTACATCAAGCGCGTCATCCAGTTCGCCAGGCAGGGCTATACCGAGATCGCCTTCGACACCTATGACACCGACTGGGATGGCGAGGCCTATCGCACCGTCTCCGGCCAGAACTCCAACAACTCGGTGCGCGTGACCGACGACTTCCTGCGCACGGTTGAAACCAACGGCGAGTGGAACCTCATTTCACGCCTTTCCGGCAAGCCGGTGAAGACGCTGAAGGCGCGCGAGCTGTGGGACAAGATCGGCCACGCCGCCTGGGCCTCTGCCGATCCCGGCATCCAGTTCCACACCACCATCAACGACTGGCACACCTGCCTGGGGTCGGGCGAAATCCGCGCCTCCAACCCATGCTCTGAATATATGTTCCTCGACGATACGGCGTGCAATCTCGCCTCGCTGAACCTGTTGCAGTTCCGCAATGCCGGGACGGGCAAGTTCGATATCGCCGCTTACGAACATGCGGTGCGGCTATGGACGGTGGTGCTGGAAATCTCGGTGATGATGGCGCAGTTTCCGTCGAAGGAAATCGCCCGCCTCTCCTATGAATACCGCACGCTGGGCTTAGGGTTTGCCAACATCGGCGGCCTGCTGATGACGGCCGGCATTCCCTATGACAGCCATGAAGGCCGCGCCATCTGCGGCGCGCTCTCGGCCATCATGACCGGCATTTCCTATGCGACCTCGGCTGAAATGGCGAAGGAGCTTGGCCCCTTCCCCGGCTTTGCGAAAAATCGCGAGCACATGCTGCGGGTGATGCGCAATCACCGCCGCGCCGCCTTTGGCGCAGCGGTCGGCTATGAGGCCGTGCGCACTGCCCCCGTGCCGCTGGACGAGACCGAACTGAAGGACCACGACCTGATCGTCCACGCCCGCAAGGCGTGGGATCTCGCCGTGTCGCTCGGCGAAGCGCATGGCTATCGCAATGCGCAGGCCACCGTGGTGGCCCCCACCGGCACCATCGGCCTTGTCATGGATTGCGACACCACCGGCATCGAGCCCGATTTCGCGCTGGTGAAGTTCAAGAAACTGGCGGGCGGCGGCTATTTCAAGATCATCAACCAGGCGGTGCCGGAAGCGCTGCGCACGCTGGGCTACAGCCAGCCGCAGATCGAGGCGATCATCGGTTATGCGGTGGGCCATGGCTCGCTGGCCGATTCACCAGCGTTGAACCATGCGCAGCTCCGTGCCAAGGGCTTCGGCGACCAGCAGATCGAGAAGATCGAGGCAGGCCTCGCCTCGGCCTTCGACATCAAGTTCGTGTTCAACAAATGGACGCTGGGCGAGGAATTCTGCAAGGCCACGCTGGGCCTCACCGATGCGCAGCTCAATGATTTCGGCTTCGACCTGCTGGCCCATCTGGGCTTCTCGAAGGCCGACATCGACAAGGCGAACATCCATGTCTGTGGCGCGATGACGCTGGAAGGCGCACCCGGCCTCAAGGACGAGCATCTGCCGGTGTTCGACTGCGCCAACCCCTGCGGCCGCATCGGCAAGCGCTTCCTGTCGGTGGAAAGCCACATCCGCATGATGGCGGCGTCCCAGCCCTTCATTTCGGGCGCCATCTCCAAGACCATCAACATGCCGAACGACGCCTCGGTTGAGGATTGCAACGCCGCCTACATGCTGTCGTGGAAACTCGGCATCAAGGCCAACGCGCTCTACCGCGACGGCTCCAAGCTGTCGCAGCCGCTCTCCTCGCAGCTGATCGCCGATGAGGCGGATGACGCCGAGGATGCGGTCGAGGCGCTGCTCGCCAAGCCGCAGGTGCAGAAGATCGAAACCTTCGTCGAGAAGATCGTCGAGGTGGCGCGCGGCCGCGACAAGCTGCCGGGCCGCCGCAAAGGCTATACGCAGAAAGCGGTGGTGGGCGGCCACAAGGTCTATCTCCGCACCGGCGAATATGACGACGGCAAGCTGGGCGAAATCTTCATCGACATGCACAAGGAGGGTGCCGCCCTCCGCGCCATGATGAACAACTTCGCCATCGCCGTGTCGGTGGGCCTGCAATATGGCGTGCCGCTGGAGGAATATGTGGACGCCTTCACCTTCACCAAGTTCGAGCCGGCGGGCATGGTGCAGGGCAATGACTCGATCAAGAACGCCACGTCGATCCTCGACTATGTGTTCCGCGAACTGGCCGTCTCCTACCTTGGCCGCCACGACCTCGCGCATGTCGAGCCTGCGGAGATCGGCTTCGACGCGCTGGGCAAGGGCGTTGGCGCCGAGCAGGAGCCGCCGCGCCTTCCCGCCGCGCGCATCCTCTCCTCGGGCTTCGTGCGGAGCCAGAGCCTTTCCACGACAAATGTCGTGGTGCTGCCGCAGGGCGGCACCTCGCCCGCCCACGCGCTGCAAATGCGCGCCGCGGAATCGGTGGGGGCGCTTGCGGTGGCGGTGAGCCCCGCGCCCGCCCCGGCATTGCAGGTGGATGTGGCCGCCGTCCTCACCGTGGACCGCCGCGCCGAAGCCCGCATGAAAGGCTATGAGGGCGAAAGCTGCTCGGAATGCGGCAACTTCACCATGGTGCGGAACGGCACCTGTTTAAAGTGTGATACCTGCGGCTCGACGAGCGGGTGTTCGTAAGCCCTGAATAAATCCCGGCGCGCGGAAGCGGGCGAAGGCATCACCTTCGCCCGTTTTGTTTTGTAAAACTTGCCTGTGAGCCGCATCGCCGCTAGCCTCGCACATGGGACAGAGGACGGCACATGGCAATCAAATCAATTCTGGCAGCGGCGCTCATCGCGGCAGTGACAAGCACATCGGTGCAAGCGGCATCGAAATGCACGATGAAAGACTATCGTGAAGCGTCGCAACTCATATCGCAGATCAACGCGGCGGATTACCGGTTTCGCAATGCCAAGATCAAGAATTTCTGTTCCGCCGGCCGCCAATACATGAGTGTGATCAAACGCGCTGATTATTGGATTCAAGCTCACAAATATTGCGGCAATCTATCCGCGCGGGACCGGGCGGAACTGCGCACCCTTCACAGGGATGTGCAGAGCGCCGCACGCGACCTCAATCGCGTGTGCCGATAGAGCCGATACATCGGCGGATGTATTGCACGCCCCGCCTTGAGCTTGCATAATGTCAGAAGCCCAAGGACCTCCGCGCAGGCGGAGCGGTTTCCCCAGCCATCACGCACATCACAGGGGAAACATCCATGTTCTTCATTCGCGCTCTTTCTGCATCCGCTTTGTTTTTCACGCTGGCAGGCCCGGCGTTTTCAGCCGCCTGCACACAGGCCAGCCTTGACGATCTCAACAGCCGCTTCGGGCAATACAGGGTGGCGGCGGTGCGCTTCGACAAGGCGAAGAAAGATAATCCCTGTGCCGCCGCCAAGGCGCTCCTGTTTTCCGCCGAGCGCGTGGATGCCTGGCTGCAGAACAATCCGCAATGCCTCAAGAATACGCCGGACTCGCGCGCCAGCGTTCAGAACAGCCACCAGACCGTTCAGGGCGCTACGAAAATCGTCGCCAAGGCCTGCAAGTAACCTCACCCCTACCTGTCATTCCGGCGCAGGCCGGAAACCAGACTTGCGCGCGAACGGCCGGTTGAACGATGGGCCCCGGCTTCCGCCGGGGTGACAGGAATTTTTTTTATTTTGCCACGAAGCTGCGGCGGACCGGCAACGTGCTGACGTTTTTGGGAGCGGGCTCATCCACGCGGCGGGGCGTGGCCACCGGCCCCAGGCCGTCGAGATAGCTGGTGTCGAAGCCCTTCTGATAGACGGGGAATTCCGCCGGGCGGTCGCGGAAGCTCTTGGCCATCTGCCCCAGCCCCCTGATGCCGCGCTCACGCGAACGGCGCACCTGCTCGAGGTCGATCTCGATGGGGATGATCTGCTCCGTCGCATCGGCCTGGTGGAGCTTGCGGCCATTGGGATCGAACACGGCGGATTGCCCGTTGCCGCCCGCGCCCAGCCCGTTGATGTCGAAGACATAGGCCTGCATGGTGGCAGATGTGGCGTGGGAGACGGCGAGATCAATGTCGCGGTCGATGGTGTGGGTCATCACCGGATGGAGGATCACCTCCGCGCCCATGGCCGAGAGGGTGCGGGCGGTTTCCGGGAACCAGATGTCATAGCAGTTGAGGATGCCGAAGCGGCCCACGCCCTCAATGTCCCACACGAAGAACTCGTTGCCAGGCTGCACGCCCTGCTCCAGCGGCGTGAAGGGGAACATCTTGCGATAGCGCCCCACGACCTCGCCTTGCGGATTGATGATCGAGGTGGTGTTGTAGAGCGCCCCCTCGCGGCGCTCATACATCGAGCCGTTGACGAGCCAGATGCCGTGATGGCGGGCGATGGTGAGGAATTCTTCCTCCGCCGGCCCCGGCAGCGGCTGCGCATGATGCAGCACCGGGCCATGCACGGCCAGTTCGGAGAACATGACCATCTGCACCCACGGATAGAGATGCATGGTGAGGTCGATACGCTGCCGCATGGCATCGATGTTCGAGCCGTGGCCCAGATACATCTGGATGCCCGCAATCGCAAATGGCGTCATGTCAACCTTTCTTTCCGCTGAGGCAACAATCTTGCCCCTGATTCAGGTCAGAGTAACCCGGATAACGCCGATATGGCAAATCAGGTCCGCATGGCTGACCTTTTTCCGACCCCTTCCTCTCCCGGCGCCACGGCCTCGTAGATCACGGACAGGATCGTCAGCGCCGAGAATTGGCAAAACAACTGAACAGCCAGGACCACCGCGCCTATGGCAATGCTCACAAGATATTGCAGCCTTGCATGTGGTTCATAAAGATCAAGCACCCCCAATAGGGCGTAGGGCACCAACGCACCGCTGAGAAAAACCATGATCGCGAGCTTCGCATTGCGTTGATAATCCGCCTGCACCTGCCGGTAACTTTTGATTGACCGTCCGACTCCCGCGTGAGGGAAAAGAAGCAGCCAGTTCCGTGCGAGGAGAAACACGATCAGATTGGCGACCAGAGCGTATTGCCACGATGTTCCGAATATTCCGACGATGATATAATACAGTAACAGCAACGCGGCGTAGCGCCAGACACCTCTCACCGGCGCTATCCGGGCGCGAGGCGGCAATTCCTTCAGAACAAGGAAACGGTGCCAAAGCACAGCACCGTTGGCCAAAGCAAAATACACCCAGATCAGCACGACTAACAAACCAATGCGCAGAGCGGCACTCCAGTTGGGCTGCTTTATCGCCGCCGCGTCCAATCCGAAACCGTATTTGATCACGAGAACAAATGCCGCAAACAGAATAATCGGAATTACGATTGGCCACAGGCAGCGGAACAGAATGCGCCAGTTGGCGGCGGTGAGGCGGAAGCCCTGCCAAACCGTCTGAAGCATTACAAATCCTGCACATCCACCACGCCGTGGATGGCCTTGATGGCGCCCTTGATCTGGGGGGTGACGGTGAATTTGTTGCCGAGCGCCAGTTCCACCTCGCGGTTCTTGTCCATCATGAACACCAGCCGCACCGGCGAGCGGCCGCCGTTGGTGAGGCGCTGGGCGATCGAGTCGAGGGGCTTCGCATCGCGCACGAAGATGGTGATGCCGCTCACCATGGTGGCGGTGGCCTTGTCCAGAATCTCGACACCCTGAAGTCTGAGCTTCACCTCCTCGCCCTCGACATCGGCTTCGACGCGGGCCAGCACGGCCTTGCCCGGCTCCAGCAGATCGCGCGATGCGGCCAGCGTGTCGGAAAAGCAGATCGCCTCGAACTGCCCGGTGGGATCGGAGAAGCCCACGAAGGCAAACTTGTTGCCGGACTTGGAGCGCCGCTCCTGCTTGTGGGTGATGGTGCCGGCGAGCTTGGCGGCGGTGGCGCCTTTGCTCAGCGCCTTCTCGCGGAAGGCGGCATAGGTGTCGACGCCCAGCTTGGCGAGCGGCTTCATGTAGTCATCAAGCGGATGGCCGGAGAGATAGAAGCCCACCGCTTCCAGCTCCTGTGCCAGCCGGTCCATCGGCAGCCAGTTGTCGCGGCGCGGCAGCACGAGATCATCGCCCGCCCCTTGCGTGCCGCCGAAGAGATCATTCTGGCCGGCGGCGGCTTCCGATGAGGTGCGGTTGGCGAGCGCGAGAATGGATTCAACGGCGTCCAGCAGCTGCGCGCGGTTGGCGTTGAGCGTGTCGAACGCACCCGCCTTGACGAGGCTTTCCAGCGCCCGCTTGTTCAGCATGCGCGCATCGACACGGCGCGCGAACTGGCCGATGGAGGTGAAGGGCCCGCCCTCCTCCCGCACATCGACCAAATGCTGGATGGCGCCCGCGCCGACATTCCTCAGCGCCGCGAGGGAATAGACGACAGCGCCATTCTTCACCGCGAAATCAACGCCGCTCTCATTGATCGACGGCGGGATGATCCTGACGCCCAGCCGCTGCGCCTCCTGCCGGAAGACCATCAGCTTGTCGGTGTTGCCCATATCGAGCGTCATCGAGGCGGCGATGAATTCCACCGGATAGTTCGCCTTGAGAAAGGCCGTCTGGTAGGAAATATAGGCGTAAGGCGCCGAGTGGGATTTGTTGAAGCCGTATTCGGCGAACTTCGCGCAGGCATCGAAGGTGGCGATGGCGATGTCGCGGGCGATGCTGTTCTTCACCGCGCCCTCGATGAAGCGCTCGCGCTGTGCATCCATCTCGGCCTTGATCTTTTTGCCCATGGCGCGGCGCAGGAGATCGGCTTCTGCCAGCGTGTATCCAGCCATGTCCTTGGCCGCCTGCTGCACCTGCTCCTGATAGGTGATGATGCCGAAGGTTTCCTTGAGGATCGGCTCAAGGATGGGATGCAGATATTCCACCCTTTCTTTGCCGAGCTTGCGGTTGCAGTAGGAGGGAATATTGGCCATGGGGCCTGGGCGGTAAAGCGCCACCAGCGCGATCAGATCCTCGAAGCGGTCGGCGTGCATCTGGCGCACGGCATCGCGCATGCCAGCACTTTCGAGCTGGAACACGCCCACCGTGTCGCCCTGCGCCAGCATGTCGTAGGTGGGCTTGTCGTCAAGCGGGATGGCGCTGGCGTCGAAAGCAGGCTCGCGCAGTCGGATGAGCTTCTGCGCCTTGTCGATCACCGTCAGTGTCTTGAGGCCGAGGAAGTCGAACTTCACCAGCCCGGCCTTCTCGACATATTTCATGTTGAACTGGGTGGCGGGAATATCGGAGCGCGGGTCGCGGTAAAGCGGCACCAGCTCTTCCAGCGGCCGGTCGCCGATGACGATGCCCGCCGCATGGGTGGAGGCGTTGCGGTAAAGCCCTTCGAGCTTCAGGGCGATCTCGAACAGGGTGCGCACCGTGGGATCGCGTTCGCGCTCCTCCGCAAGGCGCGGCTCGTCCTGCAAAGCCTGCTGCAGGGAAACCGGATGGGCCGGGTTGTTGGGGATCATCTTCGAGAGCCGGTCCACTTGCGTGTATGGCATCTGAAGCACGCGGCCCACGTCACGCGTCACCATGCGGGCCTGCAGCTTGCCGAAGGTGATGATCTGCGCCACACGGTCCTTGCCATAGCGCTGCTGCACGTAGGTAATTACCTCGTCGCGGCGATCCTGGCAGAAATCCACGTCGAAGTCGGGCATCGACACGCGGTCAGGATTGAGGAAGCGCTCGAACAGCAGCTTGAAACGCAGCGGATCGAGATCGGTAATAGTGAGAGAATAGGCGACCAGCGACCCCGCGCCCGAGCCGCGCCCCGGCCCAACGGGAATACCCTGCGCCTTGGCCCATTTGATGAAATCGGCGACGATCAGAAAATAGCCGGGATATTTCATCTTCACGATGACGCCGAGCTCGAACTCCAGCCGCTCGTCATAATCCTGGCGCGTATAACCGGGTGCGAGGCCTGTGACAGCCAGCCGCTTCTCCAGACCCGCGCGCGCTTCGGTGCGGAGTTGCTCCGCCTCATCGCCATCGCCAAAACGCGGCAGAATGGGCTTTCGGGAGTTCACACGGAACGCGCAGCGCCTGGCAATCTCGATGGTGTTCTCGATTGCCTCGGGAATATCGGCGAACAGCGCTGCCATCGCAGCTTGCGGCTTGAAGAAATGTTCGGGCGTCAGCCGCCGCCGGTCATCGGTGGAGATCACCTCGCCCTCGGCGATGCAGATCAGCGCATCATGGGCGGCGAAATCCTCAGCCCTCGGAAAATAGCATTCATTGGTGGCGACCAGCGGCACATCTAGGCCATAGGCAAGGTCGATCAGCCCCTGCTCGGCCAGGCGTTCGGCCTCAAGCCCGTGGCGCTGCAACTCGATATAGAGGCGGTCTCCGTAAATGGCTTTGAGCATTTCGACATGGGCGCGGGCGAGCGGCGTCTGGCCGCTCACCAATGCATCGTTCACGGGCCCCGCCGCGCCGCCAGTGAGGCAGATCAGCCCGGCGCCATGGGCTTGCAGCAGCGCCAGCGGCACATGCGCCTCCGCGCCATTGCCCGTGTCGAGATAGGCGTGGCTGGAGAGCTTCATCAGATTGGCATAGCCCTCCTCATCCTTGGCGAGGAAGGCGAGCGACGGAAGCCGCCTGAGGCCCGTCTGTGGCCGGTTGAGAGGGTCGGCGGAGGGCGGCTGCAAGTCCACCTTCAGGGTGCAGCCGATGATCGGCTGGATGCCCTTCTCGGACGCGGCTTCGGAAAACTCCAGCGCGCCGAACAGGTTGCCGGTGTCGGTGATCGCCACCGCCGGCATTTTCGCATCTTTCGCCAGGGCGGCGAGTTGCTTGATGGGCAGCGCCCCTTCCGACAGGGAATAGGCGGAATGGTTACGCAGGTGGATGAAGGTGAGGGACTCGGCGGCCATGCGCTCAGTCTAGCGCAAGCCCCGGATCAGCACACCTTCATCGCTTCGCTTGTGCAAAACCTATTCGAGGTGAGAGCGCAGGAACCATATGTCCTTGTCGATGGCGCGCGACACCTGGGTGAGGATGTCCGCCGTATCGGCATCGCCAGCCTTGTCGGCTTCCTCAATGTCCTTCCGGCAGGCATTGCCAAAGGAGAACATGCGCTCGCACAGCGCCGTCACATGATCGTCCTGGGCCGTGATGTCGAGCGGATAGGCGGGAAGGCTGGTGGCCTTGGCGACGGCCTGGGACGTGCCCTTGGCGGTGCCGCCGATCTGCACGATGCGCTCGGCCATGGTGTCGGCATTTTCGTCCACGCGGCCCGCCACGTCATCCAGCAGAAGATGCAGCGCGATGAAGGTCTTGCCCTTGATGTTCCAGTGCGCCTGCTTCACCGCCAGCTTGAGATCAAGCGCATCCGCAAGGCGGTGATTCAGCAGCGCAATCATGGACTTGCGCACATTGCTGTCGATATCGGGAATGAAGGTGTGGGCCATCAGCGTCTCCTCGGGCGGGGTTGAAACGGGTGATGGCCTAACGCGTGAAAGGATTATGTGTTCCCTTTTACACGTTCGGAAATTGCATGGGCTCCTTCAAACGACGTGAGGAACATGGCGAGATTATTCGGCAGATGCTCGGTAAGATAGCCACCTTCCTGCACGATCACGGTCGGGAGCGACAGCCCGGCGATGGCGGCGGCGATTTTCGCAAAGCCGCCTTGCGTCACTGCCCCGCCCTTCAAGGGATCGGCCTCATGGGCATCGAGGCCCAGCGCCAGAACCAGCACAGTGGGACTGAAGGCGTGGATGGCTTCCAGCGCCCGGTCCAGCGCCGCCAGCCACGCATCATCGCCAGAACCTTGCGGCAGCGGCAGGTTCAGATTGTAGCCATGGCCCTCGCCTTCGCCCTGCTCCGCCTCGGCACCCCAATAGAAAGGATAATAGGTAGCGGGATCGGCATGGATCGAAACCGTCATCACGTCGGAGCGGCGATAGAAGATCGCCTGCGTGCCGTTGCCGTGGTGAACATCCACATCGAGGATCGCCACGCGTTCATGGGCAGAGCGCAGGTGCTGGGCGGCCAGCGCGCTGTTGTTGAGATAACAGAAGCCCGCCGCGCGGTTGCCATAGGCATGGTGCCCCGGCGGGCGGCACAGCGCATAGGCATGCGGCGCGCCTTTCAGCACCATATCCGCCGCCGTGACCGCCGTCATGGCCGAGGCTTCGGCGGAGCCCCATGTCTTCGCGGTAATGGCGCAGGAGAAATCCATGAGAAAGCGCCCCGCCTGCGCCAACACATAATCATTCTGGATCAGCGGCGGAAAGGTGGGCCTGAGGCTGGGCATCAGTTCGGGGCCAGCGCCCTTCACCTCCTGCCAGCGGCCAAAGGCCGAGCGCAGGAAGTCCACATAGCCTTTGACGTGAATGGTGCGGTAAATCGAATCATCGAAGCGTTTTGCCGCGCAAATCTCAGCACCCGCCTGCCGGGCACCTTCGAGAAGCGCCCGAGCCCGGGCAGGCGATTCCGGATAGGGCACGATGGTGCCGCCGGATAAAAACCGTTCGGGCGCATGGCCAAGCTGCAAAGCGGAAAACACAGCTTTCATGTCAGTCCTCGATAATCCGGCCCTGCTCGAGCCTGGCCACCCGGCTCATGCCCGACGCCAGATCGTGATTATGCGTTGCCACCAGCGCGCCGAGCCCTTCCTCGTGGATGAGGCGCAGCAGTTCCTGATGCACGTGTTCGGCTGTGGCCGGATCGAGATTGCCGGTGGGTTCATCGGCGATCAGCAACAGCGGACGATTGGCAATGGCGCGGGCAATGGCGACACGCTGCTGCTCGCCGCCGGAAAGTTCCGCCGGGCGGTGATCGGCGCGGGGCCCGAGCCCCATGCGCAGCAGCAGTTCGTCGGCGCGTTTGGCGGCACCTTCGCGCGTTTCCCCGGCAATCAGTTGCGGCATCATCACGTTTTCGCGGGCGCTGAATTCCGGCAGCAGATGATGGAACTGATAGACGAAGCCGATGCCGATGCGGCGGATGCGGGTGCGCGCGGCATCATCAAGTGCCGTGCAATTCTGCCCGGCGATGAACACATCCCCAGCGGTGGGCGCTTCCAGCAGTCCGGCGATATGCAGCAGCGAGGATTTGCCGGAGCCGGATTGCCCGACCAAGGCAACGATCTCGCCCGCATTCACCGACAGGTTCAGGTCATGGAAAATGTCGAGCCTGCCCTTGCCCTCGGCATAGCTCCGCGCGAGGCCCCGCAATTCCAGCGCCGGTCCCACCTCAGTCATTCGTACCTCAGCGCTTCGACGGGATCGAGCCGGGCGGCGCGCCATGATGGATAGAGCGTGGCCAGAAACGAGAGCGCCAGCGACATGATGACGATCAGCGCCGTCTGGTCCACCTCCATGCGGGCGGGCAGCCGCGAGAGATAATAGAGTTCGGCATTGAACGGATCGACGCCCGACAGCCACTGCACGAATTCGCGGATGCGCTCCACATTCAGGCAGATCACAAGGCCAAGCAGAAATCCGGCAAAAGTTCCCGCCGTGCCAATGGCGGCACCCGTGAGAAAGAACACGCGCTGGATGGTGCCGCGCGTGGCGCCCATGGTGCGCAGGATGGCGATGTCGCGCCCCTTGTCCTTCACCAGCATGATGAGACCGGAAATGATGTTGAGGGCGGCGACGAGAATGATCATCGTCAGCACAAGGAACATCACGTTGCGCTCGACGGCCAGCGCATTGAAGAAGGCGACGTTGCGGTCTTTCCAGCTCTGCACCACCATGTCGGGGCCAGCGGCCTCGGTGATGGAGGGCAGATATTGCTCGATGTTGTCGGGATCATCCACCATCATCTCGATCATCGAGACGCCGGAACCGGTGTCGAAAAAGTCCTGCGCCTCGCCCAAAGGCAGATAGGCGACATTGGCGTCATAATCCGACATGCCGACCTTGAAGATCGCCACCACCTTGTAGTCGCGGATCAGCGGCGTGTTGCCCACCACGGTGTCGGGCCCGTTGGGCGAAATCAGCGTGAGAGTGCTGCCGAGCCCGAGCTGGTGCTGCCATGCCATGCGCTCTCCCACAGCGATGCCGCCGGATTTGCCGAAACCGATCAGCGATGGCGTGGCGTCGGGCGTACCTGGCACCTGGATGGCGGTGTGAAGGTCCACATTGTTCACGCTGGGCAGGCTGGCGAAATCCTCATCCGAAATGCCGCGGATCAGGACGCCGGTGCTGCTTTTCTGCGAGGAGGCCAGCGCCTGCCCTTCCACCAGCCCCGCCACGCGCTTGACGCCGGGAATTTTCTTCAGCCGCGCCTCGATGTCTTCATAAGGATCGATCGGCCCGGCATCCGAGCGGAAAATGGTGACGTGGCCCTGAAAGCCCAGAATCTTGTCCAGCAGCTCGCCGCGAAAGCCGTTCAGCACCGCCATCACCACGATCAATGTAGCGACGCCCAGCATGATGCCGAGGAAGGAGAATAGCGAGATCACGGAGATGAATCCCTCTTTCCTCCGTGCACGGAGATAACGCGCCGCCAACATCCATTCAAATGGCGCGAAGGGTTTGGTGTCTGGGAGGGCGGGAGTCATTTCAATCTTCCCCTTCCCCCCTCGCGGGGGAAGGTGGCGCGAAGCGCCGGATGAGGGGGTGGTTGAGTTCGGCGCGACCCCTCATCCGTCTCGCGCTGACGCGCGATCCACCTTCTCCCGCAGGGGGAGAAGGAAAATATGACGCGAGCCGTTTCACGCGGAGAACCGCGCCACGATCTGGTCCAGCGCCACGTTTTCACGCGCGCCGGTTTTGCGGTTCTTCACCTCCGCGATGCCGTCCTTCAGGCCGCGCGGGCCGATGATCACCTGCCACGGCAGGCCGATCAAATCCATGACAGCAAATTTAGCGCCCGGCCGGTCGTCGCGGTCATCATAGAGAACCTCAACGCCCTTCGCCTCCAGCGCCTTGTAGATGTGAACGCAGGCCGCTTCCGTCTCTGGATCGCCCGCCTTGAGATTGATGAGACCCACCTTGAAGGGCGCCACGGGCTCGGGCCAGATGATGCCGGCATCGTCATGGCTCGCCTCGATGATTCCGCCCACGAGGCGCGACACGCCGATGCCATAGGATCCCGACTGTACCAGCACTTTCTTGCCATCCGCGCCCTGAACCTCGCAGCCGAGGGGCGCTGAATATTTTGTGCCGAAGAAGAAGATGTGCCCAACTTCAATGCCGCGCCCGCTCACCCGTGCCGCGTCCGGCACGCGCTTCTCGAATTCCGCCGCATCGTGCTTTTCGTCTGTTGCCGCATATTTCGACGTGAAAGTGTCAACCACCTTCGCCACCGCCGCCACGTCATCATAGTCGATGTCGAAGGCCGACCAGTCCATGTCGAGGAAGGCGCGGTCGAAGAACACGCCGCTCTCGCCGGTCTCCGCCAGCACAAGGAATTCGTGGCTGTCATCGCCGCCGATGGGGCCTGTCTCGGCGCGCATCGGCACGGCTTTCAAACCCATGCGCGCGAAGGTGCGGAGATAGGCCACGAACATCTTGTTGTAGGCATGCTGCCCCGCCTCGCGCGACACGTCGAAGCTGTAGGCATCCTTCATCAGGAATTCGCGTCCGCGCATCACGCCGAAGCGCGGGCGCACCTCGTCGCGGAACTTCCACTGGATGTGATAGAGATTGCGCGGCATGTCCTTGTAGCTCTGCACGCCCTGGCGGAAAATGTCAGTGATCATTTCCTCGTTGGTGGGACCATAGAGCATGTCGCGGTCATGGCGGTCCTTAATGCGCAGCATTTCCTTGCCATAGGCATCATAGCGGCCGGACTTGCGCCACAGGTCGGCGGGCTGGATGGTCGGCATCAGCACTTCGATGGCGCCGGAACGGTCCTGCTCCTCGCGCACGATTTTCTCGATCTTGCGGAGAACGCGATAGCCCATTGGCAGCCACGAATAGCTGCCCGCTGCCTCCTGACGTATCATGCCCGTACGTAACATCAACTTGTGCGAGATGATCTCGGCTTCCTTAGGGTCATCTCTGAGAATGGGCATGAAATATTGGGAAAGGCGCATCGGAATCCCCGGCGATTGAACTCGCGCTCTTTTAAGCAAACGGTATTGGAACACAAGCGCACGTCCGGGAGCGAATTGTGACTTCAATGTGTCATTTTTCACTCGACAGCTTTGCGGTTTGTGCTAGCGTCACCTGCAATAAGAACAAGACCACGGAGCCGCACTTGAGGTGGCCCCAGGTCTGGGGAGGAGTTTCCGGGCGCGCAATGGCCGCTGCCCCGCCTGATCCGAAAACGGACGGGAGGAAAGGAAACCAAGGTCTAAGCGGAAAAAGCAGAGCCACCGGCTCTGCTTTTTCTGTTTCGGTCAGACCTTCGGCAGCGTGTTGATGAAGGGCACGTCCTCGAAGGTGATCCAGTGCTTCACCACGATGCCATAGACAATTCCAAACACGACAAAAGAGAGAAGCGTGGTGGCCAGAACCTTGCGCCACATCATGGGCGCTACGGGCGCCCCCGCCTCGTGCCCCTCGCCCACCGTTTCTCCCGCTTCATGGGCATTGCGCACGCCAAAGGGCAGCGTCACGAACAGGCACAGCCACCAGGTGATGAAATAGATGGCGATCATGCTTCCGGTGCTCATGCCTGCTCCAGTTCCACCAGCGTGCCGCAAAAATCCTTGGGGTGAAGAAACAGCACCGGCTTGCCGTGGGCGCCTATTTTCGGTTTGCCATCCCCCAGCACGCGCGCGCCCTCCTTCACCAGTTGATCGCGCGCCGCCGCGATGTCATCCACCTCGTAGCACAGGTGATGCATGCCGCCGGATGGATTCTTGGTAAGAAACGCCGCGATGGGAGAGTCCTCGCCCAGAGGCTCCAGCAATTCGATCTTGGTGTTGGGAAGTTCGACGAACACCACCGTCACGCCATGTTCCGGCAAGGTGAGCGGCGCGGATACGCTAGCGCTGAGCACATCGCGATAGACGCGCGTGGCCTTGGCCAGGTTCGGCACCGCAATCGCCACATGGTTCAATCGTCCTAGCATGGTTCACCTTTCACGCGGGGGGCATGACGGAAAGCACTCTAAAACTCAATGCGGCCTTTCGGCCAGCGCGCGGATGATCCATTGCCGCTGCTCGGGCGGTTCCAGCCCGCGCGGCTCGAAGATATGGCGCATCAGAAAATGCCCGGTCAGCCGAAGGCCGTCGGCAATGTCATCAGGGGTGGCCGCGGCGGGGGCACGGAGGAAGGCGGGCAGCGGCAGCAAGCGGTCATGATAGGGGCTTCCCGCGTCCCGGCTCACTGCCCTGCCCGTGCGCGGCGAGACATAGACCAGATCGTCGCGCTGGCCGGTTGCGGCACAGGCCGCGAGATCAAGGCCGAAGCCCAATTCATCGAGAAGCCCCATCTCCCAGCGCACCAGCAGGGCCGGCCACACATCGTCCTGCTCGATCCCGGAGAGGATCACCAGCAGCGCATCATAGATGCGGCGATGCGGCTCACGTTCGGGGAGTAGCTGCGACAGGGCGGCGAGCGTGGAAAGGCCCGCCAGCCGGAACGGCTCTTCCATGATCGGCCCGGCGCGGAGCGAAATCGGCTCAAAGGTGAAATTGCCCAGGTGCTCTTCGAGCCGAGCCCGCCATTTGACGGTGACCTGATTGCCCGGCTGCAGGATGGGCCGCTGCACGCGCGAGCGCCCGCCACGCACCAGCCCCAGCGCGCGGCCATGATCCGCCGTCAGAACCTCCACGATGGCGCTCGTCTCGCCATGGCGGCGGACGGACAGGATGATCGCCTCGTCGCGCCACTCCATGCAATGGCCCTAGACGTCAAGGCCCATCATGCGCAGGCGCTCGGGATCGTCAGACCAGTTCTCGCGCACCTTCACGAACAGGAAGAGATGCACGCGGCGCTCGAAATATTTTTCCATGTCTTCGCGCGCCTGCTGGCCGAGGATCTTCACCGTCTGCCCGCCCTTGCCCAGCACGATGGCCTTCTGGCTGTCACGCTCGACATAGATCACCTGATCGATCTTCACCGAGCCGTCCTTGCGCTCTTCCCAGTTCTCAGTCTCGACGGTTGAGGCATAGGGCAGTTCATCATGCAGGCGGTTGTAGAGTTTCTCGCGCGTGATCTCGGAGGCCATGAAGCGCAACTGCACATCCGCCACCTGGTCTTCGGGATAAAGGAATGGCCCCGCCGGCATGCGTGCGGCGATCCAGCGGCGGAGATCATCGGTGCCAGAGCCCTTGAGCGCGCTCACCATGAAGGTGGCGTCGAAGGGAAACGCCTCGTTGATCTTCGCTGAAATCTCCAGGAGTTTTTCGCGCGGGATCAAGTCTATCTTGTTGATGGCCAGCGCGGCCTTTGCCTTCGCGGCCTTCAGGCCATCGAGAATGCGCGACACATCCTCGGTGATGCCGGTGCGGCCGTCGATCAACACCACCACGGCATCGGCCTCGCCCGCGCCGCCCCAGGCGCTTTCCACCATGGCGCGGTCGAGCTTGCGGCGGGGATTGAAGATGCCGGGCGTATCCACCAGCACGATCTGGGTTTGCCCTTCCATCACGATGGCGCGGAGCCTGGCGCGCGTCGTCTGCACCTTGTGGCTGACGATCGCCACCTTGGCGCCGGTCAATTGATTGACGAGCGTGGACTTGCCCGCATTGGGCGCGCCGATGATGGCGCAGAAGCCGGCGTGGGTCAGTGTATCGGTCATTGCCTGATCTTTTCCCGTTGCAGGAAGTGCGAGGCCGCTTCCTGTTCGGCAATGCGCTTGCTCTTGCCCGTGCCTTCGGCTGCCAGATGGCCCGCCACGTCCACAGCCACGTCAAAGACGGGTGCATGTTCCGGCCCTTCGCGCTTCACCACGCGGTAGGCGGGGATGGGCAGCGCGCGGCCCAACGCCCATTCCTGCAGGAAGGTCTTGGCATCTTTTTCATGGCCCGAAGGCTTCTCCATCATCGGCTTCCAGTTGCGGAGGACAAAGCCCCGCGCCGCTTCAAGGCCGCCGTCGAGATAGATGCCGCCGATCAGCGCCTCCACCACATCGCCCATCACCGTGCCGTTAAGCGCTAGGCCCTTGCTGCGTTCGCTTGCCCCCATCACCAGGAATTCGCCAAGGCCCAGCGTACGGCCTGCTTCCGCACAGGTTTCGCCGCGCACAAGCTGGCTGTGGCGCGCCGCCATGTGGCCTTCGCGCTGATCGGGATTGAGGCGGAACAGTTCCTCGGCAATCACCAGCCCCAGCACGCGGTCGCCCAGAAATTCCAGCCGCTCATAGTCATCGGATGCATTGCGCGTGCTGGCGTGCGTCAGGGCGTGGCGCAGCAGCGCCTTGTCGATGAAACGGTAGCCGAGCCGCTGGGCAATCTCGTCGTAGCGCGTGGCGGAAAACCGGACCACCAGACGCTCAGAGAATGTTGAAGAAGCGGCTCCAGCGGATTTCGAAGGGCCACATCCACACTTCCCAAAGCCGCGCCTCGGGAGAAATCGAGAAGAAGATGATATCGGCGCGGCCCACGAAATTTTCGATGGGCACATAGCCGACGCCGCCATACGGATCGCGGGAGTCGGAAGAATTGTCCCGGTTGTCACCCATCATGAAATAATGCGCGGGCGGGACAACAAACTCAGGCGTGTTGTCGAGCGCACCGTCAGGACGGAAATCCAGCACGCGATATTGGACGCCTTCGGGAAGCGTTTCCATAAACTGCGGCACCGGCGATCCTGTAGGCGTATTGTACGGTTCAGATTCAGGATCAGGATTCACGTAATCCTGTATGCGTTCCTTTTTGACTGCGACTCCATTCAGGAAAATCACCCCATCCCGCATCTGAATGTGGTCACCAGGCAGACCAATCACCCGCTTGATATAATCGACGTCCGTATCAGACGGCTTCTTGAACACCGCGATGTCGCCACGCTTTGGGGTGCTCTGGAAGATGATGCGGCCGGGAAAATCGATGAACGAGCAGCACTTCACCTCGTGCCCGAAGGCACCCAGGCTGAAGTTGAACGAATACTTCCCGTATCCATAGGAAAGCTTTGAAACAAAAAGATAATCTCCTACCTTCAAAGTAGGATACATTGAGCCCGAAGGAATATTGAACGGCTGGTACAGGAAGGTACGCACGAAGAAGGCGATCAGCAGCGCCTGGATGATGACCTTGACGGTTTCCCAAATGCCTTCATCCGGCTTGCGCCGTGCGTCGGGTCTTGCCGCCATCACATAGTCTCTCTTCTGCATGCCGGACCGCTCCGCGCCTGCGCCATCCACTTCTTCGCCGTATATATGGCCCCTATGTGCGTTGCAACGCGGCTAGCTTCAAGCTTGGGGACTGTTGCGCGGGGAACACACCCCCTAGGTGAGAGGGAGCGCCTCGATCATCACGATGGCCTGGGCATAGGGGAAATCATCGGTGATTGTCAGATGGATACGGGCGGCATGGCCTTGCGGGGTGATGCGCGCCAGTTGCGCAGCGGCGCCGCCCGTCAGCACCATGGTGGGCCTCCCCGAAGGCTCATTCATGACGCCCATATCCTTCCAGAACACGCCACGCCGGAAGCCGGTGCCGAGCGCCTTGGAACACGCCTCCTTGGCGGCGAACCGCTTTGCATAGGAGGCGGCGCGCGCCGCCCGCGTTTCCGACTTGCGGATCTCGGTTTCGGTATAAAGCCTGTCGATGAAACGCCGGCCATATTTCTCCAGCGTTTTCTCGATCCGCCTTATGTCGACGATATCGTTGCCGAGGCCGATGATCATTTCTTGAGGCCCCGGCTGCCGGGCTTGGTGGCGGGAAGTGCCGCAAGCTCGGGCGGCAGGGCATCGGCGGGATAGGCGGGGATGTCGAGCTTCGCCAGCGCCACCAGCGGCACGCCCAGATCGGCCTTGCCGTTGGAGCGGTCGATGAGGCAGGCGGCGCCGACGATCTTCCCCGGATGCTCGGCGATGGCGGCGAGGCATTCGCGCGAGGAGAGGCCGGTGGTCACGATATCCTCCACCATCAGCACGCGGGCACCTTCCGGAATGGTGAAGCCGCGGCGGAGCGTGAACTTGCCCTCCTCCCGCTCCACGAACAAGGCCTTGGCGCCCAGATGCCTGCGCCGTTTCATAGCCCGGCACGATGCCGCCCACGGCGGGCGACACCACATAGTCGATCTCGCCGAACCGGGCTTTGGCCTTTTCAGCCAGCGCCTTGCACAGGCGCTCGGTGCGGGGCGGATCCATGAAGATGAACATCTTCTGCAGGAACACGGGGCTGTGGAGGCCCGAAGACAAAATGAAATGCCCCTCCAGCAAGGCCCCGGCATCGCGGAACTCGGCGAGAATCTGGTCCTGTGTCAGCATGGATTACCCCGTAACGCGCGTGACGTCGCTCACTAGCGCCTTGGTGCGCAAGCCCGCCATGATGTGGTTCAGATGTTTGAGATCGTGCACCTCGACCGTGATGTCGAGATCGAAAAAGTCGCGCGCGCCCTCGCGGGCCTGCATGCGCAGCGCATCGATGTTGCCGCCCTGCTCGCCGATCACTTGCGTCACCTGCGCCAGCGACCCCACCTCGTTCAGGATGGTGACGGCAATGCGGGCGGGGAAAAGCTGATCATTGGCGGTGGCGTCCCATGCCAGGTCCACCCAGCGTTCGGGATGGTTGTCGAACTGCTCCAGCGCCTTGGCGAAGATCGGATAGATCATGATGCCTTCGCCCGGCGTGGCGATGCCGACGATGCGCTCGCCGGGCACGGCACCCGTACCGGGGTTGATTTTCAGCGCGGTGGTGCGGGTGACGCCGCGCACCGGGATTGAAAGCTCATCATTTCCCTCGGTCTTGCGCGAAGCCATCTTGCGGCGCGATTCACGAAGCTGCGCATCGTCGACCGTAACACCCATGGCGCGCAGTACGTCGAGGCCGGTCTGCTCGCCGCGCCCCACGGCGGCCAGCGTGTCATCGAGGTTCTTGTGGCCGAGGCGCGGAATGGCGGCGGCCACTTCCTTCTCGACATAATCCATGCCCTGCTTGGCCAGCAGCTTTTCCACGATCTCGCGGCCGAGCCCGGCATATTGCTTGCGCACCGCCACGCGGGTGGCGCGGCGGATGGCGGCGCGGGCCTTGCCTGTGACGGCCAATCCCTCCCATGCGGCGGGGGGCACCTGCGCGTCCGAGCGGATGATTTCCACCTCGTCGCCATTTTCCAGCTCGGTGACCAGCGGTGCGTGGCGGCCATTCACCTTGCAGCCCACGCAACTGTCGCCCACCGAGGTGTGGACGGCATAGGCGAAGTCGATGGGTGTGGCGCCCTTGGGAAGAGCGATCAGCTGGCCCTTGGGCGTGAAGCAGAAGACCTGATCGTGGAACAGTTCGAGCTTTGTGTGCTCGAGAAATTCCTTGGGGCTCTCGCCTTCCTGCAACATTTCAACAAGATGGCGTAACCATCTGTAGGCATTGGATTCCGCGGCGGGCTGGCGGAAGCCGTCGAGCGCTTCCTTGGCATCCGGCGCGTCCTTGTAGAGAGCATGGGCGGCCACGCCCCGCTCGGCGATTTCATGCATCAGCCTTGTGCGGATCTGCATTTCCACCCGCATGTGGTGGGGGCCGATCACAGTGGTGTGGAGGGAGCGGTAGTCATTCTGCTTGGGTGTCGAGATATAATCCTTGAAGCGCCCCGGCACGGCGCGCCAGGTGCGATGCACGATGCCCAGCGAGCGGTAGCACTGGTCCACCGTGCCGACGATCACCCGAAAGCCAAAAATATCCGAAAGCTGGCCCAGCGACAGCAGCTTGCGCTCCATCTTGCGCCAGATCGAATAGGGCCGCTTCTCTCGGCCATAGACTTCCGCCTTGATGCCGTTTTCGCCCAGCTTGGCGGTGAGCGCCTGCTCGATCTCGCGCAGCACGTCGCCGCTTTCCTCGTGCAGCGTCTTGAGGCGCTCGGTAATGATACGGTCAACCTCTGGGTTCAGCACCTTGAAGGCGATGTCCTCAAGTTCGTCGCGCACCGTCTGCATGCCCATGCGGCCGGCCAGTGGCGCATAGATGTCCATGGTTTCCTGGGCGATGCGCAGCCGCTTTTCCGGCTTCACATGGTGCAGCGTGCGCATGTTGTGCAGCCGGTCGGCCAGCTTCACCAGCAGGACGCGCACATCCTTCGACATGGCAAGCAGGAGCTTCCGCAGGTTTTCCGCCTGAGTCGCTTCCTTCGTCACCAGATCGAGCTTGGCAATCTTGGTGAGGCCATCGACCAGCGACGCGATTTCGGGGCCGAACTTCTCTTCGATCTCCTGCTGGGTGGCTTCGGTGTCTTCTACCGTATCGTGAAGCAGCGCCGCCGCGATGGTGGCGTCGTCCAGCTTCATTTCCGTGAGGATGGCCGCCACTTCGAGGGGATGGTTGAAATAGGCCTCGCCGGAGGCCCGCTTCTGGTTGCCATGCGCCTTCATGGCATAGACATAGGCGCGATTGAGGAGGTCCTCGTTCGCGTCAGGGTCATACTTGGTGACCAGTTCCACCAATTCGTATTGGCGCATCATAATGGCAGCAACTTACGACAAAAAAGGCCGGACGCGAGTGGTCCGGCCTGAAACTCTTGCAATGTGGATGGTTTAGTAGCCGTTGCGCTGGCTGCCCGGGCTTTCGGCGGGCGGCAGGCCTTCGAGGCCGCGCAGCAGTTCTTCCTCGGTCATCTGCTCGAAATCGGGCTGATCGCCGGATTCGTCGTTCACCATCACCATGTCGCCCGACTGCTGGATGAGCGGCACTTCGGTGGGCTCGGGCTCATCCACCTCGACATGCTTCTGCATGGCGTGGATGAATTCCTCGCGGAGGTCTTCGGTCACGATGGTTTCGTCGGCGATCTCGCGCAGCGCCACCACGGGGTTCTTGTCGTTGTCACGGTCAACCGTGATGGGGGCGCCCTGCGACACCATGCGGGCGCGGTGGGCGGAAAGCAGAACCAGCTCGAAGCGGTTCGGCAGCTTGTCGATGCAATCTTCAACTGTGACGCGCGCCATGAGGCTCGTGTGCTCCTTGGAATATGAAGGGATTGCCGTGGCTTCTAGGCGGAAACCATGGCCAAATCAAGGGGCTCCTGCCCCACCCTATTTCACCAGCCAGATCGAGGCGAGGCCGAGGAAGGCGAGGAAACCCACCACATCGGTCACCGTCGTTACGAAGGCGCCGGAGGCCACGGCGGGGTCGATGCCGAAATAGTCGATGATGATGGGAATGAGAATCCCGCCCAGCGCGCCGGCCACCAGATTGATGATCATCGCTGCGCCGATGATGACACCCAGCGATTCCGCGCCAAACCACCACCAGGCGAAGGTGCCGATGAGAATGGCGAAGATGAAGCCGTTAATGAGACCCACCGCCACTTCGCGATATGTCACGCGCACCGCATTGGATGGCCCCAGATTGCGCGTGGCAAGCGCCCGCACCACCACCGTCATGGTCTGCGTGGCCGCATTGCCCCCTTGCGAAGCCACGATGGGCATGAGCACCGCCAGCGCCACCATTTTCTGGATTGTGCCGTCAAACAGCGAAATCACCCATGAAGCAAGAACGGCGGTGGCGAGGTTGATCAGGAGCCAGGTGAAGCGCGAACGGGTGATGGTGACGACCGTATCGGAAATCGATTCCTGCGCCGCCACGCCGCCCAAATGAAGCAGGTCGCCCTCGGCCTCTTCCTTGATGACGTCCACGATGTCATCGACCATCAGCGAGCCGACAAGGCGCCCCGCCTCGTCCACCACGGCGGCGGAGACGAGGTTATACTGGTCGAACTTGTAGGCCACCTCGGATTGCTCGTCGGTGACCTTGAAGACGGTGTGCTCCTCATCCATCACGTCTTCGATCTTGCGCTCGCGGGGGCTCCTCAGCAGGCGCGCCAGCGGCACCGTGCCCTTCAGTTGATAGGCGGGATCGACGGCATAGACTTCCACGAAATCATCGGGGATGCCCTTCTCGCCGCGGATGTGGTCGATGGTCTTGCCCACCGTCCAGAACTGCGCGACCGCCACGAACTCCGTCTGCATCAGGCGGCCGGCGGTGTTTTCCGGATAATCGAGGGCGCGCGACAGGGCCGCGCGGTCCTGCTTCGGCACCTTGGCCAGAATGTCCTGCTGCTCGGACTCGTCGAGGTCTTCGATGAGATAGAGCGCGTCGTCGGTGTCGAGCTTCTTGATGGCGGAGGCGATCACCTCGTTGGGCAGCACCTCCATCAACTCGTCGCGCACCGTCTCGTCGAGTTCGGCCAGAGCTTCCACATCGAAGTTGCGGCCGAGGGCGGCGATCAGCGCCACGCGATCAGATTGATCCAGCGTCTGGATGAGGTCGGCGAGGTCGGCGGCATGCAGGTCGCGCGTCAGCGCCCGCGCCGCCTTGGCGTCCGAAGACGCCAGCGCCGCGGTCACTTTTTCCGCGTAGGCCGCATCAATGCCGCCCCATTCGTCGCGGATTTCCCCGTCCTGTTGAAGATCAGCCATGCAGCCTCTCAAACGGATTTTGCGAATGTGCGCAAGGCCTTGTTGTGTGTTTTACGGTAAATGCATTTCAAATGCCGTTCATTCCGGCAACTTTCGCTTCACCGTTCCGGCCAAGCTTATCGAAAGGGTTTGCATTTAAGCGAGTTCCTTCGTCTGGAACATCAAGAGGCTTTCATGCACAGTTTGCCTTCATCCGTGGCCCGTTTTTGCAAGGCACAGAACGGCAATATCGCCATTGTCTTGGCCCTCTCGATCATGACGATCATGGCCGCGGCGGGCGCCGCCATCGACTTCGGGCGTTATTATCTTCGCCAGACCAAGCTGCAAACGATCACCGATGGGGCATTGCTGGCTGCCACCATGCACGCCAAAGAGGTATCCGGTTCGACCAAGGCGGACCTTCTGAAGATTGCCAAGGATTATATCAACAGCAACGTGCCGTCCGACATCGATCTCGCGTCCGTCGATCTCGACATCACAACCGGGGATTCGGGCAGCAAGACCTTCAGTATCGATTTGCAGGGGATTCAGCCGACGACATTCATGTATCTGTTCGGCCAGAAAACCATGATTCATGATGTGCGCGCGCAATCGGTCTTCGGCGCGGGGCGGCCTGTTGAACTGGCGCTGGCGCTCGACGTGACAGGCTCGATGTCCGGCAGCAAGCTGGCGACGCTCAAGACGTCCGCCACCAATCTTGCCAATACGCTGCTCAAGGACAATTCCGCCGGCACCGCGAAAATGGCCATCGTTCCTTTCGCCAATTATGTAAACGTGGGCACCGACAAGCGCGGCCAGCCGTGGCTTGACGTGAAGGACGACTACTCCACAACCAAATATGTGTGCAGCACCGTGACGCCGGTGATCAGCAAGTCGAACTGCGTGAAGAAGACCACCACCTGCTACAATGACGGTGTGCCCTATTCCTGCACATCAACCACCTGCGATTATGTCTACGGCACGCCCTATCAAAGCTGTGGCAACCAGACGACCAATTACAAATGGACGGGCTGCGTGGGTTCGCGCAGTTACCCCTTGAGCCTGCGGGAAGGCAGCTTCGACACCTCGAAGGTTCCGGGCCTGCTCAACACCTCCTGCCCGCCCGCCATCACGGCGCTCACCAGCAGCTATTCCACCATCACGGCAGGCATCAACGCGCTCACCGCATCCGGCGAAACCTATATCGCTACCGGGCTGACATGGGGCATGTATGCGCTCTCGCATGACGATCCCTACTCCGAAGGCATGACCAAGGCAGATGCGGCGACCAAGCAGGCGGTGAAGGCCATCGTGCTGATGACCGACGGCGCCAATACACGCTCGCCCAAATATCCCTATCACAATGGCACGGATGGCACTCTGTCCAACAAGCTGCTTGCAGAGGCTTGCGAGGTGGCGAAGGCCGAGGGCATGACGCTCTACACCATTGCCTTCCAGATCGACGACAAGACGACGCAGGACATGCTCCAGGCCTGCGCCACCAGTACGGACAACTACTTCGACGCCGGGAATGAGGAAGCGCTGGAGGCCGCCTTTGAAGAAATCGGCAAATCGCTTTCGGTGGTGCGCCTGTCGAAATAGGATGTGATCAGGCCGGACGTGCCGCGCGGCGGCGCTGCGCGAGCCTCGACACGATGAGGCGGTCGATCCGGTGTCCGTCGAGGTCGACCACCTCGAAGCGGTAGCTCTGCGCCTCGAAGGCCTCTCCGGCCAACGGGATGCGGCCCATTTTTTCCAGCACGAAGCCCGCGACGGTCTGGTAGCCCCTGCGCTCCGGCACCTTGATGCCGATTTTGGCCGCCAGCGCCTCGATGCTGGTGGAGCCTGAGACCAGCAGCGATCCATCGTCGCGCTCGATGATGTCGGGATCTTCGGGCGTCCCCTCCTGGCGGAACGCGCCGGCGATCGCTTCCAGAATATCCGCCGCCGTGACGATGCCGTCGAAGTGGCCGTATTCGTCATAGACCAGCCCGAAATGCACCTCCAACTCCTTGAGGCGCATTACGACATCAAGCGCGTCGAGATTGTCGGGAATGATCTGCGCCTCGCGCACCAGCAATTTGAGATTGAGGGCGCGGCGCTTCAGCAGCGCCGTGGCGATGTCCTTGGCCTGCAGCACGCCCACCACATTGTCAGGCGTGCCCTGCCAGGCGACGAAACGGGAATGGCCACTGTCGGCAATCTGTTTTGCAAGGGCGGAAGGCTTTTCATCAATGTCGATCATCGCCACATCGGCACGCGGCGTCATCACGGCGCGCACCAAGCGGTCACCCAGCCGCATGACGCCGGTGATCATCTGGCGCTCTTCCGGTTCCAGAACGCCCGCCGTTTCCGCTTCGGCGATGAGCGCGTGAATTTCGGCATCGGTGACGGTTTCGTCCTTGCCGCCCGATTGCCTCAGCAGCGCCAGCACCAGCTTTCCCGAGCGGTCGAGCAGCCAGACGATGGGCGAGGCGATTTTTGCCAGCAACGACATGGGGTGCGCCACGAGGCAGGCGATGCGCTCGGGATTCCGCAACGCCATCTGCTTCGGCACCAGTTCGCCGACGATCAGCGAAAAATAGGTGATGAGGCCGATCACCAACCCGAAGCCTACAGGCTCCGCGAAACGCTCCGGCATGCCATATCCTGCAAGCCAGGTGCTGACGCGGCCGCCCAGCGTGGCGCCGGAAAAGGCGCCTGCCAGCACGCCGATCAGCGTGATGCCGAATTGCACGGTGGCCAGAAACCGGCCGGGATCACCCGCCAGCGCCACCGCCGAGCGCGCCCCCGCAACGCCATCGTCAGCCAAGGCGCGCAGCTTGGCGGGCCTTGAGGAGGCCAGCGCCATTTCCGACATGGCGAGGAGCGCGTTCAGGAGGATCAGAAGCGCAACGATCAGAAGCTCAATGTAAGGCATACGGAAATTTAGCTTCCGCAGCGCCCCATGGCAAATCGTTAGAGATCACGGCTCATGAGATGCAGCGGGCTGCCGTGCTGTGTTACGCTGTCCCTGAGCGTCCAGCCGCATTTGAGATAGAGGGGTTGCGCATCAACGGTATAAAGATAAAGCCGCTTCACGCCGTGGCTTTTGGCATGCGCCTCAGCGGCGGCGATGAGTGCCCGCGCCACGCCGCGCCGCCGATGGGCCTGATCGACATAGAGGCTGGCCAGCCATGGCGACACGTCGTGAAGCGGGTCAATCTCCTCGCGCACCAGAAGCACGATGCCCGCGCAGGCGCCATCCACACGGGCGATCAACGCCGTTTGCAGCGCGTCATCCGTGGTGGCGAGCGTCTGCAACTGGTCATAGCTGTCGGCGACGGAAAATCCATCGTCCTTGAGGAACGCCTCGTGACGCCATCGTGCGCAGAACTCCTGCTCCGGCGAGCCGGCGGCGAGGCGTTCAATCACGCAAGGGGAACTACTTGGGCTTCTTCGTGGTGGCATAAACGTAATAGCAATTCTCGCCGAGGCCGGAATAGCTGCATTCCACGTAATAGCCCTGCTTCTTTTTCAAGACTGTCTTGCTGTTAGCCTTGAGCGGCGCGAAGCCCTTGACGCCGCCTTCCGGCGTGCGCGGCCGCATATACACGGTGTAGCAGTTCTCGCCCACGGCGGAGTAGCTGCATTCCGTCCAGTAGCCGGCTTTCTTCTTCAGGACCGAGGTAGATTTGAGCTTGGTGTATTTGGGCTGGCTGGTGTCGCTCAACGCCGGAGCGGCAATTGCCGTGGAAAGCACCGCAGCGGAAACAAGGGCGGTCAAAAGGCGGGCCATGATGGAATTTCTCCGTGCAAGGATGATTGATCGAACATGCTATGTGGCGCCCCCGCATGAGTCAATTCGCAAGGCATTGCGATAAATATTGGGCGGCAGAATGGACAGGGTGAGGCCGGGGACATGCTGCAATGCACACCGTCTGGCGATTGCATTCTTCACCGCGCGCGCTAGGAATAAGGAAAAACAACAATATGCCTGCCGGGAGGACCCAGATGTCATCGAGGCTCATGATGCCGGTGCTGATTGCACTGGCGGCCGGACCGGCCATCGCAGGCGATCCGCCGTGGTCGGAGAAAGTCGTCGGGCACAGCCTGTCGTTCGCGGAAGCATTGACGCTTTCGCAGAAGGACTTTCCGGCGCTTGTCGAACGCGGGCGCACGCTGTTCACAGCGAAGTTCACGCCCGCCGACGGTCAAGGCCGCCCGAAGGCGACACAGGCGATCATTCCCACTTTGCGCAAGCGCGGCGAAACGCCATCGCACGAACGCACCAGCGGGCCGGATACGTCCGCCTGCTCAAGCTGCCACAACGATCCCTCGATCGGGGCGGCTGCGGATTTCAACTCCAACGCCTTCGTCTCGGAAGGCTTTGATATTGCCGATTTCGATTCCGTCGACCCGCAGTTCTCCAACGAACGCAATCCCGTGACGCTCACCGGAGACGGGCTCGTTGAACTGCTGGCGCGCGAGATCACCGCCGACCTGAAGGCCGAGCGCATTGCAGGGCTGAAGCAGGCGAGCGCCACCGGCCAGGACGTCACCGTGAAGCTGGAGAGTAAGGGCGTCTCCTACGGCGAACTCACCATCTCTCCCGACGGCAGCGTTGACTTGAGCAAGCTCGACGGCATCGACACCGATCTCGTGCTCAGGCCGTTCAGCCGCAAGGGCGTGATGACGTCGTTGCGGCAATTCACCGTCAATGCCCTGAACACGCACCAGGGCATGGAAGCCATTGAGCGGTTTGGCATACGCTGGACGGGAACGGACGACTTTGACGGCGACGGCGTCAAGAACGAGGTCGACGAAGGCGACGTTTCCGCCATCACCTATTTCATGGCCACGCTGCCGCCGCCGGTGCGGCGGACGGATTTGCCGGAGAACTGGAAGGCAGCCGCCGCTCAGGGTGAAAAAACGTTTTCCGAGATCGGCTGCGCTGCCTGTCATCGCCCCACGCTTCCCCTGAAGTCGCTGGTCTTCCAGGACCCCGGCCCTTATGACGCGGCGGGCACATTGCGGGCCGGCGACAAGGCGCAGGCCATCAGCGTTGATTTTGCCACCCTGCCCTTTGCCAAAACTTTGGCCCGCAATGACAAGGGCGAATATCTGGTCCCGCTGTTCAGCGACCTCAAGCGCCACACCGTGGTGGACGAAGGCGTGGCCGATTTCGGCAATGAACTGTTGAGCCAGCGTTTCGTGGAGCGCGACGTTTTCCTGACGACCGTGTTGTGGGGCGTGGGCTCGACCGCGCCCTATGGCCACCGCGGCGATTTCACCACCCTGGATGGGGTGATCCGCGCCCATGGTGGCGAGGCCCGCGCGGCGCGCGACGCCTTCGTGAAAGCCGATGACGATACGCGCTCGAACCTCATCGCCTTCCTCAAGACGCTGGTGATCCCGAAATGAAATACTGGTTCGCCCTTCTCCCTCTGCTGTCCCTGCCCGCGGCCGCGGATGACGCGCCTCTCAAACCCACCAATGACATTCCGGCGATGACCGAGGAACATGCCGCGGCGGGCGTCAACCATGTGTATGGCGGTCCGTGGGAGTTTTTCGTCGGCGGCGGCGGCGCTGCTTTTGACTGCAATGGCGACCGCAAGCCCGACATGATCCTGGCCGGCGGCAAGAATCCGGCGCAGCTCTACGTGAACGACAGCCTGCCCGGCGGCGCCATCAAGTTCCATGAGGCAGCCCTCAACATCGGCAATCTGGCCGAGAACGTGACCGGTGCCTATCCCCTCGATGTGGATGGCGATGGCCACATCGATGTGGCGCTGCTGCGCGTGGGCAAGAACGTGCTTTTGAAAGGCGGGCCGAACTGCACCTTCACCGTGGCCAATGACGACTGGAAATTCGACGGCGGCGATGAGTGGACCACGGCCTTTTCGGCGGAGTGGGAGAACGGCAAGACATTCCCCACGCTGGCCTTCGGCAATTATGTGGACCGCAACGCGCCAGGTTCACCTTGGGGCACCTGTTCCGACAATGTGCTGCTGCGCCCCGATGCGGGCGACAAGCCTTCCTACAGCCAGCCCAGCGTACTGACGCCCGGTTTCTGCGCCCTCTCCATGCTGTTCACCGACTGGAACAAATCGGGGGAACCCAGCCTTCGCATCACCAATGACCGGCAATATTACCGCAACGGCGAAGAGCAGTTGTGGAAGGTTTCGGAAGACAAGCCGCCCAAGCTCTATGGCCGCAACGACGGCTGGCGCCATGTGATGATCTGGGGAATGGGCATTGCCGAGGGCGACCTCGATTCCGATGGGACGCCGGAATACGCGCTCACCTCGATGGGCGACACCAAGCTCCAGAAGCTCGACACGGATGCCGACGCGCTCAGCCCCGTTTACCGTGATATCGCCTTCGACCGCGGCGCCACGGCGCACCGGCCCTATATGGGCAAGGACCTCAAGCCTTCCACGGGCTGGCACAGCGAGTTCGCCGACTTCAACAATGACACGCTGCTCGACCTCTATATCGCCAAGGGCAACGTCGAGGCGATGGAGGACTTCGCCCAGGACGATCCCGACAACCTGCTGCTCGGCCAATGGGACGGGCGCTTCGCCGAGGCGGGCGGCGAGGCCGGAATCGGCCTTCCCACCAAAGGGCGCGGCGCGCTGATCTCAGACTTCAACATGGATGGCATGCTTGACCTCGTGGTGATCAACCGCGGGCAGCCCACCAGCGTCTTCCGCAATACCGGGGCCAAGTCTCCCGATGGCCGCGTCATCCCGATGGGCAACTGGATGGAAGTCGAATTGCGGCAGCCGGGCGGCAACCGCATGGCCGTCGGCGCGATGATCGACGTCAAGATCGGTAACCGCACGATGAACCGCTGGGTCTATGTGGGCGGCGGCCATGCCTCGGGCCACATCGGCTGGACGCATTTCGGGCTGGGCAATGCCGAGCGCGCGGAAATCCGCGTCAAATGGCCGGACGGCGAATGGAGCCACCCCTACCGCGTCTTCGCCGACCAGTTCGTGATCGTCGACCGCGAGGCGCCGGTGGCGAAATACTGGTATCCGCAATAGGCTGAGGGTTAACACGCCGCCATCAGCCATGATGGTAAACCGCATGAGGCCCAACTTGCCGGATCAATTCATGTGCTCAATTTGCGGAAAAGAACATCTGGGGCTTGTGACTGACTACGCTTATAGGCTTCCTGACGCCGTATGGGCATTGTCTGAAGAAGAACGCGCAGAAAAGGCGAAATTCACGGAAGATTTGTGCCAATTCGGAGAGCGCTATTTCATCCGGGGCTTCTTTCCCATTCCGTTCATCGGAACATCTGATGATTTCGCTTGGGGGGCGTGGGTTGAAGTCACGTGGCAGGTTTTTCAACGATATCTTGAACTATACGAGAATGATGGATCGGCGGAGCCGCGCGTTGAAGGGGCTTTGGCGAACGAATTACCCGCGTATGCAAACTCGATGGGAATGCCCGTACTTATTCAGTTTGAGGACCCGAAAAACCGGCCATCAATCTATTTGGGGCCAGATAACAAGAGCCGCTTGGCGAATGAACAGCGGAACGGCATCGATCAAGCTCGCTATCACGAAATCCTAGAGGCCATTTCAATCGCGAAGCGGCATTAGATGCCTGCGATTTTAAGGTTGGTGCGGGCGGCGGGACTCGAACCCGCACACTCTTGCGAATAACGGATTTTAAGTCCGTTGCGTCTACCATTCCGCCACGCCCGCGACCGGCAGCTTGTCTACACGCAGGCCAGCGCACGCGCCAGTGCGGGCGCACCGTGCATCAAGACGTTCCGATTGATCAGATGCGGGGCTTGAGGCTTTGGGCGCGGCGGCGGCCGATGTAGCAGAGGCCGATCAACCCTGCGCTTAACAGCGGCAGGCTTCCGGGCAGCGGCACGGCGGCCACCACATCCACGTTCACTGCGTCGAGGCGGTAGTAGCCGGGCACGTTATAGAAGGAGAATTGCAGCGTCGTCGTCGCGGCGGTGGCCGTCACCAGATAGGTATAGAGCGTGTAGCCGAACGCCTTGGAATTGGTCATCGACACAAGCGACGATCCGAAGCTGGCGCTGAAGGAATTGGGGCTGGTGGTGCCCAGGATGTTGCCGACATTGGCAAGCCGGAACGAGACAGTGTAGCTCGCGCCGATCGTCGTTACGATGGTTTGCGACAGATAGGCCTGCCCACTGGTGGAACCGAACGACCCATAATAAGTGCCGGCATAGGCATTGCTGCCGCTGTTCACCGTGGTGTAGCTGGTGTCGCCGGTCAGCGTCCAGCCGCTGAAGCTGCCGCTTTCAAAGCCGCCGTTGGTGACGAGATTGGCCCGCGCCAGGCCAGTCATGCCGAAAAGCAGGGCGAACAGCATTGCCGTCAACAGTTTGCAGGACTTCCAGGCCATCACAGGTCTCCACCAGATGAAGCAGGATGCTTCTCCGGGCAATACGTTTCCTAGGTGGAAGACCTTTACAGATCGTCAAAGCCGATCCGCAAAATTTAAGGAGAACTGTCTGGAATGGTGCATGGCAGGCCAAACCCACGAAGCACAGTATATTTTTTGAAAAGATGGTGCGGCCAAGAGGACTCGAACCTCCACGATGTTACTCGCTAGCACCTCAAGCTAGTGCGTCTACCAATTCCGCCATGGCCGCATGCCGAACCGGCAGCGCGCGGTGAATAACAGGGGCTTACCGATTACGCAACCCCTGTTTGGCGGCGGCTTCCTTGCCCCTCGGCCCCCCCCTTATGGTTAACAAATCGTTTAAAATTTAACGATGTTTTGCTTCGAACTTTGACACCGCCCTGAACCCGGCCTCAAAGTCCTGTCGGTAATGTGGCGGGAATAAGACAAGGCAGGGACGTCAAAATGAACATCAAGTCCGCTGTGGGGGCGGCAATCATGGGGTTTCTGATGACAGCGGCGGGCGCTTCGGCCTCGCAACTGCCGGACGAGACCCAAACGAAAGGCGCCTACGCCACGGAATATGGCAAGGCCCTGCCCCCGATCGGTTTCGTGCAGTTCTGCGCACGCCAGCCGAATGACTGCAAGCCGACAGGCGGCAAGCCGGACGATCTGGCGATGTCTCCCGAACGCTGGAATCTGGTCTATCAGGTCAACACCTACGTGAACAACAAGATCGCGCCGGTGTCGGACCAGGAACTCTACGGCCAGCCGGAATACTGGGCCTATCCGACGGATGCGGGCGACTGCGAGGATTACGTCCTCCTCAAGCGCCGCTACCTGCTGGGCCTGGGCTTCCCGCCCGATGCGCTGCTGATCACCGTGGTGCTGGACGAGAAGCATGAAGGCCATGCCGTGCTCACCGTTACGACGGCGGATGGCGACTATATTCTCGACAACCGGCGCAACGAAGTGCTGCGCTGGAATGCCGTGGACTACACGTTCCTGAAGCGCCAGTCGGCCCGCGATCCGCGGCTCTGGGTGTCGCTCACCAGGGACCGTCCCGTCACCAATGGCTATGTGGCCGGCGGCAAGAGCAAATAACGAGGAATTCGAACAGGCCCGGTCGGCGTCCCCACCCATCCCCCACCAGACCGGGCTTCAGGAGCCGGCGCTGTCCCACCCAGCGCCGGCTTCGCCTTTTTGGGGAAGTGGAATCAGCCGCCTTCGGCGTTAAGCCCCGTGGCCTTGATGCCGGCCATGGCGCAGGCCTCGTCATTGTCGGAACTGTCGCCCGATACGCCCACCGCGCCGATCACTGCATTGGCTGCATCGCGGATGATGACGCCGCCCGCCACCGGCACCAGCCCGCCCACCAGGGGACCGGATGATGACAGGAAATGCGAATAGTCCTTCACCATCTCGGCGAGCTTGCGCGAATTGCGGTTGAAGGCCAGCGCGCCGTTGGCCTTGCCGCGCGCCACGTCGAAGCGGCCGCGCGAGGAGCCGTCCTCGCAAGCCGAAGCGATCACCACCGCGCGCGCATCCAGCACCACCATGGTGAGCGGCATCATGGCGGCCTTCCGGCCATGCGCCAGACCTTCGCGGATGATCGTCTGCGCGTGAGCGAGGGTCAGAGACATCAGCGGCCCTTGTCCTTGTAGTAGACGTCGAGGAACACCGCGAGCATCAGCACCACGCCCTTGATGACCTGCTGCCAGTCGATGCCGATGCCCATGATCGACATGCCGTTGTTCATGACGCCGATAATGAAGGCGCCGATCACCGCGCCAACCACCTTGCCCACGCCGCCGGTTGTCGCCGCGCCGCCGATGAAGCAGGCGGCGATCACTTCAAGCTCGAAGCCGAGGCCCGCCTTCGGCGTCGCCACGTTGAGGCGCGCCGCGAAGATCAGCCCGGCGAGGCCCGCCAGCGCGCCCATGATGGTGAAGATCAGGAAGGTCAGCTTCTCGGTGTTGATGCCGGAGAGTTTCGCCGCCTTTTCATTGCCGCCCATCGCATAGATGCGGCGGCCGAAGGTGGTGCGGGTGGTGATGAACATGAACAGCGCAATCAGCGCGAACATCACGATCAGCACGTTGGGCAGGCCCTTGTAGCTGGCCATCAGATAGGAGAAGCCGAGGAAGGCGACGGCAATTAGCAGGTTGCGGCCATAGAAGATCACATCCGGCTCTTCAGCCAGTCCATGAACTTCCTGCGTGCGCCGCTCCTTGAAATTGAAATAGATGATCAGCGCCGTCACCACGATGCCGATCAGCATGGCCGTCCAGTTGAAGGCGGTGGCAATGAAATCGGGAATGAAGCCCGAGCTCAAAAGCTGGAATTCCTTCGGGAACGGCCCCACCGATGCGCCGCCCAGCACGGTGAGCGCCAGGCCCTTGAACACCAGCATGCCGGCCAGCGTCACGATGAAGGCCGGTATCTTGTAATAGGCGATGAAATAGCCCTGCAATCCGCCAATCGCCGCGCCTAGCGCAATGCAGGCAACGGCCGAAAGGAACGGATCAATCTTCCAGTTCACCATCAGCACGGCAGCCACGGCGCCGATGAATCCCGATACCGAGCCCACCGACAAGTCGATATGGCCCGCCACGATCACCAGCAGCATGCCCAGCGCCATGATGACGATGTAGCTGTTCTGCAGGATGATGTTCGTCATGTTCACCGGCTTGAACAGCGTGCCGTTGGTGGTGAACTGGAAGAAGATCATGATGGCGAGCAGCGACAGCAGCAGCGCATAGTCGCGGATATTGGCCTTGATGAAGCGGCCGAGTTCGGGCTTCACCTGCGCGGGGCTTGCAGCTTCGCTCATCTCAATGTTCCCATGATTTCATGATGGCCCGCATGATCTTTTCCTGCGTGGCCTCTTTCGCCGCCATCTCCGCCACGAAGCGTCCGTCATTCATGACATAGATGCGGTCGGAAATGCCCAGAAGCTCCGGCATTTCGGATGAGATCACCACCACCGCCTTGCCCTGCTCGGCCAGCCGGTTGATGATGCCGTAGATTTCATATTTGGCGCCCACGTCGATGCCGCGCGTCGGCTCGTCGAGGATCAGCACCTCAGGCCCCGAGAACAGCCATTTCGACAGCACCACCTTCTGCTGGTTGCCGCCGGAAAGATTAAGGGTCGTCTGGTAGACGCTGGAACTCCGGATCGCCAGATCCTTGCGGAACTTGTTGGCGACCTGCAGCTCCTCGACATCATCGACCACGCCCTTCGACGACACGCCGTCGAGATTGGCCAGCGGCACATTGTGCTTGATGTTGTCGATCAGCACGAGGCCATAGGTCTTGCGGTCTTCGGTGGCATAGGCGAGCCCAGCATCCATCGCCCTGGGGATGGAGGTGACGTCGATCGCCTTGCCGTTGAGCTTCACCTCGCCGGTGATCTTCTGGCCATAGGCATGGCCGAACACAGACATCGCAAGCTCGGTGCGCCCTGCCCCCATCAACCCCGCGATGCCCACCACTTCGCCGCGCCTCACATTGAAGCTCACATTCTTGATCACCTGCCGGTCGGCGTGCAGCGGGTGATAGACGCTCCAGTTGTTCACCTCGAACACCGGCTCGCCGATCTTGGCGGTGCGCGGCGGATAGCGGTCCGTCAGTTCGCGGCCCACCATGGCCTTGATGATGCGGTCCTCGCTCACCTTCGCGGTAGAGGTGTCTAGCGTATCCACGGTGCGGCCATCTCGGATCACCGTGATGCGGTCGGCGACCTTCATCACCTCGTTCAGCTTGTGGGTGATAAGGATGGAGGAAATGCCTTGCGCCCTGAATTCCTGCAGCAGGGCCAGCAGCGCGTTGGAATCCGTTTCGTTCAGGCTCGATGTCGGCTCATCGAGGATCAGCAGCTTCACATCCTTGTTCAGCGCCTTGGCGATTTCCACAAGCTGCTGCTTGCCGGTGCCGAGGTTGGTGATGAGCGTGTTGGGATGCTCGTTGAGGCCCACTTTCTTCAAGAGGCCCTGGGTGCGCGTGAACGCCTCAAACCAGTTGATGACGCCGTATTTCGCCGTCTCGTGGCCCAAGAAAATATTTTCGGCAATGGAGAGCAGCGGCACCAGCGCCAGTTCCTGGTGAATGATGATGATGCCGGTGTTCTCGCTATCGGCGATGGTAGAGAACTTGCGTTCCTTGCCTTCGAATTCGATGGCGCCATCATAAGTGCCTGAAGGGTACACGCCCGACAGCACCTTCATCAGCGTGGATTTGCCGGCGCCGTTTTCGCCGACCACGGCGTGGATTTCGCCGGGCATCACGGCAAGGTTCACGTCCGTCAGCGCTTTCACGCCCGGGAACGTCTTGGTGATGCCCTTCATTTCAAGGATGGGCTGCATTCAGGAAACACCCATTGACAAGAATCATCCCGGCTAGAACCCGGAACCCTTTTTCCGCCAGCTTAGGGCGAATGGCCCGTGACGCAAGGGCCTCAAGGGTCCGGCTTCCGCCGGGATGATGGTGTTGCGGCTTCAGGCCTTAGCCGTCGATCTGGGCCTGCGTGTAGTAGCCCGAAGTCAACGAGATACTTCTTGATGTCGTCCTTGCCGACTGCGTAGGGCGTCAGCAGGTTGGACGGCACCACCTTCACGCCGTTGTTGTAGGTCTTGGTATCGTTCACCGGAACGTCCTTGCCGGAGAGCGCAGCGTCCACCATCGTGGCGGCGGTCTTCGCCAGTTCGCGCGTGTCCTTGAACACGGTCGAATACTGTTCGCCAGCCACCATGCCCTTCACGGAAGCCAGCTCTGCATCCTGGCCGGTGACGATCGGCATATCGGCGCCCGGCGCATAGCCCACGCCCTTGAGTGAGGAGATGATGCCGCGCGACAGACCATCGTAAGGCGAAAGAACGCCGTTGACCTTCTTGTCGGTGTAGTTGGCGGAGAGCAGGTTATCCATGCGGGCCTGCGCCACGGCGCCGTCCCAGCGGAGCGTGCCAACCTTGTCCATGCCCATCTGGCCCGAGGGGATCACGATGTCCTTCGAGTCGATCAGCGGCTGCAGCACGCTCATCGCGCCATCATAGAAGAAGAAGGCGTTGTTGTCGTCGGGCGAGCCGCCGAACAGCTCCACGTTCCACGGCTTCACATTGGGGAAGCGCTGCTTCATGCCGTCGACCAGCGAGGTGGCCTGCAGCACGCCGACCTTGAAGTTGTCGAAGGTGGCATAGTAATCGACATCGGCCGTGCCGCGGATCAGGCGGTCATAGGCGAACACCTTGGCGCCCGCATCATGGGCCTTCTTGAGAATGTCGGAGAGCGTTGTGCCGTCGATGGCGCCGATCACCAGCGCCTTGGCGCCCTTGGTGACCATGTTCTCGATCTGCGCGAGCTGGTTGGGAATGTCGTCTTCGGCAAACTGAAGATCGGTGTCATATCCCATGGCGGTGAATTCCTTCACCATGCTCTCGCCGTCCGAGATCCAGCGGGTCGAGGATTTGGTGGGCATGGAAATGCCGATCAGGCCCTTGCTGTCGGCGAAAGCGGGAATGCTTCCGGCAACCAGGGCCACGCCTGCGGTGGAGAGCATGAAATGTCTGCGATTGATCACGTAAGAGTCCTCCCTCATGAAAACAGCGGCGGGCTTTTTTTGCGCCCGCCCCGCTGCCATGCCGGGGACTCTTAGTGCAGCAAAAACTCGCTTTCAACGATTATTTGTATGACAATTGCAAAAGTTCATCGGAGCTTACATGCCCCACCGCAAACGCACACAACGCACGCGCCGTCTTCGCAGTGCAACATCAACCGCGAAGCTGCACGCGAAACTCGCCAATGTGATTGGCGAACGCATCGTCAGAGGCGTCTATGCGCCGGGCACGCTGCTGCCCAACGAGGCGGAATGGGGACGCATGTTCAAGGCCAGCCGCACCACCGTGCGCGAGGCGATCAAGACGCTGAATGCAAAGGGCCTTCTCGTTTCCCGCACCAAGGTCGGCTCGACCGTCGAGCCGCGCGAGCACTGGAACCTGCTCGACCGTGACGTGATCGCCTGGCACTGCGCCGCCATGCCGCCCGAAGCCTTCCTGGAAAAGACGCAGGAGGCCAGAAAGCTGCTGGAACCGGGCATTGCGGCGCTCGCCGCCGTGAAGCGCACAGACCGCCAGCTTGCTGCACTGCAATATGCTTTCAAGGGCATGCGGGATGCGCGCTCGGCTGAAGAAATGATTTCGCCCGACGTCGATTTTCACCGCGCCCTGCTCTCTGGCACAAATAACGAGCTCCTCGCGCCGTTCGGAATCATGATCGAGCAGTCGCTCGCCAACCTGTTCGACTACACCTCGCGGCACAATCCGAAGCCCGAGTCGGCGATCACCCTGCACGAGAATGTTGTGAACGCCATCGCCGCAGGTGACCCCACCGCGGCGCGGAAAGCCATGATGGAACTCCTGGGCGATACGGACGATATCATCGCCGCGCGCCAGGAAACCGCCGAACCAACTAAAACATAAATTCTAGATTTGCCGGAGCCCCGCCGCGTAACGCTGCCAGTTGCGTACATAGCTTTCGGCGGATTTCACCAGCCCCGCCACCGCCTCCGCATCCAGCGTCTTGATGACCTTGCCGGGCATACCCATCACCAGCGATCCATCGGGGATGACCTTGCCTTCGGGGATCAGCGCGTTGGCGCCGATGAGGCAGCCCTTGCCGATCACCGCACGGTTCAGCACCGTGGCCCCCATGCCGACCAGCGCGCCATCGCCGATGGTGCAGCCATGGAGGATCGCCGAATGGCCGATGGTGCAGTTGCGCCCGATGGTGAGGGGTGCGCCCATATCGGTGTGCAGCACGCATCCATCCTGCACATTGCTGTTCTCGCCCACGCGGATCAGTTCATTGTCGCCGCGCAGCACGGCGTTCCACCACACGCTCGCCATGGAATCGAGTTTCACGCGGCCCATCAGCACGGCGGTGGGCGCCACCCAGCAGCGCCCCTCCTCCGGCAGTTCCGGTGAAATGCCGTCGAGCGCGTAAAGTGGCATGGGGCGATCCTGTCAGCTGTATCCGAGGAAGGTGGTGAGGATAAACACGCCCTGCAGAAAGCTCCAGCCCAAGCCCAGCACCAGCATCAGCAGCGCCACGAAGGGGTTGAAATCGAAATACCACAGCCCGGTGCGCAGAACGCCCAGCGGCGCATAGGCGCACAGGGCGAAGGTCTTGAGCGGCGTCAGCACATCAAAACGCGCCATCATGCGGAAATTCGGCCGCTCGCCAGAGACAAGCGCCCAGCCGCTGCCCACGAGGCCCGCCGAAACAAGCCCCGTCAACCCGGCCAGAATATAGGCATAGACATAAAGCTGCATGTCCCGTCCCCGAACAGGCTGTGCCGCAATGGCACAGACCGTTAACCCTTGGGGAACCATGCAAGGTTAACGCCTACTCCAGATCGAAATCCAGAATGCTCATGGTGAAGTTGCAGCGCACCTCGCCATCCTCGGTGTCGCGGTAGACGAGGCCGATGAATTCATCGGCGATGAAGACCTCCGCCGAATCCGTCTTGCGGGCGCGGCCCTTCACCTGGATCGTCTCGAGGCCGAAAATCTCGCGCAGGCGCGGGGCCATCTTGGTCACGTCGGCGGGCGGATTGTCGATATCCATGGAGAAGCTGTAGGAGAGTTCGCCATCCTCCTCGTCCTTCTCGATCTGGCCCACCTGTTCTTCGCCGATGAACACTTCGGCCAGGCCCTTGCGCTGCATGCGCTTGCGGACATCAAGCTCAGGCAATTCAAACTTGCCGCGCAGAAACTTCTTCAGCTTGGTGATTTCGTCCGGCGTCAAGGCGAGCCTCTTGAGGGAGTGGGGAGATCGCCCGCCCGTCTAGCCCCTCTCCGCCTCCGCCGCAACCGGCTCCACATTGTGGTCCATGACGAGCGCCGGCTCGCTGCACCCCGCATAGCCCACCACCTTGGCCGGAACGCCCGCCACCGTGGAATTGGGCGGCACGTCATGCAGCACCACAGAGCAGGCGGCAACGCGCGAGCAATGGCCGATCTCGATGTTGCCGAGGATTTTCGCCCCCGCGCCCACCAGCACGCCACGCCTGATCTTGGGATGACGGTCGCCCGCCGCCTTGCCGGTGCCGCCCAGCGTCACGCCCTGCATGATCGACACATTGTCCTCGATCACCGTGGTCTCGCCGATCACGATGTCATGGCCATGATCCACCATGATGCCCTTGCCGATGACGGCGGCGGGATGAATGTCGACGGCGGAGATGATGGAGGAACGGCTCTGCAGGTAATAGGCGAAATCCTTGCGCCCCATTGTCCAGAGCTGGTGCGCCATGCGGTGCGTCTGCAGCGCCTGATAGCCCTTGAAATAGAGCAGCGGGTCGACATAGCGGTGGCAGGCCGGGTCGCGCTCGAAGGTGGCGAGAATATCGGCGCGGGCGGCAAAACCGATTTCGGGGTCGGCCTCCAGCGCATCCTCGAAGGCCTGCACCACGAGGTCGGCGCCGATATCGGCATTGCCGAGGCGCTGCGCCAGGCGGTGGATCAGTGCCTGCTCGAAGGTGTCATGGTTGAGGATCAGCGCGAAGATGAAGCCTCCCATAGCAGGCTCCATGCGGGCGATCTCCTGCGCTTCCTCGCGGACGCGCGACCAGACGGGGTCGAGACGTTCAACCGATTGGGGCTTGGCGGACTGGCGCATGGCGATCTCCTCGGAACGGACGATTATACACGGAACGCACAGATATGGGGAGAGTTGCGCGAAGCTGCGAGGCGGTTGCGTTAACGGATGGTGGCGTGTAGCGGATCGCCATGATCACGCTTCCCTCGCCCACCCCCAATCTTCAGGCTTTCATTGACGGATCAACCGGTTGGCTGGTGCTGAACCGGCCGGAGCGCAGGAACGCGCTCAACACCGCCATGTGGGAGGGCATTCCCGCTCTCATCAAATCTCTTGATGAGCACGTTGATGTGAAGGCCATCGTGGTCAGGGGGGCGGGAACGGAAGCCTTCGCGGCGGGGGCCGATATTTCCGAATTCGACAGCAGCCGCAAGGATGCCGCCGACGCCGTCACCTATGCCGCCCGCAATGCGGAGGCCTATGGCGCGCTGCGGCAGGCGCAGAAGCCGGTGATCGCCATGATCCAGGGGCATTGCATCGGCGGCGGCCTTGGGCTGGCGCTCGCCTGCGATCTCCGCGTGGCTGACATGACAGCTTCTTTCGCCATCCCGCCGGCGAGGCTCGGACTCGCCTACCCGCTCGACGGGTTGCGCGATCTGGTGTCGGCCATCGGCCCCGCGGCGGCCAAAGACCTGATCTTCACCGCCCACCGCCTCGGCGCGGAAGAAGCGTTGCGGCTGCGTCTCATCGACCGGGCGGTTGCCGATGCGGAAGCCGAAACACGCCTGATCTCCGCGGCCATCGCGGAGGGTGCGCCCCTCACCCTCCGCCACGCCAAGCGCGCCCTCGACATGATCGCCGCCCGCCCCGGCCATGTGGAAGCCGATGCGGTGGCCGCCCTGTCGGCGGCGTGCTTTGACAGTTCGGACTATGCCGAAGGCCGCGCCGCCTTCATCGCCAAGCGCAAACCCCGGTTCACCGGGCGCTGATCAGAGCGGATAGTCGCGCGCCGGATCGACGCCGCAGGTTTCCACGAATTTCTTGATGCTCACGACTTCCTCATGCGAGAGGCCGTGATCGGCTCCGTGGAAGGCGGCGGAATGGCCGTTGAGCGTCACCTTCAGGCGGCCCTGGCCCGTAAAGTCCAGATCAGCGCCCAGTTCCTTGAACACGCCTTCCAGTTCCCGAAGATGAATGTTGTTCGGCAGGGGATGGCTGAACAGACTGTGCAAGACTTTGCGGTGGCGATGATTCATGAAGGTCTCCTTTTCATGGCCGGGATATTAGCCCCGGCGCGGACAAGTGGCCTTGATCACGGTCAAACCTTAAGCGCGGCGCGATAGGCCTCGGCCTGTTTCGCCAGCAGCGCGTGGTCCGCCATCTTGCCGGAATGGGGCTTCAGCTCCTGCCCGTCCTTGCGCGGCAGCACATGCACGTGAAGGTGATAGACCGTCTGGCCCGCCGCTGCCTCGTTGAATTGCTTGATGAGCACGCCTTCGGCATCGAAGGCCTGTTTGGCGGCATTCGCCACTTTCTGCACGGCGGCGAACAGCGGCGCGAACACGGCGGGGTCGGCATCCAGCAGATTGCGCGACGGCGCCTTGGGGATGACCAGCGCATGGCCATCCACCTGCGGCATCACATCCATGAAGGCCAGCACATGCGCGTCTTCATAAATCTTGTGACACGGAATTTCGCCGCGCAGAATTTTGGCGAAGATGTTGTTGGTGTCGTAGGTCATGCGTGTGCCCCTCAAAAATCCTGTTCATGGCGGAACGGCGAATGCGCCGCCAGCGCCGCCTGTTCATGGTCAACGCCCGCCCGCTCGGCTTCGAGATATTCCGCCACGGCGCGCGACAGGCCGGGATGGGCGAGATAATGCAGGCTGTAGGTCTTCTGTGGAAGATAGCCGCGCGCCAGCTTGTGGTCGCCCTGGGCGCCCGCTTCCACCCGCGCCAGCTTGCGGCTGATCGCAAAGTCGATGGCCTGATAATAGCACGTCTCGAAATGCAGGAACGGGTGATGCTCGAGCGCGCCCCAGTTCCGGCCAAAGAGCGCGTCACCGCCAATGAAATTCAGCGCCCCGGCGATCATCCGCCCATTGCGCTTCGCCATCACCAGCAGCGTGTGTTCGGCCATCGTATTGCCGATCAGGCTAAAGAAGGTGCGGTTGAGATAGGGCCTGCCCCATTTCCGCGCGCCGGTGTCCATGTAGAATTCAAAGAAGGCGTCCCAATGCGCCTCGCGGATGTCGCTGCCCGTCACGCACTCCAGCGTGATGCCCTGCTCCGCAACGCCTGCGCGTTCCTTGCGGATGTTCTTGCGTTTCTGCGACGACAGGCTCTTGAGGAAATCATCAAAACTCGCATAGCCCTGATTGTGCCAGTGGAACTGGATGTCATTGCGCCGGAGCCACGGACCGCCGCCCACCGCGTTCCATTCACCTTCGGTCAGGAATGTGACGTGTACGGAGGATGCGCGGTCGGCCTTGCACTGGTCGATCAGCGCCTTGGCCAGCGCGGCGCGCATTGCATCATCCGCCGCGAAGAGGCGTAGGCCCGGCACGGGCGAAAACGGCACCGCCACCTGCAGCTTCGGATAATAGCGCCCGCCCGCCCGCTGGAACGCATCGGCCCAGCCATGGTCGAACACATATTCGCCCTGCGAGTGGCTCTTGAGATAAGCGGGCGCGATGCCGGTGATCTGGCCCGCCGCATCTTTCAGGATCACATGGCGCGGAGCCCAGCCGGTCTTCGCGATGGCCGAGCCCGACTGTTCAAGCGCCAGGAAGAAGGCATGGCTCACCAGCGGGTTGAAGGGCCGGTCCGGCGGATTGGCAAGGCGGTCCCAGTCGCTGGCCCTGATGTCGCGAACGCTTGCCGCCACCTCATGCATTCAGGGACGATACCCCTCGAAGGTGATCTGGTCGGTGTAACGCAGCGCCTCCTCCGCCTGTTCGGGCGAGCGGATTGTCCAGCTGATGACCGGGCGGTTTGTCTGGCGGATGGCCGTCACGGCCGCAAACGGCAAGTCGCGGAAATAATAGGAGATGAACTGCGGTTGCGTGCGCGCGAGGTAACTCAGCGTCATCAGTTCCATGCGCCTCCCCCGCGAGAGGATCGAATATTCTTCGTCCTCCACGCGGTCCGCCACGATGCCGCGCACCGTGGATGGTGAAAGAGTCTTCACAGCCTCGATCATGTCGGGGTCGAAGGACATGAGGCAGTAAGCGCCGCGATAGTCGCGCAAGTCCTCGATCGCCCGCGCGGCCAGCCGCGTGTCGCCGTCCCAGTGCGATTTGAGTTCGATCACCAGCGGCACCGCCCCTGCCACCAGCGACAGCATGTCCTTGAAGCGTGGAATGGCGCTGGCGCCGCCCTTCAGCTTGATCGACGTGAGCTGCGCCTGGGTGCGGTTCTTCACCGGCCCCGCCTCCGCCGTCAGCCGTTCCAGCGTGTCGTCATGGAAGACGACCGCCGCGCCATCGGAGGTGAGTTGCAGGTCGCATTCGATGGCGTATGATCCCGCCACCGCCGCCTGGAAAGCCTCGCGGGAATTTTCGATCACCCCCATCGCACGGTCGTGGAGGCCGCGATGCGCGATGGGGCGCTGGGTGAGAAAGTCCAGGCTCATGCGATCTCCGCGATGGCTTCCACTTCCACCGCCACGTTCAGCGGCAGCGAGCCCGAGCCAACGGCCGAGCGCGCATGCTTGCCCTTGTCGCCAAACACCTGCACCATCAGGTCCGATGCGCCGTTGATGACCTTGGGATGATCCTTGAACTCCGGCACAGCGTTGACGAAGCCCACGAGCTTCACGATCCGCACCACGCGGTCGAGATCGCCGCCGCAGGCCTCGCGGATCTGCGACAGGATGTTGATGGCGCACAGCCGCGCCGCCGCATTGGCGTCATCAGCCGAAATCTCGCCGCCGACCTTGCCGAGATAGTGAAACTTGCCATCGGCCAGCGTCACCTGCCCCGCGGTGAACACCAGATTGCCGGTCTTCACCCAGCCCACATAATTGGCCACCGGAACGGCGGGCGTCGGCAGCGTGATGCCCAGTTCCGCCAGCCGTGCGTCGATCTTTCCCATCTCAGTCTCCTGTCAATAAATCCTTTGGCCGATCGCCCCTGAAAAAGGCGTCGAGATTGTCGAGTGCGCGATGGCCCATGGCGCTCCGCGTGCCCGGCGTGGCGCTGCCCAGATGCGGCAGCAGAAAGACGTTTTCAAGACTGCGGTAGCCGGGATTTATCTCAGGCTCGCCCTTGAACACGTCGAGGCCCGCGGCGGCAAGCCTGCCGCTTTTCAGCGCCGCGATCAGCGCCGCATCATCCACGATGTCACCCCGCGCCGCATTGACGATGATGGCGTTGGGCGGCAGCAGCGCAATGGTGCGCTCATTGATGATGCCGCGCGTTTCGGGTGTGGAGGCGGAATTGATGGAGAGGAAATCGCAGAAGGGCAGCATCCCTTCGAAGGATGCATGATAGCGGGCACCCGATGCCAGATCATCGGCGACGGGATTGCGCGAATGATAATGCAATTCCATGCCGAAGCCCTTGGCGCGCCTGGCCACCGCCTGCCCGATACGGCCAAGGCCGAAGATGCCCAGCCGCTTGCCGGAAACATCAAACCCCAGCGGTGAAACCAGCGTGGGCGTGCCCCAGCGGTTTTCGCGCACCATGCGGTCGCCCCACGAGGCGCCGCGCGCCGCGCCCAGGAGCAGCAGCATGGAAATATCCGCCGTCGCATCGGTCAGCACGTCCGGCGTATTGGTAAGCGCCAGCCCCCGCGCCTTCGCCTGCGGCACGCTCAGATGGTCATAGCCCACCGAATGGGTGGCGATGATTCGCACCGATGGCGAGAGCGCGGGAATGAACTCCGGCCCGAACTTCTCGAAGGAGGTGATGACAATGGCATCCTTCCCCTCCGCCGCCTTCAGGCATTCGGCCATGCTGGGGGGCGTATCGGATTCGTTCAGCACGGCCTCGTAATCCCGTTGCAACCGCTGTTCCACATCCGGCATCATCTTCCGCGTTGCAAGGACACGCGGTTTCCGCCCTAATGTTGTCGTCATAGAGGTGATGCCTTAAGCTCGAGCCGGTGCAGGGTCTGCCTGCGGGAGCGGCAATGGACCATCGCACGCAAGGAGTTTCAAGCCCCATGAAAAGACTTACCCTCGCCCTGCTGTTCACGGTGGTGGGCTGGCAGGCCGAAGCCGCCAGCATTGCCGCCCACCGGGCGATCTACGACATCAAGATGCTCAACGCCACCGACAAGGCGCATCTTTCGGCCGTGGACGGGCGGCTGGCGTTTGAAATCCAGGGCTCGGCCTGCGACGGCTGGACCACCAATTTCCGCATGGCCACACGCTACAGCCCATCCGACGGCGATGCCAAGACCATCGACACGCAATCCACCTCGTTTGAAACGCCGGACGGGCTGGAGATGCAGTTCAACCAGAAGGAATACACCAACAACCAGCTTGGCGACGAAACGCGCATCAAGGCGTCACGCCCCGATCTCAACTCCCCCATTTCCGGCACCAGCGGCAAGGACACGCCGAAGCCATTCACGGTCGATGCCGGAGCGCTGTTTCCGATGCAGCACCAGGCGCATCTGATGGACATGGCGGCAAAGGGCGAGAGCCGCGACAGCAGCGTCATCTTCGACGGCTCGGATGATGCCAACGCCTTCCGCGTCATCACCTTCATCGGCAAGAAGAAGGAGCCGGGCCAGAACGCGAAAGACAATGACAACCCGAATGCCAAACCGCTTTCCGCCTTCGCCTCATGGCCCATGTCGCTCAGCTATTTTCCGCTGAAGAACGATGGCGATGATTCCGACCAGCCGACCTACCAGATTTCCTTCGATATGTACGCCAATGGCGTCGCATCCAATCTGGTGCTCAACTACGGCGACTTCACGCTGGGCGGCCAGCTTGCCAATCTGGAAATCTACAAGCCCACAACCTGCCCCTGATCGTCCCGCAGGAAGCTGACCACCGCCTCCTTGTACACACGGTCGCCCACCGCATTCATGTGGTTGCGGCGGGGGATGACGACGCCCTGCGCGCCGGGGATGACATTCACAAGCGTTTGGACATCTCCGGCAATGCCGTCCTTTTCGCCGGCCACGACCAGCACCGGCACCCTGATCGCCGCCAGTTCCTCCGCGGTGATCTTGACGCGCGAGGAGCGGATGCAGGCGGCCAGCGCCAGGAGATCGCTTTTCGTCTGCTCGGCAAACAGCCGGAAGGCGAGCGCCCCCGGGTCCGTCACATCGGCGGATCGCCGGGCTTCCAGCCCTTCGGCAATTTCCATACTGCCGCCCACGCCGGTGATCATGCGTGAGGCAAGCCCCGCGAAGACCGCACGCCGCACCCGATCCGGGTGGCGGATGGTGAGGAAGGCCGTGATGCGGGCGCCCATGGAATAGCCCATCACATCGGCCTTGGTGATTGCCAGATGATCGAGCAGCCGCCGTGCATCCTCGGCCATTTCAGTGGCGGAATAAAGGGCGGGATCATAGAGTTTCCCGCTCTCTCCATGGCCGCGATTGTCGATGGTGAAGACCTGGTGCCCGGCGTCCACCAGCGTTTTCACCCAGCCGGTATCCACCCAGTTCACCCGCCCGTTGGAGGCAAATCCGTGGATGAGGAGGACCGGCGGGCCTTCGCCCGCCATGTCATAGGCGATGTCCACGCCGCCGGAATTGAACCTGTGCATGGCGCGAAACATATGCTAATCGCCCTGCCATTCAAGATTGTTCGGGGCTTCACATGGCGCACGGCACAACACCGCATTTCCAGAACAGCATGGGTCTCTCCGCGATCGAGATCGGCGCCAGGGAATTCATGTGCATCGGCGCGCTGCCGCCCTATGACCACCCGCATGTGTTCCTCGACATCGGGCGCGACAGTGAGATCGTCTGCCCCTATTGCTCGACGCTCTACAAATACAATCCCGCCCTCGATGCCGGCGCCGCCAAACCTGTTGAAGCCGTCTGGCAGGACCAAGCTGCCTGATACGCTGACCATCGGCGAAGCCCGCCGCCTGGCGCTGGCCGCGCAGGGTTTCGATTTTCCCGAGCGCGACAGGCCCGTCACCTGGGCAAGGCTCGGCCGCACCATCCGCCAGATCAACCTGCTGCAGATCGACAGCGTGAATGTTCTGGTGCGCTCGCATTATCTGCCGCTGTTCTCAAGGCTGGGCTCCTACAGCCACGAGACGCTGGACCGGCGGGCCTTCCACAACCGCACGCGCGATCTCTTTGAATGCTGGGCGCATGAGGCAAGCCTGCTGCCGCTGGAGCTTCATCCCCTGATGCGCTGGCGCATGGCAAGGGCCCGGGCGGGCAATGGCACCTATGGCTCGATGGACCGGTTCGGGCTGGAGGAGAAAGCCTATGTCCGCTCCGTCCTCGATTTCGTGACGAAAAACGGCCCGACGGCGGTGAGCGATCTTCCCGATGCCGGCAAGGGCGAAGGCGGCTGGTGGGGCTGGTCCAAGGGCAAGCTGGCGCTCGAATGCCTGTTCGATCAGGGCCTCGTCACCACAGCCACGCGGCGCAGCTTCGAGCGCATCTATGACCTGCCGGAGCGGGTGATTCCCTCCGAAATTCTGAACCTGCCCACGCCCAATGAGGCAGAAAGCCACCGCCGCCTTTTGGAACTCTCCGCTTTGGCGCTGGGGGTGGGCACGGAATTCGACCTCCGCGACTATTTCCGCCTGCCCGTCCTCGACACCAAAAAGGCACTGGCCGAACTCGTCGAAGACGGAACCCTCATTGCCACCTCTGTTGATGGCTGGAAGCAGCAAGCCTTCCGCCACAGGGACACGCGGCCTCGCCGGAAAGCGGGCGGAACGGCGCTCGTCTCCCCCTTCGATCCCCTCGTCTGGGAACGGGCGCGGGCGGAAAGACTCTTCGGATTTCACTACAGGATCGAGATCTATACCCCTGCCCCCAAACGGAAATTTGGCTATTACGTGCTTCCCTTCCTGATGGGCGACCGCTTCGTGGGCCGGGTGTGCCTCAAGGCAGACCGGCAGGCGGGGGTTTTGCGCGCCAACGCCGCCCATCTGGAGGAGCACGCCTCTCCCGCCGAAACGGCGCAGGCTATGGCGGAGGAGCTTTACCGCATGGCGGGCTGGCTGGGCCTTTCGGGCGTTGAGGCCGGCGCCAGCGGCAATCTGGCCAAGGCCCTGAAAGCCTCCCTGTGAGCGATATTCTGTCCGAAAGGCTGGCGCTCCGCCTTGTGCCGCTCTCGGCGCTGGCCGCGACAGCAAAGGGTGATCGCGACACCGTTCACCGCCTCATGGGCCCGGTGCCCGATGACTGGTTTGGCGAAGGCTGGGTGTTCGATGTCAGGCTCAGGCAATGGACGGATGATCCGGCCTACGGCCCGTGGTCCATCCGGGCGCTGACGATTCGCCAGACGGGCGTGGTCGCGGGCACCCTCAACAGCCACGGCCGCCCAAAGCCCTTCCGGCTGGGTGACGAGGTGATGCTGGCCATCGAAATTGGCTACACCGTCTTCGCCCCCTTCCGCCGCCTGGGGATTGGCGAGGAGGCTGTGCGCGCCTATCTGGATTGGGCAAAGGCTGAAGGCACAGGGCTGGCGATCCTGTCAATCGCGCCCGAAAATCAGCCCTCCCGCGCCCTCGCCGCCAAGCTGTCCGCCGTCCAGATCGGCTCCCATGTGGATGAGAAAGACGGCCCGCAGGATATCTTCGCCATCCGTCTCTGACGGTCTCCCGAAGATGAACGGCAGATAAATGCCGCCCTCAGTTTGCGTTCAGCGCAGGCGCTCTACAACCGCATCCAACAACGGTGATCCCCACCGCTGAGGCAACAGAAGGAACGACATCATGATCCGCAAGTCTCTCATCGCTCTCGCCGCCGCCGCGACCCTCGCCACCGGCATGGCCGCCACCGCCACCACGGCGGAAGCCAAGACCCACATCAACGTCGGCATCGGCTTCGGCGGCTTCGGTGGATATGGTTACGGCTACCCCGGCTATGGCTACGGTTACGCGCCCGCTTACTACGGCGGCGGCTGCGGCTGGCAGATGGTGAAGCACAAGCAGTGGAACTACAGCCACACCGCCTACAAGGTGTACTTCACCAAGCAGTGGGTTTGCTACTGATCTGACGCTTTCCGAATAACTGCGGGTTCCGGCGTCATCAACGCCCCCTCTGCCGGAACTTGCAGCCAAAGAAACCGGCCGCAACGCCCCCGCGGCCGGTTTCAATTCATGTTCAGGCGGCGAGCAGCCCCTCTTTCTTCAGTTCAGATGTCGCTTCGTTGATCGCCTCGCCCAGCGTATCCACCAGAAAATCGGCCTGCGCCATGGTGAGCGTCAGCGGCGGCGACATGACATCCAGATGGCCGATGGGGCGCACCAGAAGGCCGCGCTTTTCACACAGCTTGGAAATGCGCTTGGAGATGTTGATCTCGTCCGGCAGATGCGCCTTGGTCTTCCTGTCGGCCACATATTCCACGCACATCATCAGCCGCTTGCCGCGCACGTCGCCCACCAGCGGCAGGGCTTTCAGTTCTCCCAGCCGCTTCTCGAAATGATCGCCGACCTTTTGCGCATTTTCCAGCAGGCCATCACGTTCGATGATCTCGATGTTCTTGTTGGCGACGGCGCAGGCCACGGGATGGCCCGAATAGGTAAAGCCATGCGCGAACCACACGTCCGGCCCCGGCTGGCTGATCGCGTCATAGACGGCATCGGAAAAGATCGTCGCGCCCAGCGGCTGATAACCGGAGGTGAGGCCCTTGGCCGACACGATGATATCCGGCTCGATCCCGAACACGTCCTGCGACGCGAACCAGTGGCCGACGCGGCCGAAGCCCGTCACCACCTCGTCGGCGATGAAGAGAATGCCGTTTTCCTTCGCCACCTCATGCATGCGCTTGAGGTATCCCTTGGGCGGCATCACCACGCCACCCGACCCTTGAATCGGCTCGGCGATGAAGGCGGCGATATTCTCCTTGCCTAGCTCCTTCACCTTGGCCTTGAATTCATCGACCAGAAAATCCGTGAACTGATCTTCCGTCATGCCTTCGGGCCGCCGGTAAGGATAGGGCGCGGAGAGGTGATGGATGAAGTCCGTCACATAGTTGAAGAACGGCGTGCGGTCGCCGTCACGGTTGCCCAGCGACATGCCGAGATAGGTCGAGCCATGATAGGAGTTGAAGCGCGAGATGATGTGCTTGCGGCCATGCTCGCCATTCCGCCCGTGATAGAAATGCGCCAGGCGAATCGCCGTGTCATTGGCGCAGGAACCCGAGGTTGAAAAGGCAACGTGGTTCAGGCTGCCGGGCGCGATCTCTGCCAGCTTGGCGGAAAGTTCGGCGGCGGGCGCGTTGGTCATGTTCACGAAGGGATTGGCATAGGCGAGCAATCGCCCCTGCTCCGCCATCACCTCGGCCAGCTCATTGCGGCCATAGCCCACATTCACGCACCACATGCCGCCAAGGCCATCGAGATACTGCCTGCCGTTCACGTCGGTGATGTAGGCGCCCTCGCCTTCGGTGATAATGAGCGAGCCGTCCGTCTTGAAAGAATCGAAATGCGTCCAGGGATGAAGGAAATGATCGTGGTCCTTCTGCCAGAGCTCCTGGGCGTTGAAACGGTTGCCCGATCGCTGCAACATGATGTTCTCCATTGTCTGCTGCGCCCGGCTGGGCGCGGGGTTGGCATGGTGCCACAGCCTTGCAACACTGCGCCATGGGAATCACTTCACCTCCCCGCCTGCCGGGTTCACCCTGGCCGGAGATTACGCTCCGGGAGGCAGGCCTTGCGTCTGATCTTGAAGAACGGCTGAATTCAGCACTTTCCTTGGGTGCCTTTCCCGGTTTTCATGGCCTTCTGCTGGCGCGGAAAGGAGCCATCGCATTTGCGCATTTTGCCGCAGCCCCGGATGAAATCTGGGGAAAGCCGCTTGGGCTGGTGCAGCATGGCCTGAATATCCGCCACGATCTGCGCTCCATCACCAAGAGCATCGTCGGCCTTCTGTACGGGATCGCGCTGGAGCAGGGAAAAGTGCCGCCGCCCTCCGCGCCCGCGCATGATGCATTTCCCGACTATGCCCCGCTGTTCGGCGATCCGCTGCGGCGGCGCATGACCATCGGGCACATCCTCTCCATGCGCATGGGCATCGCCTGGGATGAAGGCATGAACTACGCCGACCCCGACAATGCCGAACGGCTGATGGAGGCAGCGCCAGACCGCATCCGCTTCATTCTCGAACGCCCGATGATCCACCGGCCGGGCAGCGTGTGGACCTATTGCGGCGGCGCCACCGCCCTGCTGGGCCATCTCATTGCGAAAGGCACCGGCCAAGCGCTCGACAGCTTTGCCGCCGAACGGCTGTTCGTGCCGCTTGGCATTTCCGATGTGGAATGGATCAGGGGCAGCGACGGGCAGCCTGCCGCCGCATCGGGCCTGCGCATGACGCCATCGGATTTGGCGCGCATCGGGCAGCTCATGCTCGATGGCGGCAAGGGCATCGTGCCGAGGCCTTGGCTGGCGCAATCGATTGAACCGCGCGGGCTTGTCGAACAGGGCATCCGCTACGGCTATCAATGGTGGATCGGCAAGCTCGTCGACAGCGGCAAGCTGTGGCACGCAGGCTTCGGCAATGGCGGGCAGCGCCTCATCGTCATCCCCAGCCTTGATCTCGTGGTGGTCATCCTCGCCGGAAACTACAACAGGACCGATCAGTGGAAGATGCCGGTGAACCTCATGAGCCGCATCGTCATGCCGGCGCTCAGACCAAAAGCGCCCGCCTCGTCTTGATGAAATGCTCGACGCCCGCCACCACGCGGGCGCAATCGGCGTCATTCACCATCAGCGACACCGCCATGAATCCGCGCTCGGCCATGTAGATGCCCTGGTCGAGCAGGTCGAGGAACAGCAGCCGCTTCAGCCGCTTGTCCGCCTTCTCGAGATCGGCGGGAGACGCAATCTCCCCGCCCACCGGATGCAGCGTGATCATCGAGCCCATGCCGGTGGCCTTCATGCGCACCTGGTATTTCATGAACAGGTCATTCAGGCTGTTGCGCAGCCGGTCGCCGCGCGCATTCAATGCCACGCAGGCCTCGGGCGTGAAAACTTCGGTGATGCCGGCGTGGCCCGCCGTCATGGTCAGCATGTTGTTGTTGAAGGTGCCGGCATGCGGCAGCGCGTCGGGCTTCGTGGGATCGAACAACTCCATGATCTCGCGCTTGCCGCCGAATGCGCCGAAGCTCATGCCGCCGCCGATATATTTGCCCAGCGTCTTCAAATCAGGCTCGATGCCGAATTGCGCCGAAAGCCCGCCGGGATGCAGGCGCGAGGACATCACCTCGTCAAAGATCAGCACGATGCCGCGCGTCTTCGTTTCTTCCCGCAGCATGGTAAGAAATTCAAGCGATGCCGGAAGGCACCCGCCGCCGCCCAGCATCGGCTCGAGGATCACCGCCGCCAGCTCATCGCCATGTTTGGCGATCAGCGCGCGGGTTTTCTCCACCTCGTTGAAATCGGCCAGCACGCAATCGAAGGGCGCATTCACCGGCGAGCCGCCATGGCTGAAATAGAGCACGCCGCCGTGATAGCCGCCCTCCATCGGCATGATCTTCTTGCGCCCGGTAAAGCAGCGCGCCGCCGACAGCGCCATCAGATTGGCCTCGGTGCCGGAATTGGTGAAGCGCACGAGGTCGATGTTGAAGCGCTTGGTGACGGCTTCGGCGAAGGCCACCTCGCGATCTGTCGCCGCCCCCATGTTGATGCCGGCGGCCAGCGCCTCCGTCACCGCCTTCCGGATGCGCGGATGCGAATGGCCATAGATGCCCGCTGAATATTCGCCGAGCAGATCAAGATAGTCATGCCCGTCCACATCGGTGATATGCGCACCTTCAGCCTTCTCGGCGCGGATCGGAAAAGGCGCTGTGAACAGCACCGTGCGCGTGTTGCCGCCCGGCATCACTTTGGCCGCGCGCTCCTGCGCCGCCTTGCCCCTCGGATGCTTCGCCACGAAATTGGCGACGGCCTCTTTCAGCGCAGCATCGATCTCGGTCATGCTTTCCCCTTGTCGCCGATGGGCGGCGTGAATTGCAGCCCCATGTCCCACGGCAGATAGATCCACGTATCCTGGCTCACTTCGGTCACGAAGGTGTCGACCAGCGGCCGCCCGGCGGGCTTGGCATAGACGGTGGCGAAATGCGCCTTGGGCAGCATCTCCCGCACCACCCGCGCGGTGCCGCCCGTATCCACAAGATCGTCGACGATCAGCACGCCCTCGCCGCCGCCCTCCATCAATTCCTTGCTGATGGTCTTCAGAACGGTGATCTGGCCCTGCTTGTCATAATCATAGGAAGCCACGCCCACCGTCTCGATCACCCGGATGCCCAGTTCGCGCGCCACCACCGCCGCCGGCACCAGCCCGCCGCGCGTGATGCCAACCACGGCGCGAAACGGCCCCGCCCCGTTCAACCGCCATGCCAGCGCCCGCGCGTCACGGTGAAACTGGTCCCACGACACCGGAAAACTGTGCTGCCATTTCTCGTCCATGTGATCTGTCCCTGCCCCTGCCGCACTATAGCCATGCGGCTTCACTCCCGGCAATTCCATGTTATGAACAGGCGACACATGGCTGCCCCTGATCTTTATATCCTGTCGCTGCGAAACCTCCTCCGCGTGCCCGCCATGTGCTGCGTCACGGAATTCGAGGACGTGCTTGGCGCAACCACCGGCGCAAAATTCGTGAACGGCGCGGAAGACATCAGCAACCCCGCCAACGCCGTCGTGTTCTGCGCCAGTATCGATATCTACACCATCGAAAGCGTGCGTCCGGCGCTGCTGGAATTGCGGCGGAACGGGGCGCGAATCTTTCTCTATGTGTTCGATTGCTGGGGCATCGCGGATTACTACAGCGGCCGCCGCAGCGGGCTGAAGAAACTGCTCTATCCCCGCTTCGACCTGAACCAGATTGCCGATGTGGTGTTCCTTCCGTTCCCGGAGGCGGTGGCCGATCTGAAACGTCATTTCGCGGGGCCCATGCATCTCGTTCCGCTCGGCGTCGACACCGCGAAAACGCAATATGGTGCGCGGGCGAGGACGATCGATGTGATGGCCTATGGGCGGCAGCCTGCGGACCTGATGCGCGCCCTTTCGGAGCGGTTTAACGCGCCGTCATCGCCGCGCCTCATGTATCACACCGATCACATGAACATTTCGGCCATCACCGATATCGATGCCCACCGGCGGCAATTCTGGGCCTTCACGGCGGCGTCGAAAATCGCCCTCGCCTATGATGTCCGGGAATCGGGCGGCTCACGGGCCTTCCCCTATTCCATCGTCGGCCAAAGATGGTTTGAATGCCTGGCGGCGGGATGCGTGGTGGCGGGCCTCCGGCCACAGACCGATGAAACCGGCAGGCTGCTCGGCTGGGACAAGGCGCTCATCGATCTGAGCCCGGATGTTCCCGCCGCGATTGCAGAGATCGAAGCCCTGCTCGGAGACACACACGCGCTCCATGCCATCGGCGAGCGCAACGCCCGCGAGACGCGCCTTCGCCACGACTGGTGCTTCAGGATCGGCGACATGCTGTCGGCCGAGAACATTTCCCTTCACGCCCGTCTCGCCGAGCGCATCGCCCGTCAAAGGCAGGGCGGCTAGCTGCCTTACCCTTTCGGGGCCAGCCGTTCCGCCAGCGCTGTCACGGCGGTGAAGGCCTCTTCCAGTGCTGCTTCATCGCGCGAGCGCAGCACGATGTTGGCGGCGAAGCCTTTGGCGCTCTGGAAGGGATAGGAGCCGATCACCACCATCGGATATTGCGCCTGGATTTCGCCCAGCGGCTTGGCGATGTCGCCCTCGCCCGCATTGAACTCAACCGTCCGCGACTGCATCACCACGCCGCGCGAAAGCCTTGGCGCGAGGGAATCCATCATGGCGTTCATGATCTTCGGCACACCCGCCATCACGAACACATTGCCGATCTGGAAGCCCGGCGCCTTGCTCACCGGATTGTCGATCAGCACCGCGCCCTTGGGCACGCGCGCCATGCGCATCCGCGCCTCGTTCGGCTCGCGGCCAATCTCCCTGAACCATTTGAGCAGGATCTCAACAGCCTCCGGGTCATGGTCCACCGGCACGCCGAAGGCTGCGCCCATGGCGTCGGCGGTAATGTCGTCATGGGTGGGGCCGATGCCGCCGGTGGTGAAGACATAGGTATAGCGCGCCCGGAGCGCATTCACGGCGGTGACGATTTCCTCCTGCACATCCGGCACCAGCCGTGCCTCGCGGAGGTCGATGCCCAGCGCCGTCAGATAGTCGGCAATGAAGCCCAGGTTCTTGTCCTTGGTGCGGCCGGAGAGGATTTCATCGCCGATCAGGAGCACGGCGGCGGTCAGCGGATGGTCTGTCATGCGCCTCATCTGCCACCGCGCCGCAAACCTGTCAAAACCCTGGGGCTTCTTGCGGAGAAGGCCCAACCCTCCTATGTGCGGGGCAGTTCGCCGCAAGCGGCGGAGGCCTGTTGAGGCTTTCGGCCATTGCTGGCATGTTACGTAACGCAAGGCCGCATCCCGCGCGGCCATCTGGAAGTTTGAATGACCTACACCGAAGCCGAAACCGCCCGCTCCTCCCGCATCAAGCTGCATGGTCCGGAGGATTTCGCCGCCATGCGCAAGGCGGGCCAGCTCACCGCCGAGGCGCTGGACCTGCTGGTGCCGCTGGTGAAGCCCGGTGTCACCACCGAGGCGCTCGACCGCGTATGCAATGAATTCGCGCGCGATCATCACGCGGTTCCGGCCCCCCTCAACTACCGGGGCTATCCCAAATCCATCTGCACCTCGATCAACCATGTCGTCTGCCATGGCATCCCCAATGACAAGCCGCTGCGCGAGGGCGACATCGTCAACATCGACGTGACGCTGATCGTCGATGGCTGGCATGGCGATTCCAGCCGCATGTATTGCGTGGGCGAGGTGAATCGCAAGGCTGAGCGGCTGGTGGAGGTCACTTACGAATGCCTGATGCGCGGCATCGCCATGGTCAGGCCCGGAGCGCATCTGGGCGACATCGGCTATGCCATCCAGACCTATGCCGAGGCCGAACGCTGCTCGGTGGTGCGCGATTTCTGCGGCCATGGGTTGGGCCGCGTGTTCCACGATCACCCCAACGTTCTGCACTATGGCCGCATGGGCGAAGGCATCGAACTGAAACCCGGCATGTTCTTCACCATCGAGCCGATGATCAACCTCGGCAAGCCGCATGTGAAGATTTTGAGCGACGGCTGGACGGCGGTGACGCGCGACAAATCCCTCACCGCCCAGTTCGAGCATACGGTGGGCGTCACCGAGGACGGCGTTGAAATCTTCACCCTGTCGCCCAAGGGCCTCGACGGCCCGATCCTCCGGGCCTGATCCGTGGCGGGGTTTGACGATGCGGGCGTCAAACTTCCTGCGCCGCATTTTCTCGGCCACCGCGAACGCCTGAAAGACCGTTTCACCACCGGCGGCCCCGATGCCATGCCGGATTACGAGTTGCTCGAGATGGTGCTGTTCCGCGCCATCCGCCGGGGCGACACCAAGCCCATCGCCAAGCAGCTTCTCGCCCGCTTCGGCACCTTTGCCGAGGTTTTGAGTGCGGAGCCCGAACGCCTGATGAAAGTGAAAGGCGTTGGCGAAGCGGTGGCGACGGAGCTCAAGATCGTCCATGCCGCCGCCATGCGGCTGATGCGCGGAAAGGTCATCAACCGCCCGCTGCTCGCCAGTTGGAGCGCCATTCTCGAATATGTGCGGGCCGCCATGGCCTTTTCCGATATCGAGCAGTTTCGCGTGCTGTTCCTCGACAAGAAGAACCAGCTGATCGCCGATGAGGTGCAGCAGGAAGGCACGGTGGATCACACGCCCGTCTATCCGCGCGAGGTGGTGAAGCGCGCCCTGGAACTCGGCGCGTCAAACATCGTGCTCGTCCACAATCATCCCTCCGGCGATCCCACGCCCTCGATGGCCGATCTCGACATGACGAAGAAGATCATCGAAGCGGGCCAGCGGCTGGGCGTCGCCGTGCATGACCATGTGGTGGTGGGCCGCAAGGGCCATCTCAGCTTCAGGCAGACAGGCCTGCTCTGAGCCTTGCCAGCGCCTCCGGCGTATCGGCATCGGTCACCACGGCTGAATCGGGCATCTCGATCTCCACCAGATCATCGTGAAGCTGGTCCATCAGCGCACGGCCGCCCCTGTCGCCGTCGATCATCATCAGCGCCAGGAAATGCTGCCTGCCCCACAGCACCGGATTGCCGCGCTGGCCCTTGAACACCGGCACGCAGATCGAGCGGTGCTCCGCCGGATTGAAAGCCGCCACCAGTTTCGCCACCGCCTGCGCGTCAACACGCGGCATGTCGCCGAGGCACACGAGCACCGCGTCCGACGTATCGGGCACGCTGGCGATGCCGCGCGCCAGCGATGACGCGAGGCCCGACGCAAAGCGTGCATTGTGCGTGAAGGTCACCGGCAATCCCGCCAGCGCCTTCTCCACCTCATCCGCATCGCGGCCCGTGACGATAGTGAGCGAGGCGAGGCCCGCCGGCACCAGCGCCTCCACCGTGCGGCGGATCATCGGCACGCCGCCAATGTCGGCCAGCAGCTTGTTCGCGCCCATGCGCGAGGAAAGTCCCGCCGCCAGCACCACCCCCGCCACGCGGGGCGCGCGCTGCACCTTGGGCTTGCCTTCGCGCGGTGACGGCCTTGTCGGGATTTCCGCCAGCAGGCCGCCCGCCCCCATGTCCATGATATCCTGCGCGGACACGCTTTCGCCCGCCATCACCCGGGCCAGCACCCAGTCAAAGCCGTTGAGCTTGGGCGAGCGCGCGCAGGAGGGAACGCCGATCACCGGCACCTCGCCCAGCCTGCCCAGCATCATCAGATTGCCGGGGTCCACCGGCATGCCCAGATGGATCACCTCGCCGCCCGCTTCGGCCAGGGCCGCGGGGATCACGTCGCCCCGGTCGACAATCGCCGAGGCGCCGAACAGCAGCAGCGGGTCGCAGCCTTCCGCCGATAATTCTTCCACCGCGCCGCGCACCGCCGCGATGGCGTGGCCCACCACCCGCACGTCGGCGAGGTGCCCGTCCAGCGCCTCAATCCGCTCGCGGATGGCCTCTTCGGATTTGGCGACAATCGAAGGCTTGGTCTGCGGCAGAGTGGTGATGACGAGGCCGGCGCGCTTTCCCTTGAATACCGCCACGCGCAGCAATGGCTGGTCGCCGATGACGCCCAGCGCCTCCTCCAGCACCTCGCGCGGCACGGCAAAGGGGATCACCTTCACCGTCGCAACCATCTCGCGCTCATCCACCTGCGCGAAGGGCGGCACGGTGGCCAGCGTGAGGCTTTCGTGAATGCGGTTCACCGCCCGCACCCGCTCGGCATCCACGATGGCAACGCCGCGCGCCATGGCGTGAAGATTGGCGCGGCCCGTGAAGGGCGCCTGCGCCGTGGTGCCTTGGCCGCCGATGACGCGGGCGATCCTGTCCGCCGCCTCGTCTTCGGGCACATCGGCATTGCCGAGCCGCGCCGCGAACACGTCCGTCACATCGGCTTGCGACAGCGCCTCAACGTCTTCAGCGGAAAGCACGCGGCCTTTCTTGAACACGCCGCCGCCATGCTTCACGGAATGGGCGAGGATCGCGCCCTCCGCATCGTGAAGCGGCAGCTTGCCGAACTCCATCTCAGCCGCCCAGCCTCAGGGCCTTCGTCATTTCGGCCATGATGGAGATGGCGATTTCCGGCGCGCCCTTGGCCCCGATGTTGAGGCCGATGGGCCCGTGAATGCGCGCGATGGCGTCATCGGAAAACCCTTGCGCCTTCAGCCGTTCCTGCCGCGCACTTTGCGTCTTCTTCGAACCCAGCGCGCCGATATAGAAGAGATCAGACTTGAGCGCCGCGTTGAGCGCCGGATCGTCGATCTTGGGATCATGGGTTAGCGCGATCAGCGCGGTGCGCGCATCAAGCCCGATCTTCGGGATCACCTCATCCGGCCAATCGGCATGAAGTTCGACGCCGGGAAAGCGCGTGCCCGTCGCAAAGGCACCGCGCGGGTCGATCACCGACACCTGATAGCCCGCCTGCTCCGCCATGGGGATCACCGCCTGGGCGATATGCACGGCCCCGATGATGATAAGCCTAAGCGGCGGATTGTGAATGTTGACGAACTGCCCCTCATGGGTGCCCGACTGGTCGAAGCGGAAGGCCTGATCCAGTTGCTCCGCCAACGGATCATTTTTTGTGTCCGCCCGCCTGACAATCCGCTCCGCCCCCGATGCCAGATCGGTCACCAGCGCCACCGCCTGCCTGTTGGCCCGCGCCGCGAGAAGGGCCTTGAGGGTTTGGGCTTTCATCCTGCGCTCCTGTCCTCGCCCCGCGCGAGCGGGGAGAGGAAAGGGGCCCGCCGCACAGCGGTGGGATAGGAGAGGGGCCAACGGATGTTCTCACAAAGAGACCGGGTGCCCCTCTTCTCCCCCATCGCAAGAGCGATGGGTCCCCTTCTTCTCCCCGCTCGCGCGGGGCGAAGACAAAATGCGCCAGGATCGTCCTCCCTCACGTCACCGGCTCCACATAAACGCCGATCTTCCCCCCGCAGGCGAGGCCGACGCGCCAGGCGGTTTCATCGGCGACACCGAAGTTCAGCAATTTTGGCTTGCCCTCCGCGATCACGTCCAGCGCCTCCGTCACCACGGCACCCTCCACGCAGCCGCCGGAGACGGAGCCCAGGAAGTTCCCTTCTCCGTCGATCACCAGTTGCGAGCCGATGGGCTGCGGGGCCGATCCCCAGGTTTCAACCACCGTGGCAATCGCCACCTTGCGGCCTTCCTTTAGCCAGCCCGAGGCCTGTTCCAGAAGCGTGTGATCACTCGATGCCATGCCCGATATTCCTAATGAAGCCAGCGCTTTGGATCATGCGCCGCAGCGGGCGGGCCTGCAAGGGCCGCCGCCAGATCAGCCAGCGAGTTCGAGCGAGTGGACGGGGCGGAATTCATCGACATACGGCATGATCGCCCGGATGCCGCCCGCCAAAGGCTTAAAGCCATCAAAGCGCAGCAGCGGGTTCAGCCAGGTGATGCGTTTGGCCTGACGCCTCAGGCGCGCCATCTCATGCGAGAGAAGCCCCGTATCCTCGCGGTCAAGCCCATCGGTCATCAGCAAAACATGCGCGCCTTGCGTCAGCACACGCCTCGCCCAGTGATAGTTGAACTCCTTCAGCGAGGTGCCGATGCGCGTGCCGCCCGACCAGTCCTTCACCGCGCCTGAAACCTTGGCCATCGCCTCGTCAATGTCGCGGCGCTTCAGCTCGCGCGTCACATTGGTGAGCCTCGTTCCGAACAGGAACACCGTCACCCGGTCACGGTCATTGGTGAGCGCATGCAGGAAATGCAGGAACATGCGGCTGTAGTTCGAGCATGAGCCGGAAATATCGCACAGCACCACCAGCGGAGGCTCCCGCCAGCGCCGTTCGCGTTTTTCGAGATCGATGAAATGCCCGCCGGCCCTCAGGCTTCCCTTGAGGGTACGGCGCATGTCGATCAGGTTTCCGTTCAAGGCGGGGCGATAGCGCCTGGTCATCACCTCGGGCCGGTGCAAACGCAGTTTTGCAATCGCCTGCTTCGCCTGCGCCTGCTCGGCCACCGTCATCTGCTCGAAGTCCTTGGCGCGCAGCACTTCATCGGCGGAGGCGGTGAAGCTTGCGTCGATCTCAAGATCGTCCTTGCGCTGGCGCTCCCGGCTTTCGGCCTCGTGCCTGTCGAACATCGCTTCGGCGAGGCGGCGGAAGCCAGCCTGCTTCGCCTTCTCTCCCACATCGCGCGCCACCTGCACGAAGAACAGCTGCATGAGTTGCTCCAGCATCTTCGGCTTCTTCCAGAACACGTGGAACGCCTGGTCAAACACCTCGCGCTGATCGCGCCGCTTCACGAACACCGCATGCAGCGTCCAGTAAAAATCCTCGCGCGTGCGGAGCGAGCCCGACTGCGCCGCATCCAGCGCATCCAGAACCGCCCCCGGCCCCACGGGGATTCCGGCCTCGCGCAGCACGCGGCCAAAATGCATGATGTTCTCCGCCAGCTTGCCGGAGAGGGGGGTCACGCGTCCTCTCCCGCCTGCGGGAGAGGAAAGGACCCGCCGCCAAAGGCGGTGGGGAGGTGAGGGCCACGCTGCCGGCAGCCCCTCACCTTTCCCGTTGCGCTGCAACGGGCCCCTGTCCTCTCCCGCGCGCGGGAGAGGACGCGCGGGCACTCACACATGGCTCAGCGCCCGGATTTCATCCTTGATCTGGTCGAGGATGCGCTTGGCTTCGGTGCCCTGCATGCGCGAAATATCGTCCTGGTATTTCAGGAGCACGCCGAGCGTGTCATTCACCGTCTGGGGATCGAGCGTCAGCGCGTCGAGCTCGTGCAGCGCCGTCACCCAGTCGAGCGTCTCGGCGACGCCGGGAGACTTGTAGAGATCGATGCCGCGCAGCGCCTGCACGAACAGCACCACCTCCTGCGCCAGCGCTTCAGACGCTTGCGGGCGCCTGGCCTTGACGATCTCCAGCTCGCGCTTCGCGTCGGGATAGCCCACCCAGTGATAGAGGCAGCGCCGCTTCAGCGCGTCATGCACCTCGCGCGTGCGGTTGGAGGTGATGATGACGATGGGCGGCTCCGTGGCGCGGATGGTGCCGAGTTCTGGAATGGTGATCTGGAAATCCGACAGCACTTCGAGCAGGAAGGCCTCGAAGGCTTCATCGGTGCGGTCAAGCTCGTCGATCAGCAGCACCGGCGGCTTGCCGTCCGGCGCTTCAAGCGCCTGCAGCAAGGGGCGCTTAATGAGAAACTTCTCGGCGAAAATATCCTCGCCCATGCGCGCCCGGTCGAGTTCGCCCGCGGCTTCCGCCAGCCTGATCTCGATCATCTGGGCGGAATAGTTCCACTCATAGACGGCAGAGCCGATGTCGAGGCCTTCATAGCATTGCAGCCGGATCAGTCTGCGGCCCAGCACCTCCGCCAGCACCTTGGCGATCTCCGTCTTGCCGACGCCCGCTTCGCCTTCCAGAAACAGCGGCCGCCCCATGCGCAGCGCCAGAAACACCACCGCCGCCACATCGCGCCCGGCCACATAGCCGGCGGAGCGGAGAAGGCTTGCGGTTTCGTCGATGGAGGACGGCAGTTCTTGGTTCATCGCGCACTCACACAAGCCCGTCACCCCAGCGAAGGCTGGGGTCCCGCTGCGGCTGGAACAGAAGCGGGATGCCAGCCTGCGCTGGCATGACGGAATTAACGGCCATTGACAAGCAGGCCCGCGATGTCACCCGCGGGCCGCAATCGTGCAATGGCTCACACTCTCACTTCGCCGCGTCGACCGCCCGGCGGGCCATGACGCCGATCAGATGCGCGCGGTATTCGGCGGAGGCGTGCATGTCGCTGTTGAGGCCCCTCGCCTTCACCTGAACGCCATCGAGCGCCGATGACTTGAAGCTCTTGGCCAGTGCCGCTTCCATCTCCGGCACGCGGAACACGCCGGGGCCCGCGCCCGTGACGGCCACGCGTACCGAACCATCCTTCATCTTGGCCACGAACACGCCCACCATCGCATAGCGTGACGCCGGGTTGGGGAACTTGGCGTAGCCCGCCTTGTCGGGGATCGGGAATTCCACCGCCGTCACGATCTCGGTGGGCTTCAAGGCCGTCGAGAACATGCCGGTGAAGAACTTGTCCGCCGCGATCTTCCTGTCGCTGGTCACGATGGTGGCGCCCAGGCCCAGGCAGGCGGAGGGATAATCCGCCGCCGGATCATTGTTGGAGATCGAGCCGCCGATGGTGCCGCGATTGCGCACCGCAGGATCGCCGATGCCGCCCGCCAGCACGGTGAGCGCGGCGATCGCCTTCTTCACCTCCTTGCTGGTGGCGACCTCCACATGGGTGGTGCCGGCCTTCACCGTCACGGCCTTGGCCGAAACGGCGATGCCGGAATTTCCCATGCCGCCGAGGTCGATGATGTCGGAGGGCGCGGCCAGCCCCTGCTTCAGGGTGGGAAGCAGCGTCATGCCGCCCGACATGTATTTCCCGTCCTTGGCCTTCTTCATGGCCTTGACGGCATCCGCCGCTTTGGCGGGACGAACGTAATTGAAGTTTTCCATTGGGTCCTCCCGCTATTCCGCGGCCTTCTTCATGGGCTGCAAGGCATTCCACACCACCTGCGGCGTGGCCGGCATCGGCACGTCGCGCAGGCCCAGCGCATCGGTCATCGCATTGATGACGGCGGCGGGAGACGCGATGGCGCCCGCTTCACCGCAGCCCTTCATGCCCAGCGGATTCGAGGGGCATGGGGTGCAGGTGAAGCCCAGCTTGAACGACGGCACGTTGTCCGCGCGCGGCATGCAATAGTCCATGTAGGAGCCGGTCAGAAGCTGGCCCGACTCCTTGTCATAGACGCAGCCCTCGGTCAGCGCCTGGCCGATCCCCTGGGCGATGCCGCCATGCACCTGGCCTTCGACGATCATCGGGTTGATGACATTGCCGAAGTCGTCCACGGCGGTGTAGCTCGCAACCTCCGTCACGCCGGTGTCGGGGTCGATCTCCACCTCGCAGATGTGAACGCCCGCCGGAAAGACGAAGTTGGAGGGATCGTGGAAGGCGCTTTCCTTCAGGCCCGGCTCGATCTCCGCCGAGTTGAACTTGTGCGCCACATAGGCCGAGAGCGCCACTTCGCCGAAGGCCATCTTCTTGTCGGTGCCCTTGATGGTGAAGGTGCCGTCCTTGAAGTCCACGTCATCGACGGAAGCTTCCATGACAGCCGCCGCCACCTTCTTCGCCTTGGCCTCGATCTTGTCGAGCGCCTTGGAGATGGCCGTCATGCCGACAGCGCCGGAACGCGAGCCATAGGTGCCCATGCCGAACTGCACCTTGTCGGTATCGCCATGGACGATCGACACGTTGTTGATGTCAACGCCCAGGCGATCCGACACCAGCTGCGCGAAGGTCGTCTCGTGCCCCTGCCCGTGGCTGTGCGAGCCTGTGAGGATTTCGACCGTCCCCACCGGGTTCACCCGCACCTCGGCGGATTCCCAAAGGCCCACGCCCGCGCCCAGCGAACCGATGGCGGCGGAGGGTGCGATGCCGCAGGCTTCGATATAGGCGGAGAAGCCGATGCCGCGGATCTTGCCCTTCCTGGCCGCCGCGGCTTTGCGCTCCGGGAAGCCCTTGTATTCGGCAATCTCCATCGCCTTGTCGAGGGCGGCGGCATAATCGCCCGCGTCGTAGCACATGATGACGGGCGTCTGGTGCGGGAACTGGGTGACGAAATTCTTCCGGCGGAATTCCGCCGGGTCCATCTTCAGTTCGCGCGCCGCCGTCTCCACGATGCGCTCGATCACATAGGTGGCTTCCGGCCGCCCTGCCCCGCGATAGGCGTCAACGGGTGCGGTGTTGGTATAGACCGCATCCACCTCGGCATAGATGTTGGGGATCGCATACTGGCCCGACAGCAGCGTGGCATAGAGATAGGTCGGCACGCAGGAGGCGAAGGTCGAGAGATAGGCCCCCATCGCCGCCGTGGTGTGAACCTTGAGGCCGGTGATCCGGCCATTGGCGTCGGTCGCCAGTTCGGCATGGCTAACATGGTCGCGGCCATGCGCGTCGGCGAGGAAGCTCTCGCTCCGTTCGGCCGTCCATTTGATCGGCCTGCCGCCAATGCGCTTCGAGGCCCACACGCACACCACTTCCTCGGCGTAGATGAAGATCTTGGAGCCGAAGCCGCCGCCCACATCGGGCGCGATCACCCGCAGCTTGTGCTCGGGCGCAAGCCCATGGAACGCCGAGATGACGAGGCGCGCCACATGCGGGTTCTGGCTGGTGGTATAGAGCGTGTAATGGTCCGCCCCCGTGTCGTAGTAACCGATCGCCGCGCGCGGCTCCATGGCGTTGGGGATCAGCCGGTTGTTGACGAGGTCGATCTTCGTCACATGGGCGGCTGACTTGAAGGCCGCGTCGGTTGCCGCCTCATCGCCGAGCGACCAGTTGAAGACGCGGTTGTCTGCGGCCACCTCATGGATCTGCGCCTTGCTCTTCATGGCCTCCGCCGGGTCGATCACATGCGGGAGGGCCGCATATTTGACGTCAACCGCTTCCGCCGCAGCCTTCGCCTGGTCCTTCGTTTCGGCCACCACCACCGCCACATGGTCGCCCACATAGCGCACCTTGCCGACGGCGAGGATGGGATGCGGCCCCGCCTTCATGGGCGAGCCGTCCTTGGAGTGGATCATCCAGCCGCAGATGAGGCCGCCAATCTTGTCTTCCGCCACATCGCTGCCGGTGAAGACGCCCACCACGCCCGGCATCTTCTTTGCCTTGGCGGTGTTGATGGACTTGATGGTGGCATGGGCGTGCGGGCTCCGCACGAAATAGGCATAGGTCTGTTTCGGCAGGTTGATGTCGTCGGTGTAATTGCCCTTGCCGGTGATGAAGCGGTGATCTTCCTTGCGCTTCACGCGGGCGCCGATTCCTGTCTCGCTCATGGTCCTCGCGCCTCCCTTACATGGCTTCCGCGCCGGCCTTCACGGCGGCGACGATGTTGTGATAGCCGGTGCAGCGGCAGATATTGCCGTCGAGTTCGGCGCGGATGGTTTCCTCATCCAGCTTCTTGCCCTTGCGCTTCACCATGTCGACGGCGCTCATGATCATGCCCGGCGTGCAATAGCCGCACTGAAGGCCGTGATGCTCGCGGAAGGCTTCCTGCATCGGATGCAGCTTGCCGTTCTTGGCCAGCCCCTCGATGGTCGTCACTTCGGCTCCATCGCAGGCGACGGCAAGCGCCGTGCAGCTCTTGATGGCCTTGCCGTTCACATGCACCACGCAGGCGCCGCACTGGCTGGTGTCGCAGCCCACATGCGTTCCCGTCAGCCCAAGCGTATTGCGGATGAATTCCACCAGCAGCGTGCGAGGCTCGGCCTCGCCGCTCATCATCTGGCCGTTCACTTTCATTGAGATTGCCGGCATCGACATGACCTCCCATATCGCCCCAGCAAAAAAGAGCAGCGCCTGCCGCGCGCAGGATCGCTATAACCAACTGGGGACTTCGTCTTCGCCACCCCCATAGTCGTCCGGTTTTTGCAACCCGGTCAAGCGGCACTATGGCCGCAACTGCACATTTCTTTTCAAGGCCTTGCGTTGTGCGTTGCACAAGATGGAATGTGCGGCGCACAGTTGAAACCAATTCAGGCGCGGGATCGTATATGCATCGAAATTCATCACGCTCCGGAGGCGAAGATGCGCGCGCTGTGCCTGGCCTTTCTCCTGATGATTGCACCCGCCTTCGCCGGCGATGTCTCAACCGCCGACAAGCAGGCGATGCAGCAAATCATAACCGGCCAGATCGACGCCTTCCGCGCCGATGATGGCCCCAAGGCCTATGCGTTCGCCTCGCCCACGCTGCAGATGATCTTTCCGTCGTCGGATATTTTCATGCAGATGGTGCGCAAGGCCTACCAGCCCGTCTACCGCCCGCAGACCTTCAAGTTCGGATCATCCGGCCCCGACACCGCCGGCCGCCCCGCCCAGCATGTGCTGATCACGGGGCCGGACGGCAAAAGCTACGACGCCCTCTACAGCTTCGAACGCCAGCCCGACGGCACCTGGAAAATTTCCGGCTGCACGGTCCTGGAAATCCCGGGCGCAGATGCGTGAAGAGGGAAAGTCACAGTTTTTTTCGGACGCTCACTTCGCTGGCCGCCCGAGATTCCACGGATAGGGCGGATTTCTAAATTTATCTGGCCAGGTCATCTCACTAAACGCGCAGAGATAGGCTCCTCGCGCCGGAGCATTGGTGCCATATTCCATGTAGGCCTCATACGCACAATCGCTTACGTAATGAGCTGCTGCTGAGAAAAACTGAGCTACAGCCTCTATCTCACCCGTGTTTGTGACGAATTCAGCTATTTCTTTAGTAGGCTCGTCCCACACCTTATCAGTTTCATAGACATGCCTCACAGTTCGATCACCATTGATCGGATCTGCATATGAGAAGCAATGCGCAAGACAATTTCTGAATTTGTTGGCTTCGACAAAAATGGAATGTACCATCATGAGGCTAGATATATATTTTGTATTTGAATCCAGCTTCTTTATGAGCTTCACAAAATGTTTGAAGCGATAGCTTAAAGGAAAAGGGATTTCGTGATCTTTGTCCGAAAAAAAGCGCAGCCTTTCCGGGAATAGCTGAATAATTCTATCCATCATAGTCAGGCGATCAATGCTTTCACCCACTTTCGAATCCAAAACGCATAAGCCAGCATCAATCTGGCGATTGCCTGCAACTGGTTTGCTTCTTCATCCTGTCGAGCGTTCATAGTCTTTAGCAATGTTAGGAGTTTTGGGCTCTTCTTCAATTCCCCGGCACGGGCGTGTAGCCGTTCTGTTTCAGGAAGGCGGCCAGCGCCTCGGGGAACGGCACCGTCTTCAGCTTGTCCTGCGGGCAATCGTTCACGTCGCCGCCGGTGGTGCAAACTTGGGTCTCGAAGTCCGACGTCTTCTCATAATTGGCCAGCATCACCTTCCACGCTGCATCGCCCTCGCCCAGTTCGATTTTCGTGGCCACCCAGGCGGCGAGATAGCCGCGCGCGTGCAGAAGCTCCGGGTTCAGCTTCACCTGAAATTCCATGCCCGCCAGATCGCGCCTCAGCGCGGCACGGAATTTTTCGTCCTTGGTGACATTGGCGATCTTGCCGCCGCGCAATTGCCAGATCTGCATGGGCGCGAAGCTCGCGGCATAGGAATCGAAGGCATAGAGAAAGGCATTGTCGACGCTCGTCAGCTCATCGGCGCCATCGCCGTCAAAATCCTCCAGCCCATAGCCGCCGCCATCCAGCGTCAGCCCGTTCACCATCTGCCAGCCCGCGGCGGTTTCGGTGAAGAAGGTGGTGTCGACGCAGCAATGCGCGCCGCCGGTGAAGCGGCTGAGGATCGCCTGCGGCAGGGAGACGGTGGGATCGAGCCTTGCCGCCGCCAGCGTGCTGCCGGTTTCGGCATATTGATCGGCCTTGGTGGACAGCGTGAACAGCGTGTGCCCGGCGCTCGCGGCGCTCACCTCAACGGAAGAGCTGTCGGCATTGCCCTTGAGCTCGGCGCGGAACGGCAGGCCTTCGGCGGTTGCCTCCACGGGCTTGCCGAATACGAGTTCGGCCGGCTTCGCCGCCGCCTTCGGCTGCCACACGGTTTCGAGATAGTTGGCGCCGGTTGAAAGATGCGCGTCCTTCGGCAGCTCCGGCCAGCCCTGATAGGACTTGCGGTAGGCCGCCAGATCGCCCGTCTTTACGGGCCCGATGACGACGCCATACCAGCCGCTTTTCGAGGAGACGACGCGGCCCGGCGGATCGGCATAAAGCTGGGCAATGCCGATCGCCTCATCCAGGTCCTTGCTGGAGGCGATGGCGATCCACCGCGCCTTGCCCTGAAGCTGGAGCGTTTCCGCCCGAAGCGGCGTGGCGATGAAGAGCGTGAGAAGAAGGAAAGCGAACAGACGTGCCATGGATAACCTCATTGGCCCCCGCCCTCACCCTAGCCACGAATTTTGCTCCAATCCAGACCGCGATGCGCTAGAAGCGCGGCATGAGCGAGCAGCCCGACCTGATTTATGGCGTCCACCCGGTGATGGAGGCGCTGAAGAACCCGAAGCGCAAATTCTATTCCCTCAAGGCCTCGAAGAACGCCGCCGACCGGCTGGCCGGGGAGATCGCCGCCGCGGGGCTCACGCCGGAGATCGTTCACCCGCGCGATCTCGACCGGCAGCTTGGCAGCGACACCGTGCACCAGGGCCTGCTGCTGGCGGCCAAGGCCCTCGCCCAGCCGCGCCTCGACCAGATCGAGAAATCGGGCGTCGTCGTGCTGCTCGACCAGGTGACGGACCCTCACAATGTCGGCGCCATTCTACGCACCTGCGCGGCTTTCAACGTGACGGCGCTGGTCGCCACCGCGCGGCACAGCCCGGAAGGCTCGGGCGTGCTCTTCAAGTCGGCGTCGGGCGCCTATGAGCATGTGCCCTATGTGAAGGTCACCAATCTCGCCCGCGCCATGAACGAGCTGAAAGAGTATGGATTTCATATTCTTGGACTCGACAGTGAAGCCACAGCCTTAATTGGCGAAGCGGCCCGCACGCCGCCCTTGGCCATCGTGCTGGGGGCGGAGGGCAAGGGCCTCCGCCAGTTGACGCGCGACACCTGCGACGAATTCGTGAGGCTCGATCTCGACGGGCCGATCAAGAGCCTCAACGTCTCCAACGCCTGCGCCGTGGCGCTCTACGCCTTGACCCGCTGACGCCTTGCGGCGCGCGCCATCAGGCTTTATGGAACGCGGCCAGCGCCGGATTAGCTCAGCGGTAGAGCAGCGGTTTTGTAATCGGAGGGCCTGGAGGCGAGAAGGCGAGTCGGATCATGCGCTTAGGCGGCGCGCGGTCCGGGCGAGTACCGAATAGGCACCGAGTTTCGGTGTCCGAGGGCCGGGTTAGCACAGCGGTAGTGCAGCGGTTTTGTAAACCGAAGGTCGGGGGTTCGATCCCCTCACCCGGCACCATTTTCTCGGTGATTGTCTTCTCCGGGTAGTTAATCTGCGTTCTCACCTCCGCGCGCCGAAAGGGCCTGACCGACCTCGCGAAGAAGGAGCGGAGAGATGCCCAGGTTTTCGATGGGCTGGTTCGCCAGCCATCTCCGGGCCGCAGCGACGTCCATGTTCTTGTCCGAGGCCACCTCGTTCAGCCTCATCGCGGTTACGCGGGACAGACCAAGAACTCATGAAACTAATCATCGTTTGGTCCGATGCCCCGACTTCGAGAAACAGCGGCAGGCCTGGGATGCTCTCGACAAGATCCAAGTGTCCCGCTTGATCCAGCGCGTACACCAGAAGATTGGTGTAGCATCCGAACATCCTAGCCACCTGGAATCGAACCTGGTTTTCGATCAGCTCCAGCGTGTTTCGGATGGTGGTGCGAACATTTGTCTGCGGGTTCCTATCGATCTGCGCTTGGATTATCCGCGGCAATGACCACCCCTTCATCCACCTACCCGCGATCAAGGCGTGGATGCGGTCACGCCCCAGCACGCCATAGAGCGTATTGTCGCCATCGTCGCCGATCAGAATGTCGTCGAACGCGGAGCCTGTGACATTCTGTATATGGAGAAGATGATCGCCCTGGGCGTCGCCTCCCTGCGCAATTCCGTTCAGCAGATTGACCTTCACCGCCTTGGCCGAGGTACCGTAGTCGATCGTATTGACGCCTGCTCCGCCATCCACGTTATCGGCGCCGGCTCCCGGGCGGATGATATCGTCCCCGGCGCCTGCCTGAATGGAGTCTTTGCCATTCCCGCAGATGATCGCGCCGGTGATGATGCCGTATCGCGAGTCCAGCTGGTTGTCGCCGTCGCCGAGATTGACGGAACCGTTGATGCGGCCGGTATTGGTCAGCGCGTCGCCGCCGCCGTTCAGATAGATGTTCCCGTCGACGCGGCCGGAATTGATAACCCTGTCGGCGCCGTCGGTTAAAACAAAATTGCCCGTCCACAGGCCCGAATTGTCGATGGAAATCCTTGATGTGGTCGGGTCAGGCGTAGAGATGCCACCCTGAATCGTGCCTGTATTCTGGAAATTTTGCGCGGAACCGCCCTTGAAGGAAAACGCTTCGGCGTTCATCGAAGAGATGAGCCCATTGTTGGTGACCGAACCGCCATTGACCTCCGCCGAGTCAGTGCCGGTGTTGATGATTGTCCCATTGTTCAAGAGCGAACTTCCAAGCCCGAGCACAAGCGCTTGCTCGCCCTGGATGGTGCCACTGCTATCGATCGCGATACTGGCGCCGCCCTTATCCCAGATGCCAACGCTACCGCCGATGACCCTGCCGCTGATTTCGATGAAGGTTCTCAGGCCAAAATTTTGAATCCCGTACCTGGTGCCCGCAATCAGCCCGTCGATGTGAACCTGGCAATTCATCGCTGTGTCGGTAACACGAAGTCCGTCGCTGTTCGCGGCCGTTTCCACGATGTACCCGGTATTGAGTATGTAAAGGCTGTCGCTCGTCCCCAGGCCAAAAGCATAGCCCTGGCCACCGCCACTCGTATCGTCGCGAACCGAATTGCTGCTGTCGATGAACCAGTGCGGCATGGAAGCACTCTCCCTCTTTTCATAAAGGCGGAATCGCCGTCAGTGCGCTTCGCCCGACAAACTTACCTGCTAAGCAGAGCGGGAACCTATCGCATGTCTGCCAGCCCGTCGATAGTTGGCAGCCATGCCGGTCCTGTTCCTCAAGACCAGCAGTTGCACGCTATTTGATCCGCCGCGCCGGATTGGCTCCGCTATTTTGTAAAGCGAAGCTCGGGAGGTCAATCCCCTCTTCCGGCACCAGCCCCCTTTCAATCGCAGCGCTACACTTTCTGGACTGGACTCTCGGCCATTTACGGCCTCACATGGAATTTTTTGGAGCATCACCATGGCTGAAGTCAGGTCAAATGACAGTTACAACAGCTTTTGCCCGGTGGCCAAGGCGTGCGAGATCATCGAGCCGCGCTGGACGCTGCTGGTGCTGTGCGAGCTTTGGCAGGGCAGCACGCGCTTCAATGAAATCCGCCGCGGCATCCCCGGAATTTCACCCACGCTGCTGTCAAAACGCCTGAAGGACATGGAGCGCCGCGGCCTCGTCCGCCGTACCGAACTTGAGGGCGGGGAGGCGGGTTATGCCACCACGCCGCTGGCCGACGGGCTGGCGCCCATGGTGCAGGCGCTGGGCAAATGGGCACATCACAACATTGATGTGGAAGTCTCGCTGAAGAAGCTCGATGCGCGTCTGCTGATGTGGAACATCCGCCGCAAGATCGACACCTCGGCGCTGCCGCATGGCAAGACGAGCGTCGTGCAATTCACCTATCCCGAACTCGCCGAGGAAGAGCGCCACTACTGGCTGGTGGCGCGCCCCGGCAGGCCCGTCGATCTTTGCCTGCTCGATCCCGGCCATGACGTCGATCTCTTCATCCGCGCCAATCTGAAGGCGATGACCGCCGCATGGATGGGATGGTCGAGCCTTCGCACCGAAATCGCCGCCAACCGCATCAATCTGGTGGGCGACCAGAAGCTGATCATGCGGCTGGAAAAATGGATGGTGACAAGTGGCTATGCCAGGCAGGCCGAACAAAGGGCTGTCGCCTGACGCTCCGCAATCTGTACCGGCCGGCTACACTTCCTGCACTAGCCCCTCCCGCGCCGGCATGATGTCTGGGCCTCCTCAAACTCAGGAGAAACCAGACATGAATACCGCAGCAATCACCGTTCCCAATGCCAACAGGGCGCTCTGGGAAAAAGGCGACTTCACCCGCATCGCGGCAGCGATGCGCGAAAGCGGTGAAGCGCTTGTCAAATCGCTTGGCATCACGAAAGGCATGAAGGTGCTCGATCTCGGATGCGGCGATGGCACCACCGCCATCCCGGCAGCCGAGGCCGGAGCGGAGGTGCTGGGCGTCGACATTGCGCGCAATCTTGTGGCCGCCGGGAACGCCCGCGCCAAGGCCCTTCAGCTTTCCAATATCCGCTTCGAGGAAGGCGACGCCAGCCAGCTCGGCAATCTCGCCGCCAAGAGCTTCGATCTCGCCATCAGCATCTTTGGCGCCATGTTCGCGCCGAAGCCGTTCGATGTCGCGAGTGAGATGGTGCGTGTCACCCGCTCCGGCGGCAAGATCGTGATGGGCAACTGGATCCCGGGTGATCCCACGCTGGTGGCGCAGATTCTCAAGATCAGTTCGGCGTATTCGCCGCCCCCGCCCGAGGGCTTCGTCAGCCCGATGAGCTGGGGTTCGGAGTCAGATGTCATCGCGCGGTTCGGGGCCGCCGGTGTCCCCGCCGCCAACATCAACTGCACGAAGGACACTTATCGGTTCGTCTATCCCGCCCCTGCCTCAAAACTGCTGGAGCAGTTCCGCAATTTCTACGGGCCCACCATGAATGCCTTCGACGCGGCGGCCAAAAATGGCAAGGCTTCGGATTTGCAGCAGGAACTGGACCTGCTGTTCAACCGCCAGAACCAGGCCAGCACCAATGACACCACGGTGATCCCGGCATCGTTCCTGCGCGTGACTGTCCGGGTGCCCTGACCCCGCTCACTGGCAAAACCGGGCTAGGCAGGCACCTGGCCCGGAAATTGAGAATCGCCCGTCTTTACGGGTATCACGGCTTCCATCCATGCGGGACAGCACAGGCTGGCCACGTTTTGGCTGCAAAGCCCGGTCATCTGCCGGGGCCCATTCCCGGAGTTGAGCCATGCCCACCGCCGCAGACAAAGCCGCCGAGAAGGCCGCCGAACGGCGCGAGAGCCGCCGCAACCTGCGTGACCTCGCCATCCAGATCACCACCTCGATCATGATCCCGGTCAGCATCGCCGGCATGGGTCTTTATTATACGCGCTGGCAGCAGAACGTGAACGACCTGAAGACGATGATCGATCTCATCTCCGACGACAAGGCGGAGCGCCAGAAATACGGCATCGCCATGTTCGAGTACCTGCTCAAGAACGACAAGGTGCCGGTGGAGTTCGTGGCGGCGCAGCTTGAATATGCCAACAACGCGTCTGATCCCCAGCTTCTCAATTCCATGGAGCGGGCGCTCTCCAATGCCGCGCAGGTGAACGAGCGGGTGGAAAAGGTCTTTACGGAAGCCGTAGACCGCCTGCCCTCGCGCGTCTTCGTGAGCGTGATGAACGAGCCGCAGCGCGCCTGCTTTTCAAAGCTGCTGTCGTCGCTCAAGGATAGTGACGGCGCGTCGATCACCGTGCCCTCCATTTCCCTCGCCAAGTGGGACGGCAAGGTGAACGAGATCCGCGCTATGCGGACGTCCGACATGGACAAGGCCCAGGCCATCGCCGGCTGGCTGAACGGGCTGGGTTTCCCTACGGAAGTTGTGAACCTGGAAGGCCGCTGGGCGGGTGCTAAGCAGGTGCGGCCCAACACGTTTGAGCTGTGGTTCGGAAATCAGCCGCTCCCAGCGGTTTGCGCGGCAAGCTGAGGATTCAGGCTGAAGCGCCCGCATAATACATGCCTGTTTATCCGGCTGTCGCACCTCAAATTCACGCTGGCGCTGCAGCCGGAGGCTTATTTTGCTGGTCATCAAGTCTTGCTTTCACGCATAACTTGACGTTTCCGTCAACATATGCAGCTCCCGGACCCCCGAAATCCGCCGTTAAATCTAACGGTTACGGCAACAATCACGTTAAGGTTGCTTTTTTACTAAAATTCGCTGATTCTTATTGACGCGCCATAAAAACTAGTTAATTTCAAGTTAAGATTGGTGCAAATAATTGCATCAATGTCTGTTTAGTCCGGGGTACGACCATGAAACGCACTCTTGCAGCGCTCGCCGTTTGTGCTGGCGCTCTGCTTGGCACAGTATCGGCCGCACAGGCCATCACGCTGTCCATCAGCGGAAGCTCTGCCAACTACAACCTGCCTAACAATTTCAGCCTCTCCAGTGAAACCGGCCTTGCTACCGGCACCACGGTGAAGCGGCTTACCGGCGGCGGCCTTGCTCTTGATACGGCGGGCTGGCTCACATTCTCCTATCTGGGCAGCGAAGCCTCCAACCACAACGAGTTCAAGTTCAGCGTTGGCGGCACCACCATTTTCGACAACACGTCGAGCACCAACACCGCCACGACGATCTATCAGTCGGCGGCTGGCCTGTTGAGCTTCCTGTTCAAGGACGCGACGGTGGGCAGCAGCATCTCGAACCAGGGCACGAGCAACGTCTACCTCAACTCGATCGCCCTCTTCAAGGAAACGGCGACGAGCTGGATCATCCTCTTCAACGACACCTGCGACTGCGACAAGGATTATGACGATTTGGCCGTGCGCGTGCAGGCCTATTCGCGTGATCCGTCCATCCCGGCCGCCGTGCCGGTGCCGGGCGCCCTGCCGCTCCTGGCCTCCGGCCTCATCGGCGTCGGCCTCATGGCCCGCAAGCGCCGCAAGGCCGCCTGATTTACACAACATATGCCGGTCACCCCGGCGCGGAAAAAGGCTGGATGAAAATCCAGCCTTTTTTGTTTTGGCAAGCAAAACAGCAAATTGACGTTCGCGTTATTACCCCTGCCAATGGCCGTTGTATATAATCGTTCCTCGTGTTTGCCTACTCGCCACAGCGATAATTGAGGTTCAACTCCGTCTCTTTGCAAAGCGATATTATCATTTGAGCCACTTAGCGCTTGGTACAGGAACAAAGGTTTGGCCAAAATTCGTTCCAGGAGGCAACGGAAAGTATTCAAGGCCGCCGCCACCGATCTGATTCATTCGCAACACACCAATCTCTTCTTCATTCTCAGCAAATAAATAAGGTAAAAATCCGTAGTCACAGTGCGCCAACAGTGTTGCGAACCACCCAGCATAAGCAAAATCGAGCCTGTATGATTCACGGCAAAGATCGGGGAAGCGGCTTATAAAGAGCAATGCCAACTGTTGCGCATTTGCCTCTTGAGCGTCATCCCAACCAAAAAAGCTGGCCCCATCCGCACCTGAATGGCGCGCGATTATACGGCTGTCCACACCCGTGGGTATCGCTTCGGGTCGATATTTTACGCCGTCCGCGCTCATGTAGAGAGATGAGTAGATCTCAATGCGGTATGCCAATGGGTAATTGTGGGGAAAAATACGAAGGCCGTGAAATCCTTTGCCATGAAGAACACCAAGCATGTGGAGTACGCGGTGGCAGCGGCGCCAATATGAGTCTGCTATTGGCTCAGGCGCAACCTGAAATATGCGGGACGGCATACTAAATTCGTTGCGCATTTCGTTTCACCTAATCTAGTTCAATTGGCGCGAAATGTCGGAACTGCCTCGCGTCCCCAGAATCGTTGTCAATACCGCCTTCATTAGCCGCATTCTACCATGTGTCCAGAAACAGCGGTTTGAGAATATTGCCACTTTTCACAAATTGACTCAGTCAATTTCCCCGCGCCGGATTTGGCATCTTAATGCTACAAACAGCATGTATTTTGCACACCAAAACCGCGTGCATTCACCCCGGATGCATCAAAACCTGTGTTGCCAAAGCCTTGAAATCGCTGCCTCGCGAGGCCGAAATAGGAAAATGTTCCACGTGAAACGCGCCTGCCAGCCCCTCAAATATCCAGACCCTCTTCACTCACGAATTCCGCGCGTTCGGAGATGAAATTGAACCGCTCCTCGGGCTTGTTACCCATGAGCTGTTCCACCGTGCGCTGGGTGGCGGCGCGCTGGGCGTCGGCGAGGCTTACGCGCAGCAGGAGCCGCCGCGCCGGGTCCATCGTCGTTTCCTTGAGCTGGGCGGGCAGCATTTCGCCAAGGCCCTTGAAGCGGCTCAGCTCCACCTTGCCGCGGCCCGTCAGTTCGGTGCGCAGCAATTCGTTCTTGTGGGCATCGTCGCGCGCATAGGCGACCTTCGCCCCCTGCGCCAGCTTGTAGAGCGGCGGCACGGCCAGATAGAGATGGCCCTGGTCGATCAGCGCCGGCATCTGGCGGTAGAAGAAGGTGATGAGGAGGCTGGCGATATGGGCGCCATCCACATCGGCGTCGGTCATCACGATCACCTTCTCGTAGCGCAGATCCTCCTCGCGGTAGGAGGCCCCCGTGCCGCAGCCCAGCGCCTGGATGAGATCGGCCAGTTGCTGGTTGGCGGAGAGCTTGTCCTTGGTGGCGCTGGCGACGTTCAGGATCTTGCCGCGTAAAGGGAGAACGGCCTGGGTGGCGCGGTTCCGCGCCTGCTTGGCGGAGCCGCCCGCCGAGTCACCCTCGACGATGAAGAGTTCCGAGCCTTCATGCTGGGTGGCGGAGCAATCGGCCAGCTTGCCGGGAAGCCTGAGCTTCCTGACAGCCGTCTTGCGGCCCACTTCCTTTTCCTGCCGCCTGCGGATGCGTTCCTCGGCGCGCTCGATGATCCAGCCCAGCAGCTTGTCGGCCTGTGCGGGATGGCCCGTCAGCCAGTGGTCGAAATGATCGCGCACCGCATTCTCGACGATGCGCGCGGCTTCGAGCGTCGCCAGCTTGTCCTTGGTCTGGCCCTGGAATTCGGGCTCGCGGATGAACACCGAGAGCAGCGCGCCGGACGAGGTCATCACGTCATCAGCCGTCACCACGGCGGCGCGCTTGTTGTTGGAGAGTTCGGCATAGTTCTTGAGCGAGCGGGTGAGCGCCGTGCGGAAGCCCTGCTCGTGGGTTCCGCCCTCGGGCGTCGGGATGGTGTTGCAATAGGAAGACATGAAGCCGTCATCGCCGCCGAACCAGGCCACCGCCCATTCGACCGTGCCGTGGCTTCCTTCCTTCTCGACGCGGCCTGCGAAACTCTCGTCCACCACGCGCGTCATGCCGTCCAGCCGCTCGGCCAGGAAGTCCTTGAGTCCGCCGGGGAAATGCAGCGTCGCCTTCTCCGGCGTCTCCTTGTCCCTGATGAGGGAGGGATCGCAGGACCAGCGGATTTCAACCCCGCCAAAGAGATAGGATTTGGAGCGCGCCATCTTGTAAAGACGCGCGGCGGAGAAGGCCGTGTTGCCCTTGCCGAAAATCTGCTCATCGGGGTGGAATGACACCTTGGTGCCGCGGCGGCCCGAGACCTTGCCCAGTTCCTGCAGCTTCACCGTGGGCTTGCCGCGCCGGAATTCCTGCCGGTAGAGCTGCTGGCCGCGCGCCACCTCGACGATCACATGGTCCGACAGCGCATTCACCACCGAAACGCCCACGCCATGCAGGCCGCCCGAGGTTTCATAGGCGCCGGAGTCAAACTTGCCGCCCGCATGGAGCGTCGTCATGATGACTTCGAGGGCGGATTTATCCTTGAACTTGGGATGGGGGTCGATGGGGATACCGCGGCCATTGTCGGTGACGGTCAGATAGCCATCGGCGGAATAATTCACCTCGATCCATGAGGCGTGGCCTGCCACGGCTTCGTCCATGGAATTGTCAAGCACCTCGGCGAAGAGGTGGTGCAGCGCCTTCTCATCCGTGCCGCCGATATACATGCCGGGGCGGCGGCGCACCGGCTCAAGCCCCTCCAGCACCTCGATGTCGGCGGCGGTGTAGCTCTCCTCGCCGCGCTGTTTCGCCGAGACTTTCGCCTTCGGCACAGCGGGAAGGTCGCCGAAGAGGTCGGCGGATTTGGCAGATTTGGCCATGCGGATTGTTCCCGAATCGTTTCTGCCAATATGGCGATGCAAAGGGGAAACCGCAAATCAGCCGTGCTTCACACTGATCCCAGCGAGCAGCCGGCTGGCCATGCCGCCGGACTGCGGCACGCGGCGAGGATCAAAAGGCTCATAGCCCTGATGCGGCACGGTGATCGCATCGCCGGAAACCGGAAGCCGGACCGCCGATTCGGCCCACACCTTTTCCGACCGCGCCACACCGACGCTCACCGCCAGCACAAGCCCCGCCGCTGCATCGATGCTGAATCGCCCATTCATCCACTATTCACCGCCCTGATCGCGGCATTGTGCTTGACAATTGTGCACACCCGCTGTTTCCTGACAGACAACAAAGTTGCCCCGCAGCAAACAACATTGGGGTCGGGCCAGCACGCGGCGGGGATAATCGCGGGCCTGCGGAGGGGAAACACAATGTCCGATCTCAATCAGCGGATTGAGGCGGTGTACAAACGCGATGTCATCATCGCCTGGGCGTTTGTCATCGGGCTCTGGTTCGCCGTCATCTTCGTCGCCATCGCTACATGGAAGCTGGCCCCCGAAGGCCCGTGGCACATCATCCTGCTCATCGGCGGCGTGGCCGTGCTTCTTTTCAACACCGCCTCGATCGGCGCGCTGGTGAAGCACTACAAGGAAGACAAGCACTTCATCTACACGCTCGATCTCAAATATCTCGACGAAATGCGCAACCGCAAGGCGGGAGGCTGAGATGGCGAAATACGTGCCGCCGAAGCAAAGCAAGATCGGCCAGATCATCGACGTTCTGGTGCTTCTGGTCCTGATCATCGGCGCCCTGCGCCTGCCCCTGTGGTTCGATCTGGCGGGCGGATCCAAGACTGCAGCGCCCGTCGACGCCAATGCCACGTGGCAGTCTCTCGGGCAGGACACGCCCGAGAAAATCGCGGCGTGGAACGCGCTGGGCTTCACCGATCCCAAGAACGAAGCGCTGCAGAACATCATCACCGCGCGCTACGACTACACCATCAACTCCATCGAACTGGCGATCATGGTGATCGTCGTCATCGGCTATTTCTTCATGGTCATCCGCTTCTCCGACAAGGAGTACCGCGAGGTGATCGACGAGAAATTCGGCGGCAAGAAATAGCGGGGGCGGCAATGGAATTCTGGCACATCATGGAATATGGCGCGTGGGTCCTCTCGGCGATCTTCGGCCTCTATATCGTCGTCGACTGGCTGCGCACCGACTCCAGCTATTCGGAAGACGTTCTCACCTCGTCGCAGGAAGGCGAGCTTGAGGCGCTGACCGAAAAACACAACATCTGAGGGCCGGGACAATGGCAAAAACAACAACCACTGCTACAGCCCCCGCGCCGCAAAAGATCAACCTGCTGCGCGTGCTTGGTCCCGCCCATGTCTGGGCGCTTGGCGTCGGCATCGTGCTGGTCGGCGAATATATGGGCTGGAATTTCGCCGTCGGCAAAGGCGGCGCCTATGCGGCGCTCATCGCCTGCTGGTTCGCAGGCCTTCTCTATACCTGCGTGGCCATGATCGATTCCGAGGTGACCTCCACCGTCGCCGCGGCCGGCGGCCAGTTCACCCAGGCCAAACACATCATCGGGCCGCTGATGGCCTTCAACGTCGGCCTCTATCTGGTGTTCGCCTATACGATGCTCGAGGCGGCGAATGCCATTACGCTCGGCTATCTCGTCTCGCAGGTGGCGACCCTTTCCGGCTATACAGGCGAGCTTAATCAATCGCCATTCATCGTGCTGACCATCCTGTTCCTGGCGTGGCTGAATTACCGCGGCGTGCTGGCGACGCTTAATTTCAACCTCGTCATCACGGCGATAGCCTTCATTGCCATCATCCTGCTGTTCATCGGCGTGACGCCTTGGAGTGCTGCAACGCCATTGAAGCATGCGCAATTGATGTCGGGCAGCGCCGCCTTGCCTTATGGCGCCATCGGCGTCGTGGCGGCGATGCATTTCGGCCTGTGGTATTATCTGGGCATTGAAGGCACGACGCAGGCGGCGGAAGAAGTGCGCTCGCCCGCCCGCGCCCTGCCCTTCGGCACCATGGCCGGCATCATCACGCTGCTGATTGCCGCGACACTTACCTGGTATGTGTGCTCCGGCCTGCTGCCGTGGGAATTCCTCGGCGATGGCGTGAACGGATCGGTGGCGCCGCTGTTTGACGCCAGCCGCCTCACGGGATCGCAGTTCCTGCTGTTCATGCTGGGCATCGGCACCATGTTCTCGACGCTGGCCTCAGCCAACGGCTGTATCAACGATGCGTCACGCGCGTGGTTCGGCATGGGACGTGACCATTATCTGCCGGCATGGTTCGGCGCTGTGCATCCGAAGTTTCGCACGCCCTACCGGTCAATCGTGTTCCTGGTTCCGATCGCGCTCATCTTCGCACTGGGCGGTGCTCTCGATCAGGTTGTTACCTTCTCGATCCTGTCGGGGCTGCTGGAATATACGTTCATGCCGATCAACGTGATCATGTTCCGCAAGAAGTGGCCGCTCGACTCTATCAAGCGCGGTTATGTGCACCCTTTCCATCCGCTGCCGGCCATCGTGCTGCTGTGCCTGTGCGCCGTCACCTATTTCGCGGTGTTCCTGGGCTACGGCACGCAGCTGATCGCCATGGTGGGATTCTATATCGTGGTGTCGCTGTGGTTCCACTTCTGGCGCTACCGCTTCGTGAGCCGTGGCAAGCAGTTCACCATGCCGTGGCCAAGGCCGAACGGATACTGACGCTGCGCTTCCTGCATGAATTTATGGCCCGCCCCGTGGCGGGCCATATCCGTCATAGGGCCCGGAAGTGATGGAGATGCTGGTCAAATCCGCGCTTGCGGCTGCAGCTTGCCTGGCGCTGCTGGTGAGCCTGTGGCAGAGCTGGCAAAGAAGTCGCGAAACCCGCATCCTGCGCAAGGCGATGCTTGAGCATTGCGAGGCTGCGTTTCAACCAGCAGAGATGACAATCGATCTGACCGGCTATCCGCGCCTGGCCGGAACCTATCGCGGCGTCCCCGTTTCCCTCCGCTTCGAGAAAGACGCGCTGAATTTCCGCAAGCTGCCGGTGCTGTGGCTGTTGATCACGATCGCCGCACCGGTGCCCGTCAAAGGGCGCTTTGACATGATGATGCGCCCGCGCGGCATTGAGCCTTTCTCGGGCTTTTCGGACCTGCCTGTGCAGGTGACGCCGCCCCATGGCTTCCCTGAGGATTGCGCCATCCGCATCGATGCGCCGGGAAATTTGCCTGATGAGCATATGCTGCGGCGGCATCTGGCCCTGTTTCAGGATGATCGCGTGAAGGAACTGGTGATCGCGCCCGCAGGGCTGCGCCTGACATGGATGGCGGAAGAAGCGCATCGCACCCGCTATCTGATCTTCCGCGACAGCGACATGGGGAGCGCCGCCATTCCCGCCGCCACGGTGACGGCGCTTCTCGACAAGCTGATTGCGATCAGGGATGATCTTATTGCCCATGCCGGAGAAACCAGTCCGTGACGCGCCCGCTACAGCCTCTTCTCGTCCTGCTCTCGGCCATCATTCTTCCGGGCTCCGGGCAGGTCATCAACCGCCAGCCGGTGCGGGGGCTGATCTTCGTGTTCTTCATGCTGCTGCTGGGCGGCTTCACGCTCATCACGGCATCCCCAAATGTTTCGCTGGTGGGAAAGTTCGCAGGCGGCATCTTTGTCTACGCGATGGCGGTGTTCGACGCCTACAAGCACGCGCGCATCCGCTATGAAACATGGCGCTATGCCGAGGAGCACAAGGCGTGAAACCATTTCGTGTGCACGTTCTACAACTTGCGGCAGCGCTCTGTATTTTTATCGCCTCTTTGTCGCCCGCAATCGCCGCCGAAAACTGCAGGAAAATCGACAGCCTTTTAATCGATGCGAAAATTGACATCGCGGTTCCCGAAAATCAGAAAGCTCCACTCGGTGTCGTTGTTTTTCTGGATGAACTGATGGAACATCTGAGCAAAAAACGCGAATATTGCGGATATGATAGGGAGCAGTTTCGCATTTTTGTCGTTCAGGCAACGGTGATTCTATGGGGGAAGCAAGACAAAACGCCTATATTACCTCACACGGCGCAGGCCATTTCTGACAGGAGACTGGCTGAAATCTGGTCTTACGCCTATTCGGAGGGAAAATTTGGATTTGAAAAGAATCCGGCAGCAGCAAGTTGCTGGGTAAAGAATGGCGCCAAGAATGGCAAGGAATGCCTTCAGTTGGATAAGACCTTTGGCAAATAACCGTCTGCTTTTTCGACACCATCACAATGGCATTGGAGCCATAAAATTCCTGCCATCATATGGCTCTTTCTCCTCTCGCTTCCCGCGCAGGCGGCGGAGCACAGGCTCTTGGCGGCAGACATTCAGACGTGGCTTGCGGATCATGCCTTCAGCGGTGTTTCCGATACGCGCAAGATCGAGCAGATTTTCCAGGCCGCTGGCGTCACTTACTACACGGTGGACGGCGCGATGCAGCAAGGGTTCTGGAAAGTGGACGGCGATCACTATTGTTCGCAATGGCCGCCCAGCGAGCACTGGTCCTGCTATGATGTGATGGTGGATGGCGCCGGAACCGTCTTCGTCTCGTCATCCGGCACGCGCTACGCCTACGTGCGCGTGCAATAGCTGCCTAAAAATTCTCCTGTCATTGCGCGGTCATATCCTTTATTTCCGCTGCTGTTTTCAACCCTCACAGGAGTTCCGATGAAATGACCACTTGGCCCGTGTATGCGACATGGACTGGACCTATCGTGATGATCGGCTTTGGCTCAATCGGCCGGGGCACCCTGCCCCTGATCTTGCGCCACATTGCCTGCGACAAAAACCAGATCACCATTCTCGATCCTGACGCATCGTGGAGCCAGCTGGCGGAACAACAGGGCGTAAAATTCATCCAGCAGGGCCTGACGAAAAGGAATTACAAGGATGTGCTGAAACCGCTTCTCACGGCGGGCACAGGTAAGGCGTTGATCGTCAACCTCTCGGTGGATGTCGGCAGCCTCGACATCATGCAACTGGCGCGCGACACTGGTGCGCTCTACATCGACACGGTGATCGAGCCGTGGCCGGGCTTCTACTACAATCCCAAGCTCAGCAACGCCGACCGCACCAACTATGCCATGCGCGAGCAAATGCTGGCGCTGAAGAAGAAGCTGGGTCTGGGTTCCACCGCCGTTTCCTGCTGCGGAGCCAATCCCGGCATGGTGTCATGGTTCGTGAAACAGGCGCTCGTCAATCTCGCCGCCGACATGAAACTGGATATCAAGGAGCCCACCACACGCGAGGGCTGGGCAAAGTTCATGAAGCGCGTCGGCGTGAAAGGCATTCACGTTGCGGAGCGTGATACGCAACGGTCCCGCAACCCGAAGCCGCTGGATTGCTTCGTCAACACATGGTCGGTCGAGGGCTTCATCTCCGAAGGGCTCCAGCCTGCGGAGCTTGGCTGGGGCACGCACGAGAAGAAGCTGCCCTCCAAGGGCAAGCGGCACAAATCCGGCACGGGGGCGGCGATTTATATCGATCATCCCGGCGCCGACACGCGGGTGCGCACCTGGGTGCCAACGGCGGGCGCCAATTTCGGCTTCCTCGTGACCCACAACGAGGCGATTTCGATTGCCGATTACTACACGGTGCGCGATGGCCGGAAGGTGACCTACCGGCCGACGAGCCACTATGCCTATCATCCCTCAAACGCCGCCGTTCTTTCGCTCCATGAAATGTTCGGCGCTGGCGGGCGCAAGCAGTCAACCATCCATATTCTCGCCGAAGATGAAATCATCGACGGCATGGACGAGCTGGGCGTGCTGCTTTATGGGCACAAGAGGAATGCCTATTGGTACGGCTCTCAACTCACCATCGAAGAAGCGCGGAAGCTCGCGCCCTATCAGAATGCCACCGGCCTTCAGGTGACGTCCGCTGTCCTGGCGGGCATCGTTTGGGCCATCGAAAACCCCAGCGCCGGCATCGTCGAGACGGACGAAATGGACTTCCGCCGCTGCCTTGAACTGCAGCTGCCCTATCTCGGCAATGTGGCGGGCTATTATACAGACTGGAACCCGCTGAAAGGCCGCGAGAGCCTGTTTCCCGAGGTGCTGGACCGCCGTGATCCGTGGCAATTTTCGAACATTATTGTGCGGTAGCTGATCGGCTGTTCCGGGGGCGCGAGCGCCTGCTGGATTTAACGTAGAGTTGCCGCATGACCGCGATTCGATTTTTGACGCTCCTGTGCTGCGTGGCCGTGCTTGCCGCGCAGCCATCCCTCGCGGCGCCCCAGCATGGGATCGCCATGCAGGGCCAGCCTGCCCTGCCGCCCGATTTCAAGAACCTTCCCTATGCAAACCCGGACGCGCCGCAGGGCGGCATATTGCGGCAGGCGATGACCGGCACCTTCGACAGTACCAACCCTTTCATCGTCAAAGGCAATGCCGTTTATGGCGTGCGCACCTATACGGTTGAAAGCCTAATGGGGCGGAACTGGGCCGAGCCCTTCTCGCTCTATGGATTGCTGGCCTCGTCAATCGACGTCTCGGATGACCGGCAGATGGTAACGTTCAAGATCAGGCCGGAGGCAAAATTCTCCGATGGCACACCTGTCACATCCGAAGACGTGGCGTTCTCCATGCGCATGCTGATGGACAAGGGGCGGCCCAACTTCAAGACCAATTTCAGCAAGGTGACGGCGATGGAAACGCCGGACGCGCAAACCATCGTGTTTCACCAGACAGCGGGCGACCGCGAACTGCCGCTCATCATCGGCCTGATGCCCGTGCTTCCGAAACATGTGTGGGACGGAAAGCCCTTCGACGTGACGAATTTCGATCCCATCATCGGCTCCGGCCCCTATCTGATGACCGATATCAAGCCGGGCGAGTCCATCACCTATGTGAAGAACAAGGATTATTGGGGGAAGAACCTGCCGATCAATCGCGGCGTGTGGAATTTCGATGCGGTGAAGTTCGACTATTACCGCGATGCCAACGCTACTTTCGAGGCCTTCAAATCCGGACTTGCCGATGTGCGGATCGAGGGCGATCCCGTGCAATGGTCCACGGGCTATGACATTCCCGCCGTGAAGGATGGCCGCATCACGCTGGAAAAGATCGAACAGAAATCGCCCGCACCGGCCTCCGGCTTCGCCTTCAACACGCGGCGCGAGATTTTCGCGGACCCGCGCGTGCGCGAGGCCTTGGTGATGGCCTTCGATTTCGAATGGGCCAATGCCAATTTGTTCAACAACGCCTACAAACGCACTTACGGCTATTATGCGGGTTCGGAGCTTTCCTCGCTGGGGATCGCTGCCGATGACCGCGAGCGCGCGGTTCTGGGCGATGCAGTCAAGACTCTCCGGCCTGACATGCTGGATGGCTCCTACCGTTTGCCTGCCACCGATGGCTCGGGGCATGACAGGAAAGTGTTGCGCAAGGCCGTGGCGCTTCTGGCCGAGGCGGGATGGACGATCACCGAACAGGGCCTCACCAACCAGAAGGGCGAGGTGTTCACCTTCGCCATCTCGGTGCAGAACCGCGACCAGGAAAAGCTGGCGCTGCACTACCAGCGTACTCTCAAGCAGATCGGCATCAACGCCACGGTGAGAACGCTCGACGCCGCGCAGTTCATCCGTGTCCAAAACAATTTTGATTACGATATGCTCCCGGCGACGTGGTTCAATTCGCTTTCTCCGGGCAATGAGCAGTTCACATATTTTGGTTCGGCGGCCCGCAACGTGCCAAGCACGCGGAACTTTTCGGGCATTGCAGATCCTGCCATTGACCGCGCGATTGGCGCGATGCTGAAGGCGGCAACGCGCGAGGATTTTGTTGCCGCCGTTCATGCGGAAGACAGACTGCTGGTGGCGGGGTTCTATATGGTGCCTTTCTATGACGCGGGCGGGCAATGGGTGGCGCGGTGGAACACGATCGGCCGCCCAGCCACGCAGCCGCTTCCCGGCTTTGAAGCCACGACGCTGTGGCATAACCCGTAAAAGAGGAATTCATGGCGGACCGCTTCACCATCGACATTGTCTCGGACGTGATCTGCCCGTGGTGTTTTCTCGGCAAGCGGCGGCTGGATGCGGCGTTGCATCAGTTGGGCGATCCCGATGTCTTCCTGCGCTGGCGGCCCTTCATGCTCGATCCAACCATTCCGCCGGAGGGCATGAGCCGTAGCGACTATATGGCAGCGAAGTTCAGCCCCGAACGGCTCAAGACCGTTCATGATCCGCTGATCGCGGCGGGAAATGAACTGGGCGTTCCCTACAATTTCGACGCCATAACGCGCACGCCCAATACGCTCGACGCGCACCGGGTGATCCGCTGGTCGCACACCGCCAACCGCCAGACTGACATGGTGGAGCGGCTTTTCATGGCCTATTGGAGCGAGGGCAAGGACGTGGGCGACCGCGCCGTTCTGGCCGGTTGCGCCGCCGATGTGGGCCTCAACGGCGCGCAGATTTCCGAGCTTCTGGCCAGTGATCAGGATGTGGAAAACGTCAAGGCCGAGATACAGCATGCAGGCGACATCGGCGTGCGTGGTGTGCCGACCTTCCTTCTCGCCGGCCGCTACGCCCTCACCGGCGCGCAGGAACCCGATGTGCTGGCCGATGCGATTGAAAAAGTCATGGCGGAAACGCAGGCATGAGCGGTTTCTCGCGGGTTGAGTGGGAGTTCGATGAAGACCACCGTGTGATGCTCCCGCGATTTATCGGAGACTCTGAAGTCAAAAACATATCAATGTCATTATCCGCCATTGAGATCACGCTGGAGAATGGCGGTAGCTTCACAAACTCTTCAGCCGACATTCTTGTGAACCAATCCACGATCAAGATGGTTCTGGTGCAGCCATCGTTCTTTTCTTTCTGGTCCAATCATCTCCAGAATGTCATCGACAGTATTCATATCCACGAAGGGCAGAATCCCCTGAAAGAACGCTTTTTGCCGTTTTTCTCCAAGGGGCTGGAATTTGACTTCGCTGCCCTGACATATCGCTACGCGGTGATTTTTAATCCCATCACCGGCGGTGACGTGCTGGCCGCCTGCAACGATATAGAATTTCTTGAGGCAAGACGCGGACGCTGGACGGTTTGATTTACGCCGCCAGTTTCACCAGCGTTTGCATGAGCTGCCGGGTGCCTTTGAGGCGATCTTCGGGCTTGTCCCAATTGCGCATCAAAACGAGCTTCATGTCATTGCCGCGCAGCTTGGCGAGATTGCCCTGCGAGGTGATCCATTGCACGAGCTTGGGCGGATTGGGGAAAGCATCGCCGCGGAAGCCGATGACGGCGCCCTTGGGACCGGCATCCACGCTCGCCACATTGGCGGTGCGGCACATGAGCTTGATGGCCACCACTTCGAGGAGATGCCGCACCTCTTCCGGCACCCGACCAAAGCGGTCGTGCAGTTCCGCCGCGAATCCGTCGATGGCGGTCTGGTCGGCGAGATCAGCGAGGCGGCGGTAAAGCCCGAGGCGCACCTGCAGGTCCTCCACATAGCTTTCGGGGATCAGCACGGATGCGCCAGTGTTGATCTGCGGCGACCATGTGCCTTCAGCCTCCATCGGCTCGCCGCCGGTGCGGAGTTTCGAGACGGCTTCTTCCAGCATGGTCTGATAAAGTTCGTAGCCTACTTCCTTGATGTTGCCCGACTGCTCCTCACCCAGCAGATTGCCGGAGCCGCGCAAATCCAGATCATGGCTGGCCAGCGTGAAGCCGGCGCCCAGTGAATCGAGGGATTGCAGAACCTTCAGGCGCTTGTCCGCCGCTTCGGTCAGCGCGCGGTTGGCGGGGGTCGTGAACAGCGCATAGGCGCGCTGCTTCGAGCGGCCCACGCGGCCGCGCAGCTGATAGAGCTGCGCCAGGCCGAACATATCAGCGCGGTGGATGATCAGCGTGTTGGCGGTTGAAATATCGAGGCCCGATTCCACGATGGTGGTGGAGAGCAGCACGTCGAAGGCGCGGTCATAGAAGCCGGACATGATGTCCTCAAGCTCCGTCGGCGCCATGCGGCCATGGGCGGCGCGGAACTTCACCTCCGGCACATTCTCGCGCAGGAAGGCGGCGATCTCATCGAGATCGGAAATGCGCGGCACCACATAAAAACTTTGCCCGCCGCGGAAATGCTCACGCAGCAGGCTTTCGCGGATGATAACGGGATCGAAGGGCGAGATATAGGTGCGCACCGCCAGCCGGTCGAGCGGCGGCGTGGTGATGAGCGAGAGTTCGCGCACGCCCGACAGCGCCAGTTGCAGGGTGCGCGGAATGGGCGTGGCGGTGAGAGTCAGCACATGGATGCCGGTCTTCATCTCCTTCAGGCGTTCCTTGTGCTTCACGCCGAAGTGCTGTTCCTCGTCGATGATGAGAAGGCCCAGGTCGCGGAACTTCACGCTCTCGGCCAGCAGCGCATGAGTGCCGACGACGATGTCGATATCGCCTTTCGCGAGCCCCTCCTTCACATTCTCGATCTCCTTGCGGCCAACAAGGCGCGAGGCCTGTGCGATGTTGAGTGGGAGGCCCTTGAACCGCGCCTGGAAGGTGGCGAAGTGCTGGCGCGACAGAAGTGTCGTGGGCACCACAACGGCCACCTGCTTGCCGTTCATTGCCGCCACGAAGGCCGAGCGCAGCGCCACTTCCGTCTTGCCGAAGCCCACGTCGCCGCACACGAGACGGTCCATCGGGCGGCCCTTTTGCATATCGTCCAGCACGGCTTCGATGGAGGTCAGCTGGTCCTCGGTTTCCTCATAAGGGAAGCGGGCGCAGAACTCGTCATAAGCGCCTTCGGGCGGCGGCAGGATGTCGCCATGTCTCAGCTCGCGCGCCGCCGCCGTCTTGATGAGCTGCTCCGCCATTTCGCGGATGCGCTCCTTGAGCTTGGCCTTCTTGGCCTGCCAGGCGCCGCCGCCCAGCTTGTCGAGATTGGCGCCCTGCTCATCGGCGCCATAGCGCGACAGGAGTTCGATGTTCTCGACGGGCAGGAACAGCCGGTCATTGCCAGCATACATGATGAACAGGCAATCATGCGGCGCGCCCTGCACCTCGATGGTTTTCAGGCCCTCGAAGCGGCCGATGCCATGGTCCACATGCACGACGAGATCGCCGGGCGAAAGGGCGGAAAGCTCTGAAATGAAATCCGACGCTTTCTTGGTCTTGCGGCCCTTGCGCACCAGCCGGTCGCCGAGAATATCCTGCTCGGAGATGACGGCGAGATCGGAGGTCTCAAACCCCTCTTCCAGCCCGAGCACGGCCAGCGCCAGGATGGATGTGTCCCAGCCCTTCAGCTCCTGCCAGCTTTGCGCCGCTGCCATGGGCACAACCTCATGGTCCTTGAGGATGGTCTGCAGGCGCTCGCGCGAGCCTTCCGTCCATGAGGCGATGACGGTGCGTTTGCGGCCCGCGCGCAAGGCTTCGGTGTGCGCCTTCACCGCTTCATAGACATTGCCGCCCGCTTCAGCGCGCTCCGCCGCGAAACTCCTGCCACGCTTGCCGCCAAAGGAAACGGCGGACGAGTCCGGGCTTTCGAAAGGCGAAAGCGCCAGCGTTGTATGATCGGCAAGCTGGCTGCGCCACTCGGTGTCCGTGAGGTAGAGCGCATCAGGCTTCAGCGGCTTGTAGGGTGCGGCGCCAAAGCTTTGCTTGTCCAGCGCCTCGCGGCGGGCATCATAAAACTCGGCAATCTGCTCCTGCCTCGCCGTGACAGCCTCGTCCGTTTCGTGATCGAGGCTGATCGCGCAATCCGGCACGTAGTCGAACAGCGTTTCCAGATGATCGTGGAACAGCGGCAACCAATGTTCCTGCCCCTGATAGCGGCGGCCATTGGTGACGCTTTCATAAAGCGGATCGTGAATGTCGAGACCGCCAAAGGCTTCCGCATAGCCTTTGCGGAAGCGGCCGATCAATTCATCGTTCAGCAGCACTTCGTTGGCGGGGTTGAGCGCGAAGGACTTGAGCGTGGCGAGCGAGCGCTGCGACTGCGCATCAAAGCTGCGGATCGATTCCAGCGTGTCGCCGAAGAAATCGAGGCGCACGGGATTTTCAGCGCCTGGCGGAAAGATGTCGATGATGCCGCCCCTGACCGCGAAGTCGCCAGGATCCACCACCGTTCCGGTGCGCGAGAAACCGTTATGCGCGAGGAAGGCCAGCAGCTTTTCGCTTTCCACCCGGTTGCCGGGCGCTGCGGTGAAGGTTGCACCAGAGATCACCGTCTTGGCCACCACGCGCTGCAGCACGGCGTTCACCGTGGTGAGAACGATCAACGGCTTCGTGACGCCGCGCGCCAGCCTCGCCAGCGTGGCCAGCCGCCGCGCCACCAGTTCGGCATTGGGGGAAACGCGGTCATAGGGCAGACAATCCCAGGCCGGAAACCGCACCACCTCGATGCCGGGATTGAAGAAGGCGAGCTGGTCGGCCAGAACCGCAAGGCGCTGGTCATCGAGCGCCACATGCAGCAGCGCGCGCGGCGCGATCGCCTTCGCCAGTTCCGGCAACAGCATCGCATCCAGCCCCTGCGGCACACCGCCCGCCTGAATGCGGCCTGGCGTACCAAGGCGCGGTTTCACTTTGGCAAGATCGATCATGGGCGGAATGCGAGAATGGCGGAGAGCATGGCGCTCTGATGTTGAGGGGGCGTTTCTTCCTGTTGAGTCGCCCAGGCCAGCATCTGCTGATCGGGAAGCGCGATGATCGCCTCAAGCTGGTCGAGATCGCCTGAGCTCATCGCGTTGATATGGGCAATGGCATAGCCTCCCACAAGAATATCCATCTCGCGGATGCCACGATGGGTCGCGCGCCAGAGCAGGCGCTTGCGGCGTGTCTCGATGGTCTCGGATTGGGGCATGAGCGAGTGATTTGCCCCATCCCATCTTGCGCCGCAACCCATTCTCCTGAAAATGGCGCCATGCGTCCGCCCCTCCTCAACCCGCTATTCGCCAGCGCCCGATCCATCAAAGGAATCGGCGACAAGCTGGACAAGACGCTTGGGCTTTTCCTTCGCCCTGCGGCGGCGGAAGGCGATGGCGCGCGGGTGGTGGACCTTTTGTTCCATTTGCCGTCAGGACTTGTGGATCGGCGATTTCGCCCGAAGATCGCCGATCTGCCCTTGAGCGGCATCGTGACCGTCGAAGTAACGGTTGGACGCCACAGGCCCCCGCCGCCGCACAACAAGCGCCTGCCCTATCGGGTGGAGGTGCATGATGACACCGGCACGCTCACATTGGTCTATTTCCACGCCTATGCGGACAGTCTGAAGCGTATGTTGCCGGAGGGCGAACGGCGCTTCATTTCGGGAAGCGTCGAATGGTTCAACGGCCAGCCGCAGATGCCACATCCCGACTATGCGGTGAGCGCTGATGAATTTGAAAAACTGCCGCTGCTCGAGCCGGTCTATCCTCTGACCGAAGGCGTTTCCGGGAAAATCCTGGCGCGCGCCATCCGCGCGGCACTGGACACGCTGCCGGCGCTGCCGGATTGGCAGGATGCGGCGCTGGCGCGGCGGGAAAACTGGGCGGATTTCGCCACGGCCTTGCGCGGCCTGCATGTGCCGCAAGAAATCGTTGCGGCGGACGCGCCCTCACCCGCGCGGCGCAGGCTCGCCTATGACGAGTTGCTGGCCAACCAGCTTGCCCTCACGCTGGTGCGGTCACACATGAAACGCGCGGCGGGGCGGGCCTTGCGCGGCAGCGGCGCTCTCCGTGAGAAGATCGTGAAGGCGCTGCCCTACAGCCTCACCTCAGCGCAACAGCAGGCGCTGGCCGATATCCTGCGTGACATGGCGGCGCCCGACCGGATGCTTAGATTGCTGCAAGGCGATGTGGGATCGGGCAAGACCGTCGTGGCGCTGCTGGCGCTCGCCACCGCTGCTGAAAGCGGCGTGCAAGGGGCGCTTATGGTGCCGACGGAAATTCTTGCCCGCCAGCACTTTGCAACGCTGTCGCGCTTCTGCGCCGATGCCGGGATCACGGTTGATCTTCTGACGGGCCGCGAGAAAGGCCGCGCGCGCGAAGACGTTCTGGAGCGGCTCGCGAGCGGGAAAACGCAGATCCTCATTGGCACCCATGCCCTGTTTCAGGAGGGCGTCATGTTTCACGACCTCGGCCTGGTGGTGATCGACGAACAGCACCGCTTCGGCGTACACCAGCGCCTTGCCCTGCAGGCCAAAGCCGGAGCGGCGACTGATCTTCTGGTGATGACGGCCACGCCCATTCCGCGCACGCTGGCGCTCACGCTGTATGGCGACATGGAGGTTTCAAAGCTCACCGAAAAGCCGGCGGGACGGCTGCCCATCGACACGCGCGTGTTGCCCATGACGCGGATGGATGAGGTCATCGCGGGCCTCTCGCGTTCGATCTCGCAGGGCAACCGCGCCTATTGGGTTTGCCCGCTGGTGGAAGAGAGCGAGGTTGTCGATCTCGCGGCGGCCGAAGACCGCCTTACCGCGCTAGCCGCGCATTTTCCCAGACAGGTTGGCCTTGTGCACGGCCGCATGAAGGGACCGGAAAAAGACCGCGTGATGGCCGATTTCAAATCGGGCGCGCTGTCGCTTCTCGTCTCAACCACGGTCATCGAAGTAGGCGTCGATGTGCCGGAAGCCAATGTGATGGTGATCGAGAATGCCGAGCGCTTCGGCCTGGCGCAGCTTCACCAATTGCGCGGCCGCGTGGGGCGCGGCTCGGCCAAATCCACCTGCCTCCTGCTCTATCAGGAACCGCTTGGGGAAACGGCGAAGGCGCGACTCTCCATCATGCGCGATACCGATGATGGCTTCCTGATCGCCGAGGAGGATCTGCGATTGCGCGGTGCTGGTGAATTGCTGGGCACAAGGCAAGCCGGCGTTCCGCTGTTCCGCATCGCCGATCTGGCGCTGGATGGCGATCTGCTGGCCATGGCGCGGGATAATGCGGGCCTCATCCTTGCGCGCGATCCCGATCTTCAATCATCCCGTGGCGAGGCTTTACGTGTGCTGCTCTATCTCTTCGAGCGCAACGAGGCCGTGCGGCTGCTCACGGCTGGTTGACCTTCTTTCGCCGGCTACGCGGCTTTTTCGGCGCGACGATGGCCATTGCGTCCTCTACGGCGGGCGGCACCGGTTGTTCCGGGAACACCAGACCCATGGAGATCACCAGCTTCAAACCGTCTTCGACACTCATGTCGAGAATCTGCACATCCTTCTTATCAACGAAGAAGACGTAGCCGGAGGTGGGGTTCGGCGTGGTGGACACGTAGATTGCATACATCTCGCGGCCCGCCCTCAGCCCGATTTGACCGCCATCCACTTCACGAGAGACAAAGGCAATCGACCAGGCATCGCGGCGCGGCCATTCGACGAGGCAGACATAGCGGAAGGAGGCGCCCTGCTCCGAAAAGATGGTCTGGAAAATCTGCTTCGAGCCCTTGTAGATCGAGCGCACAACGGGCGTCCGGTCGAGCAGCTTGTCCCACAGGCCGATCACCGTGCGGCCTACGAGATTGCGGGCCAGCGCACCGATCAGCGTAATGGCTACGAGCGTGAGGACGAGACCGACGCCCGGAACCTTGATCGGCAAATAGGTATCGGGCGTATAGCGCAACGGCAGAAGCGGCTTTACCCAGCTGTCGAAGAAGGTGATGAACCACACCGTTGCCCACACCGTGATGGCGATGGGGGCGGTAATCACAAGCCCGGTGAAGAAATAGGTGCGGAGCTTGGCCAGCACCGGCGCTTGCGCCTTCAGCGGGGCCGGCTGGCCGTCTTTCGGGAGTTTCCTTGCCATCTCCTGCGTTTGATTGCATCAACGCCGTCGCATGGCAAGCATTGAGCTGAAATGACCCGCCAAACCTTCGCCCGCTACGTTTTTCTGATGCTGGGGTGGTTCTGCCTGACGCTGGGCCTGCTGGGCCTTTTCGTCCCACTGTTTCCTACCACCATTCTCGTGCTGGTTGCCGTCTGGGCCTTTTCGCGCTCATCACCCGAGATGGAAGAGCGCCTGCGCAACAACCGCTTTATCGGCAAGACCGTGCAGGATTGGCAGGACGCCGGGGTGATTCCGCCTTTGGGCAAGCTGACTGCCATCGTCATGTTCGGGGCCATGCTGGGCTATGCGCATTTCTTCGCGCATGCACCCTGGTGGCTGGAATCTGCCCTTGGCGCGTTGGCGCTGGCGGCGATTGCCTTTGTCGTCACGCGGCCGGGTAAAAGACCAGAGCCTATTGATCGCCCTGATCGCTGACGGGCATCGAATGGCCGCCAATGGGATATTGCTCATCCCAGACACGGGCGCGCGCTTCGGCTTCCAGCCTGGCTTCTTCCGGGGTTGAAGCCTCAATCTGCTGCAGTCGGTTGAAGATTTCCGGGTTTTCATCCTGGCGGGCGGATTGGGCGGCGAGGATGTACCACATGAGCGCGCGCGTCGAGTCGATCCGCACGAACTTGCCCTGCAGATAGAGTTCACCCAGAAAAGCTTCTGACTGCGGGTTGCGCTTCCGCGCTGCGGCGATCAGCCATTTGAGTCCCTGCTGGGGATTCGGCCGCATGCCCTCGCCCTTGATGTTCATTACCCCCAGCGCATATTGCGCCGCCGGATGGCCATAGGTGATGGCGATCTTGAGATAGGTCTGTGCTGCGGCCGGCGCGTTCTGTGGAATGCCAGCGGAGGCTGCGCCGGTGCGTTGATAATCCGCAATCTGCACCATGGCATCAACGGTGATGCGGAGGCGGGTCAGATCGGTTTCGTCGGGATCGTAATGATCTGCGACGCGGGAATAATAGGAATAGGCCGTTGCATCGTCGCGCGGAACGCCACGGCCCAGCCGGTACATATGGCCGAGATACCAGTCGGCGACGAAGTTGCCATCATCCGAGCACTTGCGGAAATACTTCAGCGCCTTGTCGTAATTAGCTTTATTATAAGCCTTTTTCGCCGTTTTGAAATCATCTGTCCAGAACGGGATATTGATGTCCGGCAGCTTGATATCGGGAGCGGCGGGAAGATAGGAATAGAACTCGCCGAGAAAACCCGGATCATCGGGGGTGCCGTCCGCCGCCACCGCAGGCGTCAAAGCGCAAATGATGACAGCACAGAGCGTGGCAAGAGCGATCAGCCCCCGCCGCGCTTTCCAGCTCATTACACTGAGCCCGCTGCCTTCACTCCAACACACGGCCGTTCAATCCTCCCGGATGCGCTGCCGCATCCCCGCGATGGCATTGCCACCAGCGTTTTCCAATGTCCCCTGGATCACGGGCCGCATGCCGGACGGCGCAACCCTCATCCCCTCAACTGTTGAAGGCTATTGACCAATTTTGGCGGATGAAAGGATCAATATGGCAGCCATTTGGGCAGCGTACACAAATCGACACTCTGTTGCGGGAAAGACACAATGACTATGCCCGTTCATCGGCCGAAAGTGATTTCTCTGACCAGCATCATGCCGCTGGATCCAGACTGCGCAGCGATTCCCTGGCTGGTGAATGTGGTTCACCGTCCATGGCGGATTTGGGCCTGCGCTTCTGCGATTGAGATGATACATAGCCCGCACAGGTGAATTTCCGGAGACAATGATGAAATCGCATGCGCGGGTGGTGATCGTGGGCGGCGGCGTGATGGGCGTGGGGCTGCTCTATCACCTGGCGCTAGAAGGGTGGACAGACATCGCCCTCATCGAAAAGGGCGAACTCACCTCCGGCTCCACCTGGCACGCGGCGGGCCAATGCCCGCATTTCAATGGCTCCCTCAACATGACCAAGGTGCATGTCTATGGCACCGAGCTTTATCCCAAGCTGGAGAAGCTGACCGGCCAGGCGGTGTCATGGCATGGCTGCGGCGGCTTGCGCCTTGCCGTGACCGACGAGGAAGTGAACTGGCTGAAATACGTCCATGGCATCTCGAAACTGGCGGGCTACGAGGGTGAGATCATCGGGCCTTCCGAGATCAAGCAATATCACCCTTATCTCGAAACCTTTGGCATCAAGGCCGCCTTCCGCACCGTGACGGACGGCCATGTCGCCCCGGCAGACATCACCAACGCCATGGCGGCGGGCGCGCGCCAGCTGGGGGCCGAAATCTACCGCCGCAACCGCGTGACGGACATCAAGCTGCTGCCCAATGGCGAATGGCGCGTGTTCACCGAACAGGGCCACATTGACTGTGAGCATGTGGTGAACAGCGCAGGCAGCTATTGCGATGTGGTGGGAAGCTGGACGGGCCACAATGTGCCCATCGCCAACATGCTGCATCAATACATCATCACCGAACCGCTGCAGGAGCTGATCGACCTGAAGCTGGAGCTGCCGGTGGTGCGCGACCCCTACTCCCACGCCTATCTGCGCGAAGAAACCAATGGCGTGCTGATCGGACCTTATGAGACTGCCACCGCCCACACCTGCTGGGACGGACAGCCGCCGCGCTGGGACTATGAGTCAGAACTCGAACCCAATGAACTTGAGCGCATCATGCCGTGGCTTGAAAAAGCCACCGAACGGCTGCCGCTGTTCGGCAAGGCCGGCATCAAGTCAATCATTTCAGGCGCCATCACCCACACGCCGGACGGCGTCTATCTTTCCGGCCCGGCGCATGGGCCCAAAAACTATTGGATGCATTGCGGCGCCTCGATCGGCATCTGCCAGGGCGGCGGTGCGGGCAAATATCTGGCGCAATGGATGGTGCACGGCCAGGCCGAGATCAATATGCGCGAGTTCGATCCGCGCCGTTTCGGCAACTGGGCCACGAAGGACTATACGTCCGATGTGTCGGTCGCTGACTATCACCACATGTATTATTGCTACAAGCCCGCCGAGCAGCACGAAGTTGGGCGAGGCCTGCGCAAATCCTCGCTCTATGACAAGCTCAAGGCGGAGGGCGCGCAGTTCTCGCAGATTTTCGGCTGGGAGCGCCCGCGCTGGTACGACAAGAGCGGCAAGGGCGAGGCCTATTCGTTCCGCCGCTCCAACTGGTGGGAAGCGGTGCGCGGCGAGGCGCTGGCGGTGCGCGAGCGCGTGGGGCTGATGGATCTTTCCACCTTCTCCAAATATGAGGTGAAGGGCAAAGACGCCTACGCCTTCCTTGAACGGATCTGTGCCAACAAGATTCCTGCCAAGGATGGCGGCATTATCCTGGGCCACCTTCTCAACCCTAACGGATTCATCGAAAGCGAAATCACCGTCACCCGGCTTGGCCCCGAGCATTTCTACGTGCTCTCGGCAGCGGTCGCGGAATTGCATGACCTTGACCAGTTGAACTGGCGGAAGCTCCCTTCAGAGTCCGTTGCCATCACCGATGTCACGGATGATTTCGGCGTGCTGGTTCTAGCGGGGCCCCGCGCGCGCGACGTGCTGGCGCAATGCACGTCAACCGATCTTTCCAATTCAGCGTTCCGTTGGCTCACCGCCAAGGAGGCGACCGTGGCGGGCGTTACGGGCGTGCGGCTGTTGCGTGTGAATTATGTGGGCGAGCTGGGCTGGGAAGTGCATGTGCCGATGGCAGAGATGCCAAAGGTTTATGATGCGCTGATGGCGGCCGGAAAGCCTCACGGCATCCGGCTGTTCGGCACCTATGCAATGAACTCGCTCCGCATGGAGAAGGCCTATCGCGGTTGGGGTTCCGAACTCACCACCGAGATCGACATGTTCGAAGCCTCGATGGAACGCTTCATCCGCCTCGACAAGCCGGATTTTATCGGCAAGGCGGCCAGCCTTTCCATGAAGCAGCGCGGGCCACGGATGAAGCTTGTCTACATGGAAGTGGCCAACACCGATTCCGATTGCATGGGCAATGAGCCGGTCTATCAGGGCGGCAAGATCATGGGTCTCACCACCTCGGGCGGCTTTGGCCATGCGGTGAACAAGTCGCTGGCCTTTGCCTATGTGGATCCGAAGCTCGCGGATGTGGGCACCGAATTCGAGGTGCTGGTGTTCGATGAGCGGCGGAAGGCGAAGATCATCCCCGAGTCGATCTGGGATGCGGAGAACGCGCGGCTCAAGGCATAGAAATCACAGGCGATTCACGCTAAGCGCGTGCCATGATCAAAAATCAGGCACGCTCCGCCAATCCCCTGCTCGGCATCGGCCTCATGCTGTCGGCCATGGCGCTGCTGCCGTTTCTGGATGTGGTGGCAAAGCATCTGGGCAACATGGGCATGCCGGTGCTGCAGATCGTCTGGGCCCGCATGATGTTTGGCGCCATCCTCACCCTGCCCTTCGCCTGGCGGGCGGGCGGCGCCAAGGCGCTGATCCCAAGCATTCCCCTCTATCATCTGGTGCGCGCCGCATTCCTGATGGCGGCCACCGGGTTTTTCTTCTGGGCGCTGAAATACCAGTCCATCGCCGATACGCTGGCGGTGTTTTTCGTGCAGCCGCTCATCGTCACCATGCTTTCACCTTGGGCGCTGGGCGAAAAAGTGGGGCCGCGCCGCTGGGCGGCCGTGGCGGTGGGGTTCATCGGGACGCTGATCATCATCCGGCCGGGGTTCGCCACCATCAATCCCGGCATGCTGATGGGCCTCGGTGCGGGGTGCTCGCTTGCCATCTACATGATCATGACGCGGCGCATTTCCGGCCGCGCCCATGCCATGGTGACGACGTTCCACACCAGCCTTGCCGGCGCGCTGATTGCGACGGCGCTTGTTCCACTGGACTGGACCACGCCCACGGCGACGCAATGGGCGCTTTTTCCCCTTCTCGCCATCATCGCGGCGGTGGGACACTATCTCATCGTGCGCGCCTATGATTTCGCCGAGGCATCGCTGCTGGCGCCGCTTGCCTATACGGAAATCATCATGGCAACCCTTCTGGGCTGGCTGTTCTTCAATGATTTTCCCGATGGCTGGACCTTCGCGGGCGTGGGCGTTCTCATTGCCTCGGCGATCTATATTTCATTCCGCGAACGCGCCAACAACATCCCGCCGCCGACGGAATTCGAGCAGCCGTAGCGGCAGCACCCGAAGATGCTGCCGCTTGTCACGTTCAATTGCCGAGAAGGCCCGCCGCGCAGACTTTCGCTTTCGTCTTGATCGTCGGGATGGCGCGGTAGAAAAGTTCGATCCGGTCAATACCGCGCTGCTTGCCGGCCAGATCGATGGCCCGCGTCTGACCGCCCGGCGGAATGACCTGCCGGACAGGCAACTGGTCGCGCTGGCCGTTGCCATAGACGACATTCACGTTGAGGAACTCGACAGCCGTTCCCGAAACCGACAGCTTGATCGCCCTGTAAGCGCCATCCCGACGGCCAACCGGGATGATGTCACGGTCGACAAGAAACCCAACGGACTTACAGCCCAAGTCCGCCCAGGCGGGCGGTGGGGGCGGAGGCGGAGCATCGGCAATGTCGCCCATCACGTTAAAGCGCGTCGGCCCGTGGGCACGGTAGAGCACGGTCACCTGCTTCACCTGCCTCGGCTGGCCGCCCAAGGGGATGGCGCGGGACGTGCTGTTACCTTTAAAAATGGACCGCACCGGCACATCCACCGATTGCCCATTGCCATAAGTCACCGTGACGTTGCCGACTTCGAGATCAGCACCCTTCACATCGAAGCGCAGGGCGTCGAGTGGGCCGACCCCTTGCGGAATGACAACCACGCTGCGCTGCCATGGATCGTCAAACGTCACAGACCCGATCAGCCGCCAGTTCTCGCGCGCCATGGCGCTGCCCGAGAGCAGCACCAGCGCAAGCGCAGCCGTTGCGAAGACTTGTCTTTTCATCGCGATCTCCTCCCCCGTAATGATTCGCCTAAATCTAACACAGCGGCAACAAACCGGCAGGAGTGTGACGGCGCTATTTGGCGAGCAGAACCTGGCGCACGGCATCCATGGCGGCAACCTGGGTCAAGTCCATGTGCAGGGGCGTCACCGAAATGCGCTTGTTGAAGGCGGCCCACAGATCGGTGCCGATGGCCGGGTTGCCGCGCTCGCGCTTGAAGCCCAGCCAATAATAGTTGCGGCCGCGCGCATCAACGCGCTCATCCACCGTCAAAAGATTCTGGTCGCGCTTGCCCTGCCGCGTCACCTCGACGCCCTGCAATTCATCGGGGCGGCAATCGGGGAAGTTCACGTTCATCAGGACGCCAGGCCCGAAATCCATGCCGACGAGTTTCTTCACGACGCCCGCGCCATAGTGCTCTGCCACCGCGAAGCTGAAGCCATTGTTATGGATGCCCGTCACCTGCGACAGCGCAATCGACTTGAATCCAAGACCCGTTCCCTCCATCGCCGCCGCGATGGTGCCGGAATAGGTCACGTCATCGGCGATGTTCTGGCCGTGGTTCACGCCTGACAGCACAAGATCGGGATCGCCGGGAAGAATCTTACGCGCCGCCATGACAACACAATCCGTTGGCGTGCCTGCCACCTCATAGCGGCGTTTCTCGATCTCGCGGTAGCGCAGCGGATCAGCGAGCGACAGGGAGTGCCCTGCCCCGGAATTTTCTTCCGCCGGCGCCACGATCCACACATCATCTGAAATCTCGCGGGCAATTTTCTCAAGTACCACAAGGCCCGGCGCGTGAATGCCGTCGTCGTTCGTTACCAGAATGCGCATCAGGGCCTCGTGACCTTGTCTTTTCCGCCCATATAGGGGCGCAGGGCTTCGGGAATGGTGACGCTGCCGTCGCCGTTTTGATAGTTCTCCAGCACCGCGATCAGCGTGCGGCCTACCGCAAGGCCAGAACCGTTCAGCGTGTGCACATAACGCGTGCCCTTGCCATCGGCAGGCTTGTAGCGTGCCTCCATGCGGCGGGCCTGAAAATCTCCGCACACGGAGCAAGACGAGATTTCCCGATAGGCGTTTTGCCCCGGCAGCCACACTTCGAGATCATAGGTCATGCGGCTGCCGAAGCCCATGTCGCCGGTGCACAGGCGCATCACGCGATAGGGCAAGCCCAGAGCCTTGAGCACGCTTTCGGCGCAGCCCGTCATGCGCTCAAGCTCATCGCGTGACTGTTCGGGCGTGGTGATCGACACCATCTCGACCTTGGAAAACTGGTGCTGGCGGATCATGCCGCGCGTGTCACGGCCAGCCGCCCCCGCTTCGGCGCGGAAGCACGGCGTATAGGCCGTAAGCCGCATCGGCAGGTCTTTTTCCTCCACGGTCTTCTCGCGCATCAAATTGGTGAGCGAGACTTCCGCCGTGGGGATCAGCCAGCGGCCATCGATGGTGCGAAACAGGTCTTCGGCGAATTTCGGCAGTTGCCCGGTGCCGAACATGCTGGCGTCATTCACCATATAGGGCACGTAATGCTCGGTATAGCCGTTGGCGCCGGTCTGCAGGTCGAGCATGAACTGCGCCAGGGCACGCTCCAGCCGCGCAAGCTGGCCTTTCATCACCACGAAGCGCGCGCCGGAAATTTTCGCCGCCGTGTCGAAATCCATCTGGCCCAGCCATTCGCCAATGTCGAAATGCTGGCGCGGCTCGAACGCGAATGTTGGCGGCGTGCCCCAGCGGCGCATTTCCACATTGCCGGTTTCGTCCTTGCCATCCGGCACATCCTCAAGCGGCAGGTTGGGGATCACCACCAGCGCGTCCGTCAGGCGGGCGGTCAAGTCGCGCTCTACCTGCTCGCCAGATCCAATGAAATCCTTGAGGCTTGCAACCTCGCCTTTCAGCGTTTCGGCGCGCGCCTTGTCGCCCGCCTTCATCGCATCGCCAATCTCCTTGGAGAGCGTGTTGCGGCGGCTTTGCGCCTCCTGCAATTTCTGGAGATGGTCGCGGCGCTCGCTGTCGAGGCGCAGCAGTTCATCGGCCAGCGGCGCCAGGCCGCGGCGCGCCAGCCCCTGGTCGAACGCGGCGGGATTGTCGCGGATGGCTTTGATATCGTGCATGAAGGTGATTCCCGGATTGGCCCCTCTATAGGGGTTCGGGCCGAAACAGCAAGGCCGTCAGGCTTCGAGGTCCTTGGCGTCGCTGGCCCTCTTGCGGCGGGATTCAAGGAAGCGCACGGACTGCACGGAAAGCTCGTAAAGCGCCATCAGCGGCACCGCCATGGCGATCTGCGAAATGGGATCGGGGGGCGTCAGAACAGCCGCCACGATGAACACGCCCACCACCGCGAATTTGCGGCCCTTCTTCAGCGTCTCGTAGCTGACGACGCCGATCTGGCCCAAAAGCGTCAGGATCACCGGAAGCTGGAAGCACAGGCCAAAGGCCAGCATCAGCATCATCACGAAATCCAGATAGGCCTTAACGTCCGGCAGAAGCTCGATGTTGAGGTCGGACACCAGCGAATAGAAGAACTTGATCGCCACCGGCAGCAGGAAGAAATAAACGAGGCAGGCACCCAGCAGGAAAAACACCGGCGTGGCGATGAGATAGGGCAGAAACGCGTTGCGCTCGTGCTTGTACAGGCCCGGCGCCACGAAGCGGTAGATCTGCGTGGCGATCAGCGGAAAGCCGATGAACAACCCGCCAAAAAAAGCGATCTTCAGCTTGACGATGAAGAAGCCCAGAAGCTCGGTCGAAATCAGCTTGGGATCGACGCCCGTCCCCCATTTGAAGGGGTAGATCAGGAGTTCGAAGATGCGCGTTGAAAAATAAAAGGAAAACGCGAACGCGAGAGCAAATCCCACGACACACCAGATCAGCCGCTTGCGCAGTTCGATCAGATGCTCGATCAGTGGGGCTTCGCTATTGTCGATGTCTTCCTTGGTCATTGCGTCTTACTGTGCATCCGGGGAAGACGAGGGCTTCGCGGGGTCGCCAAAATAAGTGTTGAAGCTGTTGTCTGCCGCCTTGGCGGGAGCACTGGATTTGGAGGCCGGGGCCATGGGATCGGTGTTGGTGAGGTTTTTCAGCCCCTGCATTTCCTTCTTGAGGTCTTCGAGGCCCGCTTCTTTCATGGCGCCGTCGAGATGGCCCTGGAATTCCCGCGCCATGCCGCGCAGCTTGCCCACCGTCTTGCCGAAGGCGCGCAAGACATTAGGCAAGTCCTTGGGGCCGATCACGATGATCGCCACCACGGCAATGACAAACATTTCGGTGTAGCCGACGCCAAAGTCGAACATGACAGTCTCCGGCCTTGGGGCCGTGGGGAGCTTTAGCTCTTGGCCTTCTCGGCTTCAGCCTTGGCGGCAGCCGCCTGCTGGTCGATGGTCTTCTGGGCGGCGGTATCAACCTCGTCGTCAGCCATGCCCTTCTTGAAGCTCTTGATGCCCTTCGCGACATCACCCATCAGGTCGGACACCTTGCCGCGGCCAAACAGCAGCACGACCACCAAAATGACCAGCAGCCAGTGCCAGATCGAAAGCGAACCCATTGAACACACTCCTGTTGTGCAGGGGGCAGACGCCCCTCAATTCCGAATTGGCGCGCAATATTGCAGAAACCCAAACAGGCTGCAACCAAACTACGACACTACTGAAATGGGAAGAAGATTGCCGTTTGGAAAGGTGGAAAGACGGCCGCGATCAGGCCGCGGCCTTGATGACCCTGTTCCGGCCTTCACGCTTGGCGCGGTAAAGCGCCTCGTCGGCGCGCTTCAGAATAAATTCGACCTTGTCATCGATACCCGACAAGGCGGCAACACCGATTGAAGCCGTAACCGCCAGGCCGCCTTCGACGCCGGTGTTGAAGCGTTTTCCCGCCACGGATTTGCGCAGCCGTTCGGCGATCCGCTCGGCAACGCCCAAGTCCGTCGCTGGCAGCACGATCACGAACTCCTCGCCGCCGGTGCGGCAGGCAAGATCGACATTGCGGACATTGGCGCGGATGCGTCCCGCCAGTTCCTGCAACACGCGGTCGCCGGCGTCATGGCCGTACGTGTCATTGACCGATTTGAAAAAATCGACGTCCAGCGTCAGCACCGAAAGAGGCTTGCCGCGGTTGATCGAATGCTCGACCAGATGCGTCAGATGGGTTTCGAGATAGCGCCGGTTGTAAAGGCCGGTGAGCGGATCGGTGACCGCCATTTCCAACGACGCCTGAACGGAAAGGCGCAATTGCTCGGTGTAGCGGCAGCGGCGGATCTGCGTGTTGACGCGGGCGAGAAGTTCCTGCTTGTCGATCGGGCGGATCAGATAGTCGTTGACGCCCATGTCGAGCGCCCGGAGCAGGCGCTGGTGATCATCGGGATCGACGATAATGAGGATCGGCGTCTGGCGCGTATGCTCGAGTGACTTCAACTGCGAGCACATCCTGAGCGCGTCGATCCCTTCCATGTCGAGGTTGACGACGATCAGCTCAAAGCGGTTGTTTTCTTCCGTCGCAATGGCAATGGCCTGCTGAGGTTCCTCGGCCACGGTGACTTCATGCTTGCCCTGCAGTGCCGTCTTGATGCGGGACGAAACAGCGGTGCGGTTGTCGATGACGAGCACGCGGCCGGGCACGTTTTCAACCTGGGGGCGGTTCAACCCCATCACCTGCAGCGCGCCGGAATCCAGCGAGCGGTTGCGCAGCTCATCGGTGAGCATCTTGAGGCGGACAAGGCTCTTCACCCGGCAAAAAAGCGAAATATCGCTGACCGGCTTGGTGAGGAAGTCATCGGCGCCGGCTTCGAGGCCGCGGACACGGTCTTCCGGCTGGTCGAGCGCCGTCACCATGACAACGGGAATATGCTGCGTCTGCGGATTCGACTTGATGCGCTTGCACACTTCGATGCCGTCGATCCCCGGCATCATCACGTCGAGCAGAACGATATCGGGCTTCGTGCGCTGCACCGTTTCCAGAGCATCCACGCCGTTCATGGCGGTGACGACTTCAAAATATTCCGCCGCCAGCTTGGCTTCAAGCAGGCGGACATTGGCCAGAATGTCGTCAACGACCAGAACGCGTGCAGTCATTTTGGTTCAGCCTGCTTCAGGAAACCATCTATGGTCTGCAGAAAGCTGACGACCGAGATAGGCTTGGAGATATAGGCCTCGCAGCCGCCCTCACGGATTTTCTGCTCATCGCCCTTCATGGCAAATGCCGTGACGGCGATCACCGGGATTTTGCGGAGTTCGTCATCCTCTTTCAGCCATTTGGTCACCTCGATGCCGGAGACCTCCGGAAGCTGGATGTCCATCAGGATAAGGTCCGGCATGTGCTTGCGCGCCAGGTCAAGCGCGGAAAGGCCGTCACGGGTCTGGATGACCTGATAGCCATTTGCCTCCAGCAGGTCATTGAAGAGCTTCATGTTCAGCTCGTTGTCTTCAACAATCAGCACCCGCTTGGGTGTGACCGGCACCACATCGGGTGAATTCATCTGTCCCACCGAACTTGAAACTGAAACATTCATCCCTGTACCCGACACTGCCCTCTGTCACCGCCGCACTCCCCAGCGCGCACAGTGGCATGCTCCCGCGTTGTTTTGCCGGGATTGTGGGTGGAGCAGGTAACCAACAGCTTAATCCGGTGTCCCTCTTGCGCGGCTTCAACGCCGAGTGGTTAACTACTCGAGAAAATGCGTCTAAAACACCCCGTAAATCGAAGCGATGCCGAGACGATTGCCCTGAAAGCCCTGGGATTCATCGCGGCCGACAGCGAACGCATATCACGTTTTCTAAGCCTGTCGGGCGTTGATCCTTCGGATATTCGGCGGGCGGCACAAAATCCGGCGTTTCTCGCCGGGATATTGGACTATTTGCGTGGCGACCAGAGCCTGCTGCTGGAGTTTTCAAGTGGTGAAAACATGGATCCTGCGCGAATCGACGCCGCAGCCTATGTTCTGTCCGGCACGCCATGATCCCCGACATTACCAAACAACAGATCGCCACGCTCCATTTTTCGGGCAGGCCCCTCATCATCTGTGACGTTGACGAGGTGGTTCTGCATTTTACAAGCGACTTTGAAGCCTTTCTGGGCGAGCGCGGCCTGCATCTGGTGCCGGACAGCTTCGCGCTGAATGGCAATGTGCGCGAAAGGCGCAGCGGCAAGGCCGTCGCCGGCCGTCATCTGGGGCAGCTTCTGGACCTTTTCTTCCACGAGCGCACCCTGAACATGAAACCCATATCAGGCGCCATCCCGGCGCTGCTGGAGTTCGGCAAGCAGGCTGATGTGGTGCTGCTCACCAACTTACCCCACACGGCGGGAAACCTGCGGCGGCGCAACCTCGAAGCCCTGGGCCTGCCCTACCCCGTCATCACCAATTCAGGCGCCAAGGGGCCCGCCGTGCTGGAACTGGCAGGGCTTTCCGGCCACGGCACAACCATTTTTATCGACGACAGCCCGCAGTTCATCGCCTCGGCGCGGGAACATGCGCCGCAGGTGCATCTCATCCATTTCCTGCAGGACGAGCGGTTTGCCCGCCATCTCGAGCCTCTGGACTATGTCTCCCTGCGCAGCGCCACGTGGGAAGAAACGCGCCGTCATGTACTGCAACTGATCGCCAAAGGGGCGTGACCGGGCTAAGTTCGGGGCATGGACGCGCCTCTCCAGGGATTTTGCCGGGATTGCCTGACGCCCGCTTCCGCGGAAGGCCGGAGGTGTCATGTCTGCGGGAGCCCCCGCGTGGTGCGCCACCCTGAACTCCACGGCCTGTCGATCGCCCACATCGATTGTGATGCGTTTTATGCGGCGGTGGAAAAACGCGACCGGCCTGAACTTGTGGACAAGCCGGTGATCGTCGGCGGCGGCGTGCGCGGCGTCGTCTCCACCGCCTGCTACATCGCCCGCATCAAGGGCGTGAAATCGGCGATGCCGATGTTCAAGGCGTTGAAGCTGTGTCCCGAGGCCGTGGTCATCAAGCCTGATATGGAAAAATATGTTGAGGTAGGCCGGCAGGTGCGCGCCATGATGCAGGAGCTGACGCCGCTCGTCGAACCGCTCTCCATCGATGAGGCTTTTCTCGATCTTACCGGCACGGCGCGGTTGCACGGCATGAGCCCCGCGATGTCGTTGGCGCGGCTGATGAAAGAGATTGAGGCAAAGCTCGGCATATCGGCGTCGGTGGGGCTCTCCTACAACAAATACCTGGCCAAGGTTGCATCCGATCTCGAGAAGCCGCGCGGCTTTTCCGTCCTTGGAAAAGCCGAAGCATTGACGTTTCTGGCGGAAAAGCCGGTCAGCCTCATCTGGGGCGTGGGCAAGGCGATGCAGGAGGAACTGGAACGCGGCGGCATCACGCTGATCGGCCAGCTCCAGGGCATGGAAAAGTCAGACCTTATGCGGCGCTATGGCAGCATGGGGGCACGGCTTTACCATCTGGCGCGGGGCGAAGATGCGCGTCAGGTGTCCAACGATGATCCCTCCAAAAGCATCAGTTCGGAAACGACCTTCAACACGGACATTTCGGACTATGACGCGCTGGAACCCATCCTGTGGCGGCTCGCCGAGCGCGTGTCGGCCCGCGCCAAGGGGCAAGGGCTGGCGGGGCACACGGTGGTGCTGAAGCTCAAGACGGCGGACTTCAAATCCCGTACCCGCAATGTGTCGCTGGAAGAGCCGACCCTCATGGCGCGGCGGATTTTCGACGCGGCTGCGCCCATGCTGAAGCGCGAGGCGACGGGCACCCTGTTCCGGCTGATTGGCGTCGGCATCAGCGGCCTTCGAGACGCACAGCCTTCACAGGAAACCGGCACGCTGGACAGCCGGGTGGCGGCCCAGACCAAAGCGGAACTGGCCATGGACCGGCTTCGGGAAAAGTTCGGTGATGCCGCAATTGCCCGCGGGCTTGCGCTGCGCAATATCAGGGAACGCTGATCAGGCGGCGTCGGAGATGCGGCGCGCTTCGACCATCGCCTTCACCCGCTCATGGAAATGCCGCGCGAATGCCGGAAGGCCCAGGCTGACGCGCTGGCGTTCGCCGGGCCACTCTTCCGCTGTGCAGGCAACATTGGCGGAAAACATGATCGTCCGGGACGGTCCGTCAGAAAACTGATAGGAAAGACCATGACGGCCGATGCCAAAGGGCGCTGCTTCGCGCTGTATCTCTTCGGCTGCATCAGCCGTTGCATTGAGATCGTCCCAGTCGATCAGCCGGCGTTCGCCCGGCTCGAACGCCGGATCGCCCAAGGGCGTGAAGCGCGCCATGTAATGGCTCATATAGGCCGGATCATAGGTTGCGATCCACGATACCTGATCGGGCAGGCCGTTCGCCATGTCCAGGCTCCAGTAGGAGAGATGGCGCACGCGATATTCCTTGCACATCTGTTCGAGATAACGCGTCGCCTCCGTGAAGGACACGAAGGGTGCATCGATGCGCGAATGTTCGTCAGCCACCATGCCGCGAGACTTTGGGGCGGAACTGCTTCCGCTCTCTTAACCCCGCTACGACAATTATCTGCAAATCCGCCTCAAGCAGGCTCCATCGACATGAGCGCCGCATTGCCGCCCGACGCCGTGGTGTCGATCGAGCACACGCGCTCGATGGCGAAGCGGTGGAGGTAGTTGGGGCCGCCCGCCTTGGGGCCTGTGCCGGAAAGTCCCTCGCCGCCAAACGGCTGGGCTCCCACCACGGCGCCGATCTGGTTGCGGTTCACATAGAGATTGCCGACGCGGGCGCGGCGGCGGACTTCGTCAACCGTGCTTTCGATGCGGGTGTGCAGGCCGAGCGTCAGACCGAAGCCGGTGGCGTTCAACTGATTGCAAACATCATCCAAGCGGTCTCCGGCAAAACGCACCACATGCAGGATGGGGCCGAACACTTCGCGTTTCAGCGTTGAGATCGAGGAGAGTTCATAAGCCGCTGGCGAGACGAAGGTGCCATGGGCGCAGGCTGCGGATAAGGGCAGGTCGGCGATCACCTTGCCTTCCTTCGCCATCCGCGCCTTGTGGGCGTTGAGCATCGACTTTGCGTCATCATCGATGACCGGTCCCACATCCGTCGCATAGTCCAGCGGATCGCCCGTCACCAGTTCTTCCATCGCGCCCTTCAGCATCGGGATGACGCGGCCTGCGATGTCTTCCTGCACGAACAGCAGCCGCGCGGCGGAACAGCGCTGGCCGGCGCTGTCGAAGGCAGAGGCCAGAACATCGCGCACGGCCTGTTCGGGAAGCGCGGAGGAGTCGACGATCATGGCGTTCATGCCGCCGGTTTCGGCGATGAGCGCCGGGATCGCGCCATCCCGCGCGGCGAGCGCCCGGTTGATGATGGAAGCGGTTTCATTCGAGCCGGTGAAAGCGACGCCCGACAGTGCCGGATGCGCCAGCAGTGTCTTGCCGATGCGCGCGCCATCGCCGGGAATGAATTGCAAAACCGATGACGGAACTCCTGCCCGGTGCAACAGCGTCACGGCTTCATGGGCGACGAGCGGCGTCTGTTCGGCGGGTTTCGCCACGACACTGTTTCCGGCGGCAAGAGCGGCTGCCACTTGGCCCGTGAAAATCGCCACGGGGAAGTTCCACGGCGCGATGCAGGCGAAGACGCCGCGGCCATGCAGCGACATTTCATTGCGCTCGCCCGTGGGGCCCGGCAGGTGCAGGGCGCTGGAGAAATCAGCACGGGCGCGGGTGGCGTAGTAGCGCAGGAAGTCGACGGCCTCGCGCAGATCGGCCACCGCATTGTCGAGGCTCTTGCCGGCCTCGCGCACCAGCAAGGCGATGAACCGGTTGGTGTTGGCCTCATAGAGATCGGCGGCGCGTTCGAGGATTTGGGCACGGGCGTTACCGCCCATCTCGTCCCAGCCCTCTTGTGCCGAAGCGGCAGATGACATGGCGGCGGCGACGGCTGCATCATCCGCTTCACGGACCGCGCCCAGCACCACGCGGCGGTCATGCGGTGAAGTGATGATGCGCTGCGGGCCTTTTGCCCTCGCAGCGCCATCGATCAGGGCCGAGGCCTCGACCGGCTTTGAAATTTCCTTCTCAATGCCGCGCAGGATTCCTTCCCGCGTGCCATCATCCCACAGGGCATGGCCGGCGGAGTTCTTGCGGCCGGGGAAAATATCGGACGGAAGCGGAATGCGCGGATGAGGAATTTGCGTGAGCTGTCCCACCTCCTCCACCGGATCGGCGATGATGGCGGCAATCGGCGCTTCATCATCGGCAAGGCGGTTGACGAAGGAGGTGTTGGCGCCATTTTCCAGCAGGCGGCGCACCAGATAGGCGAGCAGGTCCTCATGGCTTCCCACCGGCGCGTAGATGCGGCACGGCTGATTTCATCTTGGTGAGGCCAACCACCTGCTCATAGAGCGCCTGCCCCATGCCATGCAGACGCTGGAACTCGAAGCTCCGGTCATTTCCCGCCATCACCGAGATCGCCGCCAGCGTGTGTGCGTTATGCGTTGCGAATTGCGGGTAGAACACGTCGCGGCGGCTCAACAGATATTTGGCGCAGGCGAGATATGAAACGTCTGTCGAGACCTTGCGGGTGAACAGTGGATAGGCCGGGAAGCCCGCTTCCTGCGAACGCTTGATTTCCGTGTCCCAATAGGCGCCCTTGACGAGGCGCACCGGGAATTTGCGTCCGGATTGCTGGGCGAGTTGCGCCAGCCACTCCAGCGCGGGCTTGGCGCGCTTGCTGTAAGCCTGAACGGCAAGCCCCAGCCCGTTCCATCCCGCAAGGGCCGGATCATGCGCCAGCTGCCCCAAGAGCTCGAAGGAGAGATCGAGGCGGTTTACCTCTTCCGCGTCGATGGTGAGGCCGACATTGAGTTTCTTGGCCAGCGCGCAAAGTTCCGCCACTTTCGGCAAAAGCTCCGCCATTACGCGCGCCTCTTCCTTCTCTTCGTACCGGGGATGAAGGGCGGAGAGCTTCACAGAGATCGAGGCGCGGGCAAAAATGTCATCGCCCTTGGTCTTGGCGCCCAGCGTTTCCAGCGCGTTCCGGTAAGAGGCGAAATAGCGCTTCGCATCCTCCATGGTGAAGGCCGCCTCCCCTAGCATATCGTAGGAGAAGCGATAGCCTTCGGCTTCCTGCGCCTTGGCCACCGAGAGGGCTTCGTCAATTGTCCGCCCAAGGACGAATTGCTTGCCCATGATGCGCATGGCCTGCTTCATGGCCTGCCGCAGGATGGGCTCGCCCGAGCGCGAGATGAGGCGCTTCAGGAAGCCGCCCACATCCGTTCGCGCACCTTTGCCCAATTCCACGAAACGCCCGGTGAGCATGAGCCCCCAGGCCGAGGCATTGACGAACAGCGATTCCGATTGGCCGAGATGGCCTTCCCAATCCTTGCCGCCGATCTTGTCGGCGATCAGCCTGTCGGCCGTGCCGCCGTCGGGGATGCGCAGCAATGCCTCGGCCAGGCACATCAGCACCACGCCCTCCTCGGAGGAGAGCGAATATTCCTGCATGAAGGCATCAATGCCGCCCTGCTGCCGCCTGCCGGCCCGCACCGCCGCCACGAGCTGACGGGCCAGTTCGGCGACGCGCTTTCTGTCTTCGGCGGATAGCGCGGCTTCTGCCGCGAGCTGGCGCACGGTCGCGGTTTCATCCGCAAAAAGCTTGGCTGCGATGGCGGAGCGGCTGGGCAATGCGGGCATGAAGGGCCTCCTCAGGGATGGATGGATATGCCATAATCCGCAAAATGCTTCTCACCAATTGAGACGGCAGATGTGGCATTTTTTGCCAAGTATGAGACTGTTACGAGAGAAAACATGCCGATCCAACAGCATACCGTGGAGAATCTTGATCCCGCTGATCTGGCACTTCTGGACGCGCTCCAGACCGATGGACGACTGCCTGTGGTCGAGCTAGCAAAACGCATCAACCTGTCGCCCACGCCCGTCACGCTCCGCATGCGGCGGCTGGAACAGGATGGCGTGATTTCGGGCTATCACGCAAGGCTCAATCCCAAGGCGCTGGGACAGGCCCTGATGGTGTTCGTCACCGTCAGCCTCAAGGCCACGGATGAGGCGACGCTCAAAGCCTTCAATGCGGCGGTGAAGCCGGTGAAGCCCATCCTCGAATGCCACATGGTGGGCGGCGGCTTCGACTATCTCCTGAAAATCCGCGTGCGCGACATGAGCGAATACCGCGACATTCTGGGCGGCGTCATCGGGGCGCTGCCGATGGTTGAGAGCACGCATTCCTATTTCGTGATGGAAGAGGTGAAAGAAAGCCCGCTGCTTCCCGTTCCCAAGACGCGGGAGCGCCGCGCATGACGCCGAAAGTCGTTCGCACCGTTGCGGCACTCCGGCAAGAGACTGCAAAATGGCGCGCCGAAGGCCTCCGTTATGCGGTGGTGCCGACCATGGGGGCGTTGCATGAGGGCCACCTGACACTGGTGCGGGAGGGATTGAAGCGCGCGCCCAAGGTCATCACGACGATTTTCGTGAACCCCCGGCAGTTTGCCGCCACTGAAGACCTTGGCCGCTATCCCCGCGACGAAGCGGGAGACCTAGCGAAACTCCAAGGAGCAGGATGCGATCTTGTCTTCGCGCCCCCACCGGAGGAGGTATATCCCCTTGGGTTTGCCACAACTGTTTCGGTGGCGGGACCAGCAAAGGCGGGACTTGAAGACCGCTTCCGCCCGCAGTTCTTCGATGGCGTCACAACGATCGTCAGCAAACTGTTCATCCAGACGGGTGCTGACTTCGCGATGTTCGGCGAGAAGGATTACCAGCAGCTCATGGTGGTGACGCGCATGGCGCGCGATCTCGATCTTCCCATTGAGGTGATCGGCATTCCAACCGTGCGGGAGGCAGATGGCCTCGCCATGTCATCGCGCAATGCCTATCTCTCGCCGGAAGAACGGAAGAAGGCGACGGCGATCCATCGGGCACTGTCGTACGCCGCCGATCATATCCGGGCTGGCGAAACGCCCCATGCCGCTGCATCCCGTGCAGAACATGTCCTAACTGGTGACGGTTTCAAGATCGACTATATTGCCGCGCGGAATGCGTTGAGTTTGGCGGAACCTGCCACATCGGCAGAACCCCTCCGTCTTCTCGCCGCCGTTTGGAATGGCAAGACGCGGCTGATCGACAACATCGCGGTTTAGCACCTTACAGCAGCCCGAGTTCGGCCAGATCGCGGCGCATTTTTTCGGGCATGCCGGTGGCCACCGCTCCCTGCTTCACATCGCGCGGCGCATCCTCTGCTTCAAGATAGCGCCAGCCCTGAAAGGCCCGGCGCGGTTGCGGTTCAACAGCGATTATCTTCGACGCAAACACGATGCGGCAGCGCTCAATCCCGTCATCGCCCTTGACCGGATCAAGTCCGAGAATGGGCTGGCGGCACAGCACCAACCCCTTGATCACCCAGTAGAGCGATCCGCCGGGCAATATTTCCTCACGCCGCTTGGGAAACATACGCGTCACATGGTCCAGCGTATCGCGCCCCTTTTTGCACTCCCTGATCCAGTGCTGCAGTTCGCTGATCTCGCTGACGCCGACGCAAAGCTTGATGAGATTGAGGGCCATGGACCTTTTGCAAAAACCCGGCTGCGGGCGGCAATCTATGATACCATCGCCGCCGGGAAAACCATTTTGCGGCGGTTTTCCCCGGTTCCAGCAGTCAGGAGATTCCCATGTCCGATTCAGTCGCCAAGGTTATCGAACTCACCGCCTCGTCCTCCAAGTCCATTGAAGATGCGGTGGAAAACGGCATCCGGCGGGCAGATGCCACGCTCGACAATGTGGAAGGCGCCTGGCTTCAGGAGGTGAAATGCGTGGTGAAGAACGGCAAGATTTCCGAATGGCGGGTGAACATGAAAGTCACCTTCCTGCTCAAGGAATAGTGCCTCAGCGCGGCCCGGCAGGCTCCCTGCTGCGCAGGCGGAAATAGTCGCGGTCGATCCGCTTGAACTGGTAAGACGCCTGAACGTGCACGCCGATGTTGTGTCGGAGCATCAGTTCGGCGAAGAGCTTGCCATCCACGAGCGCGATGCGGCGCGGCAGGCGGGCGCAGAAATCCAGTGCCTGCGGCGAGAAATGGCTGGTTGTCACGAAAATGCCTTTGCCCGTGTGGTGGGCATCGAGGCTGCCCGCAAAATCACGCACATCGGTGATCGGAACGACATGGCCGGGCTTCAGGCGCTTGGCCTGCAGATAAACAAGATCGAGGCCCAGAAAATCCAGTGAGATCAGGCCATCCACGCCGCCGTCACCGGTGCGCCCCAGCCGCTTGGCCATATCGCGCCTGCGCCCGCCATAGCCCATGGCAAGCATCACATCGATAATCAGCGCCTCGAAAAATGCCGGTTCATTGACATGAATTGCAGCGATGAGCTGCTGGGAAATTTCAGCGAAATAGGAACTGTAGGCGCTTGTGAGTTCGGCGCCGAATGGATGCGAATTTTCCTCCGGGGATGAGGCAGATTCATCCTGCTGCCATTGCCACATCAGGCGCTGGTATTCCGAAAGCATGCACGTTCTCGCCATCTCACTATTACGGCGGCGTAATATATGAGAGGCGATTTAAGCTGCCCCTAAGTCAATCCATACAGTCTTAAGGATTGTGGCGGAGGCAATTCTACGATGCAGCCTTGCTGACAAAGCACCGCACACCCTTTGCTTTCAGCTTGGAGCAGGCGCTTTTCGCTCCGTCCTGTTCATCATAACCGGTGAGGCGCACACGGTAGAATGTGCCCTTGGCCCCGAGATCGGCTTTGACGACCACCGGCTTCTTGTCCGCCAGCACGGAATACTTCGCCTGCATCTTCTTGAAGGTGGACCAGGCCGCATCTTCGGTTCCAGCGGAAGCGATCTGCACCGTCCAGCCGGTGACGGCGGGAGCGGCCTCTTCAGTTGCCGCAGGCGCGGCGTCGGCAGACGCAACTTGCTCCACGGCCGGCTGCGTATCCTCGGCGGCAGGGGTTGCGCTGTCTCCGGCCGGCTCGATCGCCACGACCTTTTCGTCCTGTGGCGGAGCCTGTTCGTCCTGAACTGGGATGCGGTCAGTGATCGATTTCTTGTGCGGCTTGGTGGCTGGCGCGACAGGCAGTTGCCCCAGCTTGGCAGGCACATCCTGTTCGACGGACGCCGTCACGATCTGGTCGGCGGTTTCGGTCACCGGCGTCGTGGAAAGGCTGGCCAGCTTATCCTTGGCGGGCGCGAAATCGGGATTGGCGGCGAGCGCCTTCGTCAACTCCTCGCGGACATTGTCGGGGCGGTTCATGGCTTCGTAGGTGAGCGCTTCACCATAATGGACGCGCGCCGGATCGGGATGACCGGAGGCCAAAGCCTTCTCATAATCCTGAAGCGCAAACAGGTTTTGGCCGCTGGCGCGCAAAAGATTGGCGCGGCTGTAATAGGCGTGCGCGAAACCATGATCAATGAACAGTGCGCCGGTATAGTCTTCCATCGCCAGCGCCGGCTGCTGCAATTTCTGATAGGAAAGGCCGCGATTATAAAGCGCCATGGCTCGCAGCTTAGGCGTCATCTGGTCGATGCGGAGGGCTGCCGTATAGTCGCTCACGGCCTCGTTGTGCTGGTTGAGGCGCTGATAGGCGAGGCCACGGTTGAGAAAGGCGTTGGCCAGGACGGCGGGGGTGAGATCGCCGGATTCAATGGCCTTGGTATATTGATCCACAGCCGTCGTGGGATCGCCCGCACTCAATGCCTGGTAGGCGCTGCTGGCCAGTTGGGCGCTGTCGCTTGGCGTGGCTGCTGCCGCATTGCCGGAAGCCGCCGCACATGCAGCAAGGAACACAGCACTGACAGACGCGAGAAGAAGTTTACGCGGGCTCATGATCCGGCGATTGTCGGGGAATAGGGTTAAGAGACCGTTTCGCCCACCGCCTGCCGCATCCTGTTTCCAATCTGCCGCGCCCTGCATTGACGGGAAAGCGCGATCTCTGCCACATAGCCCCCGACACGGTGCCCCGGCCTTAAAACCGGGGCCCAAGAGGGAATGCGGTGCGGCCCATGGACGAGGCCAAATCCGCGGCTGCCCCCGCAACTGTAAGCGGCGAGGCCTCCTGCAAAATGCCACTGGGAAACCGGGAAGGCCGCAGGATGCCGAAGACCCGCGAAGCCAGGAGACCTGCCGTGTCATCCAAGGGGCGTCCACGCGCCCTGAAACAACTGGTCTCACGGAGGGTGTCCATGACCTTATGCCTGCCTGATGTTCTGCCGCGCGGAGGTTGCGCGTCATGACCCCGCAAAAGATTCCCGCCACCGTCATCACCGGTTTTCTCGGCGCTGGGAAGACGACACTGGTGCGCCATCTCCTTGAAAATGCCGATGGACGCCGCATCGCCCTTATCATCAATGAATTCGGCGATGTGGGCGTGGATGGCGGCATTCTCAAAGGCTGCGGCGATGCGCTGTGCCGCGAGGAGGATGTAATCGAGCTCTCCAATGGCTGCATCTGCTGCACAGTGGCCGATGATTTCGTGCCGACGATGAAAAAGCTGCTCGACCGCGCCGATCCGCCGTCTCACATCGTCATCGAAACATCGGGCCTCGCCCTGCCCCAGCCGCTGGTGCGCGCCTTCAACTGGCCGGAAATCAAGTCCCGAGTCACCGTCGATGGCGTGGTGACGGTGGTGGACGCCAAGGCGCTCGCCGAAGGCCGCTTCGCCGATGATGAAGAGGCTGTCGCCGCCCAGCGCGCCGCCGATCCCAACGTCGAGCACGAAAACCCCATCGAAGAACTTTTCGAGGACCAGCTCAACTGCGCCGACATGGTAATCGTCAACAAGACGGACCTGCTGGGCGAGGATGAGTTGGCGGCAATCACCGCGGATTTGAAAACCCAGGTGCGCAAGGGCACGAGGCTGGTGCCCACCACCCATGGCATGATCGATACGGCGGCCCTGCTCGGCGTAAGCGCCGCCGCCGAGGACGATTTGGGCAACCGCCTTTCGCACCACGAGATGGAAGGGGAGGTTCAGCATGACCATGATGATTTCGTCACTTTCATCGTGACGCTTGACGGGCCGCAGGACCGCGCAGGCCTCGCCGCCCGCATTGCGCGCACCCTTGAGAAGCACGACATCCTGAGGCTCAAGGGCTTCGCGGATGTGAACGGCTCGCCGTCGCGTCTCGTCGTGCAGGCTGTTGGCCCCCGGCTCGACAGCTATTTCGACCGGATGTGGAAACCCGGCGAAACGCGCGGCACGCAGCTTGTGGTCATCGGCGAGAAGCACATGGACAAGGCGGCGATCGAGGCCTCGCTCACAGGCTGATGCATCTCCTCGCCACCACATCGGGCGTGATCGGCCAAGGCGCTGAAGCCATCGACCTTGCGCAGCCGCCCGGCGATATCGTCGTGCTGTCGGCGGCGGATAGCGAGCTGGCCTTGCTGGCCCGCGCGGCGGATGGATTTCGAGGGCCGTCCATCCGCCTCGCCAATCTGCTGCAGTTGCAGCACAACATGTCCGTCGATCTCTATTGCGAGAAGACGCTGGCGCATGCGCGGCTCATCGTGCTGCGCCTGCTGGGCGGTGCGGCATACTGGCCCTATGGGCTTGAGCAGATCGAGGTGCTGGCGCGCGGCCGGAACATCCCGCTTGCCGTGTTGCCGGGCGATGCGCAGCCGGACCCGGAATTAACTGCACGTTCGACGATGCCGCCTCATGATTGCGAGCGGCTGCGGCAATATCTCGTGACGGGCGGGGAACCCAATGCACAGGCGTTTTTCAGCTATTGCCGCCACCTCCTCGAAAGCACACCGCCTCCCGATCCAGCAGAACCCCTGCCCAAGGCGCTAGCCTACAGAAATTCCTCCGTACCCGGACAACCGGTGGCCGGATTACTCTTCTACTGCTCGGTTCTCGAAGGCGGCCAGACCGCGCCCATCGATGCACTGATCGCGGCACTCGGCCAGCGCGGTATCGGAACCGTAGCGTTGGCCATCGCCAGCCTGAAAGATGCGGCAAGTGTTGCTCTTATTGCGGAACATCTGGCGGTGCCCGATGTGATCCTCAACGCCACCAGCTTTGCCGCCTCCTCCGGCGGCCAGGGCGATCCGCTTGCCCGCTTTGATTGCCCGGTTCTGCAAGTGGTGCTGGCGGGAACCTCCGAGGCAAGCTGGCGGGAGAGTGCACAGGGCCTCAGCGCCCGCGATCTCGCCATGAACATGGTGCTGCCGGAACTGGATGGCCGCATCCACAGCCGCGCCATCTCCTTCAAGGCCGACAGCGCATGGCATGAAAAAACGCAATGCCGCATTGTCACCTACCGTCCGCTGACGGACCGCGTGGAATTCGTTGCCGATCTCGCGGCCAACTGGGTGAAGCTGAGGCGCGCAGCGGCGAGAGAGCGCAAGGTCGCGATCATCCTTGCCAACTATCCCGACAAGGAAGGCCGCGTGGCCAATGGCGTGGGCTATGATACGCCCGCCAGCACAATTGCCATCCTCAAGGCGCTTGCGGATGCGGGATATTCCGTCTCTTCCATTCCCTCTTCCGGCAACGCGCTGGTGGAAGAGCTGATCGCCACGCGGAAAGCTCCTTTCACCTGTCATCCCGGCGAAAGCCGGGACCCATCGTCCAGCATGCAACCGGTTGGAAGTCTGGGTTCCGGCTTTCGCCGGAATGACAGAAAAGACAAGGTTCCGAAGCCAGTGGAACTATCGCTTTCGGAGTACCTCTCGGCATTCCATGCCCTTTCGGAGTCCGTCCGCACACGGATCACCGCGCAATGGGGCGCGCCCTCCTCCGATCCCTTCTTCAGGGATGGCGCGTTTCACCTGGCGATCCGCCTGCACGGGAACGTGGCCACCGCCATCCAGCCTGCGCGCGGTTACAACATCGACCCGAAGGCGACCTATCATGATCCGGCCCTCGTGCCGCCGCATGGCTATCTCGCCTTCTATTTTTATCTGCGCCATGTGTTCGGCGCGCAGGCCATCATCCACAATGGCAAGCACGGCAATCTCGAATGGCTGCCAGGCAAGGCGACGGCCCTTTCGGCGGAGTGCTTTCCTGAAGCAGTGCTCGGGCCTCTGCCGCAGCTCTATCCCTTCATCGTCAATGATCCCGGCGAAGGCACCCAGGCCAAGCGCCGCACCTCCGCCGTCATCGTCGATCATCTCACCCCGCCGCTGACGCGCGCCGAAACCTATGGTCCACTGAAAGACCTCGAAGCGCTGGTCGATGAATATTATCTGGCTTCGGGCCTCGACCAGCGGCGTCTCGGCGCGTTGAAGCGGGAGATCATCGATATCACGCGAAGTTCGCGGCTCGACGTGGATGCAGGATTTACGGGCGATGAGGATGACGATCTGCAGCGCCTCGACGCTTTTCTCTGCGATCTCAAGGAAGCGCAGATCAGGGATGGCCTGCACATCCTCGGCTCAAGCCCGGAAGGCAGGCTCGAAATCGATCTTCTTGTGGCGCTGGCCCGCGTGCCGCGCGGGCTGGGCGAAGGCCGAGACGCTTCACTCATTCGCGCGCTCGCCCAAGATTTCGGGTTTGGCGATTTCGACCCACTGACCTGCCACATGGCAAAGCCATGGACGGGGCCAAAGCTCGCTCAACTGGACCATCTTACATCCGACCCTTGGCGCAGCACCGGAGATACTGTGGAGCGGTTGGAGCTTTTTGCCGCCACACTCGCGCCAGCAGGCCCGGCATCCGCGCTGGTCATGGAAGAGATAACCCATCGCCTCAGGCCCGCTCTCCGGTCTTGCGGCCCTGCCGAGATCGCCGCTGTTCTGGCCGGGCTGGATGGGCGGCGAGTGGCGGCGGGTGCTTCCGGGGCGCCGACGCGCGGGCGCGTGGATGTTCTGCCCACCGGCCGCAATTTCTATTCCCTCGACAACCGCACCGTGCCCACCCCTACGGCTTGGGCGCTCGGGCAGAAATCGGCGGAAGACCTGCTCACACGGCACTTTCAGGATTTTGGCCAATACCCTAAATTCATTGGGCTTTCTGCCTGGGGCACCTCCAACATGCGCACCGGCGGCGATGACATTGCGCAGGCGCTGGCGCTGATTGGCGCGCGGCCGGTGTGGGAACCCTCCAGCTGGCGGGTCACGGGCTTCGAACTGCTGCCGCTGGCAAAACTTGGCCGCCCGCGCGTGGACGTGACGCTCCGCATCTCCGGCTTTTTCCGCGATGCCTTCCCGGCCCAGATCGAATTGCTCGACAAGGCCATGCGCGCCGCAGGCGCGCTTGATGAAGATGGTTCGGACAATCCCATCGCCGAACGGATGAAGGCTGAGGCTGAGGCGCTCGCCTCCTCCGGCGTGGCGCGAGAGGCGGCGCAGGAGATTGCCGGCCACCGCATCTTCGGCGCGAAGCCGGGCGCGTATGGCGCGGGATTGCAGGCGCTCATCGATGAGAAAATCTGGGATAGCCGCGCCGATCTTGCCGCCGCCTATGTCACCTGGGGCGCCTATGCCTATGGAGCGAAAGCCCAGGGCGTGAACGATGCGCGGGCCTTCACCGAGCGCCTGTCACGCATCGAAGCGGTGGTGCACAATCAGGACAACCGCGAGCATGATCTGCTCGATTCAGACGACTATTATCAATTTGAAGGCGGCATGACGGCGGCGGTGGAACAGGCCTCCGGCAACCGCCCCCGCGTCTATCACAATGATCATTCACGGCCCGAGCGGCCCGTCATTCGCACGATCGAGGAAGAAGTGTCGCGCGTCATGCGTTCGCGCGTCATCAATCCCAAATGGATCGCTGGCGTGAAGCGGCATGGATACAAGGGCGCGTTCGAAATCGCCGCGACGGTGGATTACATGTTCGCCTTTGCCGCCACCACCGGCGCGGTGAAGAACCATCATTTCGATCTGGCCTATGATACCTATCTGGCCGATGCTGAAACGCGCGGTTTCATCGCCGACAACAATCCCTCGGCGCTGAAGGAAATCGCCCAGCGGTTTGAAGAAGCAATAAGCCGCGGCTTGTGGGCGCCCCGCCTCAATTCCGTCCACGACCTTCTGAAGGAGCTGTCCCGATGAGCGATATCGAGAATGACCACGACGAAGCCCGCCACCACGAAAAGATGGCGAAGAAGAAAGCGGCGCGCGACAAGATCATGGCGGGCAAGACCATCGAGAAGGGCCTGCTGATCGTTCACACCGGCAAGGGCAAGGGCAAGTCCACGGCAGGCTTCGGCATGGTATTCCGCGCCATGGGCCATGGCATGAAGGCGGGGGTGATCCAGTTCGTCAAGGGCGCGTGGGGCACAGGTGAGCGCACGATCCTGGAAAAATTCCCCGAACTCGTCACCATCAAGGCGATGGGCGAAGGCTTCACCTGGGAAACGCAGGACCGCGCGCGCGACGTGGCCCACGCCAAGGCCGCGTGGGACGAGGCGAAGAAGATGATCGCCGATCCATCCTACCGCATGGTGCTTCTGGACGAACTCAACATCGTGCTGCGCTACGATTATCTGCCTTTTCAGGATGTGATCGAGGTGCTGAAATCAAAACCGGCTGACAAGCATGTGATCGTCACCGGGCGCAACGCAAGGGATGAATTGATCGAGATCGCCGATCTCGTGACCGAGATGGAACAGGTGAAACATCCCTTCCGTTCAGGGGTGAAAGCGCAGGCGGGTGTCGAGTTTTAGGCGGCGCGAACGATGTCGGCGCGAAGCCTGCGGGCGATGATGCGCACGCGGTCTTCGGCGAAGCGGCCGACAACTTCCAGATGCTTGGCGCGGTCCTTGAAGCCCAGGCTCTCATAGCGCGTCATCAGCGCCTCGATCAGGCGGCGGCCAAAGCCTTCACCGTCAAGGGTGATGCCCTCTTCCGCTTCGTCGCGCGCCACATCGCAGGCCGCCTGCAGAACGGCAAGGCAGGATGGCGGCAGACCCGATTTGGCGTGAAGGCTCTTGAACCCGCCCATAGCGCGCCCCGCCATAAGGTCACGCGCGCGGAGCACATGAACGCCAGCCAGATTGGCCATGGCGCACTCCACCACATGCATTTCGCCAAGGCACGCGGCGCGCACGATGATCGAGGGCGTGAGCATGTTTCTGGAAACCAGAAACTCGACGACATGAACGAGTTCCTTGGGTTCCGCTGACACCAGAATGTTGAGGATCGCCGTTTCTTCCGCATCGGCCACCAGTTCGGCGGCGTCGTTTGCCGCCACCCAGCCGCGCTCCGCCATCAACTGGTGCATGCGGTTCGAGGCGCGCTTGGCCTGCAGGATGCGGATATCGAGCGGCAGGTCGGTGCAGGCCAGCAGGCGTTCCGCCATCTCCTGCGACTGGCCGAAGCGCGTGTAGAGCGTCTGATACTCCTCGTTCGTCAGATGCACGGCGGGGTTATCGAACAGGGCAAGGCAGGCCTCGAGCGGCGCTGATTTGATGATGAAGGCCCGTGATTCTGCGGACAGATCGGCCCGCAGCGCAATAGCGGACTGGCGGGCCGGATCGCCCACCTTCAATACCGCCAGCATGTGCCAGTAGGTGAGCGCGGGCGTGGCGCCCAAGAACGGCAGCGCAATGTCGTCTTCATCGGCAATGATCGAAAACAGGATATCGGCGTGAAGAAGGTCCGTGGCTGAAACGCCATCAGCCAACGCACGGCGCACATCGGGATCGATATCAACCGCCAGCTTCAGCATCACTGGAACGATGTGATCGCGCTCAACGGCAGGCGTTTCCGCATCAGCCGTGAAGGCCGCAAGCTGGCGGGCCAAGGTCATCCGCTGGGCGGGCGATCCCTGATCAAGAACCCGATCAAAAATGCTTGTGTCGAGAGCGGGAGAAACTGTGTCGGTCAAGGCGGGCACCGTGGCTGCGTGCAGGAACCCGGTCAGCGTGGCAGTCACTCGTTAATATTCGGTTCACCACGCCTGTTAACCGACGATCCCCGCCTGCCGCAGCTTGAACGCCAGGATGTCGTGGTCGAACGGCTTCATCAGCACATCCGCCGCGCCCTGCAGGATGCTCTGGCCGATCATCTCGGTGTCGGGCGTATCGGCGTAGAGAAACACGACAGGCTGCTTGCCGCCCACCTTGCGGCGCAGTCGGCGCACAAAATCACCCGGCCGTTCCGACGCTCCAACGGCGGACAGCAGTACCACATCCGGCGCATTGTCGTTACAATAGGCCAATGCATCCTCGGCACCGGCGCGTTTGGCGGTATCGATCCCGAGCGCGCCGAGCAGGGACTGCAAGCGATCAGCCTCCATCCCGTCTTCGTCAATCAGCAGACACCGTGTCATGTCTACTCGTCCTTTCAGCCTTACCGGCATCCCCATCGCCCTGCGGTCTCTTGTTGTTTCAACTCCTGCGCGCCCATGGTTAATGAGCTGTTAACAGGGTTATCCACAGCTTTTCCACAGGCGTGAAGTGTTTGAAAGATATTAAGAAAGCTGGCTTTTCAACAGGTTTATGAACAATGGCCGAATTGCGGCGTTCCGGCCCTGTTCACGACTCGCGCCGCGACTCACGCGTAGCGGGTTGCAACCCAATATTGCAGTGGACTTATGGATTCAGTTTCCATTCGCCCGCATGAGGCGCGCTGGCTTGGCATTGGCTGCCTTCAACCCTGCCGTCAATCCGCTGTCGGGCGTGTAAAAGCCCCACTGGTTGCCCCAGTTCGCCTCGCTGCCCAGCACATGGCAATACTGCCCCGCAAGCCCGATATTCGAGAGAGACTGAAGGCCGGAATAATAATCCTGCAGGAAAGCGGAGGCGAGCGGGCTGTTGCGCCAGGCGATCACCATGTTCCGGATCCTGTCGCCGCCTTTGACATCCTTGTTCGGAGAAACCGTGCCGGTGCCAGAGCCATACGCCGCCGGAACGCCAAGGGCGGTGCATTGATCGACATTGGGCCAGAAGATTTCCGTGCCACCCTCATAACAGCCGATGCGAACCGGATTGGCGCGCGTCTTGTTATAACCGTCCAGCAAGTCGTTCCAACGCTGCATGAATGTCATGATACGCGACAAAGTCATCATCCACGGCACACCTGTGTTGTCCACGCCCCGCCGCATGTCATTGTCGACCCAGGCCAAAGCGGTATTGATGCCCGCGCCACCGCCTGCATATGCATCCGCAGCGTCACAGGCGGCCTGAAGCATCGAGACGTTATGAACCGAAGGCTTCCAGTTGTAGCTCGCCTGCAAAGTGCCGCCCATCACATAGGGCGCAGCCGCCACCAGATCGGTATGATCGACCGGGCGGTTGCCGGGCGTGTCGTATCCGTATGAAGAGAGTTCGATGCCTTCGAGCAGATACGGCGCAATGCCGGCAGGATTGCCTGTCGCCAATTGCACGCCGAGCACGCGCCGGAGATAATCCATTGACGCGCCGGCTTCCCGCCAGCCGGCGGCGAACGCTTCCATGGCGCGCCGGTGCAGCATGCCCTGCGCCGAGAAACGCCCGATATAAACGTCCTTGTTGAATCCAAGCTTGCGGCTCAGTTCCACCATGATCTGAGCCTGCGAGAACTGGCCGTTCCAGCATTCGTTGCCCAGTTCGGCGTAACAGGTGAGCCCCGTGCCCGCCAGCAGCTTGCCCATCAGCGCGCCCAGCGACCGGATGGAGTCGGGCGTGTAGTTGACCGGGATGGTGATGTAGCAGTCGCAGCCCACGCCAATGCAGATTTCGGCGATCACTTCCCACGGCACGCCGTCATCCATGCCGAAACCGCTTTGAAAATTGATGGCGTTCCAGATCACCTTGTCGAGGAGCCCGTGATAAACAAAGGTATTGGAACGGGCCATGATGGTGTCGGTGACCGTGCCCGTCGGGGACGTGACAGGCCAGCCGCCAATCGCCACCACATCCTTGAAGCCCCGCCCCCCAAAATCCACGCTGGCCTGCGCCGTCTGCTGATGCAGCACCAAGCCCTGATAGGTTTCTCCGTCCTGCCAGTCCTTCACATCGTGATCGCTGCCGAGGCCGGCGATAAAGGTGTTTGCGCCAGCGATATCGCCCACCCACGCACCTGCCATGTAGCGCGAGGAACCATACCAGTCGAAATCTTCCGCCTTGCGGCGATACTTCCACAAAGCGCCCGAGCCATTGTTGACGCCGTTCATGTCCATGGTGCGGATCGCCCGCACCTTCAGCGCCTTGAAATAATCCTTCGCCTCCTGCCTGATGAGCTTGCCCGCCGCCTCGTCGGCCGCATCATCGGCTCGGAACAGGCGCATGTTGCGGCATGTTCCATCCCATGGCACGCCATCGGTCAAGAAACTGACCGAAGCCTGCACCGTCTCACCGATATTGAATTCGACAAAACCGTCCGTGCCGGAAAACTCCAGGCCCGTGCCGTTGCCAACAAGCTCAATCCTGATGCCTCTTCCGCCTTTCACCGCAACATTGAAAATGCCGCCTGTGAACCCAAGACCCGTCTTGCCCGCCTTGCCATCCCACCTGAGGTGATATTTTCCGGCGTATCCGGATTTGTCGTTGAAGGTCTGAAAGTAGTTGTTGATCTGATGCTTCAGCCACGGAACATTGGGAAAGCCGTAGATGTCCAACTGGCGCTGCCACACGAAGTCCGCAGGCGCGGTCGGGGCCTGCTGGCTGTAGCACATCTTGAAGAGATTGATCGGGTAAGGCACAGCGCCCCAGTGCGGCCAATCCCAATTGACGAGTGCATTGCCCACAGGCATCAGCCGTTCTCCAGCACGAAGGCAGTCGCCTGGCCATACCCGCCATTGCCAACGGTGTAACTTGCCGCCGTGTTGCCGTTGTTGATGTGGCGGATATAGATCAGATCATCGCCTGGCCCGGCTGCGCTGCCGGGCCACTTCCATGCAGGCGCGCCGTTTGTCGAGAGAAACACCACCAGCACACAACCTTTGTCTGGAATGGTGAAATTGTCCCTCCGGTCCGCCGCGCCGCCGCCCGTGGACCGTATCTCGCTCACCGTGCCGTCAAAATTGTCCACGGCATAGCTGGCGCAATCCACCACGAAGGCCTGTTCACCGGGGTAGCTCAAAACCACCGGCCCCTTGCCGTGTGTTGCGGCGCTGCCGAGAAATAGCGCGATCACATGCGTATCCCCGCCGCCCGTCCAGGCGATGCAAGAGGCAGGAACGCCATCGATCATACAGGAGGTATTGCCCCGCGTGGGTGCTGCACCATTGCTGTAGAAACACGCCACAATCAGCGTGCGCTTGCCGAGGGTGAGAGGGATATCGGAGAAAGTTACGCTGTCCGCGGCATTCACACCGCTTTTCACGCTCTTCAGGCTGTTGGGCGTGAGCACCGCCTGCGCATCGCTGATCCGGGCATGCACAATGTTCGAGAATGCCGAGAACAACCCACCCCGGCCATGCGCCACGCTAAAGTCATACGTCTCGTTCGGAATGACGCCAAATCCGGTCACCAGAACGCCTGCTGCTATTTCTGATTTGGTGAGCTTGTGCTCCACAGTCACCACGCCATCCGCCACCGAAGACCGCCGCCAGCGCAGCACGTCGCCGTCCTGCGGATCGGTGAGCATCACATCGAACCCCGGCGTCCGGCTGGACTTCGCAGTTATCAGGGCCAGCCGGGCGGGCGCATCGAGTGGAGTGTACGAAACAGTATCGAAGCGCGATCTTGCCGAGGGATCAAATGCGAGGCGCATCAGGCACCTGCCTTTCCATACCGGGCGGCTGAGCTTCCCGCTTCACGCTCTCCTGCGCCGCCAATCAATTCGGCCTCCGCATCCGCCACGCTTCGGTGACGGTGGCGTATTCGCTGTAGCCCATGCGGGCGATGGGCTGCATGGCGGCGGTGTTCACACGGCCGTTGGCGATAAAGCGGTCATCAATGTGGATGCCTATGACGCGGCCAATGATAAGTCCATAATGCATCCGCCCTTCGTCATCAGGCAAATCCTCAATCTTGTGCACGCGGCATTCGAGGCAGGCAGGGCTTTCGCCCACGCGGGGGCTGCGGATCATCCGGCATGGCGCCTTGGCGAGGTGCGCCAGTTCGAATTCATCCACATGAGGCGCGGCATTGGCCGAACTGGCATTCATCTGTTCACGAAGCGCATAAGTGGCGAGGTTCACCGCGAACTCACCCGTCTCCCGGGCATTTCGCAGCGTGTCCTTTCCTGCGCCGATCCCCAGCACGACATAGTGCGGATCATCGGCCACGGCATTGAAGAAGCTGAAAGGCGCCAGATTGGCGATGCCATCGCGCGAGAGCGTCGAGACCCAGCCGATCGGCCTTGGCGCGACAATGGCCTTGAAAGGATCAACCTCCATCCCGTGGTCGTTTCGGATGGCGTCATAGAACATCAGAGCGATCTCAGCAGGGCGGGCAGATCGGCAACGCTGGCGATGGTGTGGTCGGCCAAGTGCTCCAGATCCTCGCGCGCTGCATTGCCAGAGAGAACCGCGACCGCGAGCCCTGCCCCGCCGTTGCGCGCCTCTTCAATGTCGTGGGAGTTATCGCCCACCATGGCGATCTCGGCGGGCTTCAATCCGGTGATGTCTGCGAAGCGGCGGATCATGTTGCCGGAGGGTTTTGCCACCGGCACCGTATCGGCGGCAATGATCTCCTCGAAATGCTCAACCACGCCAATATGCGCCATGTGATTTGTAGCGGAAACATGGCTGTCATTAGTGGCCACGCCCAGCTTCAGGCCCATGGCGCGCAACTCCGTGAAGATCGGCTCCAGCGGCATGAGGGGCTTGAGCGACTCCTTCACCATTGGCGCATAGTCGTGATCGAGGATGCGGATTTTCTCCGCCACGCCCTTCTCATCCAGACCCGGCCACCAGATGTCGATCAATTGCCGGGTGGTGCCGCCGGCGAGGATTGATCCGGCCTTGAAGGTGCCGGTGGCGCGGTCAAGCCCTGCCTTTTCCATCAGCGCATCCGCGCCGTCGGCATCGGTGTGGAAAAGATCGGAGAGCATGCGGCGATAGATCGGCACCCAGGTGTCGTTCACCGAAATCAGGGTTCCGTCCTTGTCGAAGAGAACACCGCGAATGGCCATCATGCGCCCCAGCGGGTGAGGAGTGCTGCCGGATCGGGGCGCGGCCTGTCCTCCAATGGCACAGACGATGTGCCCAAATAGATGAAGCCCGCCACCTTCTCGGTGGGCGAGAGGCCCATAACTTTCGCCATGCCTTCATCGTAAGCCACCCAGTCGGTGTTCCACTGGCAGCCGATGCCGAGTGCCGTGGCGGCGAGGAGAATATTCTGGCACACGGCAGCGGATGACAGAGTCTGCTCCCATTCCGGAATCTTGGGGTGCGGCGCCGCGCGGGAGATGACCGCCAACACGGCTGGCGCACGGAGGAACAGGCGCTCCACAAAGCCCAGCGTGTCGTCGCCATGCGCGGGGTTAAGCTCAGACCACCGCTGGCGCATTTCCTTGCCAAATCGGGCTCTTGCATCTCCCTCAAACAGGATGAACCGCCACGGCGTGAGCTTGCCGTGATCGGGCACGCGCACGGCACATGAGAGAATGGTTTGCAATTGTTCCGGCGTCGGCCCGGGCTCGCCCATGGCCTTGGCGGAGGCGGATTTCCGGGTGGCAAGAAGCGAGAGAACAGACGAGGTATCGTTGAGCATTGTCATGGTGATGGCACTCTGGCGGGGGACGAATGGAAAGGCAATCCCGCCAATTTAAACAGCCCCGTTAACCATTCATTAACAATGCCATTGCGGGCGCGGAGGGCGGCGTGGCACCTTTCCTGCACCGGCCGGTCCATTGGCTGGGGGAGAGTTGAGTATGGGGACTGAACGCACGCACGACACCATCATCCGTGCTGCGCATTTCCGCCGCCACGATACAGCACGATCAATACTGAGCGTGGCGGCGGTTCTTTTTCTGGTCGCCCTCGTCACCATCGTGGCACCCTCGCTCGCCCGCTCCGCCGCTTCCAGCGACGCTGATATCGCAAGCCTTCCACCCAAAACTACAACCGCCCTGCCCGCGCCCACCGCGCAGGACGTGGCGCTCGAAACGGTCTCCCGCGGCGAAGAGGGCCTGGAGCTTTCCGCGCGTCTGACCGAGGACGGCGGCATCATCCAGCGCCCCGTGGGCTGGACGGTGACGTCCGCCGATGGTGGGCAGGTGTTTTCGGATACGGCTTCCATCGCCCAGGCCAGGCTCGCTCCGGGCGATTATCTCATCCGCATTGATTATGATGCGGTGCATCTTTCGCAGTCCGTGTCTCTGCCCCCGGGAACGCGAATGATCGTGAGTTTTGTGCTCGATGCGGGCGGCATCCGCGTGCTGCCGCGCGTGAAGCAGATTGGCATGCCGGCAACGGCGTCGGTCAGCCTGATCTATGCGCTCGACGGCGTAAGGCGCGGCGAGTTGATTGCGACGTCCAATATACCCGGTGAAATCATTCGCGTTCCGGCGGGCGAATACAGGATTGAAAGTCATTTTGCGGCGGGCAATGCCAGCGCCGTCGCCGATGTGCATGTGAATGCCGGGCGCATGAGCGCGGTTGAAATTGATCATCAGGCAGGCCTCGCGCGGCTTGCCTTCGTGGGCGCACCGGCCACCGCCGTCAAATGGCAGGTCGAGGATAGCCACGGCGCGATGCTTCCTGCCGTGTCGGGCCTGTCCGCCGACATGGTATTGAAGCCGGGCACCTATGTCGCAACCGCCCATGCAGGCGGAGAAGTGCTCACTGCCAAATTTGTCATTGAGCCGGGCGAGGCGCGCGATATCATCCTCGGCAACTGAGGAGATTTGAGAAATGCCCACCATGAAAGCCGCCGTGCTGCGCGAGATCGGCACGCCGCTCAAGATCGAACAGCTTCCCATCCCCCAGCCCGGCCGCGGCGAAGTGCTGATCAAGGTCACAGCTTGCGGGGTGTGCCACAGCGATCTACATGCGGTAGATGGCGACTGGCAGCCATTACCCACCCTGCCCCTCGTCCCCGGCCATGAAGTGATCGGCACAGTGGCGGCGCTGGGTGACGGCGTTACGCATTTCAAAATGGGCGACATGATTGGCGTGCCGTGGATGTATTCCGCCTGCGGTCATTGCGAGTTCTGCCTGTCGGGCATGGAGACCATCTGCCTTGAGGCTCAGGCCACCGGCTATTCCAAGCCCGGGGGTTATGCCGAACACATGATCGCCGAAGCGGATTTCTGCGGCCACATCCCTGACGGCACGGACCCTTATGAACTGGCGCCCATCCTGTGCGCGGGCGTCACCACCTATCGCGGCCTGAAACGCACCGGCGTGAAGCCCGGGCAATGGGTGGCGGTCATGGGCATCGGCGGGCTTGGGCATATCGCCGTTCAATATGCAAAAGCCATGGGCATGCGGGTGGCGGCGGTGGATGTTTCCGATGAAAAGCTGGCCCTCGCCAAATCTTATGGCGCTGAAATTCTCGTCAACGCGGCGCAGGCCGATCCCGGCGCGGAAATCCGCAAGGCCATCGGCGGCACGCACGGCGCGGTGGTAACAGCGGTTTCCGCCAAAGCCTTCGAGCAGTCGATCAGCGTGTTGCGCAACGGCGGCACGGTGTGCTGGATCGGCATCCCCGGCGGCAAGCAGGATGACATCCGCATGGCGATTTCGAGCGTCGTCAACGGCGAAATGTCCGTACGCGGATCAAATGTCGGAACCCGGCAAGATCTTCAGGAAGCCATAGACTTCGCCGCACAGGGTTTGGTCAAGGCCCGCATCGAAAAGCAGCCGCTGGAAAACATCGCCGGCATTTTCGAACGCATGCGGAGGGGCCAGATCAACGGCCGCGTGGTGCTGGCGCTGGCCTGAGCCGATTACGAAGGCAACGGGATGAATTCTTTCTCGTCGCCGGGCACGATGTCGAAACGGGCCTGTTTCCAGTCATTCTTGGCGGCCTCGATCCTGTCCTTCGAGGAGGAAACGAAATTCCACCAGATATGGCGCGGACCGTCCATCGGTTCGCCGCCCAGCAGCATGACGCGCGCGCCGTTTTTCGTGCGCACGGTGATGGCATCCCCGGCGCGGAAGACGATGAGGCGGCCCGATTCAAAGCTCTGCCCCGCCACCTCCACTTGGCCCTCGGCGATATAAAGCCCGCGCTCTTCATGTTCGACGGGCACCGGCAAGGCCGCGCCCGGCGCCATGACCACTTCGCCGTAAAATGTCTCCGAAAGCGTCTTGACCGGCGATGACGCGCCGAACAGCGATCCGGCAATCACGCGCACATCCAATCCATCAGCTTCGATGCGAGGCAGCTCGCCCGAACCAACATGCAGAAATGCCGGAGCCGTTTCTTCATATTCCTTCGGCAGCGCCACCCAGCTCTGGATGCCAAACACCTTGCGTTCGCGCGCCAGTTCCATCTCGGCGGTGCGCTCGGAATGCACGATGCCGCGCCCGGCCGTCATCCAGTTCAATTCCCCCGGCGCAATCGCCTGAGAGGAGCCCAAGCTGTCGCGGTGATAGATCTGGCCGTCAAACAGCCAGGTGACGGTGGCAAGGCCGATGTGGGGATGCGGGCGCACGTTCACGCCCTGCCCCTTCCGCATCAGCACCGGCCCCATCTGGTCGAAGAAGATAAACGGCCCCACCATTTGCCGCTGCGCCGCCGGAAGGGCGCGCCGCACCTCAAAATCGCCAAGGTCGCGCACCCTCGGCACGATGATCGTTTCAATCGCATCAGCAGCCGCGGCATCGCCCGGCAAGGGGTCTGGAATATGGGGCAGACTCATCTTGTCCTCCGTTTTGCAACGATATGGGAACCGGGTCAGTCAAGCTGACCCATCGCGCCGCTCAGGCCAGCCATGCCTTCTTTGCGCATACGTTCAGCCCGGCGCAAGCGCATATCGCCGCGCCTTGCTGCAATGCAGCACAACAGGAGCAACATATGACCGCTGTTCAAAAATCCGAAGAGGCACCAGACGATCCCGCACTTGAGGGACACGGCCACCGGCCGCCGTCTTTCTGGGTTCTGGCGCTGGGATCAATCGGCGTCGTCTATGGCGACATCGGCACCAGCCCGCTCTATGCCATGCGCGAAGCGGTCGCCGCCGCCATGAAGCGCGATGGCGCGATTTCCGAAGGCCTGATCCTTGGCGTGACTTCGCTGATCCTCTGGGCCCTCATCCTCATCGTCACAGTCAAATACGTGCTGATCCTTCTCAATGCCGACAACAAGGGCGAAGGCGGCACGCTGTCCCTCATGGCGCTGGCGCAGCGCACGGCGGGCCACAGCGCCTGGGCCATTCCCGTTCTGGGCATGATCGGAGCGGCGCTGTTTTATGGCGATGCGATCATCACGCCCGCGATTTCGGTTCTCTCCGCGGCTGAGGGACTGAGCATCGCCATACCCAATTTCAACGACTATATCCTCCCGATTACCCTAACAATCATCATTGCGCTGTTCGTCGTGCAGTCGCATGGCACGGCGCGGGTCGCGAGTTTCTTTGGGCCGATCATGGTGGTGTGGTTTGCGGCCATTGCAGCACTCGGCCTTTTGCATCTGGGCGAGCATCCTTCGGTGATCTGGGCCTTCAACCCCGTGCATGCGGTGAAGTTTCTCGCGCATCATGGCGTGATCGGACTGGTGACGCTGGGTGCCGTGTTCCTAGCGGTGACAGGTGCAGAAGCGCTCTATGCCGATCTCGGGCATTTCGGAAAAGCGCCGATCCGCTTTGCTTGGCTTGCCATTGTGCTGCCTTCGCTCGCGCTGAACTATCTTGGACAGGGCGCGCTGCTTATCAGCCATCCCGAAACCATCGACAACCCGTTCTTCCTGATGGCGCCCAAATGGGCATTGCTGCCGCTGGTGCTTCTCTCCGGCGCCGCCACGGTGATCGCCAGCCAGGCCGTCATCACCGGGGCCTATTCACTGACGCGGCAGGCAATCCAGCTTGGCCTTCTGCCGCGCATGGAAATCCGCTTCACCTCGGAAGCCCATGCGGGCCAAATCTATATGCCGCAGATCAACTGGCTGCTGCTGGCGGGTGTGCTGATCCTCGTGCTGCTGTTCCGGTCCTCGTCGGCCTTGGCCTCGGCCTATGGCATCGCGGTGACGGGCACCATGGTCGTCACCGCCGGCATGGCCATCTATGTGATCTGGCGGCACTGGAAATGGCCGCTGTGGGGCGCCATTGCGCTGATGACCCCGCTGCTCGCGCTCGACCTCGTGTTCCTCGGCGCAAACGCCTTAAAGATCGTCGATGGCGGCTGGGTGCCGCTGGCGCTCGGCGCATCCATCATGGTCATCATGTGGACGTGGCGGCGGGGCTCGCGCATCCTGTTCGAGAAATCGCGCAGGCTCGAGGTGCCGCTGGCCGATCTCGCGGGATCGCTGGCGCGCCGCCCGCCGCATCGCGTGCCGGGAACGGCGGTGTTCTTCACCTCCGATGCCGAGTCAGCGCCAACCGCCCTGCTGCACAGCCTCAAGCACTACAAGGTTCTGCACGAGCACAACGTGGTGCTGACCATCCGCACCAGCGATCTTCCCATCGTCGCACCCGCCGACAAGGTGAAGATGGAGAAGATCAACGATATGTTCAGCCGGCTGATCATCACCTTCGGCTACATGGAGACGCCGAATGTGCCGCGCGTGCTGGGGCTGGCGCGCAAGCTGGGCTGGAAGTTCGACATCATGACCACATCGTTCTTCCTGTCGCGGCGAAGTGTGCGTGAATCGAAACGTGGCGGCATGCCGCACTGGCAGGACAAGCTGTTCATCCAGCTTGCCCGCAATGCCGATGACGCCAGCAATTATTTCCGCCTGCCCACCGACCGGGTGGTGGAGGTGGGAACGCAGATCACCGTTTAGGAAGTTGCCTCGCGAACCATGGGCGCGACCTTTGTGCCCATGAGTTCGATGGCTTTCAGCACCTTGTCATGCGGCATTGTGCCGATCGCCATCTGGACCATGATGCGGTCATTCCTGAAAATCCTGTGGAGGCCGATGATCTTTTCCGCCACCACCTCCGGATTGCCGATCAGCAGATGGCCACGCGGGCCGCAGGAAGTTTCAAACTGTGCGCGCGACTGCGGTCCCCAGCCACGCTCGCGGCCAATGCGGTTCATCACTTCGGAATGCGGGGGAAAGAAAATATCCCTCGCCTCTTCCGTGGTTCCGGCCACGAAGCCGTGCATGTTGAGGCTGGTCTTGAGTTTTTCTGACGGCACATTGGCGCGCGCTCCTGCTTGGCGATAGAGATCGAAGAAGGGCGCGAAACGCGACGGTTCGCCGCCGATGATGGCCAGGGCCAGCGGCAAAGAGAGAGACGCCGCGCGCACCACCGATTGCGGCGTGCCGCCAACGGCGATCCACACCGGCAGGGGATTCTGCACCGGGCGCGGATAGATCGCGGCGTTTTCCAGCGATGGACGGAGCGCGCCGTTCCAGGTGATGCGCTCGGCATCTCGCAGCTTCAAAAGCAGGTCCAGCTTTTCGCCGAACAGCGCATCGTAATCGTCGAGGTTATAACCGAAGAGCGGATAGGATTCGATGAAGGATCCCCGGCCCGCCATGATTTCGGCGCGGCCATTGGAGAGGCCATCGAGCGTCGAGAACTGCTGGAACACGCGCACCGGATCATCGGAACTCAGCACCGTCACGGCGCTTGTGAGGCGGATGTTCTTGGTGCGCGATGCGCCTGCGGCCAGTGCCACGGCGGGCGAGGACACGGCGTAATCCGCCCGGTGATGCTCACCGACGCCAAAGACATCGAGGCCTGCCTGATCGGGCACCTCCATCTCCTCGACAAGCTGGCGCAGCCGCAAGCCGGCATCGCCACCGGGCTTCATGTCAGCAAAGGTATAAACGCCGATTTCCATGCAGAGATTCCTTTTGGGCGTTTATATGTATCTCCATCAATTACGGATCAAGGGGAGAGCTGCGCGCGTTTGCCGATGCGCCCTTGCCGTGCGAAAACGCTGCCATGCAGGATTCCCGCCATGGCTCGGCCACACTCGTCACCCTCAAGACCCATCGCAATCATCGCGGTGCGCTGTCTGTTGCGGAGATGGGGAGCGGCCTGCCCTTCATGGCGCAGCGCATCTACATCCTGCACGAGCTCGATGGCCATGAGGCGCGCGGCGTTCACGCGCACAAGCAACTTCGGCAGGTGCTTGTCGCCATGCATGGCGAGGCACGGGTTGAAACCGACAACGGCCTGAAGGCGGAAATTTTCACGCTGTCCACGCCCGAACAGGCGCTGCTGCTCGAGCCTGCCATCTGGCGTGAGATCACCTTCACCCCGGGCGCGGTGCTGGGGGTGCTGGCGTCGCTTCCCTATGATGCGGCGGACTACATTCCCGACCGCGAGTCCTTTCACGCCTATCTGCGCGGGGCGTGAGTGAAAGAGCACGTTCCCTTTGTCGATCTTGACCCGGTGAATGACGGCCTCGCCGAAGTCGCGGCGCGGGTGATCGCCAAAGGGCAGTTCATTCTGGGGCCGGAGCTTGAGGCGTTCGAGGCGGCCTTCGCGGAGAGTTGCGGCACGCGTCAGGCGGTGGGTGTTGCCTCGGGCCTTGATGCCCTGATGCTGTCGCTGCGCGCCTGGAACATCGGCGCGGGAGACGAGGTGATCGTTCCCGCCCACACATTCTTCGCCACATGGCTTGCGGTATCGCAGGTGGGCGCCACGCCGGTGGCGGCAGATATCACGCACACGGCAACGATTGATGCCTCCTCATTCGCGGCGCGCATCACCAGCCGCACCAAAGCGGTGATCCCGGTGCATTTGTATGGCCAGCCTGCGGACATGGAGGGCATCGTGCAGATCGCCCGCGCGCGGAATGTGCGGGTGCTGGAAGACGCAGCACAAGCCCATGGCGCATCATATCAGGGACGGCCTGCGGGAAGCCTGGGCGATGCGGCGGCCTTCAGTTTCTACCCCACCAAAAATCTCGGCGCGCTGGGGGATGGCGGCACGGTGACATCAGATGATGCAGGTTTCGTCACGCGCCTTCGGCAATTGCGGAATTACGGCAGCCCGTCGAAATATGTTTTCGATGAACTGGGATTCAACAGCCGGCTGGATGAACTGCAGGCTGCATTCCTTGCCGCCAAGCTGCCTCGCCTCGCCGGGTGGAATGGTGAGCGGCAACGCATCGCAGGGCGTTATCTTTCGGAGATTTCAAACGACAGTGTTTCGTTGCCCGTCACGTTGAATGACCGCACGCATGTGTGGCATCTCTTCGTGGTGCGGGTGAAAGACCGGGGGCGCTTCATGGCGCATATGGAAGCCGAAGCGGTCGCCGTGCAGGTGCATTATCCGCGCCTGCCGATGGAGGAAGCAGCCTATCGCATGCTGGCGCTTGATGCTGCATCCGTTCCGGTGAGCCGCGATTTCGCGCGCGAGGCGGTCAGCCTGCCGGTCTGGCCGAGAATGAGCGACGCGCAAATTGCGCGCGTCATCGCGGCGGTGAACGCCTATGCGGCTTGAGGTAATCCCTTACTCCGCCACGCTTGAGTCGGCGTGGAACACGCTGGTGGCGGAAAGCCGCAACGGCACATTTCTGTTCGACCGGCGCTTCATGGACTATCACGCCCACCGCTTCACGGATGCATCGCTCTGCGTGATGGAGGACGGCCGCATGCTGGCCGCCCTTCCCGCCAGCCAGGACGGCACGGCGATCGTCTCGCATGGCGGGCTAACCTATGGCGGGCTGATCGTAGGCGAACGGCACACGGGCGCTGCCGATATTTTCCGCATGCTGACGATGATCGCCGAAAGACTGGCGGCGTTTGGCGCAAAGCGCTTCGTCTACAAGCCAGTGCCGCACATCTATCATCGTGCGCCTTCGGAAGACGATCTCTCCGCCCTGTTCCGGCTGGGGGCGAAACTCACGCGGCGCGACCTGTCGAGCGCCATCGCGCCTCATGCGCCAGTGCCATTGCGCAAGGGCCGCAAGGCACTGGTGCAGCGGGCGAGCGGAAAGCCCGGTCTAAGTTTCGCGGAAAGCACCGACTTTGCCGGATTTCACGCCCTGCTCACCCAAAGGCTGGCCGAGCGGCGCGGGCTTTCGCCGGTTCATACGGTTGATGAAATCAAACTCCTAACATCCCGCTTTTCCTCGAAAATCCGGCTTCATGCCGCGCACTTGGAAGGCCGGATGATCGCCGCATGCCTCACCTTCGAGACATCGCGAGTCATCCATACGCAGTATATTGCCAGCGACGCGGAAGGCCGGGACAGCGGCGCGATTGACCACATCGTCGCCCGCCTGATCGCGCGGGCGCAGTCGGAGGGACGGTGGTTTGATTTCGGCATCTCCACGCTGGAGAACGGGCGGGTTCTCGATGAAGGGCTGATCGCCTACAAGGAAGGCTTCGGCGCGCGCGGGATTGCCTATGACCGCTATGAGGTGACGCTGTGATCGACGGCAAAAAGGAAACCGAACGGTTCAAGGACATCGATTTTGAAGCCTTCGGGCGGCGCGCGCTCGATCCCGGCATGAGCGCCAATGAGAAAATCGGATTCCCGGAGGCCTTCCGCGATGGGTTGACAAACGTCATCTGGAGCGACTTTCAGCTTAAACTGCCGCGCCTCGCGCAACGGGGCGCTGCGATTCTCGATATCGGTTGCGGCTGTGGCCCCCTGCCTCTCAAGCTCATGGCGGAAGCCACGCGGCTGCAGCAGCATGCAGTTCTGAACGACCATGCCAACATGCTGGCGCAACTGCCTGAGGGGGGGGTCAAGATCGCCGGGCGCTTTCCGGATTGCGCCGAAGCGGTGGGCGCGGCCACGCCTTACGGGTTCGATGCCATCATCTGTTACAGCGTGCTGCAGGTGGTGGCGGCGGAGCGCAATCCCTTCCTCTTCGTGGACCATGCACTTGAGCTTCTGAAGCCCGGCGGGAGGCTGCTACTCGGCGATATTCCCAACGTGTCGAAACTGCGCCGTTTCCTTTCAAGTGACGCAGGCATCGCGCATCACAAGGAATACATGAAGACCGAAGACGCGCCCGATGTGCCGCCCTTCGCGCTCCACAAGGACAGGCTGGATGACGGCTTCGTGCTCGGGCTGCTCACCCATATCCGGCTGGCCGGTTTCGACGCCTGGATCATGCCGCAGCCTGAAGCCCTCCCGCTTTCCACGCGGCGGGAGGATATCGTCATCGCGAGGCCCTGATCAGCCGCGCTTGAGATCGGGCGGCGTGGCCTCGTCCTTCAGCGCCGCCAAGGCGGCATCGAGCGCCATCGACTGCTGGTTCTGCGAGCCAAGCCGCCTGATGTTCACGGCGCGCTCGTCCATTTCGCGCTTGCCGACCACGAGGATCACCGGCACCTTGAGCACCGAATGCTCGCGCACCTTGTAGTTGATCTTCTCGTTGCGGAGATCGGCTTCGGCGCGGAGGCCCGCCTTGCGCAGCATGTCGCGCACTTCCATCGCATAGGCATCGCCTTCAGACGTGATGGTCGATACCACCACCTGCGTGGGCGCCAGCCAGAGCGGGAAATGGCCGGCAAAATGCTCGATCAGGATGCCGAGATAACGCTCCATCGAGCCGCAGATGGCGCGGTGGATCATCACCGGCACCTTCTTCTCGCCATCCGCGCCAATGTAAAACGCACCGAAGCGTTCCGGCAGGTTGAAGTCCACCTGCGTGGTGCCGCACTGCCAGTCGCGGCCGATCGCATCGCGCAGCACATATTCAAACTTGGGGCCATAGAACGCGCCCTCGCCGGGATTCACCGCCGTCTTGATCTTGCCGCCTGAATCATCGGCAATCTGCTTCAGCACCCTGCCCATAATGTCTTCGGCACGGTCCCATGCGGCATCCGAGCCCACGCGCTTTTCGGGCCGCGTCGAGAGCTTGACGACGATCTCCTCGAATCCGAAGTCCTTGTAGGTGGAGAGGATCAGGTCGTTGATCTTGAGGCATTCCTCCGCCATCTGCTCTTCGGTGCAGAAGATATGCGCGTCATCCTGCGTGAAGCCCCTGACGCGCATCAGGCCATGCAGCGCGCCCGAAGGCTCATAGCGGTGCACGCTGCCGAATTCGGCGAGCCTCAGCGGCAATTCGCGATAGCTTCTCAAGCCGTGCTTGAAAATCTGCACATGTCCCGGGCAGTTCATCGGCTTGATGGCGAAGATCTGGTCGTCGTCGGTTTCATCGCCGGCGGATTTGGCCATGAACATGGCCTCGCGATACCAGCCCCAGTGGCCCGAGGTTTCCCACAACGACTTGTCCAGAAGCTGCGGCGCGTTGACTTCCTGATAGTCGAGCTTCGAGAGCCTGCGCCGCATATAGGCAATGAGCTGCTGGAACATCGTCCAGCCCTTGGCGTGCCAGAAGACAACGCCCGGCCCCTCCTCCTGGAAGTGGAAGAGATCCATCTCGCGGCCGAGCTTGCGGTGGTCGCGTTTCTCAGCTTCCTCGAGCGCCGTCAGATAGGCCTGAAGCTCGGCATCGTTGCGCCACGCCGTGCCATAAATGCGGGTGAGCATCGGGTTGTTGGAATTGCCGCGCCAGTAAGCACCCGCCACCTTCATCAGCTTGAAGGCGTTACCCACCTTGCCGGTGGACGTCATGTGGGGGCCGCGGCACAGGTCGGTCCAGCCGCCCTGGTCGTAGAACTTGATATCCTGATCGCCGGGGATGGCATCGACCAGTTCAACCTTGAACAATTCGCCCTTGTCACGGAAAAACTGCTTCGCCTCCTCGCGCGTCTTCACCGACTTCGTGAAGGGTTTGTCGCGGGCGATGATCTCGCGCATCTTCTTCTCGATGGCGGCAAAGTCCTCCGTCGTGAAGGGCTGGTTGCGGAAGAAATCGTAATAAAACCCGTTCTCGATCACCGGGCCGATGGTGACTTGCGTACCGGGAAAGAGCTCCTGCACCGCCTCGGCCAGCACATGCGCCGCGTCATGGCGGATCAGTTCCAGCGCCTCCGGGTCGTCGCGTGTGAGGATACGCAGGGTCGCGTTCGCACGAATGGGATCGGCGAGATCGCTCACCGCACCGTTCACGACAGCGGCAACGGCCTTCTTTTCCAGCGATTTGGATATGGAAGCCGCCACCTGGGCGGCCGAGGTACCCGATTCAACCTGGCGCGTTGCGCCGTCCGGGAACGTCAAGGTAATCATTTTTCCTCCTGCTCACTCCTGCGCACACATGCAGGTAAGCGATTTCAATGGGCTAGCGGAATTCGCCCTGTAGCTTCGGGCAGCAATACAGTCAAGCCGTGCAGCTGCGCCGTTAAGTACAATACCGCACATAACTCTTTCAAATTGCAGGCCAAACGCCGAATTATGTGACGTTTTTGCCATAGCTGGACACCAATTAACGAAAACTAAAGGGTTTTGCTAGGCGCGAGCGATTCGCTGGGGTAATGATGAACTCAGTAAGTGGGTGGAGGTTGACAATGCGTAAGATTTCTCTCCTGACGGGCGTGTCGATGTGTCTGATCGGCAGTTCGGCTTTTGCGGCGGATATCGCGCCGCCCCCTGCATATGACTGGTCTGGCGCTTATGTCGGCATCGTGGGCGGATATGCGTTCGGCGGCGACGACAAGGTTGGCCTGACAGGCATCGGCAATATCGGAAAGCTTGACGTCAGCGGTTTTGCCGGCGGCGTGACAGCGGGCTACAACTTCCAGCATGACTCGATTGTGCTGGGCCTCGAAGGCGACCTTCTGGGCGGAAGCATTTCCGACAAGTTCTCCAACCGCTATAGCGGCAAAAATGACATCGACTTCTATGGCACAGCGCGCCTGCGCGGCGGCTTCGCGTTCGACAATGCGCTGATCTACGCCACCGGCGGTCTGGCCTTCGCCAACATGGACTACAAGGTGAACGGCACGGGCATCAACGACTCGTTCACGCGCCTCGGATATGCGGTCGGCGGCGGCATCGAATATGCGTTTGACAGCCAGTGGTCGATGAAGGCCGAGTATCTTTACGTCGGCTTAGGCAAGAAAAAGCTGCACGGGGATGACGTGGTTACACTCGCTACCCCCTCATTCCAGACAGTGCGTTTCGGCCTGAACTACAAGTTCTGATTTCATAAAGTTCCGACTTGTGAAAGGCGCCGGGCTTTCCGGCGCCTTTTGTTTTGCCGATAACCCCGTATTAACCTTAACGCTTCATCATAACCCCGAACTGCAACGCAACAACTGGTTCTGGGTCTCTCTATGAAGAAGCATCTCCTCGGTTTTACGCTCGCCGCTGCCGCTATCCTTGCCGCTGCCCCCGCTCTTGCCGCGGATATTGATGCGCCAGCCCCTGTCGAATTGCGCGGCTCCGACTGGAGCGGCGTCTATGCAGGTGTTTTCGGCACCGCCATTTCAGTGGATGGCAACTATGACGGCGTCTGCTCCTGCGCCGCAACCTATGACAAGATCGAACACAGCGGCATCGGTTACGGTGGCGGCTTGATGATGGGCGCCAACTACCAGATGGACAGCGCCGTGCTCGGTATCGAAGGCGACTGGGCCTGGGGCGGCGAAGTGGCCAGCAACGACGAGCCGACGATCGATACCAATCTGAAGTTCAAATATATTTCCACCCTGCGCGCCCGCGCTGGCTGGCTGGCTGACGACAACACCCTCATCTACGTGACGGGTGGTGCCGCTGCCGTAAACGCCGAATTCAACGCCGTGATGGCCAGCAAGGAAAGCGATAGCGGCTGGACCTACGGCTGGACCGCCGGTGCCGGTATCGAGCATGCCTTCTCGCCGAACTTCCATGGCCGGCTTGAATATCTCTATGTCGGGCTGCCCAATGCCAAGTTCAGCATGACAGACAGCGCCACGACGACTCTCGACGCCAAGCAGCATTTCGAGAGCGTACAAATGGTGCGCGCCGGCCTGACCTACAATTTCGTCTGGTAAGACTAGCAGCTTGAAAAGGCGAAAGGGCCCTCACGGGCCCTTTTTCCGTTGCTTCCATTCCGGGCCTTCATAAACGTCCGGCACCGGATCGAACCCCTCCCCGCCCCAGGGATGGCAGCGCGACACGCGCGCCAGCCCCAGCAAGAAGCCATGCCATGCGCCATGCTTGCGGATGGCGTCGCTCGCGTATTCGGAACAGGTCGGTAAATAGCGGCACCGCCGCCCGAGAAAGGCGGATAAGGTCAGCTGATAGAGCCGGATGACAGCCAGGAGGATGGTTTTCATGGGTGTTGCCGCGCTGCATATAGAGTGAGCCATGCCCGCAACCAAGCCCAATATCCTGTTCGTCATGGCCGACCAATTGGCGGCGCGCTGCTTGCCCTTCCACGGACATCCTTTGGTGAAGACGCCCAACCTGTCGCGGTTGGCGGCGGAGGGCATCGTCTTCGAGAACGCTTATTCCTCAAGCCCGCTCTGCTCGCCCGCCCGCGCCACGGTGATGAACGGCCTGCTTCCGTCGCGCACTGGCGTTTATGACAACGCGGCGGAGTTCCCTTCCTCAATTCCCACCTGGGCGCATTACCTGCGACTTGCCGGTTACAAGACATGCCTTTCCGGCAAGATGCATTTCGTGGGGCCCGACCAGTTGCACGGTCTAGAAGAGCGGCTGACCACCGATATCTATCCCGCCGATTTCGGCTGGACGCCGGATTGGCGTCTCCGCCAGGAGCGCATCGACTGGTGGTATCACAACATGACCAGCGTACTGCAGCCGGGCATTGCCGAAATCACCAACCAGCTTGAATATGATGACGAGGTGGCCTTCCTCGCCGTGCGCAAGATTTTCGATTATGCGCGCTTCGGCAATGACACGCCCTTCTGCCTGATGGCGTCCTTCACGCATCCGCATGATCCTTATGCGGCGCGGGCGAAGTTCTGGAACCTCTATCGCGACGCGGACATCGACCTGCCGAAGACGCCGCGTCTTTCGCGGGATCAGCTCGATCCGCACAGCCAGCGCCTTTATGATATGTCGGCGATGGATGACTACACCGTCACCGAAGCCGATCTCCGGGCGGCGCGGCACGGCTATTATGCCAACATTAGCTATGTCGACAGCCTTGTGGGCCAATTGATTGGCGCGCTGGAGGCCACGGGCAAGCTCGACAACACGGTGATCGTCTTCACCTCCGACCACGGCGATTTTCTGGGCGAGCGCGGCCTCTGGTATAAAATGTCCTTCCTCGAACCCTCCGCCCATGTGCCGCTGCTGGTGTGGGCACCAAAACGATTCAAGGCGCGGCGCGTCAAGGAGCCGGTGACGCTGGCCGACCTGCTGCCGACGCTGGCGGATATTGGCCACGAGGGCGCGGCGAAGCTGGCGAGCCCCGTTGATGGCCGTTCGCTTTATCCCCTGCTCACCGGCGCCGCAGAAAACAGCGATGCGACAGCATGGGGCGAATATCTGGCCGAAGGCGCCATCGCGCCATTGTACATGCTGCGGCGGGGCCCGTGGAAATTCATCCACACGCCGGTTGATCCAGACCAGCTTTTCAATGTGGAAGACGACCCCGAAGAACAGAACAATCTCGCGCATGGCAATCCGCTCGCCGCGCAGTTTCGCGCCGAAGTGGGTCTGAAATTCGACACGGCCCGCACCTTGCGCGAGGTAATGCAGAGCCAGCAGGCCCGCCTCATGATGTTCGAGGCGCTGAAGCACGGCAATCATTTCCCGTGGGACTTCCAGCCGCTGCGCGATGCCTCCGAACAATATACCCGCAACCACATGAGCGTGACGGACCGCGACCTCAAATCGCGTTTCCCGCAGGCGCCGGATATCGAAGGCAAGCGGCGGCGCTAGGGCTTGCGAAGCGCCAGCAGCGTGGCCAGGGCTGCAAGCGCAAACCCGAAGGCGCTCACACCAGTCCAGCCCCAATGGTGCCACGCATAGGCGGCCCCGGCTGAGCCAAATGCCGCGCCCAGAAACATGCCGGTGACGAACACCGTGTTCAGGCGGTTGCGGGCTGCGGGATCGAGCGTGAAGACCAGGGTTTGATTGGGCACCAGCGCGCCCTGGATGCCGAAATCGAGGAGCACCACGCCAAGAATCAACCCCGGCATTTTGTCCCACAGGCCGAATACCGCCCATGACAGCAGGGTAATGAGTGAGCAGGCGATCACCACGGCGCGGGGGCCTCGCCGGTCGGCAACGCGCCCCGCCAAAGGTGCGGCGAGAACGCCCGCAATTCCGATCAGCCCGAACAGCCCCGCCACATCGGAGCCCAGCTCATAGGGCGGCTCCTGCAGGTGAAGTGCCAGCGTCGTCCAAAAGGTGCTGAAGGTGGCGAAGAGTGCCGCTTGCGAGAGCGTGACGGCTCGTAGTGTTGGATGCCGGAGCCAGAGCAGGCCCACGGATTTCAGCGCCGCGCCATAGGAGAGATGAGCATAGGGAAAGTTGCGCGGCAAAAGCCACGCCATGAGCGCGCCCGCAGCCAGTGCGAGCGGCGCGGCCAGCACGAACATGCTGCGCCAGCCCAGATAGGCAGCCACGAAGCCCGACACGGTGCGGCTGGCGAGAATGCCGCACAGGACGCCCGAAACAACGATGCCCACCGTCTTGCCCCTGTTCTCCGGCAGAGCAAGGGCTGCAGCAAAGGGAATAAGCTGCTGCGCGGCGGTGGAGCAGATGCCAAGAAGAAGCGATGCGGCGATGATGAGCGCAGGCGTCGGCGCCATCGCCACGCCCAGGACGGCAACTGCCATCATCACATATTGCGTGACGATGAGCTTTCTCCGGTCCATCAGATCCCCAAGCGGCACGAGCAGCATGAGTCCCAGCGCATATCCCAGTTGCGTGGCGGTCGGGATCAGTCCCGTCACGCCAGGACTGCCGAGGTCGCGCGAGATCACCCCGAGCATGGGCTGGTTGTAATAAATATTGGCCACGGCGAGGCCCGCAGCCATGGCCATTGCGAAGGTGAGGCCCCTGCCGAGAACAGATCCAGTTGTTTGGGTTGAAAGCTGATCCAAGCCTCAACCCTTTAGGGACTCGAACGATCCTGCAGAAGCGCCGTTTGCGAAGGCGGGGTTTGTGTGATGCACATGGGTTGAATCGCTGGAAAAGCATTCCCTGCGGCGCTACGCTCATGCCGAATGCAAGAGAGTGAATGATGGATCGTGTGGTAGAAAACAAGCTGGCGCATGTCGATGTGCTGATCGTCGGCGCGGGCGTTTCGGGGATTGGCTCGGCCTATTATCTGCAACGGCAATGCCCGGGCAAAAGCTTTCTCATTCTCGAAGCGCAGGAAAGCTTCGGGGGCACGTGGCTCACCCACAAATATCCCGGCATCCGCTCCGACAGCGATCTTTATACTTATGGCTTCAGCTTCAAGCCGTGGACCGGCGCTGTTGTCGCAACCGCCGGTGAAATCCGCACCTATCTCCGTGAGATCATCGCTGACAACGATCTCGAAAAACACATCCGCTACCGCCACCGCATCAGCACGGCGGAATGGTCAAGCACGGCGCAACGCTGGACAGTGACGGCGACGCGCGGCGATACCGGCGAAACAGTGCGGGTGACCGCCAACTTCCTCTGGATGTGCCAAGGCTATTACAAGCATGAGGAAGGCTACACGCCGCAATGGCCCGGCATGGACTGTTTCAAGGGCCAGATCGTGCATTCCCAGACGTGGCCAGCGGACCTGGATTACAAGAACAAGAAGGTTATCGTCATCGGCTCGGGCGCCAGTGCCGCAACGATCATTCCGGCCATCGCGGATGATTGCGCGCATGTGACGATGCTGCAGCGTTCGCCCACCTATTACGCCACGGATTTCAGCGCGCAGGCATTGGCGGATGAACTCAAGGCGCTTGATGTGGAACCTGCGTGGTTTCACGAGATCATGCGGCGCAAGGTCCTGATCAACGAAGGCATGTTCGTGGACCGCTGCATGAATGATTCCGAGGCCGTGAAGCGGGAGATGATCGACAATGTGCGCGCCCATGTGGGCGATGGCGTCGATGTCGAAAAGCATTTTACCCCAAGCTACCGCCCCTGGCAGCAGCGCGTGGCCTTCGTGCCCGGCGGCGATCTGTTCAAGCCTATCCGCTCTGGCAAGGCGTCCGTCACAACGGGCGAGATCGCGCGGTTCACGCCTCAAGGAATTGAATTGAAAACGGGCGAGGTGCTCGCGGCGGATATTATCGTGGCGGCCACAGGCTTTGATCTGTGCGTGCTGGGCGATATTCGCTTCATGGTTGATGGCAAGGAGGTGAAGCCTTCGGACACCGTCACCTATCGCGGCATGATGTTCACGGGACTGCCCAATCTCGTCTGGGTGTTCGGCTATTTCCGCTTTGCCTGGACACCGCGCGTCGAACTGGTGGCGCAATTCGTCTGCCGCCTGCTCAATCACATGGATGCGATGGGTGTTCACAGCGTGGTGCCGCATCTCCGTCCGGAAGATCAAGACATGGAACTCAGGCCATGGCTGACGCCCGACAATTTCAATCCCAGCTATGTGATGCGCGGCGTTCACATGCTGCCCCGCTGCGGCTCGAAGCGCGAATGGCAGCACACGCAGGATTACCATTTCGACCGCAAGGCCTATCCGGCCATCGATCTGGACGACGGCGCGCTGGTTTACGGGTGAGCTAAAGGTCGGAGCCATCCTTGCGGCTGAAGTGCCATTTGCCGGCGGTCTTCCACGCCTTGAGATCGGTATCCGGGTAGTGACTGCGCTCGTCAGCCGACCTTGTGCCCACTTCCAGATAGCTCGCCGGTGCTTCGCTGCGATTGACGAGGCGGTGGCCATTCGCAGCACCGGCCTTGAAGCCGGCGCACATGCCGGGCGTCAGCACATGAAACCCGTCATCGTCGTGGAGGGTGATTTCGCCGGAAAGGACAAATACGAATTCATCCTCGCGTTCATGCCAATGGCGATGAGAGGATGCCGCACCCGGTTCCAGCGCCACATGGTTCACGCCGAACTGATCGAGGCCAAATTTGTCGCCCAGCACCCGCTTGGCCCGGCCCGCGACGGCCTTGGCCAGATCGGGCGGGTAGTTGGAGCCGATGCGGGGCGTCACCTCTTCCGCCTGCAATGCCTTCGGCGGTTTTTCAGACATGGGCGGCCTGCTTGGCCTCGATCTGCATCACGGCATCGGCCACGGCGTCGAAGGTGAGAAGTGTTGAGGCATGGCGGGCCTTAAAATCGCGCACTGGCAGCAAGGCTTCGAGATCGGCCCATTTGCCGGTGGGCGGCGGCCCGTTATCTTTCAGCATGTGATACATCTGTTCGCGCAACGCCTTCAGTTCCGGTCCCGTGGATCCCACCACATGGCGAGCCATGATGGAGGATGATGCCTGTCCCAGCGCGCAGGCCTTCACCTCATGGCCAAAATCGGTGACCACGCCATCCTTCATGGCAAGATCGACGGTGACCTTGGAGCCGCAAAGCCTTGAATGGCCCACCGCCGTTGCGTCCGGCGCGCTTAAGCGTTGCAGCCGGGGAATATCGGCGGCGAAGGCCAATATGCGCTTGTTGTAGATGTCATCGAGCATGCCGATATCCTAATCCCTTCGGAGGCTTCGGCAAGCCCGTTTGCCTTCGGGGGAACCCCTATGATATGGGGGCGCGCAACAGGAAATGAAGACAAGACCGATGGACGCCAGAGTGAAGAAACCCGCCACCCGCCCCACACAGGAAGAGGCCGAAGCCGCCGTGCGCACCCTGCTCGCCTGGGCGGGTGATGACCCGGCGCGCGAGGGCCTGCTGGACACGCCCAAGCGCGTCGCCAAGGCGTTCCGCGAATATTTCTCGGGCTATGGCGAAGATGCGGCGCAAGTGCTGTCGCGCACCTTCGGCGACGTCGGCGGCTATGATGATATCGTGATGCTGCGCGACATCGAGTTCAACAGCCATTGCGAACATCACATCGCGCCATTTATCGGCCGCGCCCATGTGGCCTATCTGCCGACCAAGGATGTGGTGGGCATTTCCAAGCTGGCGCGCGTCGTTGAAATCTTCGCCCGCCGCCTGCAGACGCAGGAAACCATGACGGCCCAGATCGCCAACGCCATTTCAGATGCGCTGAAGCCGCGCGGCGTGGCCGTGATGGTCGAGGCGGTTCACACCTGCATGTCGATGCGCGGCATCGGCAAGCGGAACGTCGCCACCATCACCACACGCTTCACCGGCGAATTCCGCGACAAGCCTGCCATGCAGGCGCGCTTCATGGAACTGGTGCGCTCGCCATCCGGCGGCTTTTCACTCTGATGGCCGGCAGCCTCGACGAAACAGACATGTTTCAACCGAGGTTTGATGCGGCGGGCCTCATCACCGCCATCGTCACCGATGCCCGTGACGGCACGCTGCTGATGGTGGCGCACATGAACGCAGAAGCCTTGCGTCTCACGTTCGAAACCGGCTGCGCGCATTTCTGGAGCCGCTCGCGCAATAGCCTGTGGAAGAAAGGCGAAACCTCCGGCGATCTTCTCGAAGTCCGCGAGGTGCTGACCGATTGTGATCAGGATGTGCTGCAGGTGAAGGCCATCGTCAAAGGCCATGGCGCGGCCTGCCACACTGGGCGGCGCTCCTGCTTTTACCGCCGTGTGGATGGCAACAGTCTGGTGTTCACCGGCGATCAGCCGCTGTTCGACCCTCAAGCCGTCTATCGCAAATAGTCAGCCCGCCGTCGCGATGTAGGTCTTCATCTGCTCGGCTTCGCTCTCGATCAATTCGATCCGGAGCTTCACCACGTCGCCAATCGAAACCATGCCAGCCAGCCTGCCGTTTTCCATGACCGGGAGGTGGCGGATGCGATGCTCGGTCATCAGCGCCATCAGATGCTGTTCGGAATCATGGGGCGTGCAGGTGCGGACCTTCGCGGTCATGAAATCCTGCGCCGGGCGCGACAGGGCGGACGACCCCGCCTCCGCCAATACCCGCACCACGTCACGTTCGGAAATGATGCCGGAAATGCCGCCGCCGGAGCTAACGACCACGGCGCCGATCCGGTGCCTGGCGAGGATTGCCGCCACCTCATGGAGTGTCTGCCCCGGCGTAACCGTGATGACGTTACGGCCCTTTTTCTTCAGGATGTGAGCTACGGACATGTCCGGCCTCCTTTCACATCGGTCAGGGTGTGGAACATTACCATAAATTCAGGTTTGATGCACCCTGTCTGGCCGGAGGAGGTAAAAAGCGGCAAGGCCAGCGAAAAACCCGCCGATATGGGCTTCCCAGGCGATGGTATATCCGCCGGTTAGCGCCCCGCCCGTCGGGTCGCCTGAGGCCGATACCAGCGTGATCACCAGCCAGACGGCCGTGAAAATGAGCGCGTTCCGGTTATTCAGGAATTGCCTGAAGCTGAGGGGATGCCCCGCATCGGGATGGCCGGCGGGGAGATGGCGGGCAAAGCGCCCGCTGCCATACATGATGGGAACAGCCGCCGCCATCAGGCCAGAAATCGCGCCCGAAGCGCCGACCATTGGATAAAACTCTCCGATATGCATGAGTTCGGTAACGGCGGCACCGCCGATGGCCGCGATCGCCGAGAGCGCCAGAAACCGCCAGGCGCCCATGAACCGGGCCACAACCGTGCCGAACACGGTGAGCCACAGGCAATTGGCGAACAGATGCAGCCAGCCACCGTGCAGGAACGCATAGGTGAGAAAGCTCCAGTATTGCGACCCCGGAATCGTCGGAATCACCTGCCCGCCACCGAGCCGGGCGGGAATGAACGCGAACACCGCCAGCGCCCACACCTGCCAGTTCTGGCCCGCATAAGCCAGAACAGCGTGAATAATAATCAGGACCACCACCAGCCCAAGTACCACGGCAGGAATATTGAAAACCGGCGGCGTGCCCTGCTGCCAATTGGATTGCTGCGGACTGGCCTGCACCACGGCTGAAACTCCTCCGGCTGGCATAGCCTCTGCACCCTCAAGGCGCACAGGTACTGAATTGACACAAAGCCCCCGGCGCTCTGCCCGGCGCCGAAAGGATGGATCATGCTCGTTAACGAAGACATAGACGTCAGCCAAGCCGATTCCCATATTCTTCACCCGGGAAGCCGGGCGCTGTTCCGCTTCTGGGAGGGCATGCGTGGGGCAGATTCAGCGCCGTGCCGTACCGATCTTGATCTTCGCCAGATCAGGGACCAAGTGCCCAATCTTGTCATGGTGGAGCGGGCAGCATCGCCAGCCAAACTGCGGTGGCGCCTCGCCGGCACGCAGGTTTGCGACCTGTTTCGCCGCGAGTTGACAGGCGAAAACGTGGTTGAGGGATGGGACAGTTTTGAAGCCGATGTCATCCGGCGGTTCCTGAACGCCACCATCCATACACTGCAACCGTGCGTGTTGCGCTTCCGGCTGCATACCGATCATGGACAGACCATAGGGGCGGAAATGGTGGGGCTGCCGATGCTGGCCAGGGACCAGGCCACAGTCCACGTCTTTGGCGGAGTTTTCCCGTTCCGGGAGAGTGAGGCGCTCGGCTACCGGCGGATCGTCGACCGCGAGCTGTCCGGCGCGCGGAGCATCTGGACCGAACACCTGCCCGGCGACCGGCTGGTGCGCCAGCTTGAGAAATCGCAGCGCCAGTTCAGGCCATTCCAGGTGATTGCCGGCGGCTTGAGCTGACAAGGTAAAACCGATCCATTTTAACCCGTCCTTTACGCGGTTGCCGCTACGGTCACCCTCTGGAAACTAGGGGACTCCCGCGTGAACGCTACGGCCATGGCTCAGCATTCGATTGAAGCAGCGCCGCTCAAGCCCGTCGAACAGACATTGTTCGGCCGTTTCATGCTGCCCGACACCAGCGAGCACCCATGCCAGGTCAACGGCATCACGATTGACGGCGCCACCTTCATTACGCCACAGGCGGCCGCCGAAGGTCTGCCTATCGTCGCCTATCTCGAAGAACTCGGCCGCATTGAAGCGACGACGGCGGAACCGGTCGAAGGCGGATTCAAGGTCACGTTCTCGCTCACGGGCGCGCGGCGCGACCGGCTGGAGCAGCGCCTGCGCTGGCTGGTTCAGAAACAAAAAGGCGGCAGCATCGAAGACCGCCGCCACACGCGCTATGAGCCGAAGGACTCACGCTCGCAGATCACCATGCCGGATGGCCGCGAGTATCCTTGCGAGGTAATCGACATTTCGCTCTCGGGTGCGGCCATCAAGGTGGATGTGATGCCCAGCCTCGGCACGAATTTGCTACTCGGAAAAATGCGCGGCCGCGTGGTTCGCTATCTCGAGAACGGCGTCGGAATCGAATTCATCAAGCCGCTCGAAAAGGGCCAGTTAAGCGAGCACGTGGGCTGACGCCGCCGCTTCCGCTTTTCATCCTCCCCGACTTCTGCATAAAGTGACCGCAAGGCGCGTGAACGGCGCCAAGGGGGAGCTTTCAGAATGGCCCGGACACCAGCCCGTACGCTCAAGAGCCTGTCGGAGATTTACGCCTTCTTCCGCCAGAACCAGACGCCCATCACCTTTCTCTCACCCACACCCTACAATCTTCTCGGCCTGGGGCGCTGGATCAACAAGTTCGAATACATCAATTTCTTCGACAGCTTCGACAACAGCCATCCCAAGATCATGGTGCCGCGCGAGCAAGGTGCGCATGAGTTCCGCTCGATCGAGGATGTGAACAACTATCTTCTCCGCCACAAGGAAGTGCGCGCCAAGCTGAAGGAACGCGGGCCTGGCTACCTGCTGCTGGTGATGTTCGACGAGGAGACGGAGGCGCTGGCCAAGGAACTGGGCCAGAAAATCGCCTTGCCTCCGGCGAAGCTCCGCAAGCACATCGATTCGAAGATCACCACCACGAAGCTTGGCAATGCGGCGGGCATCAAGAGCGCGCCCAACTCGATGGGCCGCGCCAAATCCTTTGATGCGCTGATGAAGCTGGCGGCTGGCGCAAGACTCGGCAAAGACCTTGTGGTGCAGACCCCCTATGGCGATTCCGGCCGCACCACCTTCTTCATCAAGTCACCCGAAGACTGGAAGAAGAACGAGGATGTCCTGGTAAAGGAACAGCTCAAGGTGATGCGCCGCATCAATCATCTTCCCGGCACGGTCGAAGCGGTGGCGACCAAACACGGCACGCTCGTCGGCCCCATGCAGACCGACATCACCGGATTTGCCGAGGTCACACCCTACAAGGGCGGCTGGTGCGGAAATGACGTGTTCACCGGGAGCATGGAAAAAGAACGCAAGGCCGTGCGGGTGATGGCGCAGAAGCTGGGCGATCAGCTTTACAAGGCGGGCTACAAGGGCGCCTTCTGCATGGACTTCCTGATCGATACCGATACGCGCGACGTCTATCTCGGCGAAATCAATCCCCGCGTCTCCGGCGCTTCGCCAATGACCAACCTCATCACCTCCACCTATGGCGGCTGCCCCGTCTATCTCTTCCACATGCTGGAATTCATGGGCGTCGACTGGGACATCGACCTCTCGAAAGTGCAGCAGCGCTGGGCCGAGTTCGACAACTGGAGCCAGCTCATCCTCAAATATCCGGTAGACCGGGTGGAGATGATCACCAAGGCCCCCGCCTCCGGCATCTGGCGCATGGATGCAAAGGGAGACATTTCGCTGGTGCGCAAATCCATCGACTGGTTCCTGGTCTCAGGCGAGGATGAAGCCTTCTATCTCCGTGTCTACACAGCGGGGGACTATCGCTATCATGGCGCCGATATGGGCATCCTCGTCTCGCGCGGGCGATTCCAGACGGATGACCGCAAGCTGAATGACCGCGCGAAGGCCTGGGTGAAGGCGATCAACGCCCAGTTCGAGGCCATTCCCGTGACCGGATCTTCGGCGCCGGTTCCGCCGCCGATGCACGACAGCAACAAGATGTTTTGATCCATGCCCAGCCTTTCAACCTATCTCATCCCCGCTGCCACCATTCCGCAATCGGGCCTCCTCGTGGGCCGCGTTTGGTCGCCAAAAGCCGGGGGCCCCTGCGTGGTGAAGCTGGAAGCCGGCGCGCTGATCGACATCACGCGGACATTCCCCACCATGCGCGACCTCTGCGAGGCGGCCGATCCCGCTGCCGAGGCGGCCGCCGCCGAGGGCGAAAGTCTGGCACTTCTGCAGGATGTACTGGCCAATACGCCGCGCGGGAACTCGTGATCCTGAAAAGCCGTGGCTCCTGGCCCCCATTGATCTCCAGGCGATCAAGGCCTGCGGCGTGACGTTCGCGATCTCGATGCTCGAGCGGGTGATTGAAGAGCGGGCGCGCGGCAACCCGGATGCCGCTGCCGACATTCGCGCCTCCATCCAGACGCTGATTGGCGACGATCTCTCGAAGCTCAAGCCCGGCTCGTCCGAAGCGATGGCGCTCAAGAAGGTGCTGATCGAAAAAGGCGTGTGGTCGCAATATCTGGAAGTGGGCATCGGGCCTGACGCGGAAATCTTCACCAAGTCGCAGGTGATGTCCGCCGTCGGCCACGGCATGGAAGCAGGACTCAATCCAATTTCAAGCTGGAACAATCCCGAGCCGGAAGTGGTCGTGGTGGTGAGTTCGGCAGGCCGCATCGTAGGCGCCACGCTGGGCAATGACGTGAACCTCCGCGATGTCGAAGGCCGCTCCGGTCTTCTGCTCGGCAAGGCCAAAGATAATAACGCGAGTTGCGCCATTGGGCCCTTCATCCGGCTGTTTGACGCTGAATTCACACTCGACAGCGTGCGGAAGATGGAGTTGTCGCTCCGCGTGGAGGGTGAAGACGGCTACGTGCTCAAGGGAATGTCCAATATGGCAAAGATCAGCCGCGATCCGGCTGATCTCGTCGGGCAGATGCTCAATGCCCATCACCAATATCCGGATGGCGCGGTGCTGTTTCTCGGCACCCTCTTCGCGCCGGTGGAGGACCGCGGCGAGAAAGGACAGGGCTTCACGCACAAGGATGGCGACATCGTCACCGTCTCATCGCGCGATCTGGGCGCTCTCACCAACCGCATGACCTCCACCGATGCCGCGCCGCCATGGACCTATGGCACCAGCCATCTCATGCGGAATCTGGCGCAGCGCGGGCTGCTGTAGCGTCGTCATCCACAATTTTTTTCGGGCGTGCATTGTTGCAACAGTGGGCGTTGCGGCGGCGGTAATCGGCAAACAGTGGCCGAAAACGGCCCATGATCCGTATACGGACATCATATGAATCGCGCGTGATTCTGCGTATAAATCGCGAAATCCCGCGCAGATCATCCGCATGCGGATGAATTCCGCTTCGGAACAAGCATTTACGGGATGTTAGGAGAATTCCGGCGATATACCAGATGTTGACGGCATATTGCCGAATCACACAAACGGGTACACATGAATTATCAATAACAACGTTACAGCGAAGATGCGGTGCCGTTGTTGTGTGTGAGCTTACCTGCGTTGTGGGGCACTAACAACACTCTAGGAGAGAAGACAATGGCTGCGAAGAAGGCTGCTAAGAAGCCGGCGAAGAAGGCCGCTAAGAAGGCTGCGAAGAAACCGGCTAAGAAGGCCGCCAAGAAGGCCAAGAAGTAGGCCAACTGATCGTCCCGAAGTTTATCTTCAGGATCGGACCCCGGAAGCACAAGCCTCCGGGGTCAGTTTTTTGGCGCCTACTGGATCACATAAACCTTGGCGCCCACCTTCACCCGCTCATAAAGCTCGATGACATCGGCATTCATCATGCGGATGCAGCCAGACGACACGGCGCCGCCGATCGAGGCGGCATTGTTGGTGCCGTGAATGCGGTACATGGTGCCGCCGATATACATGGCGCGGGCGCCGAGCGGATTATCCGGGCCGCCTTCCATCACATCGGGAAGATAATGGCCCTTGGCCGCCTCGCGGTCGATCATCGTCTGCGGCGGGCGCCAGGTCGGCCATTCGGCCTTGGCCACCACCTTCGAGGTGCCGCCCCACTGGAAGCCCTCGCGGCCCACGCCCACCTTGTAAACCCGCGCCTCTCCATTTCCGAGGATGTAATAGAGCCGCCGCTCCGGGGTTTTCACCACGATGGAGCCGATGGCATATTTGTTCGCATCCTTCCAGGCGATGTCCTCGCCAGTCTCGGTGTCATCCACGCTTGAAGCCGAGGCGCTGGCAACGCTGGTGCGGACGACCTTTACCTTGCGGTCAGGGCTGAACAGGCATTGCAGAAAGCTGCCGCACACGCTGCGCGGCCCTGGCTGCTTCCGGGGTTTCGCCGAAAGCTCTGCCTGCATCTTCTTTTTCTTCAGAACGACGCTCTGTTCCGGCGAAGCCTTTGTGGCGGCGAACGCAGGCACCGCCCCTGCGATCAGCAGGGCAAGCCCTGCAACAGATAATTTGTGGATCATACCTTTTCCCCAGCCTTGAATCGGGCGGACCCTAGCGGCGCAACCATGTTCCAGCAATGGGCTTTGCGGTTCACCAGCCATTCACTTATGATCGGCCACAGAGAGCGGGCTAAAAATCCAACGGGAACAACAAATGAAAACTCGTGCGCACACTTTCCTTCTGATCTGCCTTTCGACCACCGCGCTTTCGCTGCCCGCCCGCGCGGATAGCGTGCCGCCGGTGGTGAGGGCCATGATCGACAACTGGTCGTCCCAGCTGCAAGTCCAGCCAACCTACGATTCGCTGGAAGACGACGGGGCCGGAAACATCACGATCAAGAAGCTTTCCGTGATCAAGCCCGCGGCGGGCGAAGACCCGGCCATGAATCTCGTCATCGACGAGGTGGACCTGAAGGGCGTGACCGACGAAGGCAACAATGTCTATCAGATCTCCAATATCGCCGTCGACAATCTGGTGTTTGATGTCGATGGCCCCCAGGGCAAGGTTCTCGTTTCGATGCCCTCCGGCTCCGCCGAAGGCGTCTATGTGAAGGATGCGGGCAGCAATCCCACGCCTGACGATGCGTTCCGCGCCGCCATGACGGTTGCCAAAAAAGTGACGACCGGCAAAGTCACCCTCGATGCCATGGGCCAGACCGTCACATCGGACGGCTACGAATCAAACTGGGATGGAGACCCCAAGACGGGCGCTGGCACCTTCTCGACGAAGGTCAGCAATATCGTGATCCCGGAAGGCATGATCGCGATGATGGACCAGCAGGGCATCCTCAAGCAGCTTGGATATTCCGGCCTGACCTTTGATCTCACGGGCGACGGCAAGATGGACGTGAGTTCCGGCAAGCTGGGGCTCGATTATAATTTCGCGTTCATCGGAAAAGACATGGGCAATCTCCGCTTCGGCTTCGGCGTGGCGGACGTGCCGATTGCCGCCTATGCGGAGTTGCAGAAGTCCCAGAAGACAGGCGCTCCGCCGGATTTCTCCGCCTTGATGCCGGAGTTGCAGAGCGTGCTGGTGAACAGCTTCACCTTCCGGTTTGAGGACAGTTCGATCACCAAGAAGCTCCTCCCCCTGATCGCCGCCATGCAGGGCACAACAGCCGATGCGCTGGTGGCCAATGCGGGGGCCATGGTGCAGGTCGGCACCATGTCTCTGAACAATCCCGCCTTCACCACGCAGGTGGTGACGGCGGTGAACAACTTCCTCAAGGATCCGAAATCGATCACCGTGTCGCTAAAGCCCGACGCGCCCCTCAAGGTGCAGGAGATCATGACGCTTAATCCCAACAACCCCGGTGAGGCGATCACCAAGCTGGGCGTGAACGTCACGGCGAACGACTGATCCTTGAAACTCTGGAATGAGAAAGGCCCCTCGCGGGGCCTTTTTTGTTTCAGATGATCTGGAAATCCGATGCCGCCAGCGCCGGATGCCCGGTCAGCGTGGCGAAGTGGATGGGTGCCGCCCCTCCCGTGCCGCCTGCATCGAAATAGAGAAAGCCGGTGCTGGTATCGTAGACGATACGGTCGCTTCCATCCTGCGCCGCAACGACGCCGGAACCAGAGACGAAGGCGTTGGCGTTCAGCGCACCGGAAGACAGGCCACTGAAGATCGCGTTTTCGAGCTTGATGTGATCCGTGCCGGATACGAAATCCTAAATCGTATCCACATTTGTTGTGGCCGAGAGCGCCGTGTCGAACACGAAGGTGTCACTTCCGTCATCGCCTTCCAGCGTATCGTTTCCGGCGCCGCCGTTCAGCGTGTCGTTCCCGTCCTGCCCGGCGATCGCGTCATTGCCGCCGCCGCCGTTCGCCACATCATTCCCGGCCTGCAGGAACATCACATCCGCTGCGGCACTGCCGATGACCGTGTCCGCAAAGACGGCGGAATTGGACCCGGCGATCACTTCGATGCCCGTAAAGCTATCGTTGCCGAAGCCTCCGCCGGTGATGGTGCCCAAAGCCATGTTAACCGTGGTGGCCGACGTTGCATTGGCGAGGCTGATGGTGTCGATGTCAGCCGAACCGATGATGGTATCGGCAACGCCATCGGCATCCAGAATGAAGGTATCGTTGCCGCGGCCGCCATTCATCGTGTCCGCGCCAGCGCCGCCGATCAGATAGTCATTGCCATCGCGGCCGGACAGCGTGTCATTGCCGCCGCCTCCGGTCAGCACGTTGTTTCCGGCATCACCCATCAGCCGGTCGGCGAGGCTCGATCCAATCACATTCTCGACGGAGACCAGCGTATCGGTGCCCTGCCCCGTCGCCTTGCCGGTCTGGAGGTCGACCGTCACGGCGGCGGCAATCCGGGCATAGGATGCAGTATCGGTGCCGCCCTGTCCGTCGAGATAATCATTGCCCAGGCCGCCATCCAGCGTGTCAAAGCCGCCGATATCCAGGAATCCGGTGCTGTCCGGCCCGATGTCGCCATAGATAAAGTCGTTGCCGTCATCTCCGTAGAGCGTGTCATTGCCGCCATAGACGGTGACCGTATCGGCCGTGCCGCTCTCGACGCGCCAGAGATCGCCCACGATGACGTCGTTGCCGAGGCCGCCGTGAATGGTGTCATTACCGCCCGACAAAGTGGCTGTGGCCGAATCTCCCACTTGCATGCGCAGCACATCACCCGAAAGGATATCGCTGTCGTCGCCGCCGGAAATGATGTCATTGCCACCGTCGATCTCACCGCCCTTCTGATAGTATAAATCGCCAGCGATCAAATCCAGGCCGGCGCGGCCACTCAGATTGTCGTTGCCGCCGGTGAGCGTGCCGCCGGCGATAGTCCAGGCATCGCCGGAGATTCCTTCATTCGTGAAGCTCGAATTTGAACCGGTGATCTTGTCATTGCCGCCCCGCACGGTGCCGATGCTGTATTCGACATCACCCGTGTAAGTCCCGGCCCCGCCGTCAATGGCGCTGATATAGTCGAGATTGCTGACGATGGTGTCCTTGCCGCCTGTTACGTCGCCATATTGCCCGACTTGCTGCACATCGCCGACGATCATAAAGCCGGACTTGGCCGAGATGCGGAAGATGTCATCGCCGCCCGTCACATGACCCGAGAAAAGGATGTTGTGAAACACCGTGCCATCCACCGACAGCGCATCGCCCACCAGCGCGTTGGAGGAAACATTGCCGCCACGGCTCAGGCTTATGCCGAAGCTGCCGGAGGGAATTGCCGAGGTGAAGGTGTCGTTGCCGCCCGTGACGCTCGCGGTATTCAGGACCGTGCCCAGCACCGTGGCATAGTCCCCAGTGAAGATGCCGCCAGACGTGTTGATCCCTGTAGGAATGATCAGCGGGCCTGCCTTGATGGTGTCATTGCCGCCGAGAAGATTGGCCCAGAACGCATTGCTTCCGCTCGCAACGGCGGTCAGCGCAACGGAAATATTGTAGATGCTGGCATCATCCGAACCGAGGTCATCGCCCACGGTATTGTTGTTTTCCACCCAGTTAAAGGTGATCTGGGTCACCGTGCCGCCGGTGGGCGTGTCATCGCTCACATCGGAGGTGCCCTTGGTATCGTAGGTAAAGCCGGTTCCGGTGGCGGTGATCCAGCTTCCGTCCGCCGTCTGCCACGTGAATGTGGTAGCGGTTGCGGCAATCGTTAGGGCATAGCTGGCGTCCGCCGATGCATCGCCCTTGCTGGTGGTGGAATCATAGGTGGCCATGACAACTCCTCATGCGCGCGCCCAAAAGCACGCCGGTCATACCCGCCTCAGCAACAAGCATGCCATGGACGGGGCGCAGCCGCAATACGGAGCTTAGGCCTCGGGCAGGTTCAGCCGGATATGCAGTTCACGGAGCTGTTTGGGCGTGGCGTCCGAAGGCGCCCCCATCAGCAGGTCTTCGGCCTGCTGGTTCATCGGGAACAGCGTGATCTCGCGGAGGTTGGCCGCACCGCACAGCAGCATCACCAGACGGTCCACACCAAAGGCCATGCCGCCATGCGGCGGAGCGCCATACTGGAAGGCGCGGTACATGCCGCCGAAACGCTCTTCCACTTCCGCCTTGCTGACGCCGGTGATCCCGAAGGCCTTCACCATGGTTTCCGGCGAATGGTTACGGATCGAGCCCGAGGCAATCTCAAAGCCGTTGCACACCATGTCATACTGGAAGGCCTTGATGCTCAGCGGATCCTGCGTTTCCAGCGCTTTCAACCCGCCCTGCGGCATCGAGAAGGGATTGTGGCCGAAGTCGATCTTCTTGTCTTCCTCGCTCCACTCGTAGAAGGGGAAATCGACGATCCAGCAAAAGGCGAATTCATTTTCGTTGGTGAGGTTCAGTTCCTTGGCAACCTGCGTGCGCGCCTCGCCCGCGAATTTGTAGAATTTCTCCGGCCGCCCGGCCACGAAGAAGCACGCATCCCCCACCCCCAGCCCAAGCTGGGTGCGGATCGCCTCGGTGCGCTCGGTGCCGATGTTCTTGGCGATGGGGCCAGCGCCTCCCTCTTCACCTTCGCGCCAGAACACATAGCCAAGCCCCGGCTGACCTTGGCTCTGCGCATAGGAGTTCATGCGGTCGCAGAAGGCGCGTGAGCCGCCCTTTTTGGCGGGGATCGCCCACACTTCCACCTTCGGGTCGCCGGCAATCATGCCGGCGAAGACCTTGAAGCCCGAGCCTGCGAAATGTTCGGTCACCGCCTGCATTTCAATCGGGTTGCGCAGGTCGGGCTTGTCGGACCCATATTTGCGCACCGCCACATCATAGGGAATGCGCGGCACGTCGGCGCGCACGGTCTTCGACCCCTTGAACGTGTCGAACAGCTCAAGGATCACCGGCTGCATAGTGGCGAAGAGATCGTCCTGCGTGACGAAGCTCATTTCGAGGTCGAGTTGATAGAACTCGCCCGGCAGGCGGTCGGCGCGCGGGTCTTCATCGCGGAAGCACGGCGCGATCTGAAAATAGCGGTCGAAGCCCGCCACCATCAGCAATTGCTTGTATTGCTGCGGCGCCTGCGGGAGCGCGAAAAACTTGCCGGGGTGAATGCGGCTGGGCACCAGAAAGTCGCGCGCGCCCTCCGGTGATGACGCCGTGAGTATCGGCGTCGAGAATTCACTGAAGCCGATGTCATTCATGGCGCGGCGGATGTGGCTGACAACTTTGGTGCGCGTCATGATGTTCTTGTGCAGCGTCTCACGGCGGAGATCGAGGAAGCGGTATTTGAGGCGCGTGTCCTCGGGATAATCAGGTTCTCCGAACACCGGCAGCGGAAGTTCCGCCGCCTGGGACAACACTTCGACGGCCGTGGCGTAGACTTCGATCAGGCCTGTCGGCATGTCTCTGTTCTCGGTGCCGGCGGGGCGCGGGCGCACCTTTCCGTCGATACGGATCACCCATTCCGAGCGCACCTTTTCCACCGTCTTGAAGGCGGGCGAATCCGGATCCGCCACCACCTGGGTGATTCCGTAGTGGTCGCGAAGGTCGATGAACAGCACGCCGCCGTGGTCGCGCACGCGGTGAACCCAGCCCGACAGGCGGGTTTCCGTGCCAGCATCGGTATCCCTCAACTGGCCACAGGTGTGGCTGCGATAAGCGTGCGTCATCTCTTGCAAATCCTTCAAAATCGCGCGCTAGAGCGCATGCGAGGGGCGATTTGTCAAGGCGCGGTAGCCCTTTAGTCCAGATCGCTCTCTGGAATTTCAGCTGCCTTCAAAAGATGGGCCAAAAGCCCAGTTTTCAGGGGGCGATTGGCATGAACGGGGATTGAAAGCCGGATGATCGACCCGGCTTCCCATAAATATGATGACTTCCTGCAATCCTCAAAAGCTGCCAGCTATGGCGCTCGACAATTTTGGCAAGCTGCTTGCCGGAAATTGACTTCACACGGCGATTTCCAGAACGCGGTCTCCCGACCCCGGAACGGGTGTTTCAACGTCAACGGACAGGCATCCCTCAATCGCTTCGCGCAGATTTGCGAGAAGCTCCTCCATGGTTTCGCCTTGCGTCGCGCAACCGGGAATCGACGGCACCTCGGCCCAAAAGCCACCTTCTGACGCGTTATGGACTATAGCCTTCAGTTTCATTCCATTCTCCTTCTCCTCATATAGCATCCCTGCCCGCCTCAAAAAAGGCATGCGCTACCGGTTTGCCCTCTCCCGCTGCTTCAGCTAAGAGCCCGCCCCATGAACACGCACGTCCCCAAAATCGGCCTTGTTTCGCTGGGCTGCCCCAAGGCGCTGGTCGATTCCGAGCGGATCATCACGCAACTCCGGGCCGAGGGCTATGTCATGTCTTCGGGCTATGACGGGGCCGATGTGGTGATCGTCAACACCTGCGGCTTCCTCGACTCGGCCAAGGCCGAGTCCCTCGCGGCGATCGGCGAGGCGATGGAGGAGAACGGCCGGGTGATCGTCACCGGCTGCATGGGCGTTGAAGCCGATACCATCATGAAGGCGCATCCGGGCGTTCTGGCCGTGACAGGCCCGCATCAGTATGAAGCGGTGGTGGGCGCGGTTCACACCGCCCTGCCGCCCGTGCATGATCCGAAATTCGATCTGGTGCCGCCGCAGGGGCTGCACCTGACGCCTAAGCATTATGCGTATCTGAAAATCTCCGAAGGCTGCAACAACCGTTGCACCTTCTGCATCATCCCCTCGATCCGCGGCGATCTGATGTCGCGTCCCGTCGCCTCGGTTCTCTATGAAGCTGAGCGGCTGGTGAAGGCGGGCGTCAAGGAGCTGCTGGTGATTTCACAGGATACCAGCGCCTATGGCGTCGACATCAAATACGCGCCGTCGAAATACCGTGGACGCGAGGTGCGCGCCAAATTCTACGATATGGCGAAGGAGCTGGGCGATCTCGGCGCCTGGGTGCGCATGCACTATGTTTACCCCTACCCACACGTGGATGACGTGATCCCGCTGATGGCGGAGGGAAAAATCCTCCCCTATCTCGACATCCCCTTCCAGCATGCCGCGCCCAACGTGCTGAAGGCCATGCGCCGCCCGGCCAATCAGGAAAAGGTTCTGGAACGGCTGGCGAAATGGCGCTCCATCTGCCCGGACATCACCATCCGCTCCACCTTCATCGTCGGCTTCCCCGGCGAGACGGATGCGGATTTCGAATATTTCCTGCAATGGATGAAGGAGGCGCGGATCGAGCGCGCGGGCTGTTTCAAATATGAGCCCGTCTCGGGTGCGAAGGCGAATGACCTGGGCCTGCCGCAGGTGCCGGATGAGGTGAAGCAGGAGCGCTGGGAGCGCTTCATGGCGGCGCAGCAGGAGATTTCAGCGGAGATTTTCCAGGCCAAGGTGGGACGCGAGATCGACGTGCTGGTGGACGAGATCGACACCGAAAACGACGAGGCCGTCGCCCGCTCGCCATGGGATGCGCCGGAGATCGACGGCAACGTGTTCCTGCCGGGTGAGACGGATCTCAAGCCCGGCGACATGGTGCGGGTGAAGATCGTCGAAGCCGAGGAATATGACCTCGTCGGCGAGCGCGTCTAAACCGGCGAAGGGAAATCCTTCTTCTCGCCCCAGTAGCTGTACATGCTGGCGAAGACGGTGAGGCTCATCCACAGCGCAAACCAGATGGCGAGTGCAATCACCACGGCAGCGGCGATTTGCGCCCATAGCGTGGGTTCGGCTTTCTGGGCGAAAAAGGCTCCGGCACAGATGGCGCCCGCGACGGCCAGCGAAAACAGATACCAGAAGGTGAAGCCCAGGAAGCGCAGCGTGTTGCGGCGGGTATCGCCCCAGGCGTGGCGGAACTTGTAATCCCGCCTGCCGATGGCGACGCCCGGCAGCTTCACAGCCAGACGATAGCCGGTCGTCAGGCCGATGATGCCAAGGATCACCAGCACCAGAATGGTGACGGGCTTGGCAGCACCACCGATCCTGGCGGTGAGCCACGGTTCGCCAAATGTCTTCATCGCCGCCGCCAATGCCGCGAAGATCGCCAGCGCCACGAACACCATGAGATGCGCGAAGAGCGAGCGCCACACATGCCCGTCCAGCCGCCACCACGCGAGGCCTTTCGGGCTTTCGCCCAGCAACAGGCGGCGCTGCCAATTGACGCCCATCGAGAGAAGCGCCAGCAGCACGAGAACGCCCAGCACCGCAAGGATGGCGATAGCATGCGGCGGCAGATGCGCGGCATCCTGCAAGTTCAATCCCCGCAAGGGCAACATCGCCAGCGCGAAAGCGGGCACCAGAACCAAAGCCCATGCCAGCACGAGCTTGAGCGCGAAGAAACTGTGGCGGAACGTATTGGAGATCGCGTGCTCCAGCGTCGACATGGGCGGCAGCGGGCGGCGGTCAGCCATGGATCAGAAGTCCCTTTTTTCGCCAAAAAATCCATAAAGGCTGGTCAGTGTGGTCACCAGCAGAATGGTCAAAATCCATTGAATGACCAAATTCACGGCAATGGCGACGACAGTTCCCGCGACTCCCGGAAAAGACAGGAGCGCAAGCCGGATCACCATGTTGATTGCCAGCATGGCAATCGCCGCGAGGCAGATCAGCAATACCAGACCAATGAGCCGCGCGTTGTTTCCCGTGGTATCGGCCCAGGCATTCTGGAAGCGGTAATCCTGGCGGCCCAGGGCGATGGCCGGCAACTTCACGCTCAGCCGGTAGAACGCCGCAACAAGCACGGCAAAGGCCAGAACAACAATGGTTGCAAGGACTGCTCCCGCCGTGCGCCCGATGATCGTGTTCAGGATCGCAGCCAGAAACGTGGCAGCGATGAGGATTGCCACCCAAACCAAGCCGAGAATGAGCAAGATGAGCAAACTGTTGCCGATGTAGCGCCAGACGGTTGCATCAAGACGAAGGCGGCGTCCATCCGGGATTTCGTCGAGGAGAACATAGCGATGCCAGTTCACCGCGATGGATGCCAAGGCAATCGTGCCGGCAATCGCCACCGCCATCAGCACCGCCGCCTGGCCGGGCGTGAGATGTTGCGGATCAAAGGCCGCGCCAAAACTCTGCAGGTAGAATTCCGCTGCAAGATTGACCGGAAAGAGCACCAGCATCCACGGCCAGCTGACGTAAAATGCGAAAGCCAGATTGTCGATGGTCGAACGGACGGCGTGTCCGAAAGCGGCTGTAACGGGTAGCTGGCGCACGTGAGGGGTTCCTGCGAGTCAGGCCTAAGTCTAGCAGCGGAACCCGAACCGTCAAACTGCGCGCTATTTCAGAGCATTCGGATCGACGGGATGCGCGAACAGGAGGAATGATTTTTCACGCCATGCGCGCGGATGGCCGGCAAAGCCCTGTTTCAGACTGGTGCTCTGGTAATTGGTGCCACCCGCCTGCGTGACATCCGGGCCTTCGCTGGCCAATTGCGCCGTTGATTTTTCACCCGGCCTGATGATGGCGATGTGCCCCGGCCTGTCATCGTCGCGGTTGTGATAGACAGCGACGACCAGCTGGCCCCGGTTTGCATCATCTTGGGCTTCGGCCATCGTCTGGACCGGGGTCCAGCCCTGCGATGCGCCTTCTCCCTGCAGCCAGTCATATTGCGCATTTGCCAGCAGCACCTGACTGTGGGCGGGCGGGCGAAGCAGGTAAACTCCGAGACGCTGGGCAGCAGCGGCGGCAAAGGCACTGCAATGGGTGTGCTTGCCCTCCATCTTCTCCGGCCTGCCATCGGGAATGCCGGTTTGCCAGTCTACATGGACACCGGCGGGCCACCGTTGAACCACATCAAGCCCATCGATCACCGCGAAAATTTTTACCGCCATGGGACTCACTGGTTCGGCCGCAAAGACCGGTGCCGATAAAAGACACGCAAAAGCGCCAAAAACTATAGACCGCCGACGCATCTTCCGCCTCCATGAACCATGGACAGGCAAGCTGCGCCATTGAAGCGCGGCAAGGCAAATTACTGATGTTTTAGAAAATCCGGTTATTGGATCAGCGTTGCGACAAGCTGCGTGGGATCGGCATAAGCCACCCGCCAGGCGTCACCCTTTGGATGCTGCATCTCGAAAATCCTCAGGCTACGGCCGGTCGTCGGATCCTCGGCCTTGGAGAATGACGAGACGCCGGCGGAGGGGTTCAGGTTTTCGCTGATTTCATATCCGCGCAGCGCCAGGCGTTCCTTCATCACGGTCAGTTCGGCGCTGGCGGCGTGGTCGAAGCTCACATGCACGATGCCGCTGTCCACGCCCGTGCGTTCGATGGTGTCGATCATGGCGGAGCGCGGAAGCGAAATCCACAGCGGCGCACGGGCACGCTGTTCCGGCATCGTGCCGTCGAAGGGCCCGTGACCGGAGGCGGTCAGCATTCCGAAAATTCCGCAACAAGCGAGAATGAGACGCATGGCGAAGCCCCTGTTCGATTGCCTCACGTTACGCACAGGAAGCTAATCGCCGGTTCAGTGAGCCTCTAAACTTTTAGGCATTCATCCTGAAAGCAGCCGCAGGAATCGCGCGCAGGCCAGAAACTCGGCATGTCGGCCCATGCGGCGCTGCTTCGCCTCGTGATCCTCGCCCCATTGGGCAATCTGATAATCCTCATCCACATGGGCGGCAGACCACACGGCCTCTTCGTCCGCCGCCTGGCGAAAGAGCATGAGCGACAGAAGCGCCGAGCCGGTGAGCGTCGTGAGGGTGTGGAGCGCCGCAATCTCAAAGGCGGAACAGGATTTAATCGCCGTGCCCACCGCGCGCAACGCCTCGGGCGGCTGCGGATGATGCGTCACGCCCACAACCTGCTCGAAGGGCGCGTCGAGGGCGGACAGCGCCCAATCCATCACCGGGTCCCATGCCGCCTTCTGGCGGGCGATCAGTTCGGGCGGGCGGTCGGCGCGGTAGCAGATGAGATCGCTTCCGGCATAATCGACGATCTCCTGAAGGGCGGGATGATGATCGGGAGCGATGCGGTCGATGGCCGTGTTGGCCAGCTTGGTGAGATGCATGCTGTGGGGATTTATGGTCTCGCCCTGCTGCAGCCATTCCGCTGCAATCGCTTCCGCCAGCGCGGGCGTGGGGAGCACGAGCGGCAGCTTGGCCGGAGTCTTCACCGCCTTGCCGTCCAGCGCGATGCCGTTGCCCGGCGTGACGGTAACTTCTTTGTAGAAGCGCTTCATCCCCGGCGCTCCTGCCAAAGTGATTCAAGGGCGCTCGCCAATTGCTTGAAATCGCTGACAATCACATGAGCGCCCGCGTGCTCCAGTTCGCCCATCGGATGGTTGCCCCATGTCACGCCGATGGCTCCGGCGCCTGCAGCCCGCGCCATGCCGATGTCAAAACTGGTGTCCCCAATGACGATGGCGTCTTCCGGCCTTACGCCGGTTTCCGACAATGCCTGAACCACCATGGAGGGATGCGGCTTGGAGGGATGATCGTCGGAGGTCTGCACCGTCGCGAACCAACCCTCCAGCTTTTGCGCCGCAAGGAGATGCGCCACGCCGCGCCGCGATTTTCCGGTGGCGATGCCCAGCAGCACGTCATCGCGCCCATGCAAATTGGTCAGAAGTTCGCGCGCGCCGTCAAACAAATCTTCCAGGTGATCGCCCCGCGACCGGAAGCCCCAGAAGGCCTCCTTGTAGGCATCGGCAAGGCGGTGGTGGTCCGCGTCAGATGCGGCAGGCGCCAGCCCCCGCATCGCATCCACCAGCGACAGCCCGACGAAATCCATCAGCGTCTCGCGCGGTGGCAGCACCAGCCCGGTGGCCGAAAACGCCTCGACGATCGAGGCGGTGATCATGGCGCGGGAATCGACCAGCGTTCCGTCAACATCGAACAGCGCGAGCTTCATTCCTCTGGCCCGTCATAGCGGTTGGGATCGAAGCCAAAAAGCTTCCACGTTTCCAGCATGTGCGGCGGCAAGGGCGCCGAGACATCCACCGTGCCGCCCCGCGGATGCGGAAACACGATGCGCCGCGCGTGCAGATGCAACCGGTTGGGAACGCCCTCCGGCAAGTCTTCATCGCCGTGATATTTGTCATCGCCAAAGATGGGGTGGCCGATATGCGCCATGTGGGCGCGAAGCTGGTGCTGGCGGCCTGTTACCGGTTTGAGGGAGACCCAGGCGGTAACGTGTCCCGCCTTGTCGATCACGCAGTAGTGGGTGACGGCGCGCTGCTCGTCATCCTCCTCGCCCTCACCACTGGCGCGCATGCGGTCGCCTTCTGGCCCCTTGGCCTTGATCAGCGCCACGTCGATCTTGCCCTGCGCCGGCTTCGGCACACCTTTGACAGCAGCCCAATAGGTTTTCTTCACCGCGCGGGTGGCGAACAGCTTGCCAAGTGCAGACGCCACGGCGCGGCGCTTGGCCACCACGATGACGCCGGACGTATCGCGGTCAAGCCGGTGAACCAGCAAAGGCCGCTCGCCCAGTTCAACGCCCAGCCCCATAAGCAGGCCGTCGAGATGATGGTGCGTCTTGCTGCCGCCCTGCACGGCGAAGCCCGATGGCTTGTTGAGCACGAAGACGTCCCTGTCCTCGTGGATCACCAAGGAATCAAAGAGGCGGCGCTCCCCGCGGGTCAGCGGCTTGATGTCGGCCTTGGGCGTATCGGCGGGGCGCTTGTCGAAGGCGAGCGGCGGCACGCGGATTTCCTGCTCCACCTCAAGCCGCGAACTCGTCTTGGCGCGGGCACCCGCCACCCGCACCTGCCCGGTGCGGGTGAGCTTGTTGAGATAGGCGAAGGTCACTTGCGGAAAATGAATCTTGAACCAGCGGTCCAGCCGCATCCCCGCCTCATCGGCGGAGACGACATGGCGCTTCACCTCATTCATGCCAGCGCCGCCCGCACCAGCCAGAGCCCCGCGAAGACGGCCAGCAGCGAAAACACCACGGAGCCCATCGCATAGGCGCCTGCAAAGCCATAGGCCTTGCGCTCCACCAGCGTGGCGAAATCCAGCGAAAAGGCCGAGAAGGTAGTGAAGCCGCCGATGATGCCGGTAGTGAGAAAGGCGCGCATGTCATTCGACACATTCAGCTTCAGCGCCATGAGCGAGACAATCGCACCCATCACAAAGCATCCGATGACGTTGATGATCAGCGTATGCCAGGGAAACTCGCTACCATAGGCGGGGCCAACCGTGATGTTCACGAGATAGCGCAAGGCCGAACCAATCGCGCCACCAAGGGCGACCCAGAGAATGGTCATTCTCTTTCACTCCTTCCCCCCTTGCGGGAGAAGGTGGATCGCGCGGCAGCGCGAGACGGATGAGGGGGTGGGTGACGGCGGAGCGACCCCTCATCCGCCCCTTCGGGGCACCTTCTCCCGCAAGGGGAGAAGGAAGAATTGAACAGCCTGATGATCATTTCACGCCCGCATAACTGCCGTCGAAACTTGCGTTGGCGCCGCAATAGGTCTGGCAGGTATCACTGTCGATGCGCAGCATGCCGCTTGAGGGGCGAAAGAGGATGCGGCAGAAATCATCCTCGCTGCCGGTCGTCTCCGGATCATCCCACACAAAGGCGTCGCCAATGGGATTGGCGCCCTCGAAGGCCACATCGCAAGTGTTCTGCGCAGCACCGGTGACGGTAGAGATGTATCCCGTCAGCGTGCCGTCATCCTCGCGCACCACGAAGGCATCGCCTGCATCCTGCCCGCCGGACAGGCCGGAATGAAAGTTGCCGGTGATGCGCGTGGTGTCGCCTGCCTCGTGCGCGAGTTCGGCGAGGCGGCTGTCATAGGCCTTGGTCAGGCAATCGACATCGGTGCCGCAGGCATCGCGCGTCTTGAGCCAGGCGGGTTGGGCGGCGAGTGTTACGGCGTGGCCGCCGGATTTCTTCAGCGCCTGAAACAGCCGGTCCATCACCGAATCCTTCAGCGCCAGGTCGGCATTGTCTTCATTGCAGATCGTCGTCTCCACATCGCCCTTGGCCTTGGCGCAATCGAAGGACGGATCGGCAAGGGCCGGTGTTGCCATCAGGCACAGGGCGAACAGCGCCACGCGCATCACAGCCATCCCTTCTGCTTGAAATAGAGCCACGGCAGGATCGCCGACAGGATCATCAGCCCGATGGCGATGGGATAGCCATATTCCCAGTTCAACTCCGGCATCATGTGGAAATTCATGCCATAGATCGACGCCACCAGCGTGGGCGGCAGAAACACCACGGCGGCCACCGAGAAAATCTTGATGATGCCATTCTGCTCGATGGAGATAAGCCCCAGCACCGCATCGAGAAGGAAACTGATCTTGCCCGACAGGAAGGTGGCGTGATCGGTCAAGGACTGGATATCGCGCTGCACGATCTTGATGCGGGCGCGGTTGTCCTTCATCTCGCGCGACTGTTTCAACTGGTCGAAGATCGCCTGCGCGAAGGCCACGACCCGGCCAATCGAAACGAGACTCTCGCGCATCTTGGAGGTGAAATCGCCCTCCTCGCCGATGTTCTGGATCAGCACCTCGAGGTTCACGCCGCGCGGGCGGGCCAGCGGTTTGGTGGCGGCACCGCCCATCAGGCGGCCGGTGCCGAAGGTCTTGCGCGAGGTGTCGTCAACGATCTGCCCGACACGCTCCAGATGATCGGCGGCGCGGTCCACCACGGCCTCGAGCAGGCTGATGAAAACGCCCCAGCCCGTCATGGCCGTGGCCTGCGGTTTCATCGCCCGCTTGACATAGACCGGGAAGGCCTGCGGATGGTGATACCTGATTGTGATCAGCAGGTTATTTTTCACAATGAAGGTAACGGGTGAGGATTCCGGCTGGTCATTGTCGCCCCGCCGGATGAGGTTGGCGGTCATGAAGACGGCCCCGTCCTCCTGATAGAGACGGCTTGACGCCTCGATCTCCGCCAATTCCTCGCGGGTGGGAATATCGATGCCGAGCGAGGCTTCGACATGGGTTTCCTCTTCCGCCGTCGGCTCCACGAGGTCGAGCCACACGGCATCCGCCGGCACCTCGCCGCCGATGGTGGCGGCAAGGCCCGTGAGACAGCCATTGGCGGTTCCGTAGGCATTGAGCATGGCCTATCCTTAGCGAGGCCGCAGCGGGCCGCCAAGGGGCGGAATTATTCCAGATTTGTATGGTTGGCGCGCATCGCCTCGGGCGTGATCTTGAGCTTTTCACGCAGCTTCAGCACGATCACCTCGAAGACGATAAACTCCGCCCCCTCGAAGACCGAGCCCATCGGCAGCACCGAAACCTTGGCGCGCCGGTCATTGGCCATGGTCTGGGCGGGGATCACCAGAAGATGCTTGGCCAGCTTGGAGGTTGAACCTTCCGGCTGCGCGGTAACAACCAGCGTTTCCGCGCCCGCCTGATTGGCGATGTTCAAGAGAGCCGCCGCCGTGGGAAGCACGCCCGGCCCCACGGTGGCGATGAATAGTGCGCCCGGACCGGCGGGCGGTGTTGTCATGTCGCCCGTCACCGCCACCTCGAGCCCCAGATGGTGGAGGCGCATGGCAAAGCCCTTGATGGCCAGCCCTTCCCGCCCGCAACCATAAACGATGACGGTTTTCGCTTTGGCGATCAGGTCCACCACCCGGTCCACCGCCCCATCATCCATGCTGGCGCAGACTTCTGAGAGATCATTCAGGGCTTCGGTGTAGAGGGACATGCGTTACCTCCAGTCCAGCACGACCTTGCCGCAGCTTCCCTGCTTCATCAAGGCGAAGCCCTGCGCGAAATCGGCGGCTTTCATGCGGTGGGTAATGACCTTGCGCACGTCCAGGCCCGATTGCAGCATGGCGATCATCTTGTACCAGGTCTCAAACATTTCGCGGCCATAGATGCCCTTGATGGTGAGCGACTTGAAGATCACGCGATTCCAGTCCACCGTCGTGGCGCCGGATGGAATGCCGAGCAGCGCAATCTTGCCGCCCATGATGAGGTGGTCCACCATCTGGTCGAAAGCCTTGGGAGCGCCCGACATTTCGAGGCCAATATCGAAGCCCTCGCTCATCTTCAGCTTCGCCATCACATCGCGCAAATCCTCGCGCGAGACATTCACCGTCACGGCGTCGGTCACCTGATTGCAAAGCTCAAGCCGATAGTCGTTGATATCCGTCACCACCACGTGCCGCGCGCCCACATGGCGGCACACGGCGGCCGCCATGATGCCGATAGGGCCTGCGCCAGTGATCAGCACATCCTCGCCCACCAGATCGAAAGACAGCGCGGTGTGAACGGCATTGCCGAGCGGATCGAGAATGGCCCCGATCTCGTCGTCCACCTCTTCCGGCAGGTGGATGGCGTTGAAGGCGGGAATCTTGAGATATTCGGCAAAGGCGCCCGGCACATTCACGCCCACGCCCTTCGTCTCGGGATCAAGGTGGAAATGCCCGGCACGCGCCATGCGGCTTTTCATGCCGATGAGATGGCCCTCGCCCGAGACGCGATCGCCCACCTTCACGGTCCTCACATGAGGGCCAACCTCCACCACGCGCCCCGCAAATTCATGGCCCACCACCATGGGCACGGGGATCGTCTTCTGCGCCCACTGGTCCCATTTCCAGATGTGAAGATCGGTGCCGCAGATGCCGGTTTTCGCCACCTCGATCAGAATATCATCGGAGCCAACGGAGGGCTTCGGTTCATCGCGGAGGACGAGGCCTTCCGCCGGTTCGGTTTTTACAAGGGCGCGCATGATGTCTCTCAAGGTGACGCAATAATGCCAAGCTCGCGCCCGGCTGCGGTGAAGGCTGAAATGGCGGCGTCGATGTCCTCAGGACTGTGGGCGGCGGACATCTGGGTGCGGATGCGGGCCTGGCCTTTCGGCACCACGGGGAAGAAGAAGCCCGAGACATAGACGCCTTTCTCATAGAGCTTTGCGGCCAGATCCTGCGCCAGCTTCGCTTCGCCCAGCATGACGGGGATGATGGGGTGCTCACCCGGCAGCAGCGTGAAGCCCGCTTTCGCCATCCCTTCCCGGAATCGCCGGGCATTCCCAAAGAGGCGGGCGCGCAGTTCATCGCCCCGCTCCGCCATATCAATCGCTTTCAATGATGCGCCGACGATGGCCGGGGGCAGCGCGTTGGAAAAAAGGTAGGGCCGTGCCCGCTGGCGCATCAGATCCACAACAGGCTTTGCCGCCGCGATATAGCCGCCTGCGGAGCCGCCCAGCGCCTTGCCCAGCGTGCCGGTCAAAATATCGACCTTCACACCCGCGCGGGCTGGCGTTCCCCGGCCTTGCGGACCGATGAAGCCGGTGGCGTGGCAATCATCCACCATGACCAGCGCCTCATGCGCATCGGCGAGCTTTCGGATGTCTGCCAGCTTGGCGAAATAGCCGTCCATGGAGAACACGCCATCGGTGACGATGATCACCCGCCGCGCGCCAGCGCCTCGCGCTGCCTTCAACTGTGTTTCAAGATCATCCATATCGCCATTGGCAAAGCGGTAGCGTTTGGCTTTCGAGAGCCGCACGCCATCGATGATCGAGGCATGGTTCAAGGCATCGGAGACAATCGCATCCTGCTCGCCGAACAGCGGCTCGAACACCGCGCCATTGGCGTCGAAACAGGCAGCAAAGAGGATCGCCGCGTCCATATCCACATAACTGGCGATGCGGCTTTCAAGCTGTTCGTGGATGTCGCTGGTGCCGCAGATGAAGCGCACCGACGCCATGCCGAGTCCATGGCTGTCCATCGCCTGCTTGGCGGCTTCAATTAGCGCGGGGTGATCGGCCAGGCCCAGATAGTTGTTGGCGCAGAAATTCAAAACCTCGCGGCCGCCCTCCACCGCGATATGCGGGCGCTGCATGCCAAGGATTGGCCGCTCCGTCTTCCACAGGGATTGCTGGCGGATGCCGTCGAGTTCGGCTGTCAAATCGGCAAGAAATGTGGGCATCACGGTTCTCCGGTATCCCTCTTGAACCAGCAGCGGGCGCGAACCGCAAGCCGTGAGATTTTCTCAACCACCGCGCTGGATTTCGATTGCGGGATGACAGAATTTGCCGAAAACTGCCAGAAATGCACCGTCTTTTCCTGGCAATCATCGTCTGCGTCCTCGCGGTTTCAGGGCCCGCCGGGGCAGCGGGATGCTTTGAAACGAAAAATCCGCAAGAGATGGTCGGCCAATGTTCGGACGCCGTCTCCGCCGCCACGCCGGGCAGCCCGGAACATATACGGGCACAGCGGCGGCGGGCTTACGGCTGGTATCTCCTCAAGGATTACAAGAAGGCGCTTGCGGACATTGATGCCGCAGTTGCCGGTGACAGCCAGCAGGCCAAGAGCTATCAGCTCCGCGCCTATATTCTCGATGCGCTTGGTGAAAACAAGAAAGCGCTGGCCGATGTGCAGCGCGCCGTTAAACTCGATCCGGACAAAGTGCGCCTGAAGGAAGACCTCGCATATTATCAGAACGAGACCCGGAACTTCGCCGAAGCTCTCAAGACCTATGATGGCCTGATTGCCGCCTACCCCGCTGCGGCGCGTTATGCCGAAGCACGCGGCATGGTCTATCAGAACATGGGCAACGATACGAAGGCGCTTGCCGACTTCGATCAGGCGTTGCGGCTTTGGCCCGTTAACGGCGATTACTGGTGCCGGAGAGGGCAACTCTACGCACGCATCGGCCTGTTGACAAAAGCCGAAGCCGATCTGCGAAGGGCCTCCGACCTGGCGCCGGAAAACGCCTACGCGAAAATCGCCCTGGCCCGCACCGTCCTCGATCTGAACCGTCCCGGCGAATCCCTGGCCATTCTTGACCGCGTGCTGGCGTCGCAAGGATTTTCCGACGCCTATCTCGGGCGGGCTGCGGCGAACTTCAACCTCGGAAACCTCGACGCCGCCGAGAGCGACGTGGCCGCCGCCATGCAAATGCGGGATGCGGATGAGCTTTGGGCGATGGTGCTGAAAGCCAGGATTGCTCATGCCCGCGGCGCAGATGCCCGAGCTTTGGCATATTACGCCGAAGCTGCGCGGCGCTGGCCCGACGCCGTGGACTGGCATTACTGGCGTGGACTGCAGCTTGCGGATGGCCAGGCTTACGGCAAGGCTCTCGCGGATTTCGATGCGGTCCTGCGAATTGACCCGTCCGACCAGTTCACAAACCTCGAACGCGCCAAGGCTCTCAATGCGCTCGACCGCTGGCAGGAGGCGCTGAAAGCCGCCGACCGCGCGCTGGCAACCAATCCGGACTTCGCGGATGCGCACGCATTCCGGGCCTATCTGCTCAACAGCGACGGACAGTACGGCGAGGCTTTGGCGGCCGCATCGCGTGCAATTGCACTCGATCCCCAAGGCCGCGACGGATTTTACCGGCGGGCCTACGCGCACTGGTGGCTCGGGAACTATCAACAGGCGGAGGCCGACTACAACAGCGTAATCGCCATCGACCCGCAATATGCTTCCGCGTTTTCCGAACGCGCCGCCGTGCGCAACGAACTCGGCAATTATGAGGGCGCCCGGGAGGATGTCATCCATGCGATCGCACTCGACAACACCAACGCCGTTGATTTCGTCCGGCTCGGCGACATCATGTCCAGCCTTGGCGACGATGTGCTGGCGGTCGCCGCATACCGCCGGGCCTTGATCCTCGATCCGTCCGACGCCTGGACGAGAATTTACAGATCGACATCCTTGGCGCGGCAGGAAAATTTCAGCCAAGCCATGGAGGATTGCCAGAAGGCGCTCGAACTCATGCCAAAATCGCCAGCTGGTTACTGGTGTGTGGGAAATGTTCGCGCTGCGCAGCGCCTCACTCATGCCGCCGTGGCGGCTTTCCGCCAGGCGCTGAAACTCAATCCGGTCTATGGCCCAGCCCTTTACGACAGGGGGCGTATGTTGATGCAGGAAGGAAAATATGACCAGGCGCGCGCGGATTTTTCTGCGGCGATTTCCCGCAATTATCGCAAAAGCGAGTTGTTTCTTCTGCGCGGCGACAGCCTGCAGGAACTCGGCCTTCCGGGCCCCGCCATAAAGGATTATCGCGCAGCCGTCTCATCGGGGGTGCCCGAAGTCGCCACAGCCGCCGCAATCCGCATGAACCGTTTGCGTTCAAAGGCTCCACCGCCGCTCCATGACCTGCCCGGATATCCGCAGCAATCCAGCGCCGGCCCGTTCCCCGATTGAATTGAAGCGCCTTCAGCCGCATGCTAGGGCGCTGGCCATGACAGAACCCATTCACATCATCGGTGCCGGCATGGCGGGGTCGGAAGCGGCGTGGCAGGCGGCGGAAGCGGGCGTACCTGTGGTGCTACATGAAATGCGGCCGCTGGTTGCCACCGACGCGCACCGGACCGATGGCTTCGCCGAACTGGTGTGCTCCAATTCCTTCCGCTCGGATGATGCCGAACAGAATGCGGTTGGCCTCCTGCATTGGGAGATGCGGCAGGCGGGATCGCTCATCATGGAGATGGCCGGCCGCCATCAGGTGCCCGCTGGCGGCGCGCTGGCGGTGGACCGTGATGCCTTTTCAGCGGATGTCACGGCGGCGCTCAAAGGTCATCCGCGCGTCACCGTCGAAACCGGTGAGATCGCAGGCCTTCCGCCTCACGGCTGGGACAATGTGATCGTCGCCACCGGCCCCCTCACCTCGCCCGCCCTGGCCCAAGCGGTGCGCGGGCTGACGGGCGAGGATGATCTTGCCTTCTTCGATGCCATCGCCCCCATCGTCCACCGCGACACCATCAACATGGATGTGGCGTGGTATCAGTCGCGCTATGACAAGGTCGGCCCCGGCGGCACCGGCAAGGATTACATCAACTGCCCGCTGACGCGCGAACAGTATGACTTTTTCATCCGTGGGCTGATGGACGGCGAGAAGACCGATTTCAAGGAGTGGGAAGCCTCGACGCCCTATTTCGACGGCTGCCTTCCCATCGAAGTGATGGCCGAGCGGGGGCCGGAGACGCTGCGGCACGGACCGATGAAGCCGCGCGGCCTCACCAACGCGCATCAGCCCGAGCAGAAGCCCTATGCGGTGGTGCAACTCCGGCAGGACAACAAGCTCGGCACGCTCTACAATATCGTGGGCTTTCAGACGAAGCTCAAATATGCCGCACAGGCGGCGCTGTTCCGCACCATCCCCGGCCTTGAGAATGCGGAATTCGCGCGCCTCGGCGGCCTGCACCGCAACACCTTCCTCAACAGCCCGAAGGTTCTGGACGAGCACCTGCGCCTCAAGGCCGATCCGCGCCTGCGTTTCGCAGGGCAGATCACTGGCGTTGAAGGCTATGTCGAGAGCGCGGCCATGGGCCTGATGGCGGGGCGCATGGCGACGGCGGAGCGGAAGGGTGCGGCCTTCATAGTGCCGCCGGCTACCACGGCGCATGGCGCGCTCATCAACCACATTACCGGCGGCCATATCGAGACGACGGACCACAAATCCTCGTTCCAGCCGATGAATGTGAATTTCGGCCTGTTTCCGCCCGTCGATGCGCCGAAAAAGATCGACGGCAAACGCCTCTCCCACACCGACAAGGCGGTGGCGCGAAAGCGCAGCTATACCTCACGCGCCATGGCTGATTTCACGGCATGGCTGGAAGGCGCTGCCGCGCTGGCGGCGAAGTAATTCTCAGAAGCGCTCCCGCCGTGCGGCATTCCACAGCGTGAACTGGCGGCGGAGTGCGGATGGCGGGCGGGCGCGCAAATAGAGATCTGTCAGGCTCACAGGCAGGAAGGCTGGCAGCGCTGCGGCGGGACTATTCCCGGCGGCGGCACGCGCTTCCGTTAGCCGCTTTATGGCATGGGCCTTTGCGTCAAAACCCTGCGGCAGAAGAGCCGCACGCTTCGGATCATGCAGCATCCGGGCGAGGCCGAAGGCAACGCCGCCCAGGCCCGCCGCATCGGCGCAGCGGCGCGCGCCGTCACCCGCGAGGATCATCGCCGCAAGCTGGATCATCGCCGAGTCCGTTTCGCCGAGATAGGTTTCGAGCGCGGTGACGGATGAAAACGGTTCACGGTAAAGCTCCGCCTCATGCGCCATCACCAGCGCATGCAAGGGAGCCTTGGGCAATCCAAGAGTTGCCAGAGCTTCGGCAACCGGGTGCCCCGTGGCAGGCGCTTCAATCGCCTCATGCCACCATTGCAGGCGGATGAGCCCGATCTGCGGTTCGCTCACCAGCGATGGGATACGCGCCACCTCAACGGCAAAAGCATAAAGCGCCAGAAGCGGATTACGCTTTTCATCGGGGGCAAACAGGGTTGAAAGATAGCGGTCGCGGTCCCCTGCCCGAACGATGTCCGCGATGGCAGCGGCGCTCATGCGGGGCGTTCGACGGCGACCAGGGCGGCGGCGACGCGGCGCTTCTCGCCCAGCAGCAGATTGTAGGTGGTGACGGCCGAAGCGGTGATCATGAAATCCATCATCAGCCCGCGCTCGCTGAATGCCCGGCGCACCTCGCGCGGCGGCGGCGTCATGGCTTCGCCGGTGCCGAGAATCAATAGATCGAGGGATGCGCGTTCGTTGAACACGCCAGTGAAGTCGGCCACGGTTAGCGGCTGCGACGGACCCCACGCATAGACGCCGCTGGGCAGCGCCAGAATTGAGCCTTTGTGCGACATGCCGGCAAAGCCGAAGCCGCCGCCGCCATAGACATCGATCGCTGGCCTGCCGGGGAAAAATCCCGTCACGGGCGCGAAGCGGCCGGCTTTCCCGATCCGGGCCTGCCGGGTGCGGCGCGCACGTTCTTCTGCTCACGCTCGGTGCCGAGAAGGATCAGCACGGGCGCGGCGATGAAGATCGAGGAATAGGTGCCGATGATCACGCCGAGGATCATGGTGAAGGTGAAGCCATGCAGCACCTCGCCGCCGAACACATAGAGCGCCACCAGCGCCAGCATGGTGGTGACGGAGGTGAGGATGGTGCGCGGCAGCACCGAGTTCAGCGAGAAGTCGATCAGATCGGCCAGCGGCATGGACTTGTATTTCCGCAGATATTCGCGGATGCGGTCGAACACCACCACCGTATCGTTCAGCGAATAGCCGACGATGGTGAGAATCGCCGCGATGATCTGCAGGTTGAATTCGATGCGCAGCAGGCAGAAGACGCCGATGGTGATCAGCACGTCATGCAGCAGCGAAACGACGGCGCCGATGGCGAACTGCCACTCGAAGCGGAACCACACGTAGATGACGATGCCGATGATGGCGACGACCACGGCGATGATGCCCTGCTCGGTCAATTCAGCCGAAACCTTGGGGCCGATCACTTCCTTGGAGCGGATTTCAACGCCATCACCCAGAACGGCGCTCACCTTCTCGACCGCCGCCTGAAGTGCCGAATTGCCGCCTTCGGGCGCGGGCAGCCGGATCAGCACATCATTGGGAGAGCCAAACTGCTGGATTTCAGCCTCGCCGAGGTTGAGGCTGTTCACCCGCTCGCGAAGCTGATCGACGGCGATCGGCTGTTCGCCGCGCACCGTCAAAACCATGCCGCCCTTGAAATCCACGCCCATGTTGAGGCCGAGGAAAATAAACAGCAGGATGGCCGCCGCGCAGAGAAGGCCGGAAAAGAAGAACCCCAGCCGCGACAGCAGCATGAAGTGAATCTTGGTGTCGTCGGGGATGAAGCGGATTGGCTTGAAGCGCATGAATTTTCTCCGCTCCTAGAGCGGAACCTCCTTGGGCTTCGTCTGGCGCACCCAGAGGGTAACGATAAAGCGCGTGACGGTGAATGCCGTGTACATGGTGGTGAGAATGCCGATGGCGTGGGCGATGGCGAAGCCCTTGACCGGCCCCGAGCCGACGCCGAACAGCACCACCGCGGCGATAAGCGCGGTGAGGTTCGAGTCGATGATGGTGCCGAGGCCCGCCTTGAAGCCCGTCTCGATGGAACTGAGCGCGCTCCGGCCATTGCGCCATTCCTCGCGGATGCGCTCGAAGATGATGACGTTGGAGTTGACCGCCATGCCCATGGTGAGCACGATGCCGGCGATGCCGGGCAGCGTGAGGGTGAAGCCGAACAGCGACATCAGCGCAATCAGCATCACCAGGTTCACCAGCAGCGCGATGTTGGCGAAAATGCCGAATAGCCCATAAGCGACGATCATGAAGATCATCACCAGGATGAGGCCCAGCACCGCCGCATGGAAGCCCGCCTTGATCGAATTCGGCGCCGAGGCTTGGCCCTACTGTCGTCTGCTGCACCACGGTCAGCTTGGCGGGCAAAGCGCCCGAACGCAGCACGATGGCGAGGTTCGAGGTTTCATCGACGGTGAAGTTGCCGGAAATCTGCCCGGAACCGCCAATGATCGGTTCATTGATAACCGGCGCGCTCATCACCACGTCGTCAAGCACGATGGCGAAGCGCTTGCCGACATTGTTGGTGGTGAGTTGGCCAAAGCGCTGCGCGCCCTTGGTGTTGAACCGGAAGGTGACGACCGGCCTGCCGTTCTGGTCGAAGCTGGGCTTTGCGTCCGTCAGATCGGCGCCGTCCACCGTGGCGGTCGTCGCCGTCTGCACCCAGATTTTCTGGTCAGGATTTTCCTTCATCGGCAGTTCGCGGCATTCCGGCGGCGGCATCTGGCCGGGCGCCGTCGGCTGCGCTTCGCACACCATCTGGAAGGTGAGCTTGGCGGTGGTGCCGATGAGGTCAATCACCTTGTCCGGGTCTGTTTCGCCGGGAAGCTGGATGACGATACGGCTCTGCCCCTGCTGCTGGATCGTCGCTTCGCGGGTGCCGAGGCCGTTGATGCGGTTGGACACGATCTTCACCGTCTGGTCGATGGCGCCGGTGATCTTGGCGTCGATGCCAGCTTCGGAATAGGCAAGCGTGAACTGCTGTCCATCCTGCGAGAGATTGAAGAGATTGACGGCCGCGCCGGTGCCGAAGATGCCGGAATTGACCGGCTGCAGCAGCTTCAAAAGCTCGGTGCGCGCCGCCGGGGCATCTTCAGGCTTCAGGATGCGCACGCTGATGCCGGCGTCGGTGGCATTGATGCCGCTATAGCCAATCTTGGCGGTGCGCAGCGCATTGCGGATATCGGCGGTTTCCTGCTCCGCCAGCTTCTTCTTCAGGTCGTTGCGGTCGAGTTCGAGCAGCACGTTGGCGCCGCCCTGCAGGTCGAGGCCGAGGGTGAGCGGGCGGAAGGCCTGCGTGAAGCTGTTGGCCTGCAGCGCATCGTTCCATTTGGCGGGAAGGACGTTGGGAAGAGCAAACAGAATGGCGAGCAGAACCGAGCCGAGGATTCCGAGGGCCTTCCAGCGGGTGAAGTGCAGCATCGTCGATCTTACTTGGTGTCGCTTTTCACGGGCTCGCCCTTGGCGCGCACGTCGGAAATGCCGGCGCGCAGCACGCGCACCTTCACGTTCTCGCCGATTTCCACCTGCAATTCATTGTCATCCACCACCTTCACCACCTTGCCGATCAGGCCGCCATTGGTGATCACTGTGTCGCCCTTGGCGATCTTCTTGAGAAGGTCCTGATGGTCCTTCATCTTCTTCTGCTGCGGGCGGATGAGGAGGAACCAGAACACCACCATGATGGCGGCCAGCGGCACGATCATGCTGGCAAAATCGCCAAGGCCCGGGGCTGCGCCGCCAGCGGCCTGCGCGAAAATGGGGGTGAAGGTCACGGGGTTCGTCTCCGGCTAATGAAGGTCGCGCGGAATATAGCGACGGATCAGCCCATTGCAACCGGTGGATTGGGGCTTCTTTACGGAGCCGCGTGCGGCGGCTAAGAGGCTCATATGACAAAGGAAAAGAAGTCAGACCTGCTGCACCGCATCGCCTCGGCGCTGGAGCGCCTTGCGCCGCCGCCTCCCCCGCCCGCCGATCTTTCGGCGAACGCCGCCTTCGTGTGGAACGCGCGGGAGAAGGTGCTGCAGCCGGTTCCGAAGGTGAACAGGGTCGAGATTTCGCTGCTCAAGGGCGTCGACCTCACGCGCGACCTGCTGATCGAAAACACCAGGCGTTTCGCCAAGGGCCTTCCCGCCAACAACGTGCTGCTGTGGGGGGCTCGCGGCATGGGCAAGTCGTCGCTCGTCAAGGCGGGGCATCATACGATCAATGCGGAGACCGGCGGCACGCTGCGGCTGATCGAGATCCACCGCGAGGATATTGAAAGCCTGCCCGATCTCATGGCGCTGATCCGCAATGCGCCGGACTACCGCTTCATCGTGTTCTGCGACGATCTCTCTTTCGATGCTGATGACACGTCCTACAAATCCCTCAAGGCGGCGCTCGATGGCGGCATTGAAGGGCGGCCTTCCAACATGGTGTTCTACGCCACCTCGAACCGACGGCATCTGCTGCCGCGCGACATGATCGAGAACGAGCGCTCCACCGCCATCAATCCTTCCGAAGCGGTGCAGGAAAAGGTGTCGCTGTCAGACCGCTTCGGCCTGTGGCTGGGCTTCCACAGCTGCTCGCAGGACGAATTCCTAGACATGATCATGGGCTATGTGAAGCATTATGGCCTGAAGATCAGCGATGACGACGTGCGGGCGCAGGCGATCGAATGGCAGGCCACGCGCGGCAGCCGCTCGGGCCGCGTGGCCTGGCAGTTCGTGCAGGATTTGGCCGGGCGGCTGGGACAGAAGATCGAGGATTGAGTCTCACCCCACCTCTTTCTCGATCCGCGTCCAGTCTTCCGGGCTCGCGGCCCGCGGCACCATCACGTGTTCGCGGAAGGCGTGCCGGTCCTTCACCGCTTCAAACCACTCCGCGATGTGGGGCGCCGCGCCTGCCTCTTCGCCAATTCCGGAATAACGCCACCACAGGCAACCCATCACGATATCGCCGAAGCTGAACGCCTCGCCCGCGAACCAGTCGTGCTGCGAAAGATGCCGGTCGGCGATGGCGATGGCATTGCGCATGTCGCCGCGCGCCTTGTCGAGAATTTGAGAGTCGCGCGCGTTCTCCGGCAACCGCACGCGCTGGAAGAAGATCGTGCCCACCAGCGGATAAAACGTGGTCTGCTGCCATTCCATCCACTGCTCGGCTAGCGCCAGCGCATGCGGTTCTTCCGGGCGCAGCACACCGGCGCGATAGCGCGCCGAGAGATAGCGCACGATGGCGTTGGACTCGAACATCGTCACATCGCCATCGAGGATGACGGGGATCAGGCCGTTTGGATTCATGCGCAGGAAATCGGCATCGCGGTTGCCGCCGAAACTGCCGCCCACCGTCTCGCGGGTGAAGGGAATATCCAGCTCACCCAGCGTCCACAGCACCTTCTGCACATTGACGGAGGTTTTCCGTCCCCACACTCTGATCATCGGCATGTCTCCTATGCCGGGGAGCATGGAACGCTGCCGCAAAAAAGCAAGAGCCCGGATTTCATGTCCGGGCTCGAGGTTATGCAGGGGTATGGAGGATTATCCGTTGGCGGCCGTAGACGAGCCGAGGAACTGCATGGGATCGAGCGCCGTGGCGCCTTTGCGCACCTCAAAGTGAAGCTGCGGGCTGGAGACAGAACCCGTCTGTCCGGCCTTGGCAATCACGTCGCCGCGCTTCACCGTGTCGCCGCGCTTGACGAACAGTTCCTTGGCGTGGGCGTAGGCCGTCACGTAGCCATCCTGATGGCGGATCAGCACGAGATTGCCATAACCCTTGAGCTCATTGCCGGCATAGGCCACCACGCCATCATCGGCGGCGCGGATGCTGGTGCCTTCCGGAACGGCGATGTTGATGCCCTCATTCTTGAGGCCGTTCGGCTTGCCACCGAAGCCCGAGATCACCTTGCCGCGCACCGGCCAGCGCATGCCGGGGGCGCCAGCATCGGCGAGCGACGGTGTCGGAGCCGTGGTGTCAGGCGTTGCCGCGGCGGTATCAGCCGCGGTTGTTGATTTCGCATCGGGGATCGCCGTAGGTGCTGCCGTTGCGATCTTGGCGGGTGCGGGCTGCTCCGTGGACGGAGCATCATCGTCAGCCACGGCCGCCGTCTTGGATGGAACCTTGAGCGTCGTTGGCGGCGCGCCGGTTGCCACGCGGGCGGCATTGCTGCCCGGGATTTTCACCGTCTGGCCGACACGCAGCGTGGCGTTGTGGTTCAACCCGTTGGCATCGGCAATCGTCTGCGGCTTCACGCCGAATTTGCGGCCGAGGGAATAGAGCGTTTCGCCGGAGGCAACCTGATGGGTCGCGCCGCCCGCAATATGCTGCTTCGGCTGCGTTTCAACTTCGGCGCTGGCGGTTTTCTGCAGCTTCACCGGGGTCGGCGCAGCCATGGCGATGCGGCCTTCGGGAACATTCAGCACCATGCCCTGATGTACGGCATAGGGCGCCTTCAGATGATTGGCGGCGGCGAGTTCCGCGACGGTCAGGTTGTGGCTGCGGGCGATGGAATAGAGCGTCATGCCCTGCCCGACGGTGACGGTGTTGCCGCCACCCGCCACGGGTGCGCCGTCATCGAAGCTCTGCGTGCTGGCCTGCTGAACCGGCTGCTTGTAGATGGGCTTCTTGGCATTGGAGCCGTAGTTATATCCGGTGGTGGTCCGGTAATTGCTCCCGCCCAGCGGCTTCGAGGTTACCACGTCGTCGTCAGACGACGCCACCTGCTGCTTCGGCACGGAAGCGGTGTAGACTGGATCGGCGTCTGACGGATTGGAAGAACCGCCGCTGGAGGCGAAGCGCTCCACCGAGGACGAGCACCCGGCGAGCATGACGGCGGCGAACGCTGTGACGATATAATGCGCCTTCATACCCCTGACGGCGCGCGGAAGAGAACTCGACATACCCCGGACTCCACTACAAACTGATGGGAGGATAATGACTTGTTTAGGTTAAGGGAGGGTTATCGCCCAAACCCTCCGTGCACGAACTATTCGACCACAACCGTATCGCCCACCTTCACCCGCTGATAAAGATCGATCACCTCGTCATTCATCATGCGGATGCAGCCGGACGACATGGCCTGGCCGATGCTCCAAGGCTGCGTGGTGCCGTGAATGCGATATTGCGTGTTGCCGATGTAGATGGCGCGCGCGCCCAGCGGATTGTCGAGGCCACCCGGCATATAGGCGGGAATAAAGTGGCCCTTGTCCGCCTCGCGGTCGATCATTTCCTGCGGCGGCCGCCAATCCGGCCATTCCGCCTTGCGCGAAACCTTGTTGGTGCCGGACCATTCAAAGCCCTCGCGCCCCACGCCGACATGATAGAGAATGGCCTGCCCGCCGGGCAGAACGTAATAGAGCTTCCGCTCTTCCGTCCTCACCACGATGGTGCCGGGCTGGTAAGGCCCCTCAAACACCACCGTCTGATGGGTCAGGGCATCATTGCTATCCTGGCCGAAGCTGAACAGCTGCCTTTTCTTCTGCGGGCTGTTCATGCCGCCGATCACCTGAAAGGCCTGCGGCGAAAACGTAATCTTGCCTGCCTGAACAGGCGTGGAAACCAGAACCGCCAAGGCGGTTCCGGCCATTACCAGAGAATAAACACGCATACGCATACCCACCTTGACGCGAAACCACACCGGCGTCACAGCGGGAAGGATGCTTCAGCGCGGTTAATCGCTGATTAAAGCTCAGCACCCTCGCCTTGCGGATGAAGCCGCTTCAGCAGCGCCTTCACGCCAAGCCTTGAAACCGGATGCCGCCAGTTGGGCGCGATCTCGGCCAAGGGCTTCAGCACGAAGATGCGCTCGGCGATCCCCGGATGCGGCAATCTTGGCCGCGCCAGCGGGCCCGTCACGCGGCCATCATAGTCGATCAGGTCGAGATCAAGCGTCCGCGGCCCCCAGCGCATGGCGCGGCGGCGTCCGGCCTGAAATTCAATGGCATGCAGGCGGTGCAGCAGGGCCTGCGGCGGCAAATGGCTTTGCACGATGGCGATGGCATTCACGAAAGGCGCCTGGTTCACGCGGCCAAATGGCGCGGTGAACAGCAGGCGGGATGCCTTGAGCAGCCGCAGCGGCCCCTTGTTCAATTCGGCAAGCGCATGCTCCACTGTCTGGCTGGGGTTTCCCCAAGGTCCGGCGCGGTTGCTGCCAAGGGCGACGACGATCATGTTTTTGCTTGAGCCTCTTTCAGCGCCCGACTAGAACCCCCTCCATTACCTGTTCTGGAGATTTTAGCGATGCAGTTTTATCCCGATGAGCGCGTGGCCCTTTTTATTGACGGCGCAAATCTTTACGGAACCGCCAAGACGCTGGGCTTCGATATCGATTACAAGCGCCTGCTCGGCTTCTTCCGCAAGCGCGCCCGCCTGATCCGCGCCATTTATTATACAGCCCTGCTGGACGACGCCGAATATTCGCCGATCAAGCCGCTGATCGACTGGCTTGATTACAATGGCTATCGCGTGGTCACGAAGCCCGCCAAGGAATTCACGGATTCGATGGGCCGCCGCCGCGTGAAAGGCAACATGGATGTCGAACTTGCCATCGACGTGATGCAGCTTTCCGAAAATCTCGATCATATCGTGCTGTTCTCGGGCGATGGAGATTTCCGCTCGCTGGTGGCGGCGGTGCAGGCCAAGGGCCGTCGCGTCTCGGTCGTCTCCACCCTCACCACACGGCCCGCCATGATCGCCGACGAATTGCGCCGCCAGACCGATCAGTTCATCGACCTCGCCGATCTCCGCGATGAAATCGGCCGCGATCCGGTGGACCGTGAAGGCCGGAGCCGCGAGCGCAGCTATGCCTCATCGCCCGCCACGCCCAAGGAAAGCTTCGAGGATTTTGCCGACATCTGAACCGGGCCGCGATTGCCCGCTGTGCCCCAGGCTCGTGGCCTATCGCGAGTCCTTGCGGAAGGCTGAGCCCAACTGGTTCAATGCGCCGGTCCCCTCCTTCGGCGATCCCGATGCGGAATTGCTGATCGTGGGGCTGGCGCCCGGTGTCAAAGGCGCAAACCGCACAGGCCGGCCCTTCACCGGCGATTATGCGGGTAATCTTCTCTATGGCACGCTGGCGAAGTTCGGATTTTCAACCGGCACGTTTCGCGCCGATCCGCAGGACGGGCTTCAGCTCCGCAACGCGATGATCACCAATGCGGTGCGCTGCGTGCCGCCGCAGAACAAGCCCGAGCCTTCGGAGATCAGGCATTGCAACGGCTTCCTGGCGGCGAAGATTGCATCCCTGCCCCGTCTCCGCGCCATCGCCGTTCTTGGTCGGGTAGCGCATGACGCAACCGTCTCGGCGCTTGAACGCAAGCGCGCGCATTTCGCCTTCGGACATGGCGCTGCGCATGAGATGGGCGCAATCCGGCTATTCGACAGCTATCACTGCTCGCGTTATAACACCAACACGGGCGTGCTGACGGCCCCAATGTTTGAAAGCGTGTTCGCGGCGGTCCGCGCCTATCTCGGTTGAATCAGCGCCAGCGTTTCCGAGGCATCGGCTTCCGGCGTCTTGATGGGATAGCGCAGATGCCGGATGATGCCATCCTGCGCCACGATGGTGAGGCGCTGGATGTAATCGACGCCGCCGGTTTCAAACAGCGGCAGTCCCAGCCTTCCTGAAAATTTCCGCTGCGCATCGGAGAGCAGCCGGTAGCTCAGGCTGTTGCGCTTCACGAACTCCTGCTGCCACGGCGTATCCTGCAGGCTCAATCCAAACAGCTTCACGCCAAGTCTGCGGAATTCGCCGTAAACATCTGAATAGGCTAAAGCTTGTGGCGTCGAGCCGTGTGCTCCGGGAATGTCATCCCAGTGCGGTGGGTTGGCGTGGCCGGGCCTGCCCGTCCAGGGATAGCAGAAGATTACCGCCGGCCCCTGCAGCTTGGCGCCGTTCACCGCTGAACCCGAGGTGGCAGGCAGCTCCGCATCGGGAAGCCTCCTGCCGATGAGATGTTGCATCATCATCCCTTGTCCCTCAGAAGACGCGCTTTCTCGCGGTCCCAGCTGCGCTCCTTGATGGCGTCGCGCTTGTCGTGAAGTTTCTTGCCGCGCGCCAGGGCGATATCCACCTTGCAGCGCCCGCGGCCGTTGAAGAACATCTTGAGCGGCACGATGGTGAGATGCTCGCGCAACACGCCCGCCGCCAGCTTGTTGATCTCCTTCTTGTGCAGGAGAAGCTTGCGCGGCCGCTTGGGCTCATGGTTGAAGCGGTTAGCCTCGCGGTATTCCTGGATATTGGAATTGATGAGGTAGAGCTCGCCGTTCTTCATCGCCGCATAGGCTTCGGCCAGATTGGTGGTGCCGGTGCGCAGGGATTTCACCTCCGAGCCTTTCAGCTCGACGCCTGCCTCGAAGGTTTCGAGAATTTCATAGTCGTATCGGGCCCGGCGGTTATCGGAGATGACCTTGATGCCGTCCTGCCTGCGCGACGCCTTCGCGCCGCCCGCCTTTGAACTCATGTCAGTTCAAGAGCCCGGCATGGATCATCGCCTCGCGCACCGCCTTCTTGGTGCTCTCGCTCACCGGCACCATGGGCAGGCGCGCCTCCGGCTCGCAGAGGCCCAGCAGGCTCACGGCATATTTGACGGGACCTGGGCTCGTTTCCACGAACATCGCGTGATGCAGCGGCATCAGCCGGTCCTGCAGCTTGAGCGCGGAGGAGTAGTCGCCGCGCAGCGTCGCCTCCTGAAATTCCGAGCAAAGGCGCGGCGCCACGTTGGCGGTGACCGAGATGCAGCCCACGCCGCCGTGGGCGTTGAAGCCCAGTGCCGTTCCGTCCTCGCCCGAAAGCTGGATGAACTTTTCACCCGATACCAAACGCTGACGCGACGGACGCGTGAGATCGGCGGAGGCATCCTTGGTGCCGACGATGTTGGGGCAATCGGCGGCAAGCCTCGCCAGCGTTTCCACGCTGATGTTGGCCACCGTGCGCCCCGGCACGTTGTAGACAAGGATCGGAATGTCCACCGCATCGGCGATCGCCCGGAAATGCGCGTAGATGCCATCCTGGGTGGGCTTGTTGTAATAGGGAACCACGACGAGCGCCGCATCGGCGCCCGCTTCCTTGGCATGTTCGGTGTATTCGATGGCCTCGGCGGTCGAGTTCGAGCCCGTGCCGGCGATCACCGGAACGCGGCCCTTCGTCTCTTCCACGCAGATTTCAACGAGGCGCTTGTGTTCTTCCGGCGTCACGGTGGGGCTTTCGCCCGTGGTGCCGACGGGAACCAGCCCGTGGCTACCCTCGGCAATCTGCCAGTTCACGAATTTGCGGAACGCGGCTTCATCCACCTTGCCATTCTTGAACGGGGTGATGAGGGCAGGATTTGAACCGCGGAACGTCACGTTGAAAACTCCGGTAATCTCTTGGAAACCATGGGCGCATAATCTGGATGAGGCACGCGCCCCTCCAAACGGCGCGGCACCATAGACAATCACTCCCGCACCGGCAAGCGCCGATCCCGCGTGTTCCCCCAGGAGCCACAGGGTTGACGTATTTGGCAATTAGCGGGACTGGAAAGACGGGACGTGCAGGGTGAGTGGTGGAATGACGAGACGTGAATTTGCCCGCATGATGGTTCTGGGCCTTGCATCAACGACGGCGCTATCGCTGCCGCTCGGCATTTCGCTGAGCGCGCCAGCCATGGCCGCGCCGCAGCCCTCCGGCCTTGCCGTTCAGGCCGCCAAGCTGGCGCTCAAGGGCGATTTCGAGGGCGCCGGTTCCGCCGCCGAACGCTCGCGCGATGAAGCCGCCATCAAGCTTGTGGAACTGATCTTCCTCCGCGACCGGCCCAATGACGCGGGCTATGGCCGCATCATGGATTTCCTCAACGTCGCGCCCAAATGGCCGCTCACCGACAGCCTGATGAAGCGGGCCGAGCGCGCGCTCTACAACAACAACGACGGCGCTGACGTGGTGCTCCGGCACTTCGCCAACCGCACACCGATGACGGACGAAGGCAAGCTTGCCCTGGCCCGCGCCACGCTGGCCCGTGGTGACCGCGCGGGTGCCGACGCGCTGGTGCAGCAGGTGTGGTCCGATCCCGACATGGATGCCGATCTCGAGCGCAAGGCGGCTTCCGAATTCGGCTCGCTGATCGGCACTGAGGACAACAAGCGCCGCATGTGGGGCCTTGTCTTCGCGCAGGAAGGCAATGCGGCGGTGCGCATGTCGAAGCGCCTCGACAGCGGCTATCAGACGGCGGCCAAGGTGGCACAGCTGCTTCTGGCGCGTAGCAGCGGTGCCGACAAGGCCTATGCCAAGCTCCCCTCTTCGATGCGCGAACAGACGGCGATGAAATACGCGCTGGTCTATTTTTACCGCAAGCAGGAGAAATATTCCGCCGCCCGCAGCGTGCTGCTCACCATTCCTGCGGATGCGGGCGACCGTGACGCCATCTGGGTGGAGCGCCGCATCGTGGCCCGTCATTCGATCGGCGTCACGCATCCCGACAGTGCCAAGGCGGCCTATCAGATCGCCCGCGCCAATGGCTTCAAGGCCGGTGACGGCGCCATTGAAGGCGAGTTCCTCGCCGGCTGGATCGCGCTCCGCTACCTGAAAGACGCCAAGACGGGGCTCACGCATTTCAACCGGCTGGAAACTGTCGCCACCTCGCGCACCGAAAAGGCGCGCGCCAAATACTGGCAAGGCCGGGCGCTCGATGCGATGGGCAATAAGAGCGACGCCAAATCCGCCTATCGCGAGGCTTCGCAATATTCGACGATCTATTACGGCCAGCTGGCGCGTGAGAAGATCGGCCTGGGCCGGGTACCGGAGGAAATCAGTTCCGGCACGCCGAGCGCTGCCGCCATCTCCACCATCGACAATGACGAGGTAGTGCGCGCCTTCCGCATCATGGATCAGGCCGGCAGCCCCAAGGACCTCTACATGTTCCTCTCCGCCTTCGCGCAGCGCTTCAACTCGGTGGACGAGATGAACGCCGCGGCGCAGGCCGCTTATAATGTGGGCGGCGCCACCATGGCGGTGCGCCTTGCCAAGGCGGCGGGCATCCGCAACATCGACATCGATTCATGGAGCTACCCCATCCGGGCGCTGCCGGACTGGAAGCAGATCGGCAAGCCGGTGGAGAAGGCACTGGTCTTCGGCCTGGCGCGTCAGGAAAGCGAGTTCAACCCCACCGCCGGATCGAGCGTGGGCGCGCAGGGCCTGATGCAGATCATGCCGGGCACGGCAAAGCTCATCGCCAAGCAATATGGGCTGCCCTACCGCAACGGCATGCTGACCGGCGATCCGGCCTACAACGTAAAACTCGGCGCGGCGCATCTGGGCGATCTCGTGGATGATTTCGGCGGCTCCTATGTGCTGACCTTTGTGGCTTACAACGCCGGTCCACGCCGCTCGAAGGAATGGCTGGCCGAATATGGCGACCTCCGCACCGGCGAAGTTGACCCCATCGACTGGGTGGAATCGATTCCGTTCCAGGAGACGCGGCAATATGTGCAGAAGGTGATGCAGAACATCCATGTCTACCGCTCGCGCCTCGCTCCCAACACGGTCAGGCCGATGACGGCCGATCTGGCGCGCGGCTCTGCCAATGCGGTGGCTGTCTCCGATGAGCCCGGCGCCACCAAGGAAGCCGATTGCGGCGGCGGGTCGATCACCGACATGATCGCCGCGTGTAACTGAGCATGGCGCGTGACGTCTGGTACTCGAGTGCCGACGGGCTGAAGCTTTATGCGCGCGACGAAGGTCTGGAGGCCGGCGATGCTACGCCGGTTCTTTGCCTGCCCGGCCTGACGCGGAACTCCAAGGACTTCGAGAAGACACTCTCGTGGCTTCTCGCGGGAAAGCGCCGGGTAGTGAGTGCCGATTTTCGCGGACGCGGGCGCTCGGAATATGCCAGCAATCCCCTAACCTACCGCCCCGATGTTGAGATGGCCGATACGCTGGCGCTGATGGACCATCTGGGCATCGCCAGAGCCGCCATCATCGGCACGTCGCGCGGTGGCATCGTGGCGATGCTGATGGCCGCGCAAGCGAAGGACCGCCTGGCCGGCATCTGCCTCAACGACATCGGGCCGAAAATCGAGACAGCAGGATTGCTCCGTATACGGAGTTATCTCGGGGCCGACCCGAAATTCGCAAGCTGGGAGGATGCGGTGAAGGCGCTCAAATCAACCAATCCCGGATTCGAATCGCTCAGCAACGCCCAATGGCTGATATTCGCCAAGCGGGTGTTCGCGGAGAAAGATGGCGTGCCGCGCGCCGATTATGATGCACGGCTCACGGCAACCTTTCCGTCCGCGGAGGATATTTCAGCGGGAAAGGTGCCTGAGCTTTGGGGGCTTTACGATCTAATCGCGCCCCTGCCCCTGCTCATCCTGCGCGGCGCAAAATCCGATCTGCTGAGTGTGGAGACGGTTGCTGAAATGCAGCGGCACAATCCGCAAGCCCAAGCCGTTGAGGTTGCGGATCGCGGCCATGTGCCGTTTCTCGATGAACCGGAAGCCGTCGCGGCGATCCAGACTTGGCTCGCGCAGGTGGATCAGACCTAGCTCCGCCTCGTCCGCGTTCCCGATTCCGTGTCGCCGCTGCGGTTCTTGAGGCCGCCGGTGCCATAGAGGCGATGAAATTCCTCCATGCGCCCTTCGGCGAGCAGTTTCGCCTGCTCCACCCACTCCTCGCGCTCGATGCGGCCGTTGAAGCGCAAATGATCATCCACCCAGGCGATCTGTTCCGGCGTCCACGCGGCGATCTGGTCGAAGTGGAAGAAACCCAGCGTGTGCAGGATCGCTTCGTTCTTGGGGCCGACGCCGCTCAGCTGCTGCAGATTGTCGGGCTTGTCGGCGCGCGGTTTGGCAAGGCCCTGCGGGCGCTCCATGCGCAAGGGCATGACCGCCGCCGGCACCACATCGGCAACGCCGGGTTCGGGCGCTTTGATCGGTTCGGGCTGATAAACGGGAGCTGGAACAGGTTCGGGCTGCACGCGCGGCATTGGTGATGGCGTGGCCACTGCAGGCTCGTCAGCCGCGAACATGCGCCGCAACAGGGCGCTCAACAGGCAACCGATGAAATAGGCCAGCAGCACCCAGATCGCCAGTTCAAGCAGATAGTGACCGTTGAAATTGGCGTTCATGCGATGTCTCCCTTGGCGCTTTCCTCATCGGGGCGGTTGGTTACCCAGCCCACCCACAGGCCAATGGCCAGCGCCACGAGAATCCACACCCAGTTCTGCTGGATCACATACCAGCCGTCATGAAAGTTGAAGGGTTCATTCATGATCTGTCCCTCATTTCGCGATGCTGATGGTGACGCGGCGGTTCTTGCTGCGCGCGTCGGGTGTGCGTGCCGGATCGACGGGCTCGTTCTTGCCGTCGCCCGCCACCTCGAGGCGGCCGGGATCGACGCCATCCGCCGCCAGACGATCGGCCACGCGTTGCGCGCGCTCGATGCTGATGGCGACATTGTAGAGGCTGCCGCCGATATAGTCGGCATGGCCCGTCACCACCGCTTTCGTCTCGAGGCAGCGCTTGTCGGTGAGCAAGGCTGCATATTGCTTCAGCGCCACGTCATAGGACGAGTTCGATCACGCTGCTGTTGAAGGCAAACAGGATCGGGGCGGAATTGGTGAGCGTGTCCATCGCGCCCGCGCAGTCATAGGGCGGCTCGGGCGGCGGAGGTGGTGGAGGCGGCGCAGGAGGCTGCTTGATATAGATTTCCGCAGTGCTGCCATCGGTCGCCTCGCGGCCGTCATTGGCCGCCGTCTTGACGGTCACATCATAGATGCCGGGTGACAGCGGATTGAGAATCGCCAGCTTCCAGCTTCCCTTGCCGTCGGTGGAGATCGCCGTGTCCTTGCCCAGCGTGGCCGAGAGCTTCACGGCGGGAATGCCAACCGTGAGCATGGTCGCGTTGCCCTCGTCCCAGGTGCCGGTGATGCTCGTAGGACTGGTATCTCCCGCATAGGCATTGATGGTTGGCGGCTTCAATGCCGGAGGGGCCGGCGGGCGCGGCGGCGTGGGCGGCACGGTGCCCTTCACATAGATTTCCGCCGTGCTCTGATCTTTCGCCACCCGGCCGTCCTTGGCCGTCGCCGTCACCTCGACATCGTAGATGCCGGGCGGCAGAGCATTCGGAATGGCGTAGCTCCAGTTGCCCTTGCCGTCGCCGGTGAGAATCTTGCTCGCGCCCAGCGTATCCGACAGCTTGGCGCCCGGAATGGCAACGGTGAGCGACTGGCCGTTCACGTCATCCCAGGTGCCGGAGATGGAGCCGGGGCTATCGGCTCCCGCATAGGCATTGATGGTGGGCGCCTTGAACTCGGGGGCTGGCGGCGGGGCTGTCGGCGCGGCCTTCACCTCGATTTCATTGAGGCTGGCATCGCTGGCGCTCCTGCCATCCTTCGCCGTGCTGGTGACAACCACCTCATAAGTGCCCGGCGCCAGAAGTCCGGGCAGCACGTAGGTCCAGTTGCCCGCGCCGTCACTGGTGAGGCCTGAATCGCCGCCCAGCGTGGCGGTGAAATGAGCGCCCGGAATCGCCACGCTCAGCATGGTGGCATTGCCCTCGTCCCAGGTGCCCGAAATCGACGCCGGACTCGCCTCGCCCGAATAGGGAGCGACGGTCGGCACCTTCAGTTCGGATGGCGGTGTGGGCGTCGGCGGGGCTTCCGCCTCCTTGATGAAGATTTCAAACTTGGTCTGGTCTGACGACACGCGGCCATGCGAATCAATCGTGGTGACGGCCACATCGTAGCTGCCCGGCGGCAGCGGCTTGGCGAGCGCCAGCGTCCAGGCATCGCCCGAAGCAGTCAGAGCCTGATCCTTGCCCAGTTCGGCAGACAGGCTGGCGGCGGGTATGGCAACCTTAAGCTGCTTGGCGTTGGCCGAATCCCAATGGCCGGAAATCGACGGCGGGCTCTCGGTGCCTGCATAGAGCACGACCGTGGGTGTTCCCGGCCCCACCGCGTCGATGGTGATCGAATCTGTGGCGGCATTGGTGAGCGTTGTTCCCGCCGTGTCAGTCGAGGTCACGCGGATGGGATAGGAACCATCCTTCAGCGGCTCCGGCACGGTCAGCGTCCAGTTGCCGATGCCGTCCGATTTCAGCGCCTCATCCTTGCCCAGCACATAATTGGCAGCGCCCAGCGCCACCGACAGCGCGGAGGAGCCGATTTCCGACCATGTGCCGGTAATCACCGGCCGCGCCGAGGTGAAGTCCAGAGACGTCACGGTGGGGGCCTTCATGGGCGGCGGCGACGCGGGCACCACAACGGCGCCCTTGGCCGTGCTGGTGGTGGCATTTCCCACCTTGTCCTTCACCGTCACATCGAGATCATAGGTGCCGGGATCGAACTTGGTGTCCGGTGCGAAGGTGAATGTGCCCTTGCCATCGGAGGTGAGTGCTGCATCCTTGCCGAGCTGCCAGAGCTTTCCGGCCAGTCCGATCACCAGCGAGACGGCATCGCCTTCCGGCCAGTTGCCGGTAATTTTCACCTGACCATTGTCAACCGCGATATTGCCCAGCGCCGGGGTGGCAGGAGGCTTTGTATCCACCAAAAGATGGCCCGGAGTGGCCGTCTTGGCGCTGCGGCCATATTTGTCTCCCACTTCCACGCCCACATCCAGCGTGCCGTTGGGAATCGGCGCGGAAGGCGTCAGCGTCCAGTTATCGCCGTCCGTCTTGAGTTCGGGGGCTTTGCCCAACTCATAGACCGTGGGGCCAAGCGTCACCTTCAGCATATTGGCGATGGCCGAGGGCCAGGTGCCCTTGAGCGTGGGCGTTGGAGAGTTCGAATCGATATCGGCGACAGTCGGAGCCACCAGATCGGGGGGCGGCACGATATGCGCGGCAGACGCCACGGTACGGATGCCATAGGTGCCGGCCACCGCCTTTACAGCATCATCCAGCGCCTTCTGGCTCCAGGCGTCGCCGGAAACGGTCGCGTCCCGCCCTTGCACCTCAAGTTTCGCCCAATCCGCCCCGACGGACGCCAACGCGGCCGCGCCACGCTTCACCAGGTCGTCATGGACCCCTGCACTGTTGATCATCAGCGCGGCCACGAAGGGCAAAACGGCGACCGGAGAATACTGGATCCATTTCGAAGGCCGGAAAGGCATGCGCGAAAGTCCCCCTGCTTGCAAAACTTCCGCAGCCTCCGCGGAAGGCGTGTGAGTCGGGCCGGAAATTTCTTCTTGGAGCCAAAATTCCCTGCCGCCGCCAATTGTGTTAGCATAATGGATAGCGGCCTGACCACACTTCCCGGTCTCTGGTTACAATGCCTTAACCATCGATCTATGCCGTTGATTTACATAGGTAAATGAATGGTTAACGGGATCGGTTCAAGTGTGTGGCAATCCCGCCACATATGGCGAAATTCTGGCCGAAAGTGCCCGATCTGCGTTGACCTTAATCGGGATTACGGCGAGAACACCACTGTGCATGAACGACTCGTGCATCGCCTTCCAGGACCATTTGCAGGGGATGGGGGGGCTGCTCAACTCCAGAGACTCTTTAGGAGAAGAACAATGAAGATGATGAAACTGGCGCTCCTGGGTGGTGCAGCTCTCGCTGTGACTGCCGCTGGCGCTCAGGCCGATGATCTCAGCGCCCTCAAGGCCGAGATCGAAGCCCTGAACTCGCGCGTCGCGCAGCTCGAAGCCACTCCGTCGGTTCCGGCTGGTTACTCGCTGATGACCGTGACCACGGGTGACGCGACCGTCATTCCTGGCGGCGGCGACCTCAACGTAGACAAGGGTTCGGGCAAGAAGGCCACGATCATCAGCGTCCTCCCGACGGCTGATGCTCCGGCCACCACCACGATCGAGTGGTCTGGTTATGCCCGCGCTGCGGTTGTTTACAGCCACTACAAGTATTCTGACGGTGAAGACAGCTCGTCCAGCAAGGACCTGAGCGTTCCCGCCCGCTTGCAGATCAAGGTTGTTGGCAAGACCGACACCGCGGTTGGTGAAGTCGGCGCGTCCATCAAGCTGCGCGCAAACTTCAACGGCGAATACAACCCCGACGTCTACGCGAAGGAAGCGTGGGGCTGGTGGGCGATGACCCCCGAGCTGACGCTCGGTGGTGGTTACACCGGTTCGCTGGGCAACATCGGCTATGGCTATGATGGCGCCTGCAACTGCTACTACACGGACAATGCTGACGTTGAGCTGAACCCCGGCGATACCTCGCAGATCCGCTTGACCTACGCCACGGGCCCCTTCACCGCTGCAGTCGCTCTCGAAGACGCTTCGGGCGGCACGGGCGGCTTCTGGAGCGGCGACGCTGGCTTCTCTGGTAACACGGGCTCTGACGACAGCCTCGGCGTTGCCGGTGAAATCAAGTACACTGGCGATGTGTTCAACGGCGAGATCTCTGGCCTGTGGCGTAAAGCTGACGACTCCTACTCCAACGACACCTACGCGGTGGGTGCGGGCGGTGCTTTCGCTCTGGGTGACATGGCCACCATCTCGGCCGGCGCTCAGATCGGTAAGTATCGCAACGGAACGAAGTTCTGGCGCGCCAGCATCCTCGGCAGCGTGAATCTGTCTGACGCGGTGCATGCTGAAGTGGCTTACGGCCACACGCATCACACCTACTATGGTCAGGACGTGAACGCTGTTCTCGCCGGTATCTACTATGATCCGGTCAGCCAGCTCACCATCGGTCTTGAAGGTGAATGGTTCAAGAACAAGGGTGGCGACGTTGACGACGTGACGCACTACAGCGCCGACCTCGTGACGGTTTTCCGCTTCTAATCGAAGCTGAATATCTGTTGGGAATGGCCCGCTTCGGCGGGCCATTTCTTTTTTGGCGGCCACTCCCGTCTTGCTGCCGCCGTGTTTTGAACCTAAAGACTGTGTTTCAAGCAATTTGAGCGGGTGATTCAATTTGAAGAAGAGCGTTCTGGTGGTGCTGTCTGGATTGGCGCTGACGGGATGCGTTTCCACACCCGACGCCGATCTCGAAAGCCGCAACATCCAGGTTGACGAGAATGCCGTCCCCGCCTCTGCCGCAGCGCCTGCGGGCATCAGCGGCCTCGTCAGCGCCTCCGGCCCCAGCTATGTGACGCTGACCGTATCTGAATCGGATCAGAAATCCGGCACGCCCAGCAAGGATGCGCGGGCCGTGGCGCTCACTTCGGGCAGCGGCTTTATCGTCGATCCATCTGGCTATGTGATGACGGCCGCGCATGTGGCCGTGAAGCCCGGCTATACCGTGTCGGCGCGGGCCGCCAATGGCCGCATCTATTCCGGCACCGTGGTCGATGTTCTTCCCACCAACGACATGGCGCTCATCAAGCTGAAAGGGTTTTCGGGCAAGGCCGTCTCGCCCACGTCAAACCAGTGTGTGGTGCCCGGAAGCGTAGTCTATTCGCTCGGCAAGCCGCATGCGCAGGGCGACACGGCCCGCGTCGGCACGCTGCAGGCCATGCATTTCGGAAGGCCCGTCAGCTATGGGCAATTCGGTTATCCCGATGCCCTGGTGCTGCATCTGGGAACGCAGAAGGGTGAATCCGGCGGGCCGCTTTTCAACCAGCAGGGCCAGTTGATCGGCATGGTCGTCAGCACACTGACGGATTCCAATGGGAACTTGCTGAATCTCGCCCATGCGGTGCCTGCCCCTGCCCTCGCAGGCTTCCTGTGCAGCCATGTCAGCTGTTCGGCGCAGTGGACGGCGCTGGCGGCGAAACCAACATCGGCCTGCCCAAGCGGTTAACTGGCGGACGTCAGCGCCGCAAGATATTTCGCATAAGGCTTCCACCTGCCGATGGACTTGGCGTTGATCGGGCTCCGGATCTGCACATTGCTGAACGTCCGCACGGTATCCTTGCCTTCGTGGGGACTCAGGCACGCCTCTTCCCAAGGCAAGCCGAGGAATGAGAGCAGGCTTTCAATTGTCTCGCGCGGTTTAGTGACAAGCGTTTCATAGGAAACATCGAAGAAGCGCCCGGGCAACACCTTCTTCCAGTGATCCATCAGCTTCATATAGTGGGCGTAATAGGCGGCATAGTTTTCCGGCGCGTAGCTGTAACCATGCGACGGCGCCATGTCGTTCTGGAACGCCGATATGAAACTGTCCGCTGGATGGCGCATGCAGTGAATGAAACGCGCTTCCGGAAACAGGATGGCGATTTCCCCGATATGGCGGAAGTTGTGCGGCATCTTGTCGATCACGCATTTTTTGCCGGGCGCCAGATGCTCCGCAACACCGGCATAAATCGCCGCCAGGGCTTTCACCTTCGCTGGCCCCATTGCCGCCAGCCGCTCTCCCAATGCCGAAAATGGCCCCACACCACGCAGTTGAGCGGCCACATAGGTCATCGTTTCCAATTCGCCCATGCCCCCGGCTTCGCTGTGCCGGGAGATAATCTGCTCCACCAGTGTGGTGCCAGTCCGCGGAAGCCCAACCACGAACACGTATCGGTTTCCCGGCGTGCCATAGAGGCGGCCAAGGCTTTCAATCATGTTCTGTGAAAAAGTCGCAACACGAAGACCGGCATTGCGGCCAAAGCCCTCGATGTCGGTGGCCGATGCCGTCGTGCGCTTCGCCTGCGCAATGGCATCATATGCTGCGTCATAGTCCCCGCCTCTTTCAAGAATCGTTCCCTTGCTGAGGAGAAGCACGCGGCGATCCTTGGCCAGCAGGTCACGGCGCTGCAACTGTTCTTCGATGACGCGATAAACTTCGCCGCCCGCATCGGCGCGAGACAGCGCGGCAAGCTGCGCGATGAGTTGAGGCGCGTAATATCCGCTGGACAGGCCCCGCTCAATTTCAGTCTTGGCCTGCTCCGTTTCGCCCAGGCCAACCAGCGCTTCAATCAGGTCGAGCCTGATCGCTTCGCGCGCGCGTGGCGGTGCCTGTGTCTGTGCCTTGCCGAAAAATTCTATCGCCCGGCGGCCCTGGCCCGTGTCGAGGCAAAATTTTCCCAATTGCCAGGCCGTCGAGAAATTTCGCGGCGCGATGGCAAGCGCCCGCATCAAAAGCGGCTCGGCTTCCGTCACCCGCCCCATGCTGCGCAGCGCGCGCCCCAGATTGCCAAGATAGTCCGGGTTGTTTTTCTCGCCCTCCACCGCGCGGCGGAAATATGTTTCGGCTTCATCAAACAGGCCGGCAGCCAGCAGCACTTGGCCAAGCGCGTCATTCACATCGGCGCGGCGCGGATAGGCCTGCTGCAAATGCCGCGCGATTGTTTCCGCGCGCTCGAAAGCGCCCGCTTCCAGCGATTTGTAAATCGCGGCAAGCGTCTCCTGGATATTCGGCTTGGGTCCCGCCATTACGGAATGAGAATCGTCGTGCCGGTGGTGCGCCGGGCCTCCAGATCCTCATGCGCCTTCACGGCATCGGCCAGCGCGTAACGCTGGTTCACCGGAATCTTCACCTTGCCGGACTTGATCATCTCGATCAGGTCGTCCGCCGTCTCATGCAACTCCTCATCGCTCGCCGTATAGGACATCAGCGTCGGCCGCGTCACATAGAGCGAGCCCTTGGTGGAAAGAATGCCGAGGTCAAATGCCTTCACCGGGCCGGAGGCATTGCCGAAGCTCACCATCAGGCCGCGCGGCTTCAGGCAATCGAGCGAGGTCATGAAGGTCGCCTGCCCCACGCCGTCATAAACAACCGGCACGCCCTTGCCATTGGTGATGTCCTTCACCCGCGCCACCACATCCTCAGTCGAGGAATTGATGACCCAGGTGCAGCCCTGGTCCTTCGCCACCTGCATCTTGGAGTCGGAGCCCACGGTGCCGATCACCTTCACGCCCAAGGCCTTCGCCCACTGGCTGAGGATCTGGCCCACGCCGCCCGCCGCCGCGTGCAGCAGGATGGTTTCGCCGCGCTTCACCTTGTAAGTGGCGCGCAGCAGATAGCGCACTGTCATGCCCTTCAGCATCATCCCCGCCGCCGTTTCGTCCGAAATGGCCTTGGGAATTTTCACCATGCGGTTGGCGGGCAGGTTCCGCACCTCGGCGTAGGAGCCGATGGGGCCGGTGCCATAGGCGATGCGGTCACCCGGCTTGAAGCCCTTCACGCCGGGGCCGACCTCTTCCACCACGCCCGCCGCTTCAAGGCCGATGCCGGAGGGCAATGGCTGGGGATAGAGGCCTGAACGGTGATAGGTGTCGATATAGTTCAAGCCGATCGCCGTCTGCCGCACGCGAAGCTGGCCGGGGCCGGGCTTGGGAACATCCACATCCACAAGTTTCATCACCGAAGGGCCGCCCGTCTCGCTGAACTTGATCGCTTTCATGCTTGCACCTTTCCGAGGCTCGCGGCATTTTCCGCCGCAGTTCGTTTCAATAAGGGTGGTGCCCCAGAATGGCTTATGCCGTCAATACGGCCGTTTCACATGTCGAGGCTCCCCCCATTGCAGAGGCGCAGAAATGGGTGAAGCCCGGCCCCCGCAACCGCGATCTCCTGAACCTCTGCCAGGCGGTGCCCAGCTATCCCCCCGCCGACGCGCTGCAGGATGAGGTGGCGCGCGCCGCCCATGAGCCCGAGACCAGCCTCTATACACCCATTCGCGGCCTGCCCGCGCTCCGCGAGGCATTGGCCCATCACATGGCCGAAGACTACAAGGGCACCATCTCGGTTGAAGACGTGGCGATTACCGCGGGCTGCAATCAGGCCTTCGCGACGGCCGTGATGGCGGTGGCCAAGGCTGGCGACAACATCGTCGTGCCGCTGCCCTATTATTTCAACCACGCCATGTGGCTGGGCATGCTGGGAATCGAGCCCCGCTATATCTCCGCTTTTAGCGCTGAAGGCGCATGGCCCTCGGCTGAGGATGCGGCGGCGGTGATTGATGGCAAGACGCGCGCCATCCTGCTCTGCACGCCCAACAACCCGACGGGCGCCATCTATCCGCCGCAGGTGATCGCGGCGTTTTACGAACTGGCGCAGGCGCGCGGCATCGCCCTCATCATGGACGAGACCTACAAGGATTTCCGCCCCGACCCCGCGCCGCCGCACAATCTGTTCCAGCGACCGGACTGGCGCGAAACATTCGTTCAGCTTTACAGCTTCTCCAAGATTTTCGCGATGACGGGCTACCGCACGGGTTCCATCATCGCCGGCCCCGCTTTCATGGCGGAGGCGGACAAGATTCTCGACACCATGACCATTTGCCCGCCGCATATCTCGCAGCGCGCGGCGCTGTTTGGCCTGGGCCACCTCGACACGTGGAAGAACGGCAAGAAGGCGATGATGCTGGCCCGCACCGAAAAGCTGCGCGCGGCGTTGAAGCGCCCCGGCCTTAGCTTTGAGCTCGTGAGTTCCGGCGCCTATTTCGCCTATCTCCGCCATCCCTTCCGCGGCGAAGCCTCCAAGGCGGTGGCGATGCGGCTGGCGGCGGAGCATGACCTTCTCTGCCTGCCCGGCTCGATGTTCGGCCCCAACCAGGAAGACTACCTCCGCCTCGCCTTCGCCAATGTGGACCAGAGCCTGATGGAAGCGGTGGCTGAACGGCTGGCCGAGAGCCAGCCGAGAAGCTAGATTTCCGACAACTCCTTCAGCTCCCCCGCGCGTTCGATCACGTAGAAGCTGCCGTTGCGGCCCAGCACGCCTTCGCGCAGCAGGTCGTTGATGGCGCGGCTGGCGTTCTCGCGCGCGACACCCGCCATGCCGGCAATGTCGCTCTGGGTGATGCGGTGCGGCAGCACGATGCGGCTTTCGTCAAGGCGCACGCCCAACCCTTCAGCGAGGGAGGTAAAGGCCCGCGCCACCCGCCCGGCGACCGAGGCGGTGCTCTGCGCCACCGCGCTGTCATTGGTGCCGCGCAGGCGCTGGGCGAGAATGCGCAGGGCCTGCCGGTAAATCATCGGATTTGAATCGGCGAGCGTGTAGAAGGCCGTGCTGGTGAGATGCAGAAGGCTGCAATCACGCAGCGCCTGGATGGTGGCCGAGCGGGGCTGCTGGTCGATCAGCGAAATCTCGCCGATCAGCGCCCCCGGCCCCAGCATGGCCAGCAGGCGCTCCTGCCCGTCGCGGGCGATCACCGAGGCTTTCACCACGCCGCTTCGCACATAGTAGCAGCCATCGCCGCTGTCCCCTGCGTGGAACAGGGTTTCGCGCTGGTTCAGCGTCATCGGGATGGCGGCCGAGACAAAGGCCCGCCGCACCGCCCACGGCATCCTGCCGTAAATGTCCCCCGCCGTTGCATTGCCCCGCACCAACATGAATGTGACAAATATCACAATCAGCGGTGGAAGCCAATGATGGGTTGCCGCGTAAGACCTTAGCATTGCGTTACCGGCGTGTCGCAATTCCGTCATCCCATCTTCATTTGGGCCTAATTTTCGGGCATAGCGTTTTCCCCATGAACACGCCCCCTCGTGTGCCGGCCGAGACCGGAGAGCTTTCGCGCGCCTGCCGCTTCTGCTTGGCGGCGCTGAATTTTGCCAAAGGCCCGCTGCTAAAGTTGGTGTTTGCCTATCTGTTGCTGCTGGGCGTCAGCGCCTTTCTTGGCCAGTGGACGCCGGAATTCCTGCAGGGGCGCACCATGTGGCACTTCTATCTCGCCCGCATGGTGATCCCGATGATCATGCTGGGCGTATTTGCCGCCTTCATCCGGCTGTTTCCAGCCAGTCTGCTGCTGGCCGCCAGCCTGTTGTTCATTGGCACCATCTCAGCCATCAAGCGTGACTCGACGGGCGAGCCGTTTCAAGTCAGTGATCTATTCCTCGCGGGGCAGAGCACGCATCTCCTTGGCTATGTGAGCTGGGACAGATGGCTGATGGGCGCGCTCATCATTCCGGCGGCGCTGTATGCCGCCGTATCGCTGCGCTTCCGGCGCTGGAGCATTCCGCTGTTCGCGGTGTGCGTGGGGCTGCTCTCAACTTACCGCTTCGAGTCCGTCGTCCAGTTCATGCATGTGAACGACTATTGGCTTGGCATACAGGATCTGCCGTTCAACCAGGCGGCCAGCGAACGGATGAACGGCATCGGCACGCACCTCTATTTCTCCAGCGCGGGCCTGAGGCTTCACAACTTCACTGACGATGAAGTGAAGACGGCGATGAACGCGCTGGATGGCGATCCGCCCACCATCGTCTCGCGTTCCGAGCCGCCGCCGGATGTGTTCATCATTTTGGGTGAAGCGTGGTGGCGCGATCCCTCTGATCCGCATTCCCCCATCGACACGCTGACGGCGGCGGGCTTTGCCGAGGCCAAGGGCATTTCGCCTGTTTATGGCGGCAACACGCCCAATTCGGAATTCGAGGTGCTGACCGGCATTCCCATCCACAGCATGAAATCGGGCATCATCCCCTATCAGCATTACGTGCAGTATTTCTCGCAAGCCTCGCGCGCCCTGCCGCGCATGATGACGGAGCTTGGTTATACGTCGCGCGCCTATCACAATTTCGACCCGCGCTTCTGGCTGAGGGACAAGGTCTATCCGCTCCTGGGCTTCGCCAGCTTCGACAGCCAGAACGACATGAAGCTCACCGTGCAACCCAATGGCTGGCCGCTCGATGCGGGGCTTTATGCCGACGTGCTGTCAAAACTCTCCGACGACAAGCCGCAGTTCGATTTCCTTGTCACCGTGCAGACGCATGGGCCTTTCGTGCCGGATGCGCAGGGCGACATGCTGAACGGCGAGGAAAATCCGGGCATGAGCGACTATCATAACCGCCTTGCCGGGGCGACGCAGGCGCTGGCCGATTTCGACCAGGCGCTGAAGAAGCGCGGCAAGCCCTATGTGCTGATCGTGTTCGGCGATCACCTGCCGGGCATCCGCGAGCATCAGACCAAGATCGGCATCAAGACAGACGACGATCCGCGCCTGCACCAGATTCCGGTGCTGATCTCCAGCAATTCGGAAGACATCAACGCCATCCGCGATTTCGATTGACGGCAAGCCGCTCTATTGCCTGACGCCGCTCGTCACCGACAAGCTCTCACTTGGTATCACCGACCGCTACATGCGCTATCTCACCAAGCATTGCGGCAGCGATGAACAGGTGGCGGTCAAGCCCGCCGAAGCGGTGATCCACAACCAGATTTTCTCCGCGCACCCGATCTGAAGCCGCTACGCCTTCTTCGGCGCGGCCTTGGGGAATTCGGCTTCCATGCGCTTCTCGAATTCCACGAGATCGGCGGGCAGCGGCTGGCCGGTGGCTTTCAACTCGCCCAGCATCTGTGCGATGCGCTCATAAAGCTCGTGCACATCCTCGGGCTGGGTGTTGATCTGGTTGATGAGCATCGCAAGCTGGGCCTGCAGGGATTCGAATGCCATGGCGCACTCCTGTTGCTGAGGCTCCGTTCTAGCCCTGCCCGTGCCGCACTGCAAACCGCCTTCTTCGCACCCGCACAGCGACCTACTTGCGAAGTTTAGTGATCTCGTATCTTGTAAACAAATCACTAAACATCGGAAGTCCCATGACCCTTCCTCTCGACACGCTCATCGGCACGGTTTCATCCCGCATCATTGCGTCCGCCGATGAACTGACAGCTCTTGATTCCGCCATTGGCGATGCCGACCATGGCCTCAACATGAAACGCGGCTTCGAAGCGGTGCTGGCCGACAGGGCGAAGATCTCAGCCCTGCCGCTGCCCGAGGCGCTGAAGGCCATCGGCACCACGCTGGTGATGAAGGTGGGCGGCGCATCGGGGCCGCTTTACGGCACCCTGTTCCTGACGCTCGCGAAGGAGCTTCCCGCCGATCCAACCGTGGCTGATGCGGCGCGGGCGCTCTCGGCCGCGGTGGACTCTCTCAAAGCGCGCGGTAAGTCGGATGTGGGGGCCAAGACGATGCTGGATGTGCTGTCGCCATTGGCCGTCCTCCTCGCCTCGGGCGGCGCCAGTTTTGAAACCGTAAAATCCTCCGTGGACGGATGGGCTGAGGCCACGGTACCGATGAAGGCAATACGCGGCCGCGCCTCGTTTCTGGGCGACAGGTCCATCGGACACATGGACCCCGGCGCCAGGTCCAGCGCCATCATGGTGCGGGCGGTTTGCGATGTTCTGGAGGGCACGGCATGAGCGGCAAGGTTGGCATCGTCATCGTCTCGCACTCGCCTGATGTGGCGAAGGGCGCGGCTGTCATGGTGCGCGGCATGGTGGGCGACGAAGTGCCGCTGGGCTTCTGCGGCGGTAATCCCGATGGCGGGCTTGGCACCAGCGTCGAGAAGATCATGGCGGCCATCGATGCCGCATGGTCGGATGCGGGCGTTGCCATCCTCGTCGATCTCGGCGGGGCTGAAACCAACAGCGAAATGGCGATCGAGATGATGCCGCCGGAGCGGCAATCGAAAATCGTCATCTGCAACGCGCCCATCGTGGAGGGCGCTGTGATGGCCGCAACGGAGGCGTGGGGTGGATCGTCCCTCGCAGATGTCAAGAAAACCGCCGAGGAGCTTTCCCCGCAATGAGCGAGCCAGTGACGGGGCATGTGGTTGTCAGGCATGAAACGGGCCTTCATGCGCGGCCTTCGGTGAAGCTCACAAAGGTTGCCAAGGGGTTTTCCTCAACCATCGAGATCGCCCGCGCGGCGGATGGGCCGTGGATCGACGCCAAGAGCATCGTGAAGGTGATGGCGCTGAAACTGCCGCAGCATGAAACGCTCTATCTCAGGGCCAGTGGCGCTGACGCGTTCAAGGCCGTGGCCGATCTGATCGCGCTGGTCGAACGCGACTTCGACGATGCGTGAAGCGAGAGGCACAGCGGCTTCTGGCGGCATCTTCTTGGGGCCGGTGCGGATGATCGGCGGCGCGGCGAACGCGCGCCGCACGGCCGGCACGGCGGCGGAAGAAGCGGCAGCGCTCAAAGACGCCATCGCAGAGTCCATCACCGCCATTCTGAATCTCGCGGAGCAAGTGGGCGGCGACGGCGCGGATGTGCTGGCCTTTCAGGCGGCGATGCTGGAGGATGACGAACTGAGCGCCCCCGCCTTCGCGGCCATTGCCAAAGGCGAGGCGGCGGACAAGGCGTGGCGCGCTGCGCTCGATCATAATATTGCGGAATACCAGTCAGCAGAGGATGAGGCCTTTCGCGCCCGTTCAGCCGATTTCACCGACATGCGCGACCGCGTGCTGCGCCACCTTGCGGGCGAAACGCACTCGACGCAGCAGCCGGGCGCGGTGCTGGCGGGCGACGACATTGCGCCCAGCCTGTTCCTCTCCACCGACTGGTCGGCGGGCGGGGCCATCGCGCTCTCACATGGAAGCCCTAACAGCCATGTGGCGATGCTGGCCCGGGCCCGCGGCATTCCCATGGTTACCGGGCTTGGGCCAATCAATTGCGCTGTGACGGCCGCCGTGAATGGCGAAACGGGCGTGGTGATCTTCGATCCGGCGCCTGATGACGCAGAACGGATTGAGGGCGATAAAGAGGCGCTGGCCACAACCACAGCGCGGGAAGCGGAATTTCTCCTCCGCCCTGCAATGCTGAAGAATGGCATGCGCATCGAGCTTCTTGTCAATCTTGCGGGCGTCGATGAAACAGATCATCTCGACGTGCGCTGCTGTGATGGCATCGGACTCATGCGCTCGGAATTTTTGTTCCGCGATGGCGCGCCGCTGCCGGATGAGGAGCAGCAATACCGCGCCTACCGCCGTTTCGTGGAATGGGCCCAAGGGCGGCCCGTCACCATCCGCACGCTCGACATCGGCGGCGACAAGCCGATTGCCGGTCTGACGCCCGATGGCGAGCACAATCCCTTCCTTGGCCTGCGCGGCGTGAGGCTCACCCTGGCGCGCCCTGATGTGTTCCGCACGCAGCTGCGGGCGCTGGCGCGGGCGGCATCGCATGGGCCGCTCAAGATCATGATCCCCATGGTCACGGTGCCGCAGGAGCTTTCCGCTTCGGCGCGTCTGCTCGACGAGTGCCTGGCCGAATTGGCGCGCGAGGGCATTGCCGCCGTACGCCCGCCGCTCGGCATCATGGTGGAGGTGCCTGCGGTGGCTATCGCGCCCGAGCCGTTTGGCGGCGCAGCGTTCTTTTCCATCGGCTCCAATGATCTCACGCAATATGTGACGGCCGCGTCGCGCGACGAGGCTTCGGTCGCCCCGCTCAACGATCCCGCCAATCCCGCCGTCATCCGGCTCATTGCTGATGTTGCGGAATTTGGCCGCGCACGGAACATTCCCGTCAGTCTGTGCGGCGATATGGCCAGCGCACCGCAGCATCTGAAAGCCCTGATCGCGGCTGGCCTCACCACCCTCTCCGTGGCCCCGGCGCGCGTGGCGCGCGTCAAGGCCGCGCTGGCGGAGATCTGAGATGGCGGGCGTCGCGGCCTACAAGCAGGTACTGGCGGAGGTGATCGCCAAGCGCCCCTCCGGCACCCGGCAGAGGCTTGCCACCGCGCTCTCCAAGAACCGCAGCTTCATCAGCCAGATCGGCAATCCGCTCTACCCCACGCCCATTCCGGCGGCGCATCTCGACACGATTTTCGAGGTCTGCCATTTTTCACCGGGCGAGCGGAAACAGTTTCTCTCGGCTTATGCGGCGGCGCATCCTTCGCGTCTCGAGGCTGTGCAGCCCGAACACCCTGCCCGCGCCATCGCCCTGCCCGATCTCGGCGATGATTTGCGGAATGCGAAGCTCCACACGCTCGTCACCACGCTGGTGCGCGACATTGCCCGCCTGATGGAAGAAACCCCGCCCAAGAGGAAACGCCCATGAAGAAACTCATCAACAGCATCGACAACGTTCTGGCTGAAAGCCTCGAGGGCTTTGCCGCCGCCCATGCCGACATTGTGGAACTGGGTCCGGAGCGCAAATTCGTGCGGCGGACATCCCTCAAGGCAGGCAAGCCCGCACTGATCTCGGGCGGCGGGTCCGGCCATGAGCCGCTGCATGCGGGCTTTGTGGGTTTCGGCATGCTGGATGCCGCCTGCCCCGGCCAGGTCTTCACGTCGCCCACGCCCGACCAGATGCTGGAAGCGGCGGAGGCTGTCGATACCGGCGGCGGCGTTCTGTTCATCGTCAAGAATTACGAAGGTGACGTCATGAACTTCGACATGGCGCGCGAGATGGCATCGGGCTCCGTCGCCACCGTGATCACCAATGACGATGTGGCGGTGGAGAATTCCTCCTACACCACGGGGCGGCGCGGCGTGGCGGGAACGCTTGTCGTGGAACGGATTGCCGGTGCTGCTGCGGAAGCAGGTGCCGATCTCGCGGCCCTGAAGGCGTTAGGAGATACAGTTAACTCAGCCACCCGTTCCATGGGCGTGGCGCTCACCAGTTGCACGGTGCCCGCCGCCGGCAAGCCCACCTTCGCCATTGCGGACGATGAAATGGAGATGGGCGTTGGCATTCATGGCGAGCCGGGGAGGCGGCGCGTGAAACTGATGTCCGCCGATGCCATCGCGGATGAAATGGTGGCCGCCATCGCGGGCGATCTCAATGGCACGGGTGAGGCACTTCTTCTCGTCAACGGCTTCGGCGGCACGCCGCTGATGGAGCTTTACCTGATGTATCACGCGGCGGCAGAGCGGCTGAAGGCGCGCGGCATCCGCGCCGTCCGCTCGCTGGTGGGCAATTACGTCACGTCGCTCGACATGGCGGGCTGCTCGCTCACCGTCACCATGCTGGACGGCAAGACGGCGGCCCTGTGGGATTCTCCCGTCCACACCCCCACCTTGCGGTGGGGCGTGTGAACAGGAAAGCCTTTTTAGAGGATGAAGTCTGAGGCCGAGAGCGAGGAGACGAAGTTCACGATGAACACCATCTCGGGGTTCGAGTCGGCATTGGTGTTCAGGCTCACCACGAGATCGTTGCCAACCTGCGTCAGCGAAATCTCGCCGGCGCTGAAGGAGCCGTCCGTGTCGATCGTGAAGGCCTGATCGCCCGCCACCGTGGAGTTGGCGTCGATGGCCGACAGATCGATCTTGTTGCCTGTCAGCCAATCCTGGATTTCATCCGCCTGATCGACGGTGGTGCCGCTGTCGGTCAGGGCCGAGAACACGAAGGTGTTGGCGCCCGCGCCGCCCTGCAGGAAATCGACGCCCGCGCCACCGTTAATGATGTCGTTGCCGTCACCGCCGTAAATCGTGTCAGAGCCAGCGCCGCCCACCAGCGTGTTATTGCCAGAGTTGCCGATCAGCGTGTTGTCGAGCGCATTGCCGGTGCCGTTGATAGCGGAGGTGCCGGTGAGCGTGAGGTTTTCGAGGTTGCTTCCCAGCGTGTAGGTAATGCTCGACTGCACCGTGTCGGTGCCTTCATTCGCAGCCTCGGTCACGACATCGCCGGCATTGTCGACCATATAGATGTCGTCGCCGTTATGGCCCGCCATCGTGTCGGCACCCGCGCCGCCATTCAGCGTATTGTTGCCATCGTTGCCGGTCAGAATGTTGTTGCTGGCGTTACCGATGGCGTTGATGTTCTTGGTGCCGGTCAGTGTCAGGTTCTCGACATTGGTGCCCAGCGTGAAGCTGATCGAGGAATAGACAGAGTCCGTTCCTTCGCCCGTCAGTTCCGTCACAACATCTTTCACGTTGTCGACATAGTAGGTGTCGTCACCCAAGCCGCCCACCATCGTGTCGCCGCCCGTTCCGCCATCGATGATATCGTTCCCGGCCAGGCCGGTCAGGGTGTTTGTCCCCGCGTTGCCGGTGATGATGTTGTCGAGTGTATTGCCGGTGCCAGAGATGTTGCTGCCACCAAGAAGCGTCAAGTTCTCCAGGTTGGCGCCCAAGGTGTAGGCGATCGAACTCTGCACCGTGTCTATGCCCTGGCCGCTCAGCTCCGTAATCGAGTCACCCACGGAGTCAACGACATAAGTGTCGTTGCCGAGACCGCCGACCATCACGTCGCTGCCGCGGCCGCCATTGAGCGTGTCATTGCCGTCATAGCCGTAGAGCGAGTTGGCGCCGCTGTTGCCGGTGATGACGTTATCGAGCTCGTTGCCGCTGCCGTTGATCGCCGAGACGCCGGACAGGAGAAGATTTTCGACATTGGCGCCCAGCGTGTAGGTGATCGACGAACTCACTGTGTCGATGCCCTCGTTAGCGTTTTCGACCACCACGTCGCCAGTGTTGTCGACATACATGTAGTCGTCACCCGTGCCGCCCACCATGGTGTCGGCGCCGCGTCCGCCGCTCAGCGTGTCGTTGCCGTCGAGGCCATAGAGCACGTTGTTCCCGATGTTGCCGGTGATTGTGTTGTCGAGGCTGTTGCCCGTGCCGTTGATGATCGCAGAGCCGCTGAGCGAGAGCTTTTCGATGTTGTCGCCCAGCGTGTAGGTCACCGAGGACAAAACAAGGTCAGTGCCTTCCCCGGCGTTCTCCACGACGATGTCACCTGCGTTGTCAACAACATAGCTGTCGTTGCCCAGGCCGCCGTACATAATGTCGGCACCCGCCTTTCCGTCGATCGTGTCATTGCCGCCCAGTCCGTACAGGGTGTTCACGCCGGCATTGCCTGTCAGCGTGTTGATCGTGTCGTTGCCGGTGCCATCAATATTGGCGGTCCCGGTCAGCGTGAGCTTCTCGACGTTGGCGCTCAGCGTGTAAGTGATGCTGGACTGCACCGTGTCGGTGCCCTGTCCGGCGTTTTCGATGACCACGTCGTTCACGTTGTCGACGATATAGGTGTCGCTGCCGTTGCCGCCGCGCATGGTATCGGCGCCCGCGCCGCCATCGAGCGTGTTGGAGCCGCTGTTGCCGACAATGATGTTGTCGAGTGTGTTGCCTACACCCTTGATGTTGCCGGTGCCCGTCAGCGTCAGGTTCTCGATGTTGGCGCCCAGCGTATAGTTGATCGACGCCATGACACGGTCAGTGCCTTCGCCCAGCTGCTCAGTAATGGTCACGCCGGTGTTGCCGACGATATAGGTATCATTGCCCGTGCCGCCGATCAGGATGTCGTTTCCGCCGCCGCCATTCAGCGTGTCGTTGCCGGCCAGACCCATCAGCGTGTTCACGGCAGCATTGCCGGTGATCACGTTATCCGAGCTGTTGCCGGTGCCGTTCACCGCCGAAGCGCCATAGAGCGTGAGGTTTTCGAAATTGGCACTGAGCGTGGTGGTGAACAGCGTGCGGATCGTGTCGATGCCTTCACCGGCGTTTTCGGTCGCCACGTCGCCCACGTTGTCGATGACGTAGGTGTCGTCGCCTGTGCCGCCGATCATCGTGTCGGCGCCCGCGCCGCCATCCAGCGTGTCGTTCCCCGCGAGGCCGGTCAGCACGTTGTTGCCGGCATTGCCGGTGATCACGTTGTCGTCGGCGGTACCGGTGCCGTTAATGTTGTCGGTGCCCGACAGGGTCAGGTTTTCAAAGTTCGCCAGCAGCGTGTAAGTGCGGTTGACGATCACCGTATCAACGCCCTCGCCGGCATTTTCGGTCACGACGTCGCCCACGTTGTCGATGACGTAGGTATCGTCGCCCAGGCCGCCGGCCATGGTGTCGGCGCCCGCGCCGCCATCGATCACGTTGGCGCCGCTGTTGCCGGTGATGACGTTGTTGCCCGAGTCGCCAGTGCCGTTTATCGAATCCGTGCCGAGCAGCACGAGGTTTTCGATGTTGCCGCCCAGCGTGAAGCTGAACACGGTCTGCACCGTGTCGTTGCCGCCACCGGCGTTTTCGACCACCACGTCGCCGGCGTTGTCGACGAAATAGGTATCGTCGCCCGCGCCGCCGATCATCGTGTCGGCGCCCGCGCCGCCGTCGATGATGTTGTTGCCGCTGTTGCCAGTGATGGTGTTGTCGCTGCCATTGCCGGTGCCATTGATATTGGCAGTTCCGGTGAGCGTCAGGTTTTCGATGTTGGCGCCCAGCGTAAAGGTCAGGGACGCGTTCACCGTGTCGGTGCCCTGGCCCGCCAGTTCCGTCACCACGTCACCGGCATTGTCGACGACATAGGTGTCGTTGCCGAGCCCGCCGGACATGGTGTCGGCGCCCGCGCCGCCATCGATCACGTTGTCGCCACTGTTGCCGATGATGATGTTGGCGAGCGTATTGCCCGTGGCGTTGATGTTGTTGGTGCCGGTCAGTGTCAGGTTTTCGATGTTGGCGCCCAGCGTAAAGGTGACGCTCGCCTGCACTGTGTCGGTGCCTTCGGATGCGTTCTCGGTCACCACGTCGCCTGCGCTGTCCACCACGTAGGTGTCGTCGCCCGTGCCGCCGATCATGGTGTCGTTGCCGCCGCCGCCGTCGATCGTGTCGTTGCCGGCGAGGCCGGTCAGCGTATTGTTGCCGCTGTTGCCAATGAGGATGTTGTCCGACGTGTTGCCGGTGCCGCTGATGGCGGCGGAGCCGGTGAGCGTGAGGTTCTCCACGTTGGCGCTGATCGTATGAGTCACGCTGGACTGGACGAGATCGGTGCCTTCCGAGGCGTTCTCGGTCACCACGTCACCCGTGTTGTCGACCACATAGGTGTCGTTGCCGGCGCCGCCGATCATGGTGTCTGCGCCCGTGCCGCCGTCGATCACATTGGCGGCGCTGTTGCCGGTGATGGTGTTGGCCAGCGCGTTGCCGGTGCCGTTGATGGCGGACGTTCCCGAGAGGATCAGGTTCTCGATGTTGGCGCCCAGATTGTAGCTGATCGAGGCGTTCACCGTATCGGTGCCGGCGCTCGCAGCTTCGGTAACCACATCGTTCACGCTGTCAACGTAGTAGGTATCATTGCCGACGCCGCCTGCCATGGTGTCGTCGCCGAGGCCACCGTTGATGACGTTGTCGCCGCTGTTGCCGGTGATGATATTGTTCAGTGCGTTGCCGGTGGCATTGATGGACGAAGTTCCGGTAAGTGTCAGGTTTTCAACATTGTTACCCAGTGTATAGGTGATCGAGGACTGGACGGTGTCGGTGCCTTCATTGGCATTTTCCGTCACCACGTCACCGGCGTTGTCGACCACATAGATATCGTCGCCCAAGCCGCCGATCATCGTGTCGGCGCCCGTGCCGCCGTCGAGCGTATTGGCGGCGCTGTTGCCGGTGATGGTGTTGTTGCCGCTGTTGCCTGTGCCGTTGATCGCCGATGTGCCGGTCAGCACGAGATTTTCGACGTTGGTTCCGATTGTATAGGTAACGCTGGCCTGGACGGTGTCTGTTCCTTCGCCAGCGTTTTCGGTGACCACGTCGCCCGTATTGTCGACGATATAGATATCATCGCCAGCGCCGCCCACCAGGGTGTCGGCACCCGCGCCGCCGTCCAGCGTGTTGTTGCCGCTGTTGCCGGTGATGGTGTTGGCCAGCGCGTTGCCGGTGCCGTTGATGGCGGAAGTGCCGGTGAGGGTCAGGTTTTCAACGTTGTTGCCGAGCGTGTAGGCGATGGAGGCCAGAACCGTGTCGGTACCTTCGCTGGCGTTTTCCGTCACCACGTCATTGACGCTGTCGACGGTATAGCTGTCGTTACCCGCGCCACCCACCATGGTGTCGTCGCCAGTGCCGCCGTCAATCGTGTCGTTGCCCGCGCCGCCAGTGATGGTGTCGTTGCCCGCACCGCCCGAAAGCGAATCCGCACCCGCGCCGCCGGTGATCGTGTCGGCGCCGCCGAGATTGGTGCCGGTGACGGTGATGCGGTTCGTGCCCGTCAGGCCTGAGGCATTGATCGTCACGCCATTGGTCATCGCCACGGCGGAATTGATGATTATGTCACCCACCGTGCCGTCGACGTTACCATCGGCAGTCGATACCTGGCTGTCCGCCACCGTGATGCTGAACCCTGCAGCGTTCTGGTTCAGGGTGATCTGGTCGATGTTGGTGATGGTGGTAAAGGTCGAGAGGTTGTAGGTCCCCGCCGCATCCAGGCGGATGGTATCAAGCGTCGCCGTTTCCAGCGTGCCGTTGATGGTTTCGCCAGCCGCGAGATCGGCAACTGCGCTCACCACGAAGGTGTCGGCACCCGCGCCGCCCGTCAGGTTGTCAGCGCCCGCGCCGCCGTTGATGGTATCATTGCCAGCACCGCCCGTGACGGTATCGGCGCCAGCACCCGAGATGATCGTGTCAGCGCCCGCACCGCCCGAGATGGTATCGGAACCCGACATATAGGTGCCGTCGAGGTTGATGCGGTTGGTGCCCGTGAGCGCCGATGCGTTGATGGTGTTGGAGGCAGACGTGGCGGCGGACGTGATGTTCAGGTCGCCAACCGTGCCGTCCTGATTGCCGTCAGCGGTCGAAACCTGGCTGTCGGCGATGGTCAACGTGAAGCTCGAGCTCGTATTGTTGAGCGAAATCTGGTCGATGTTGGTGATGGTCGTGAAGGTGGAAAGGTTGTAGGTGCCCGCGCCGTCAAGGCGCAGCGTGTCCAGGCCAGCCGCTTCCGAAGTGCCGTTGATCGTTTCGCCGGCTGCGAGATCGGTGGAGGTGGTGATCACGAAGGTGTCGGAGCCAGTGCCGCCAGTCATCGTATCGACGCCCGCGCCGCCGGTGATCACGTCATTGCCAGCACCGCCGGTGAGCAAGTCATTGCCTGCGCCGCCGTTCAGCCAGTCATTGCCCGCGCCGCCGGTGATCGTGTCGGCACCGCCAAGGTTGGTGCCGTCGGTGATGATGCGGTTGGAGCCCGTCAGGCCCGCCGCACTCACCGTGATGCCGTTCGTCATGGCGACGTTGGCGCCGATATTCAGTTCCCCGGTGATGCCGTCCTGCGAGTAGTCGGCGGTTGACACCATGCTGTCGTTGACGGTCAGCACGAAGCCGGTGGCGTTGGTGTTGACCAGGATCTGGTCAATGTTGGTGATGGTGCTGAAAGTCGAGAAGTTATAGCTGCCTGCGGCGTCGAGGCGGATGGTGTCGAGCGTGCCGGATTCCAGCGTACCATTGATGGTTTCGCCCGTGGCGAGATCGGTGGTGGCGGAAAGAACGAAGGTGTCCGCGCCCAGGCCGCCCACCATGGTGTCGGCGCCTGCGCCGCCGGTGATCGTGTCGGCCTGCGAGCTGCCGGTGATGGTGTCGGCCGATGAGGTGCCGGTGATCGACACGAGATCGGCGGAATTCCACGACGAAAATGTCCAGCCGGCGGCGGTGAAGCTCGATGCGCCGGTGATGTAGAGCTGGTGGGTGCCAGTATTGCCGGTGATGATGGCGGAATTTGAAATGAGATTGGTGCCGAAGTTCGAGGCGTTGAAGGTGGCGCTCGAGGTGCCCGAGGTGTTGTCGAAGGTGATACCTTCATAGTTCTTGAAGGTTGTCGTCGCGGCTGCGGTCAGGCTGACCGTCACACCCGACGAGCCCGAAATCAGGATCGAGTTCAGTACCGGCCGCGCCATCGAACACGTCGGTTGATTGGATCTGGTTGGTATTGGTGACAGTCAGCGTGTCCGCGCCCGTCGTTTGGGTAATGCTGTCGGTGCTCGTCGTTGCATTGCTGTTCGCCATCTGCCGTTCTCCCGAACTTTGCTTGCGCGCGAAAATCGCGCCGCAGGAAACTTTTGCCCACGGTCACTTAAACTCAAGGTTGCGCATGCGGCAAACGAATGCCCGGCATGTCCTCAACGAGTAATTACTGAGCAGGAAAGAACTGTTTGGGAATTCTTCAGCAATGGCCCAAGCCGCTGAAAAATCGCTATGTTTATGATTTTCCAATATATTTCAAATTCGTTAATGATATCGCGCCAATTCTTTTAATGGCCGCCGCTGCAGCGCTCAGCCGGTGCTGCATGACTGGCGTTTCAGCCGCGAGTAAAGTGCTTCGGCGGAACCGGCTCAATAACTCAACTATAACGTGAATATTAAAATTGAAACTTTTGGCGTGATTTACGCTAATTCCCGCGGCGGCATGTTCCACAAGGCCAGCGCGGGTTCATCCATCCGGTTATGGCCGTAGCCGAGAATGCCAAAGCACGCAGTGCCGAAGAGAAGATGTTGCGCCTCTTCGATTCCGAGGCCGATCCATCGCACCGCCAGAGCGCGGCTGAAATGGCCGTGGCTGAACAGTGCGATGGTTCCTTCCATCGCGCGCAGGCGGGCGATCAGCCGACCGGCACGGGCTGTGACATCCGATGGAGACTCCCCTCCCGGGCAACCATCGCGATAAATATTCCAGCCCGGCGTTTCGGCATTGATTTGCGCGGAGAGCAGGCCTTCGTAGCGGCCATAGTTCCATTCGGCCAAATCAGGCTCGATCTCGGCCGGACCCAGTCCCGCGAGGTCCGCCGTGCGCTGGGCGCGCTGCAAAGGGCTGCTGAGAACATGATCAAATTGAATGCCAGAGAGGCGCGTGGCCAGCGCCAGCGCATCTTCCTCACCTTCAGGAAGAAGCGGCAAATCGGTGAGGCCGGTGTGACGGCCCGACTGCGACCATTCCGTTTCGCCGTGGCGGATCAGGAAAACGCGCTGCATCTCAGAGCGTCACCACTGCGCCATCGGCCTTCTTCCATGCGTCAATGCCGCCTTCGATATGGCGCGCCGCGATGCCTGAATCCTGCGCCGCCTGAACGGCCATGGCGGAGCGTTCGCCAAAGGCGCAATAAAACACGATCTGCTTGCCCGCTGAGAGGGCCAGCGCATGCAGCATGCCGCCGGGCAGAAGATTTTCCTGCAAGGCCGCATAAGGCGCGTGCAGCGAGCCGGGAATCACGCCGTGGCGTTCGCGCTCGCTCTTCTCCCGCAGGTCCACCAGCACGGCAGCGCCCTGCTGGCCCAGAGCGCCCGCCTGCGCAGGAGAAAGCGCCCAGCCTTTCCGCGCGATCTCCTGCTGGTGCAATCCGATCTTCACATTGGCGGGAACCGCCACATCCATCATCTTCGGGTTGGGCAGGTTCAGTCCGTTCATCAGCGCCACATAGTCATCCACCGATTTCACCTGCAGGCGCGGATTGTACCGCTTCTCCTCGCCGATCGTTGAAACCGTATCCCCCTTATAGTCATGAGCCGGGAACACCATCATGTGATCGGGCAGGCGCAACAGGCGATTGAAAATCGAATCATATTGCTGGCGCGCATCGCCATTCTGGAAATCGGTGCGCCCGGTGCCGCGGATCAGCAGCGTGTCGCCGGTGAAAACGCGGTCCTGCATCGCGAAGCTGTAAGAGTCATCGGTGTGACCTGGCGTGTAGATTACATCCATGGACAGGCCTTCCACGGTGAGTTTGTCACCATCCGCCAGACGCATGGAGACGACATCGGCCTTCGTCTGCTCTCCCATCACGGTGATGCAGTGGGTGTGGTCGCGCAACGCCCCGAGGCCAGTGATGTGATCGGCGTGAAGATGAGTGTCAACGGCCTTGACGAGGCGAAGGTCGAGTTCGCGCATCAGCGTCAGATAGCGGTCCACCTTCTCGATGACCGGATCGATGATCAGTGCCTCGCCGCCAGCGCGCGAGGCCAGCAGATAGGAATAGGTGCCGGAGACACTGTCGAACAATTGCCTGAAAATCATCGCTTGCCCATCCCGGCCTAAATCGTGCCGCTCATGTTAGCCCGCGCCATGGGCCTGGTCACGCCGAACCGGCATCTGATCATAGCGCAAATCGGCCCCTGTGACTCCTTGTGATTTTGAGGCGCCAATTCCGGCGCGCAACAGCCCCGGAATGCCATCATCGCGCCGCCTAATTCCGCCCGAACAGCCGCTCGATATCGGCGAGCTTCAGCTCGATGAAGGTGGGGCGGCCGTGGTTGCACTGGCCGGAATTGGGCGTCGCTTCCATCTCGCGCAGCAGCGCGTTCATTTCGTCCGGGCGCAAGGCGCGGCCGGAGCGCACGGAGTGATGGCAGGCCATGGTGGCGAGGATGTGATTGATGCGGTCCTCGATACGGGTGGAAACGCCCTGCTCCGCCAGTTCATCCGCCACATCCTGCACGAGGCCCGCCACATCGCCATGGGCAAGAGCGGCTGGCACTTCGCGCACCAGCACGGCGCCCTCTCCAAAGGCTTCGACGGCCAGGCCGGATTGCGCCAGAACATCCGCCGCGCCTGCCACGCGCTCGGCCAGCACCGGATCGAGGTCGATCACCTGCGGCACCAGAAGCGGCTGCGTGGCGATCCTGCCGCCTTCGCGCTCGCGCTTCAGCCGTTCATAGACCAGCCGTTCATGCGCCGCGTGCTGATCCACCAGCACCATGCCGCTTGCCGTCTGTGCCACGATGTAATTGCCGTGAAGCTGCGCCCGCGCCGCGCCCAAGGGATGATCGGCAGCGGGTGCTTCCTCGCCGTGAGAGGGCGCCGCGAGGGGCATGTCCATCGCGAAGGCGTCCTGCCGCTCTGTAAAGCCTCCTTGCGGGGCGGCGGGCCAAATGGCGGGGCGGAAACTTTCCGCCGTGGCCTGCGCCAGATGCAAATCCGCCTTCTGGCCGCTTTTCGCCAGGGCCCGGCGGATCGCCGAAATGATCAGCCCACGGAGCAGTGCGCCGTCGCGGAAGCGCACTTCCGATTTGGCGGGATGCACGTTGACGTCCACGCGCTCTGGCGGGCAGGTGACGAACAGAACGACGGCGGGATAGCGGCTTCGCGACATCAGATCGGCATAGGCGCCGCGGATGGCCGAGGCCAGGAGCTTGTCGCGCACCGGCCTGCCGTTGACGAACATCCATTGCTGCGTGCTCTGGGCACGCGACCAGGTGGGAAGCCCGGCATAGCCCCTGACGTTGAGCCCCTCGCGCGCGGCGTCGAAGGCGACGGCATTTTCCATGAACTCGCGCCCCGCCAGCCTGCGGATTCGCTCCTCTTCCGTATCACCCGCCGGAACATCGATGAGACGCCGCTCCTCGGTCACGAAGCTGAAGCCAATGGCGGGATGCGCCATGGCGATGCGACGCAAGGTTTCCGCCGCTTCTGCCGTTTCGCCGCGATCGGTTTTGAGGAATTTGAGACGGGCGGGCGTGGCGAAGAAGAGATCGCGCACATCCACTTCTGTGCCGCCGTTCAAGGCGGCGGGCCGGGTGGCGCGCAATTCGCCGCCTTCAACGGCAATGCTGTATCCCTGCCCGCTGCCATTGAGGCGCGAGGCAATCGACAGCCTTGCAATGGCCCCGATGGACGGCAGCGCCTCGCCGCGAAAGCCAAAAGAGCGGATGTCGATCAGCGCATCGTCGGAGAGCTTGGAGGTGGCGTGGCGCTCCACCGCCAGTTCGAGATCAGCGGCGTCCATGCCTGATCCGTCATCGCTGACCCGGATCAGCGTCTTGCCGCCGCCGCGGAAGGCCACGTCGATCTGGGTGGCGCCGGCATCCACGGCGTTTTCGACAAGCTCCTTCACCACGCTGGCCGGGCGTTCGATCACTTCGCCGGCCGCGATGCGGTTTATGGTGCCTTCGGAGAGCCTTCGGATTCGCATGTCCGCATCATAGCGGGCGCGGATCAGCCATCGGAGAAGATATTTCCGATGTTCTTGATGGTGCCGTAGTTGGGGTTCTGCTGGCGCTTCTTGGCGAGATAGATCGCCTTCAGTTCGGCGTCCAGTTCGGCTTGCGTCTTGGGGGTGCCATCCGGCTTGGTCTTGGAAATGCCGTTCCGCTCGTAGACATCGCCCTGCACCGCCGGGGCTGACGCGACAGTGGTTGGCACCGATGCCATTTTCGTGGCGGGAGCCGCGACGGCCGGCTGCTGCGCCGCATAGGCCGCAGCCTCGCTGGGCGGGTGAAGCTGGAGATCGGGCGGCATGGTGAGGTCAGGGTGCGCCTGCGCCGTTTTCACGCTCTGGCTGTCGTCACCCAGCAGATTCGAGGTCGTCATGCTGCTGCAACCCGCAAGGGCAACCGCCGCCACACCGGCCAGAAACATCGGGGCAAATTTCATCAGTCCGCAACTCCAACGGCGAATTCCAGCAAATTCGCTCGAAATTCAGGCATTTCCGTGACGGGCGCGCCCTGACGGAAGGCCGAGTGATTCATACAGCAGCAGCCCCACACCCGCAACGATGGCCACATCCGCCAGGTTGAACACGTACCAGCTGAAGCTGCCCACATGGAAATGGAAGAAATCCGCAACCGCCCCGTGCACCGCCCGGTCCAGCGCATTGGAGAGCGCACCGCCGATGATCAGCCCCAGGGCGGCGGAGGTGAACAGCTTGGGCGCCCGGTTGGCCCACAGCCACAAGGCCACCGTGACCAGAAGGCTCAAGGCGATCAGCAGGCCCTGAGCATGGGTGCGGAACAGGCCATAGGAAATGCCGTAGTTCCACGTCAGCACGAGCTCAAAGAAAGAGGTGAGCGTGATGGGCTGCCGGTCGCCGATCCCCACCACGTCCAGCATCCACCATTTATGCGTCTGGTCGAGGCCGAAGATCAGCGCCGCCAGCGCCAGAATGAGGGGGGCGCGGGCGCTCCACAGCTTCAGCATGCTCACACCGTCTTTCCGAAGCGGTGCTCCCATTCGCGCACGGCCTCGGCATCGCGGGGCGTAATGTCGGGGAACTGTTTGTCGCTTCCCACCTCCGGCGTGATCTTCCACGACCTGGCACAGCGCCTGCCCTCGGCGGGCTTGAACACCACGGCAACGCCCGGCACATTCTCCAGCCGGAAGGCATCGGCGGGGCCTTCGCCATCCTTCAGCGTAGCACCCGAGGTGATGGCGATTTCGGCAAGGTCCACGCCGTCCAGCGCCTGCCGGAGTGCGGGATCGTTGACATAGACATCAGGGGCGGCTTCGAGGGCGGAGCCAATGGTCTTCTTCACCTGCCGCTCGATTTCGAGCGCGCCCGTGACCACCGAGCGGACGCTGCGGATTTTCTCCCATTTTTCGGCCAGCGCGGGATTCGCCCATTCATCGGGGGTGCGGGCGAATTGCATGACATGCACGGAGGAGCCTTCGCCATTGAAGCGCGACAGCCACACCTCCTCCATGGTGAAGGTGAGGATGGGCGCCCACCAGGTGGTGAGGCAATGGAACAGCTGGTCCAGAACCGTGCGGCAGGCCCGGCGGCGGTTGCTGGACCACGGATCGCAATAGAGCGAATCCTTCCGGATATCGAAATAGAAGGCCGACAGGTCCACCGTCATGAAATTGGTGAGGAGCGCGAAGAGCCGCTTGTAGTCGAACACCTCATAGGCGGCGCGCACCTGTCCTTCCAGCTCATGCAGGCGGTGGAGGATGTAACGCTCCAGCTCCGGCATATCCCTGTAATAGACGGTCTCCCAATCCTTGAGGCCCTCAAGCGAGCCCAGAATATAGCGCATGGTGTTGCGGAGCTTGCGATAGGCCTCGATGTTGGTCTTGAGCACTTCAGGCCCGAGGCGCAGATCCTCGGCATAATCGGCGGAGGCCACCCACAGGCGCAGGATGTCGGCGCCTGATTGCTTGATGACTTCCTGCGGCGTCACGATGTTGCCGAGCGACTTCGACATCTTGCGGCCATCCTCGGCCACCACGAAGCCGTGGGTGAGCACCGCGTCATAGGGCGCGCGGCCCCGCGTGCCGCAGGCTTCGAGCAGCGAGGAATGGAACCAGCCGCGATGCTGGTCAGACCCTTCGAGATAGAGATCGGCCGGCCATTTGAGATCGGGCCGCTGTTCCAGCACGAAGGCATGGGTCGAGCCTGAATCGAACCACACATCGAGAATGTCGCGGACCTGCTCCCACTCCTGCGAATTGTAATCGCGGCCCAGAAACCGGGTAGCCGCGCCCTCCGCGAACCAGGCATCGGCGCCTTCTTGCAAAAACGCATCAACGATCCGCTGGTTCACCTTGGAATCATTGAGGATTTTTCCCGTGTCCTTGTTCACGAAAATGGCGATGGGCACGCCCCAAGCGCGCTGGCGCGAGATCACCCAATCGGGCCTTTGCTCGATCATGGCGCGGATGCGGTTCTGCCCCGAGGCCGGGAAGAAGGCCGTATCGTCGATGGCTTTCAAGGCGATCTCGCGCAGGCCCTTGGCTTCCATGGAGATGAACCATTGCGGCGTGTTGCGGAAGATGATCGGCTTCTTCGAGCGCCAGCTATGGGGATATTGATGCTTGAGGCGGCTCCGGCCGATCAGCATTCCGGCATCGATCAGGGCCTTGATCACCGCCTCGTTGGCATCGCCCTTCTCGCCCTTCGCCGTGATGACAGTGCGGCCCTCGAAGCCCGGCGCTTCCTTGGTCATCACGCCATCGGCGTTGACGGTGAAGGGGATGGGGCCGCCCACCTTGTCCATCCAGATGTTATAGTCATCCGCGCCATGGCCGGGGGCGGTGTGGACGAAACCCGTGCCGGCATCATCGGTGACGTGATCGCCGTCGAGCAGCGGGACGGGAAAATCGTAGCCCAACGGCGCGAGCGGATGAGCGCAAGTAAGGATCGCCGGATCAACATCGGCAAGGCGCGCGTAACTTTCAACCTTCGCCGCCTTCATCACCTCTTCAGCAAGGCGGTCTGCGAGGATAAACCTGTCGCCATCCTTCGCCCAGTTGCCTTCGGCCGCACCCGTCACCTGATAAAGGCCATATTTGATCTTCGATGAAAAGCTGATGGCGCGGTTACCCGGAATGGTCCACGGCGTTGTCGTCCAGATAACGACGCTTGCCGATTTGAGATCGCCCAGGTGCTGTTCGGAAAGACCAACAAAATCCCGCAGCGCATCTTCCCATCCGGTGCGAAGCTCTTTCACCGGAAACTTCACGTAGATCGTGTCGCTGGTGTAATCCTGATATTCCACCTCAGCTTCGGCCAGTGCCGTCTTTTCGACGACGCTCCACATCACCGGCTTCGAGCCGCGATAGAGTTGGCCTGAGTCCGCGAATTTCATCAGCTCATTGGCGATCAGCGCCTCGGCGCGGTAGTTCATGGTGAGATAGGGATTGTCCCAGTCACCCGTGACGCCCAGCCGCTTGAACTCCGCGCGCTGCACATCGATCCAGTGGGCGGCGAACTTCCGGCATTCGTCGCGGAATTCGTTGATGGGGATTGCGTCCTTGTTCTTGCCCTTGGCGCGGTAGTCCTCCTCCACCTTCCATTCGATGGGAAGGCCGTGGCAGTCCCAGCCCGGCACATAGTTGGAATCGAAGCCCGACATCTGGCGCGAGCGCGTCACGATGTCCTTCAGGATCTTGTTAAGCGCGTGGCCGATGTGCAGGTTGCCGTTGGCATAGGGCGGCCCGTCATGCAGCACATATTTGGGCCGGCCCCGGCTCTCCTGGCGCAGCCGCTTGTAAAGCCCCATCGCCTCCCAGCGTTTCAGAAGCTCGGGCTCTTTCTGCGGCAGGCCCGCCTTCATGCCGAAGTCGGTTTTCGGCAGGAAGACGGTGTCGCGGTAGCGGTCGTTTTTTTCGGTCTTGTCGTTCATCTGGGGCGTCCAATCTCTCTGGGCGCGCTTCTAGCAGCGCCCAAAGGCCCCGGCAATCAACTCCGCTTGGCCTTGCTGTCGGCGATGACGCAGAGCATTTCCCACATCAGGTTGGCGGCCACCACGGCGGTGATGCCGGTGGGATCATAGCAGGGCGCCACCTCGCAGATATCGCCGCCCACCAGATGCTTGCCCCGGAGCGAACGCACCATCATCTGCACCTCGCGCGGCGTGAGCCCGCCGATTTCGGGAACGCCGGTGCCAGGCGCCCAGGCGGGGTCGATGCCGTCAATGTCGATGGTGATGTAGGTGGGGCCTTTGCCCGTCACCCGGTCGATCTCCTTCAAAACCGCCGCGCGGCCCTTTTCCTCATATTCATCCATGGTGATGCAGGTGAAGCCGTTGTCCTGACCCCATTTGATGTCGTCGGGCGAGAAGCGCGAGCCGCGCAGGCCGATCTGGATGACGCGCTTCGGATCAATCAGCCCCTCCTCGACGCCCCGGCGGAAGGTGGTGGCATGGTTGATCTTGGTGTCGGCCATCGAATCCAGCGTATCGGCATGGCTGTCGATATGGACGATGCCCACCGGCTCTTTCTTCGCAATGGCGCGCAGGATGGGCAGCGGCACGGTGTGGTCGCCGCCGATCGAGATGGGGGCCGCCCCTGCCGCGTGAATTTTCTGGAAGAAGGCCTCGATCATGTCGATGGATTTGAGCAGGTCGATGGGGTTCACCGGCGCATCGCCGACGTCCGCCACGTTGCAGATGTCATAGGGCGCGATGCCCGATGTGGGGTGCACGCGGCGAATCAGGCGGGACGCCTCGCGCACGGCGGAAGGGCCCTGCCTGGCGCCGCTCCGGTAATTCACGCCGATGTCGAAGGGCACGCCGCAAAGTGCGATGTCAAGATCATCGGAAATCTCGTGTTTCTGCGTGCGCATGAAGGTGGCGATGCCGGAAAAGCGCGGCGTTACGGCGGCATCGACGGGCTGGAAGCGCGGGTCTTTTTTCATCATGTCCTGCAAGCTAAGAGAGGAGATCAGAGGGAGTTTTCAATGAGCGGATTACAGACCATTCCGGCCCGCCGTGGCAAGGCCGTCAGGCTTTCCAAGGGCCAGTCGGTGAAGATCATCAACACCCATGGCAACCAGATCGTCGACACCTGGGCCTTCAACGCGGGCGATCTCCGTGAATATATGGGCATGGAGCATTGCCGCGCCTTCTGGGAACGGCTTTATCCCGTGGTGGGCGACAAGATGGTGACCAACCGCCGCCGCCCCATCCTGACTCTCACAGAGGACACCTCGCCCGGCCGCCACGACACGCTGATCGCCCCTTGCGACAATGAACGCTACGGGCTTCTGGGCTGCACGCACTATCACGACAACTGCCGCGACAACATGCACGCGGGGCTGATGGAGCTGGGAATTTTCGTTCCCTATTGCCCGCCCTCGCTCAACACCTTCATGAACATCCCGTGGCGGCAGGACGGCGCGCTCGAATGGGGCAACTGCCTGTGCAAGCCCGGCGACCATGTGGTGTTCCGCGCCGAGATGGATGCGATCGTTGCCTTCTCCGCCTGCCCGCAGGACCTGCTCCCCATCAACAACGGCATCACCACGGAAGCGCATTTCGAGGTGATGTGACTCTGTTCAAACCTGTCTTTCCGGCGGAAGCCGGGAAGACAGGTTGAAGGCCGTCACTTCGTCTTCTCAAACCGCAGCACCCCCGCCACCCTCGCGGCGCCGCCGGTGTCGGAAGGATGCGACACGCCATCCATCACCGGCACTTCGACAAAATCGAACGGGCTCACGCCATCGAGGCAGGCCACGTTGATGCCGAACAGCTTCGGGTTCGAGCGGCGCTGGTGGTGGGTATAGATGCCGCAGGTCTTGCAGAAATAATGTTTCGCCGTGCGGGTATTGAATTCATAAAGCGTGAGGTTGTCCTCGCCCCGGATGAAGGCAATGTCCGCAAGCTCAGCCGAAACGGCAATGGCCCCGCGCATCCGGCAATAGGAACAGGTGCAGCGCCGGATGGTGTTGAACCCGTCCGAAAGCCTGACGCTGAACTTCACCGCCCCGCAGTGGCATGAGGCGGTGTGATGATCATCGGGCATTGGCGATCTCTCCCAACGGCGCGCACGCCGTTGTCAGGCCTTTTATGGTTGCGCTGACTCTTTTATGCGCGTGCCCTCATCGAAACCGATGAACTCATCATAGGCGATAAGCACAGCGGCGGATTTGCGGCCCCTGCGCGTGACGATCACGATATCGCGGTCCTGCTCAAGACTGTCCATCACGGTCCTGAAATTCTTGCGAAGCTGTGTCCGACTGATCTGGCGCATGCGGAAGATTTGCGGGAAAGACGGAGCTATTGCAAGCATCCGCATACAGCCATACTGCCACGCTCTCCCGTCACCCGGATGACAATCAGGGTTCCGCTTGCCGAAGGTTGAAGCGGGATTCTGGCGTGCGCCAGAATGACGGGAAAAATGGCAATCACCCCGTCTCGCTCTCGCGGAGAGGGAGAAAAACAAATATCTTGACTTTATTCCTATTCTATGACCATATCCCTCTCGGGCTGTTCCAAAGGAGGGGACGATGTCGACAGCGTCCCGGTATCGCGAAACAGCCCGCGGGTCCCGCGCCCGGTGCCGTAACGCAGCACCGGTCCCGGGCCTTATCGTGCAGCCCCGGGGCCACTATGAGCCCCGCGCCGCAAGGCCGTTAGGCAGCTCCAGGCGAGCAGAGCCGAAGCGCTGCATGCCAAAGGTCACCCCCGCGCCGCAAAGCCGGGCGCAAGCGCCCCTCGATTTCCCCATTCCTCCCGGATTGCGTGAGCCCCGGCTCCGGCATTCCCCTCCACCCTCTCCGGCGCGGGGGCCGCCCGCCGTCAGCACAGGTTCACTTTCGCGCTGTCGCCGTCTGGCGATGATGCTGCTTGGCCGCCATTAGCTCTCGAAGGTGTCGTAGACCTTGCGGGCGAGTTGCATCATCGGCGCTTCGTCCATCTCGCCGGCCAGCGCGAAGGCGAGGCGGTCGCCCAGCCAGTAGCAGGAGATGAGCGGGCCTTTGTGCTCGATCCGGAGCGCCGTTTCGGTGTGGGCTGGGTTGGCGGTCAGCAGCAGCGTGATGCGCTGTTTCTTCGCGTCCTCATACATGATCTGCGCCGCAGGCTTGTCATCCACCGCCAGCAGCCTGCCGCCCACCAGGGCGTAACCTTCGGCCTCAAGGTCGGGGATGGCGAAATTCACGCCCACGCGCTTCGAGAGCCAGGCCTGCAGATGGTCGCGGTCATCGGCCCACACCTCAACCGGATGCTTGACCTCGGGGGCATAAATTTCATGCGCGGCCAGCGCCGCATCGGCAAATGTCTCGGCGGGCGAGGCCTGACGGTCCGCCGCCAGCCAGCCGCCCAATCCGCCCACGGCCAGCAATCCCACAGCCGCCGCAGCCGACACCCAAGTCCGGGCCATCCGCCGCGCGGGCTGGGCCAAAGCCGCTGCAAGCGCCGGCGGAACCGGCTCGTCCAGCACGCCGTCATAGGCGCGCTTCAGCGCCTCATTCTGCTGGCGGTAAGCCTCCACCGTGGCGCGAGCTTCCGGATTGTCGCGCAACAGGCGTTCCACGGCATCGCGCTCGCCCGCTTCCAGTTCGCCATCCACATAGGCGCTCAAGGCCCATGTTTCGATTGATTTCAGCTCGCTCATTTCACACGCCGGAGCACGGTATGCCCACGGTCCTCCAGGATTTGCCGGAGCGCGCTCCGCGCCCGCGCCAGCCGCGACATGATGGTGCCCACCGGCACGCCGATGATCTCCGCCGCGTCGCGGTAACTCATCTCCTCAAGCCCCACGAGCACGATCACCTCGCGGTGCTGGGCGGGCAGGCGTTCCAGCGCCTCCGCCACCAGAGAGGCGGAGAGCCGGTGCTCCTGCTCGGGCGCCACGGCGCCTTCGCCATCGGCCAGATCGTCCACGGTCTTCACCACCATGGACCGGCTCTGGTGCCTGAGCCCGCTGATGAAGAGATTGCGCAGCACCGCGTAGAGCCAGGCCCGCAAGGGGCGCGCCGGGTCATAAAGGTGGCCCTTCACGATGGCGCGCTCGATGCAATCCTGCACCAGATCATCAGCGAGCGCCGCATCTCCAGCCAGCGCACGCGCAAAGCGGCGCAGGTGAGGCAGTTCAGCGGCAAGCTGGGTGCGGAAATCCATGGGGTTTCAAGGCCTTTCGAGCGTTACGCCCGGAGCCTGCCGCCTATTCCCTCAGCGGCCCGGCTGCCATTTGTCGCGCAGCGTGACGAGTTCCTCAGCCGCCGTCGGGTGCACCGCCATGGTGGCGTCGAAATCCGCCTTGGTGGCGCCGAGACGGAGCGAAATGCCCAGAAGCTGCGCCATCTCCCCGGCATCCGGCCCACAGATATGGCAGCCCAGAACGCGGTCTGTCTCGCCATCCACCACCAGCTTCATCAGCGTGCGCTCGTCGCGGCCGGAGACGGTATTCTTCATCGGGCGGAAGCTCGTCTTGTAAATATCGACCGCCTTCACCTGCCGACGCGCCTCCTCCTCGGTCAGGCCCACGGTGCCGATCTCGGGCTGCGAAAAGACAGCCGTGGGAATCAGGCTGTGATCCACCTTGGTGGGCCTGCCGCCAAACACTGTGTCGGCAAAGGCGTGGCCTTCGCGGATCGCCACCGGCGTCAGGTTGGCGCGGTTGGTCACATCGCCCACCGCATAAATATTGTCGACGGAGGAGCGGGAATAGTCATCGACCTTCACCGCGTGGTGCGGCGTGAGCTCTACGCCCGCCGCTTCAAGGCCGAGCCCCGCAACATTAGGGATGCGCCCGGTAGCAAACATGATCTGCCCGGCGCCAAAGGCAGCGCCGCCCTCAAGCGTGACCCGCACGCCATCGCCCGAACGGTCAATGCGCGTGACATCGGTCTCCGTGCGGAGCTCAACGCCTTTCTTGATCATCTCGGCGGCAAGATGATTGCGCAAATCGTCATCAAAGCCGCGCAGAATCTGCTCGCCGCGATAGAGCAGCACCGTCTCGACGCCGAGGCCGGAGAAAATGCCGGCAAATTCCACCGCGATATAGCCGCCGCCGACGATCACGATGCGCGACGGCAATTTTTCCAGATGGAACGCCTCGTTGGAGGTGATCGCCAGCTGGTGCCCGGGCAGATGGCGCGGCACGAACGGCGTGGCGCCGGTGGCGATCAGGATATATTTCGCCGTCACCTTACGGCCCGAGGCGAGGCGCACGGTGTGGCGATCTTCCAGCACTGCGCGTTCAAGGATCAGCTCAGCGCCCGCGCCTTCAAGGTTGCGGATATAGGCCTTGTTGAGCCGGTCGATCTCTTTGTCTTTGTTTTCGATCAGCGTGGCCCAGTCGAAGGAGACTTTCTCCGACGTCCAGCCGAAACCCACCGCATCCTCGAAATCCTCGGCGAATTTCGATGCGTAGACGAGCAGTTTCTTCGGCACGCAGCCCCTGATCACGCAGGTGCCGCCGACGCGGTATTCCTCGGCCACCGCAACTTTGGCGCCATGTTTGGCGGCGATCCGCCCGGCGCGTACGCCGCCCGAACCCGCGCCGATGACGAAGAGATCGTAGTCGTAGGTTGTCATGCCTTGCGGAACGTCTTCACGCCGTCCTTGCCGGCCATCAGGATGATCCCGCAGATGCCGATGAACAGGCCATGATCGACAACGCCGGGAACGCTCTTGAGCAGCGGATCCAGCCGCGAAGCATCGGGAATGCTGCCGATCGACACATCGATGATGGCGTTGCCGCTGTCGGTGCGAAACGGCTTACCATCCTTCATGCGCAGCGTCAGCTTGCCGGTGAGATTGCAGATCTTGAGCGCGCGCTCGATCTTCCACGCCGTCGCCGCGACGCCAAAGGGAATGACTTCCACGGCCAGCGGAAACTTGCCCAGCGTGTCCACACGCTTCGAACTCATCGGCGATGACGATCATGTAGCGCGCCGAGGTGGCGACGATCTTCTCCAGCAGCAGCGCGCCGCCGCCGCCCTTGATCAACTGGAACTTGCCGTCAAACTCGTCCGCGCCGTCGACGGCGATATCGAGAAAGGGATGCTTTTCGAGATCGGTGATGGTGATGCCATTTTCGACCGCCAGCTTGTGTGTCTGGCCGGAAGTGGGAACGCAGAGAACGTCCAGCCCTGCCCTCACCTTCGCGCCAAGCGCCGTCACGAAATGGGCTGAGGTGGAGCCGGTGCCCAGCCCCACCTTCATGCCCGGCTTCACATAGTCCAGCGCCGCAAGTGCGGCGGCTTTCTTGAGGTCTTCGGATGTCACTTCGCCAGCCCGCCCATCAGCATGTATTTCATTTCCACATATTCCTCGATGCCATGGCGCGAGCCTTCGCGGCCAAGGCCGCTCTCCTTGACGCCGCCGAAGGGCGCTTCCGCCGTCGATATGATGCCCTCGTTGATGCCGACCATGCCGTATTCGAGGCCTTCCGCCACGCGCCAGACGCGGCCGATGTCACGCGAATAGAAATAGCAGGCGAGGCCGAACTCGGTGGCGTTGGCCATTTCAATGGCCTCCTCCTCGGTCTTGAACTTGAAGAGCGGCGCAACCGGCCCAAACGTCTCCTCACGCGCTACGGCCATGGCCGCCGTCACATCGCGGAGCAGCGTCGGCTCGAAGAAATTGCCGCCCATCGGCTTGCCGCCCAACACGATGCTGGCGCCCTTCTTCACGGCGTCATCAATATGCTCCTGCACCTTGGCGACAGCGGCCTTGTTGATGAGCGGGCCGGTGGTGACGCCGTTCTGCGCGCCGTCACCGACATTCAGTTTCTTCACCGCCTCTGCAAGCTTCGACGCGAAGGCATCATAGACGCCTTCCTGGACGAGAATGCGGTTGGCGCAGACGCAGGTCTGGCCGTTGTTCCGGTACTTGGAGGCCATGGCGCCCTGCACCGCCGCATCGAGATCGGCGTCATCGAAGACGATGAAGGGGGCATTGCCGCCGAGCTCCAGCCCCACCTTCTTGATGGTGGGCGCGCATTGCGCCATCAGCACGCGGCCCACTTCGGTCGATCCCGTGAAGGTCAGCGCACGGACGATCGGGTTGGAAGTCATCTCCGCGCCGATCTCGCGCGACACGCCGGTGATGACGGAGAAAACGCCCGCTGGAATGCCCGCGCGCTCCGCCAGTTCACCCAGGGCCAGCGCCGAGAAAGGCGTTTCATTGGCGGGCTTCACCACGAAGGCGCAGCCTGCCGCCAGCGCCGGGCCAGCCTTGCGGGTGATCATCGCATTGGGGAAGTTCCACGGGGTGATGGCCGCCACCACGCCCACTGGCTGCTTGATGACCACCATGCGCGCCGCGGGCCAGGGCGAGGGAATGGTCTCGCCATAGATGCGCTTCGCCTCCTCGGCGAAGAATTCCACGAAGGACGCGCCATAGCCGATTTCACCGCGCGATTCGGCGAGCGGCTTGCCCTGCTCCGCCGTCATGATCTGCGCCAGATCCTCCTGGTTCTCCATCATGAGGTTGAACCATTTGCGCAGGATGCCGGCGCGCTCCTTGGCGGATTTCTTCGCCCAGTCTTTCTGCGCCCGCTGCGCCGCTTCAATCGCCTGCTTCGTTTCGGCGGCGCCCAACTTCGGCACCGTGCCGATGACGCTTTCATCGACAGGGTTCGTCACGTCGATGGCGGCCTTGCCCCCCACCCACTTGCCGTCGATATAGCATTTGTCCTTGAGCAGCGACTTGTCCTTGAGTATGTCGCGCAGTAGCTGGGTCTTACGGATATCCATGGTCGGTCTCCTGTCCGGTCGGGCGCGCTCTTAGCATGGCGGCGCTCAGGGAACAAACGGGCCAGATGTGCGGAGGCTGCATGGCGGATCGCGTGGTGATTTTCGATCTGGACGGGACGCTGGTGGACACCGCGCCCGACCTGATGCGCGCCACCAATCATGTTCTGGCGGCCCACAGGCGGCGGCCGATTTCGCTCGATGAAGTGCGGGTGTTCGTGGGCCATGGTGCCCGGGCGCTGATTACGCGGGGTTTCGCCGCGACGGGCGGCTTGCCGGAGAATTTCGACGTCGAGCCCTCCTATCATGAATTCGTGTCGTTCTATTCCCGGCATATCTGCGAGGGCAGCACGGTGTTTCCGGGCCTGCTGCCGCTGCTTGACCGTCTCAAGGCAGAGGGCATCCGGCTTGGCGTGTGCACGAACAAGCTTGAGGGACTTTCCGTCCAGCTTCTCGCGGCGCTGGATATGACGCATTATTTTGGTTCGGTGATCGGGCCGGATACGCTGGGCATTTCCAAGCCTGATCCCCGCCCGTTCCGGGAGGCCGTGACGCGGCTCGGATTCGATGATCCTGAAGCGGTGATGGTGGGCGATAGCGAGACCGATATCCTCACCGCCCGCGCGGCCGGCGTGCCGGTGCTGGGCGTTCCCTTTGGCTACACGCCACAGCCCGTCGCCAGCTACAACCCCGACCGGATGATCGCGCATTATGACGAGGGCTATGACGCGCTGATGGCGCTGTTTGTGAAGGAGTGAAGCGGGCCGTTTCGCGTCCTTGACTTCAATCCCCCGCCCCGCCTATACCCCGCTCACCCTCAAGCGGGCGATTAGCTCAGTTGGTAGAGCACTGTGTTCACATCGCAGGGGTCACTGGTTCGAGTCCAGTATCGCCCACCATCTCGATATTTGCATCCGGATTTCTACCCCTTTTCGGCATTCGGCGCGCAGCATAGCCCGCGCGGGGATTTGCCGGCAAACGCCTTACTTTCCAAACTGAGTTGGCACAACCGTTCAGGCTTGGAAGATTTCTTCTAAACGAAAATCTGCTGCCCGTGTTGCTTTCGCGAGTCCGGCGGCAATGGCGCTGTGAGGCGTGACACCTGCCCAATTGCCTCCGCCATGCCAACATGGGAAACGGACTATTGTTCGGTCCCGAAGGAGGCGTTGATTCGATGCCGACGGACGATACGAAGGAAGGCGCGCTATCGCGGAAAAGATATCTTGCCGCCCTGCTTTGGGGCGGGTTTGGCGGCGCGGCGGTTGTGGCACTTCCCTATGCCGCGGCCATATTGATCAAGCTGTTCATGGGAATCTCCGTTTTTTCCGGGCATCTTCTTGAACCGCAACTCGGCATCAGCCTGCTCTTGATCTTGCCTTTCATCCAGGGCGCCATCGCGGGGCTGATCGCGGGGAACCTTCCAAACCCTCTTAAAACATGTGGCGGTCTCGGCGCGCTGATGCTGCTGCTTGATTACCTTCTCGCCATGCTGTTCCTGGGCGAAGGAGTCATCTGCCTGATCATGGCCTTTCCCCTCTATGGCGGCATCATGGGCGTGGGGCTGGCCACCGGCAGGGCCTTCGCAATTTCCAGAAATCAGCGCACCTTTCGCGCCGTCCTGATTCCGCTGGCCGTGCTGGCCGTCGTCATTGATACCGAGGCATCGCCTCCCAGCTATTCCAACGCGATCAGCGATGCGGTGACCATCAACGCGCCGCCGGACCGCGTCTGGCGCTATATTGTTTCCTATCCTGACAACACCAATCCGCCTGACTATTGGCTCTGGCGCATCGGCTTGCCCATGCCGGTGCAATCGACGGCCAGTGCTGCCGCAATTGGCGCGGAGCGGCAATGCCGCTTTACCAACGGCATCGCCTTCGACGAGCAGATCACCGAGATCGTTCCCAACAAGGTGATGACGTTCAAGGTCACGGCGCAGCCCAATCACCCCGAGATCATCGGGCATTTCAGCCTGGACAAGGGCCAGCTTTATCTGGAGGAAAATCCCGACGGGACGACCACAGTCATCGCGACGAGTTGGTATCGCATCTTCGTAAGGCCCGCGCCGTATTTCGACTGGTGGGCGGAAGACATTGTGCGCAACATCCACTTCCGCGTACTCAATCACATGAAGGAGCTGGCTGAGGCTGACAATCGCTCTCAGGCGGCGATGCTGGAAGACTAGCCGGCATGACGCGGAGCGCTTCGCCTGCCCTCATCCATATGCGCATCGCGCCAAAGCTCCGTGCAAACTTGCCTGAGTTGCAGAGAGCGATTGACTCCATGGTGGCCCTTGATCCTTCGCTGTCTTACGTGATGGCTGATGATGAAGCCATCGTGCTCGGCGGCAATGATGAGGCGCAGTTGGATGATGTGATCAAATCGCTCGGCGCGCGCGGCATTGATCTTCATATCGGGGCGCCGGAAGCCGCCTATCGCGAAACAATCACACGCAAGACATCTGCTGACTATACGCACAAACGGCAGCAGTTTGGTGACAGCCAGTTTGCGCGCGTGATTCTGGAGGCCGGGCCAAACAGCCGGGACGGAGGTTTCAGTTTCAAGAACCACGCTTCCAAAGAGTCAATTCCATCAGCATACGTGGCTGGAGTTGAACGCGGCGTGCGTTCCCTCCTCCATGCAGGACCGATCATGGGCATGCCCGTCGTCGATATCCGGGTTGTGTTGCTGGACGGCGCATTTCACGAAACAAACTCATCCGTGGCCACATTCGAGATCGCCGCCCGCGCTGCGTTCAAGGAGGCGCTGGCGCTCGCCTTTCCCATTCTGCTCGAACCTGTCATGAACGTGACGGTGACCACCCCTGCCGAAGCGATCGGCCACATCATCGGGAATATGAACACCCGCAGAGGCGTGGTGACAGGGGCCGAAGACACGCCGGGCGGCACGGTGATCACGGCACAAGTACCTCTGGCCAATCTGTTCGGCTACGGTAATTTTCTCGCTGCGGCCACCTCTGGCCGGGGGCGTTTTACCCAGTCATATCTTCACTATGCGGCTGTTCCCCAATCCGGAGATGATCCCGGCCGTTTTCCGCCAGCGGTGGGAATGAGGATGTAAAACAGCCTGGCAAGGAATGCATGGCGGAGACGGAGTCCGCCGAACTGTCATCCGCTGGCGCTTGCCGTCACCCGCCGAGGCTCGCAGTTATCGCCTGTTTTATTGGTCTATTCTTCGCAGAAGCCCGCGGGCGTCCGCAGCCGTTTGTCTGGAGCCGCGTTCCGTGGTAGGACATGTGGTAGGGCAGAACGGGATTTCAGGGCACCATGGCAGGCAAGCTGCACAAGCTCACGCATCGGCAGGTGGAAACGCTGAAGGAGCCGGGCCGTCATTCCGATGGCGGCAACCTCTATCTCGCCATCTCGCCCAACGGCGGCAGGCGCTGGACGTTCTTCTATCGCTTCGGTAGCCAGCGCCGGGAGCTGGGCTTGGGAAGTGCTGGCCCCGGTGGCGTCAGCCTCAAGGACGCGCGCGAGAAGGCGGCAGAGGCACGGAGACTGGTCAGCGCCGGAACTGATCCGATCACCGTCATGGGCAGCGACGCCCGCGCCAAGGCCGACAAGACCATCCCCACCTTCGGGGCCTTCGCTGACGACTACATCAAGACCCACAAGGCCAAGTTCCGGAACGAGAAGCACATCGCGCAGTGGGAAATGACCCTGGGCGATGCCTATTGCAGCGCCATCAGGTCCAAGCCCATCAACCAGATCGACACCGAAGCGATGCTCAAGGTGCTCCAGCCGGTCTGGACGAAGGTGCCTGAAACGGCCTCACGGCTGCGGGGGCGCATTGAGAACATCCTCGACGCCGCCCGCGCCCGTGGCTTCAGGGAAGGCGAGAACCCTGCCGCATGGCGCGGCCACCTCAAGACCCTGCTCCCAGCCCGCCAGCGCCTCACACGGGGCCACCACGCAGCCCTGCCCTATGACAACATGGTCGCCTTCATGGCCGAACTGCGCAGCCGGAAATCAAGCGCAGCCTTGGCCCTCGAACTTGCCATCCTCACGGCCTGCCGGTCGGGAGAGGTTCTCAATGCCGACTGGAGCGAGATCGACCTGGACAAGGCGATCTGGACGATTCCAGCCACGCGCATGAAAGCAGGCCATGAACACCGCGTTCCCCTGACGGATCGCGCCGTGAAGCTTCTCAAGAGCCTCGCCCGCTACAAGCATTCCTCATTCCTGTTTCCGGGGAACAGCCGGGGCAAGCCTCTCTCCGCCATGGCAATGACGATGCAGCTCCGGCGCATGAAGCGGGACGATATCACGGTGCACGGCTTCCGCTCGACCTTCCGCGATTGGGCATCGGAGCAGACCTCGTTCCCCCACGAAACCTGCGAGCATGCCCTTGCCCATAGCATCAGCGACAAGGCCGAAGCCGCCTACCGGCGCGGCGACCAGTTCGAGAAGCGCCGGAAGCTCATGGACGCATGGGCGGCATTCTGTGAGCCGAAGGCCGGTGGCAAGGTTGTGCAAATCCGGAGAACATGAAAAAATCGCAAGACGCGCCGGGCTAGGCTGATCCCCGAACACCTGCTGCACCGCAGGTTGCCCGGCGCACCACTCACGGTGCAGCGAAGGTGCGCGCAAGATGGTTGAACATAAGCATGTTATTGGGAAAACGCTAAGTTACCCGGCTGAATTGCTTGCCCCTATTGACGCCGACAGCCTCAAGATGAAAAGTTTGATTCTGGGACAAAGCGTGGATCAGGCGCTACTCGAAGAGCTTCACGCCAAACACAAACTGCTTGCCGCGCATTACAAAATCCGGCGAGACGATCCCATGAAAGACTTCAAACTCCTTCTCGCGGTCCTTAGAGACTGGGTTCCGGGATTTGCAATTGGAGCAAGAGCCGACAAAAAGCGCAGAGGTGCGCCTCACAAAAATTCCCTCGATCTTGACGTCGAGCTCGTCACAAAAATAGACCAAATCGTGAAGGGGCAGAAATGCACAGTCATCGAAGCTTGCAAACAGTTCAAGAAAAGCCATCGCGGAGAACGGTGGTCAAACACCACACCAGCGGCGATCAAAAATCGCTATAATATCGTCAAGAGAACTCTCACAACCACTCCCTCAACGAAAAATGGGAAAAAAGCCTCATCCTTTAGCTCGGATGCCAAGGATGCACTTTGGAGCCGTTGGATCGCCGGGGCTTCGCCAGCCAAACCGAACAAGAATTTGAAACCGTAATTATTATTCGAATAATAATTCCAGGGTGGATTTTAATGCCCTGAGGCGAGCCTCATAACCTCACGTGTTAGCACGAACGCTGACGCGCTTGCCGGGGCAATCCGGCCATTTGTGAGGAAGAAATGGCTAAACAGCCGCTTGCTTACTCCCGCACAGAGGCAGCCCACATGGCCTGTTGCGGATTGACGACTCTGCATGAAGCGATTGCCGTAGGCGCGCTGCGTGCGAAAAAGCTGGGGCGCAAGACCCTGATCATGTCAGATGATCTGGAAGCCTGGCTCAACAGCCTGCCTTCTGCAAAGGAGGCCGCGTAACCAACATGAAGAAAATCAAACGCCCCGGCGTCGGCATTGAGACCGGCGCGCGGGGCGGGAAGAATGTTCTTGGCGGAACACCCTCCCTTACCACCGCTCCCGTAACTGCGCAACGCCATCGTGCCCCGCTTGTCGTGGGCTGGACGGTGGATCGCTGGTCAACCGTATCGCTTCTGGAGGTGCGCGATGGCCGCTAGGCTCACAGTCACAGGCCGCCGTCTCGCTGATGGCGGCACCTTCACGGCGACGGGCCGCGATGCCTGGGCGCTGCTGGAACTACTCCGCATGGGTGAGCGCGGTTGCACGCCCATCGACAATCCCGGCCCGCGCTGGAGCCACTACGTTTTCAAATTGAAGCGCGCACATGGCCTCGACATCGAAACCATAGACGAAAAGCATGGCGGGGCCTTTGCCGGCACGCACGCGCGCTACGTTCTGCGGTCACAGGTCGAGGTGCTGGAAACGTCTGATGTGAAGGAGGCCGCTTGATGGCGCAAACCTTCATTATTCAGAAGAACAGCCGCGAAGAAGTCAGGATCAGCCGTGAGTCCTATCGCGGTCACGAGTTGGTCAACGTGCGGACGTGGTATCGCGCCGACGATGACGGCACGATGAAGCCCGGCAAGCAGGGACTAGCCGTCAAGGCGGAGAAGTTGCCGGAACTGATCGCCGCGCTGCAGCAGCTCGAAAGCGAAGGGGGCTGAGAGCGATGGCGCGCCGCCGACACAACAAGACAGGACGGGGTGGCAACACCCTGTCCAGCTTTATAGCAATTGAGCGTTATCTCTTGAAATCGGCGGCGTGGCGCTCACTGCCGATGACGGCGCGTGCCGCCTACATCGAAATGGCCTGCCTCTATGACGGCGGCAACAATGGATTGCTGATCGCCAGCGCCCGCGTCATGGGCGAACGATTGGGCGTCAACAAGGCAACGGCCTCGCGCGCCATCGCCGAATTGATCGAGCGGGGCTTCTTGGCTCTCGCCCGTCAAGGCGGCTTCAACATCAAGGATCGGCATGCCGCCGAGTACAGGCTTACCGCCTATCGGTGTGACAAGTCCGGCGCTCTGGCATCGAAAGAGTTTCTGAAATGGGAGGCAGCAAGTTCAGAACACGGTTGCACCAGCGCAACCGTACAGTTGCACCCACGCAACCGTGGCCCAAAAACGACGTCGCTTCCGTCATTACAGTTGCACCCATGCAACCGTGAGGGCCATTTGGAAGGGGCTGACGGTTGCACCAGTGCGCCACCTTTATATTCTACCATGGGAGGTACGGCAGACAGGGTGACGCCACTCACTCCGAAGCCAGCACAGAAGCCCGCGAAGCGCGCCCCCCAAGGCGCCGTAGCAAGCGGGCGTCCTGCGGATGGCGGCAACAGCATCCCTTCACGACTTCAAACGCCATTTCTGGCTCGCGCAGTCAAGCGTTGAACCGCATTTGGGCGAATTGTTTAAGCCCTGCTTATCAATCCATCTGAATAGGATTCGACAAACCGCAAGTTCTGGGTCTGAATACGAGAATGGGCCTTCGACACGGCATCGGTGGTTTCTGTATGGCCTTTATTGGCCTTTTCGCGCAGATGCTCGCGGCATCGGCAGCGGAAATAGTCCTACGCCCGGAATCGACCCCTGATTTGGGTATAATCCAAGTCTCCGGCGAATTGCAGCGCGGCGATGAACAGAAATTCGTCAGCATTGCCCTGAATGTTCCCAAGGCAGTTGTGCTGCTCGACAGCGACGGCGGCAATCTTAATGCTGGCCTGGAAATCGGAAAGGCAATCCGTCTTAAAGAGTATGTGACATGGGTAGATAACGGCATGCGGTGCGCATCGGCTTGCGCGCTGATCTGGCTGGGCGGCACGAAGCGCCTCATGAGCCCGGTTGCACAGATCGGATTCCATGCCGCTTACAATGGCGACGACGGACAGGTCACAGGGGCTGGAAATGCCCTCGTTGGAGCCTATCTCGGTCAACTCGGCCTAACACAGTCGTTCATTGCCTTTGCGACAGAACGAAACCCCAATGAGAGCCTGAACTGGCTAACCCCTGACCAGGCGAAGGCGCTGGGCCTCGAGATGGAGGTCATCAATAACACGCCTGCATCAACGCCCGTCCCTACAGTCTCATTGCCTGCGCCTGCGACCCAGCGCCCAGACACCAGCGGATTTGGAACAGGCGGCCTCAGCAGACTCAAACGCGTTGCCGGATATGATATTTTCGGATTCGATCTCCCGCGCATGCCAATCCGCAACATTTCTGCCGATGATTGCGCGTCAGCCTGCACAGGAAACAGCAACTGCATGGCGTTTACATTCAATCGGCCAAACGCCGCCTGTTTTCTGAAGGCCAGTGGTTCAATGGTTGTGGGCAATCCCAACGCGGAAACCGGGTACCGCGCAGAGATTGAAGGCCAGCTTCATCAATCTTCGATCACTGTGTTCGAGAAGACTGATTTGCCGGGTGCGGACTATGCGAGCTTGAAGGGCGTGGCATTCGTGGCCTGCCTTCAAACCTGCGAACAGGATGGCCGGTGCATGGCCTTCACCTATACGAGCCGCCATTCCATGTGCTGGCTGAAGAGTTATCTACCGGCGCCAGTCAAGACTCGCATCGCCATTTCTGGCGTCAAACGCTTGTCGAATTAAACGACAGGGCTGCGCGAAGGTGCGCAGTACGCAGGCGGGCGCGAGATATTTCTATATATAAATATAGGGGCAGATTTCTTCGCGTTGTCCCCAACTTATGCTTTCCGGGACTCGCGATTTGTAGTAACGTCCTCCGCACGAAAGCCACTGTCGTGATGACGGCGCTTGTCCGGAGTTTGGAAATGAGCCACCTCGACGCCGTGTTGCGCGTCCGCATTCCCCGAAGTCTCAGCCATCGCCTGAAATCCGCCGCGCGTTCGGAATCGCGGGGCATGAGCGCCATCGTGCGCCAATGCGTGCTCGCCGAATTGCAGCGCCTCGATGCGCCCTGCCCGGCATCGCGCGATCCTGACAGCGAGGAGGAATAGTCTCATGGGCATTCTTGGCAATCTGCTCCGCACCGGTAATCCATTCGGTTTCAACAGCGACAGCAAAATGGGGGCGGAGCTTCCCCGCAGCTTTTCCGCCAACACCTTCACCAGCGCTCCCCAGAGCAACGATCCCCGGCAGGCGGCGGCGCACTTCCTGCTTTCCCAAAGCGGCATCCTTCCGCAAATCATGGGCGGCGCGATGATGCAGGGGTCCGGGCAGCAGCAGCCATCGCAAGCCAACGGCATGCTGCCGAACGGTGACAGCGCATTTTCCAACATGATGCGCAACACCGCCAACCGCAGCGGTCTGGGAGAAATCGATCCGGCGTATCTCCGGTACCAGCCGCGCGGCGGCCTCTATGCGACAAACTGGAACTCGGGCTGAAGGAACGCGCGATGGGCGGACTGCTTGGATTGCTGATGAACGGTTCCGATGCCTTCGGCGGCGGCGGCAATGGTTTCATCTCACCGGACGATCTGGACCGGCGCAAAGAGGCAGCGCAGCGCCTCATGCAGTCGGCGGGCTTGATCCCCATGATGATGGGCTACGCGGCAATGAACCGCGTCAACGGTGACGAAACCCGGATGCGCACTGGCGCGAGCAGGGATTTCAGCAACGCATTCTGGGGCAACGTGCTTGCTCCCGGCGCTTCACGTGAAACAGCCTCAGCGCCTGCATCGGTGCCCGCCAACGTCAAAGACGGTATTGTGCAGACCGCCAATGCGCTTGGCATCAGCCCCGTCGATCTCGCCACGGCCATTTCCTATGAGACGGCAGGCACGTTCGATCCCACGAAAGCGGGGCCGACCACGAAATGGGGCCAGCACAAGGGCCTCATCCAGTTCGGCCAGCCGCAGGCCCAGCAATACGGGGTGGACTGGAACAACCCGGTTGGCTCCCAGCTTGGCGCGAATGGCGCTGTTGCGAAATACCTTACCGATGCTGGCGTGAAGCCCGGCATGGGGCTGATGGACATTTACAGCGCCATCAATGCCGGGAAGGTTGGCCGGTACGGAGCCAGCGATGCAGCGGCAGGCGGCGCTCCGGGCACCGTGGCCGACAAGGTGAACAACCAGATGGCGGCGCACCGTGCCAAGGCCATGGCGCTGCTGGCGCAGAATGGCGCTCCTACGGTCCAGCCCGCCGCTGACACCCCTGCCACGGCCCAGCCGCCGATGGGCCTCAGCTTCAACGGCGCGGCAGCCGTTGCCCCGCCAGCGCAGCAGCCCGTTCCCCAGCCGCAGGTCATCCCCGCTGCAGCGCCACCGATGCAGCAGCCGGTCCAGCAACGCCCGATGACGGCATTCCAGCGCCTCAACATGACGGCGGCGGCCAAGGACGGCGGCGCAATCGATCCGCGCAACCGTGCCGTGCTGCAAGGCGGCTCCGTGACTCAGGGTGGAGGCTGGAATCCCTTTGCGCCCCGTATGGCGCAACCGCCCATCCAGCAGCCCATGCCCGCTGGCGGGCCTTCTCTGCCCCAGCAAACCGGCATTGCACAGGATGGCGGAACAGCCCCGGCAGGCAACGATAGGCTGGCCGTGTTGCAGCAGACAATCAGCAGTCCGAATTTCGTCTGGATGCCTCCGGCCCAGCAGAAGATGATCCTCGATGCGTTTCAGCAGGAATATGCGCGGGCCAATCCCAGCGAGGCCGACAAGGTTGATCTGGCGATCAAGCAAGCTCAGCTCGAGAAGCTCCAGCATCCAGACACGTCACTGGTGAATGCCGGGGATGGCAGGTTGTATGATCCCAAAGCCGGTAAATGGATCGTAGCTCCCGACAGCGGCAACACCAGGCAGCCGTCATCGGTGCAGGAGTATGAATATTATTCAGCGCAGGAGAAAGCGGCGGGCCGCCAGCCCGTCGATTATGGCACATGGGAGAAATCCAAAACGCCAGTCACAAACATCAGCGTTGGGGCTGGCAGCGGTGTGAAAGAAGATAAAATCTTCGATGAGACGAAGGCTCGCGCCGATGCCGCCCGTGTGGCAGCGTCTGGCTATCGCGCCCTCGAAAATGCGGAACGCGCTCTTGATGGCGGCATCATCACCGGCCAGTTCGCCAATCAGCAACTCGCGCTCCAGAAGATTGCTGCCTATTTCGGTGCCGACCCATCCGCTGTCACCAATACGGAAACCTTCCGCGCCGCCATTGCGCCGCAAGTGGCGGCACTGCTCAAATCGACAGTGGGCAGCACGCAAATCTCCGATGCTGACCGCGAATTCGCCGAGAAGGCCGCAGGTGGATCCATCACGCTCGATGAATCCTCGATCCGCCGCCTGATCCACATCGGCAAGGTAGCGAATGCGGAAATCGCGCGCGGCTTCAATGCCGACTTGAACCGGGTCTATCCTGAGGGCCAGGAAGGCAATGACCGCGTGCGCGCGCTGTTCGACATTCCCAACGTCCCTGCCACCTACATGACGCCACAGGGCCCGGATCGCCCCGCAGGCAATAGGCCAAGTGCGGGACAGTATTCAGCGGAGCAGATCGAAGGAACGCGCCGCTCCCGCATGCTGAAGAGCGACGAGGAAGCCGTTCGATGGCTCACCAGCCACGGCATTGCGCCGGGCGGCAAAGGGCCGACAGTCATCAACGGCTACACGATCCAGAAGGTATCCCCCTGATGGCAACGTTCCTCATTACCGGGCCGGATGGCGCTCAGTATCAGGTTGATGGCGAGAACGAGGAAGGCGCGCTTGCAGCCCTGCAACAGCATGTCAGTGACGAGCAGCAGCCAAGCTGGAGCGAGTTGCCCGGCAACATCCTGCCCTCTGCGAAGCGCATGGCGTCGGGTATCTATGACGCCGTCAGCCATCCCCTCCAGACCGTGGACAACACCGGCGCGCTGATCAGCGGCGGCTTGGGTCACGCATGGAACGCTGTCACGCCTGAGTTCATGAACATGACGCCGGGCCATGACATGCAGATGGCGTCCGCTCTCGCGCAGGGCATGCGGGACCGCTACGGCGGCATGCAGAACATCCGCCGGACGATGATCGAAGACCCGGTTGGCGCGCTCGGCGATGCCTCGATGCTCCTGTCTGGTGGTGCCGGTGCAGCGGCCCGCGTGCCAATGCTGGAAGGCACAATGCTCCCCCGTGCGCTCGCCACCGCCGCTGACGTGACCAATCCATTCAAGGCCGCTGCCGTGGCCGGCAAGGGAGTGACGAAAGGTGCGGGCTATGCCGCAAGCTGGCCGCTCTCGCTGACCACTGGCGCGCCCGCTGAAGCGATCCGGGAATCTGCCCTCTCCGGCTATCGCAGCGCCGCAGCGGCTGGGAACAGCCTCAAGGATCAAATCCGGGGCTTCCTGATGGGCGACGAGTCCGGCAAGGCTTTCCGCGATGCGATGCGCGGCAACACCCCCGACGAGGCCATCATCGGCCAGGCGCGTGATGCCATGGGCAGCCTTGCCGACAAGCGCAGCGCCGAATATCGCGCCAACATGCAGTCCACCGCCAACAGTGGCGCGGTGGTTGATACCAATCCGGTGCGGAAGGCGCTCGATGAACTGCGGCAATCGCTCCAGGTTGGCTTCCCGGAACAGGCGGCAGGAGAAGGCGAACTTGCCTCCAATGCCGCTGCCTATGCGCCCCTCAACAAGGGAACGCCCGCCGAGTTTGCCAAGCTCGACCAGATGCAGAAGCTGCTTGATGAATGGGAGTCCCATCCGCAGGGCCGGACGCCCATCGCCATGGACGCACTCAAGCAGCGTTATTCTCGGATGCAGCCCAATGCCACGGATGGCAATGCCGCCAACGAGCGCCGCCTCGTCACCACCGCCACCAATGCGGTGAAGGATGCCATCATCGAGCAAGTGCCTGAATATCGCAAGGCGATGGGCGACTACGAAGCCGCCATGAACCTCAAAAGCGACCTTGAGAAATCGCTGGTTCCGGGCAGCAACGTCTCCCCCGACACCGTGATCAACAAGCTGCGCACCTCCATGACCAACGACCGGCGCGGCAAGCTGCTCGAGCAGCTTCAGGACGCTGGCGCCCCCAATCTGAAATCATCGATCGCGGGCCGCGAGATGGCCTCTGTGCTGCCAAAGGGTGTCCTCGCCAAGGCCGTCGCCATGGGCGGAGGCAATGCCGCCGCCTGGCTCAATCCCCTGCTGTTGCCTCTGCTTTTGGCGTCATCGCCGCGCGTCGTCGGTGAAGTCGGCAACAAGCTGGGTGCGGCAGCCCGCATCGGCGAGAAGGTGTCACCATCGGCCCAGAAGGCGCTCATCGCCTCGATGCTGTCCCGTGCGCTGGAAGCCGCCCACTGATGGCAAAGCAGCGCAAACGCAAATCCGCAGAACCGGAAAGCCCTGAGCTTCTCCCGCTCGCCCGTGCCATGCAGGAACAGGGGCTCGAATGGTTCAGCCGCGCGCAGGCAGGAGCGGAAGACTCGGAACTGGCGCTTGCCACCCTCGAAGTCCTGCGCGGCGCGATGATGATGCACCGCCCGAAATCCGGCCTTGACGCCGCCATGATGATCGACGCGGCGCGCTGTGTTGCCGTTTTCCTGCACAGGATGGCGGAGACGGCGGAAGAGGGTGACACGCCCGCCCTGGCGCAGTTCGTCAAGAGCGGCTGCGAGGAGATTGCCACCGGCCTGTTCAACGCCCGCCAGTACCTTGAACAGCAGGCCGGAACGACGCTCGCCGATCTGGGCGTGTTCCAAGACGGACAGCGCCTGCAATGATGCCTGATCCTGCAGAAGCGAAACAGGATTCCCGGTTCCAGCCCGGCCAGAGCGGCAATCCAGCGGGAAGGCCGTCAGGATCGCGCAATAAGGCCACGCTGGCGGCTGAGAAGCTGCTGGATGGGGAGACTGAGGCCCTGACGCGCAAGGCCGTCGAAATGGCACTGGAAGGCGACGGGCAGGCCCTGCGGCTTTGTCTGGAGCGCATCCTGCCCCCGCGCAAGTCCCGGCCGATCCGCCTCGACATCGGCAACATCAGCGGCGTCGAAAGCCTTGTGGCTGCCAGCGCCAAGGTTCTGGAAGCGCTCGGCTCCGGCGACATCACGCCCGACGAGGCGCGGGACGTGTCCGCCGTAATCGAGAACGTGGGCGCGGCCATCGAGCGCCGGGAGCTTGAACAGCGCATCGCACGGCTGGAAGCGGAGAGCGGCAAATGAGCGCCACCCAGGACAAGCGCATCACGCGGCTGGAATCCCATTCCAGATGGGGAGGGCCGAAGGAACTGACCGAAGCCACCGTTATCGTGATGCGTGTTCCTGACGGTGGCGACAGTGACCCCCGCGTCGTTGCTGCCCGCACAGCCGCGCACCGCAAAGGCCAGGGGTTCACGGCCTCGAGTTCACCGCATGCCGCCGATCTGCCGCTCTGGCGTCCTGTCCCGCTCGATGCCGTTTCAGATGAGTTCCTCGATGAGCGCATCAGCCAGCTGCAGGCCAGCATCCGCGAAAGCATGAGGGCCGAGGCGGAGCGAGACGGGCTGACACGGGCTGAGCTGCTGGCGAGATATGCCGCTGAAGGTTTGACCGAATCCGATCTTGCAGACGTACCGGCCTGAAAGGAAACACCATGGCAAAGTCACTCGCAACCCGCCTTGAGCAGCTGGAGAAGGCCGCGCCCCAGACCGGCCATGAGGCAATCACGGAAATCCGCCGCGTTATCGTCAAACCGGATCGCACCCCGGCGCTCGACGGAAATGGCAATGCTCTGGTGCTGGTTCGTGACCTCGTGGAGCGCAACAGCTACTGGCTGAACGGCGAGGCGGCTTAGGCAGAAAGAATGGTTGTCGTTCTATGTCCTCGCGCTGCGGGGTCCAGCGGATAGCCATTGCCGGATCACAAGCTCGACTCGGAGGTTATCCTCAATATATTGGGACGTATGGCCGTCTACGATCTATACAAACCATTCCGAAATGCCTGCTCCAACTATTCGTTGCGTGAGTCGATTTATGCCATTTGGGCCTACACCCAATGGCTACAGATGAAAGAATTTCAACTTCCTACCGATATGGATGTGGATTTCAGGGTCAAAGCGGCGTCTCAACGCCAAGCTCTGATATCGGAATGGGAACTGGAAACCCTTACCAGAGAAATTTTTTTGAACGCGACTACAGCGCCCGTTTCAACTAAGTCATTGAGGCGTTGGGGTGACTTTGCAAATCTATTCAATCGGCTCAAATTCTTAGAAGAGCGCATCAGCGAAGAATACGGGGATCACGAAAACATATTGGTTGAAGTTGCCAGAATTAGCCATAGGCAATTTCCCTGGCAGTCCCATCCCCCCAGCCGGGTGGTGATGGCTCGATATCTCAAGATATACAATTCTGAAGAGATTAATAGGATCGCACGCGAGCGGATTGGAATAAGCATTCAAGACATTTTCATTTGTGGTTTGGCGGCCCTCGGAATGGTCCTAGAAAAATTTATCATTCGCGAGCCGATAGCATCAAACATCAAAGGTATATCGGAAGATACAGTTGCGCGTTTCGTTTCGTTGTGCTCGTGCGGTCTAGATCAGATACGCAGTGCGCTAAAGGATGCGCAAGCGTATGATGAGCGGTACTCTTATTCCTATAATCCGCTCCGGGCAAAACCGCTAATCAGAATCGAGTTTGACGGACGCACAGAACTTCTGTGTGCCCAACCCACCCTTCTGTTTTGGCGCTTTGGCCCCGGCCTCTATTATGACCTGAACGATCATCCCGATTTTGGCAATGCACTCGGCTCGTCGTTGCAGGCGTATGTTGGAGAGGTTCTATCCAGAAGCATGGGCGAAAATGGCGCACGAATCGCCGCGGAGACAAAATATTCAATCGGCAAGCGCCAACTCGATTCAGTGGATTGGATTGTGTGGGATGATCGAGCAGCGTTGTTTGTCGAGGTAAAATTGAAACGCCTTACCATGGACGCTAAAGCTGCTCTGCTGGACATTGCGCCGATGATCAATCAGCTGAAATATGTAGCGAAAGCAGTAGCGCAGACCTACCGAAATATCGCTGATTGTAGAGCCGGGCATTACCCTCATTTTCAGGCAACAACCGAAAAAGCGATTTTCCCATTAGTCGTGACTTTGGAAAATTGGCATGTGTTCGGAGATTACACATATTCGGAACTTGACCGTCTTGTCATTGAAGAATGTCGAGCCCACGGCGTTCCCGATGACATGCGGATCAATAGCCCTTATATTTTGTGCTCGGTCGATGAGTTGGAGGTAGCTGTCCAGGTAATTCGCTCTATCGGTGTAGAGAAGTTCGTGGAAAGAAAATTCGCTGGTGGCGAAATGACCAGCTGGGGACTGCTCCCCTACCTAAAGCGCGCCTTCCCGGAGTTGGTCCAAGCCGCAAAGCCGCTTTTTAGTCGGGATTTTGACGACTTTGTAGACAGCACAATCGGGCGTCGCTTTGGGCGCCCGACATAGGAAATGTGAGATAGCAGCCCCGCCCACGGCCTTCCCTGTGCGTCTAGGCGGCTTTCTTGGCCGCTTGCTTGGGCTGGCCCGGTTCCAGTCCATAGAGGCGGTCGAGTTCCTCCTCTGCCGCCACTGTTCGGTCCATGACATCGTAAAGCACGTTGATCACATCATGGTCCGTCACATCGCTGTGCTTGCCCCTGACTTGAAAGATCAGGATCAGGCTGCGCAGCAGGGAGTTGGCGGTTTCCAGCTTCACGCTGGCGTCGAAGATTGCGTTACTACGATTGGTTGGCATCCCAGCCTCCTATGCGGCTTTGCCGGTGGTGTGTTCCTTGATCCAGTCTCGGTCCCGCGCGTCGTCCCAATCTCTTGCCATTTCGGCGGCGAGGGCAACGAAGGCTGGCAGGTCGTCGGCCAAGTTGTTGGCGTGATACTGCAAGAGCGTCCAAGCCTTGTCGTTCGCGTCATTGGCAGTGACCGGCTCGGCAGCAGCCGAGATTGCCGCCGCAGCCGTGGCGTAAGTTGCGAGCAGGTTGATGACGTCCTCGAGGATATTGCCCGGCTCCGTGGGCACCACAGAGCCTTTCGGGCCGGTATGCTTGGTGAAACGAGGCTGGCAGTGAAACGCCTGCGCCACGTCGCCCAAAGACGTCATAACATCCTGCATGGCGCGCAACTCTGCGGCCGGCATGGCCTCCATGGTGGCAAGGTGCTGGGGCGGAATAACCTCCAGAACCCGCGTGGCGGAATAGTCGGGCTTGCTCATTGCAGACCTCCAAAGCGGAGAAGATCGGACAGGATGCTGGAGGCCATGGTGTTGATGCGCCAGTCCTCGCCAACCTCGGTGGGTTCCATGTTCTCGAAGGCGGCGATTTCGTGCAGCGCCACCAGCTTCACCCGGACGCCTTGCATGGTGCTGGCCTCAAGCGCCGCCAGGCGCTCGGTGGCGTTGTCCATCTCCTGCAGGCGGGCTTCCCATGCCGTCTCTGCGGCAGTGACGCCCATAGCTTCCTCAAGCCGGTCGCCTTCCGCGCGCCATGCCTTGAGGGCGGCGAGGATTTCCAGACGCCGCTGGTTCGCGGCCTCTCCGCCTGTGACCCGGCGATAGAGGCTCCAGTCCTCCAGTTCCTTGCGGTCCCATGGGGTATAGAACGTGCCATCGCTGTCCGGGTTGGCCGGGCGCGGCAGGTCGAAGGCCTGCACGTCTTCATCGTGGAAGCGGCAGACCTCCGGCAGGGCAGGCCGTGCGGCGGCATGCTGGGCCATCAGGCCGTCAAGGAAGGCGCTGTCCCGCCTGCACAGGGCGGCGGCGTCGCGGATCGCGGCAAGGGCCTCCAGAAGCTGCGCCTCGCCATCGGGAGCCATGGCAAGGGCAGGCACGGTGGAGACGGTTGCCACGGCGGCGGATGCCGCGAGCATGGCGCGGCGGTTCAGTGAGATGGTCATGGGGTTGCTCCAAAGCTGATGGGGTTGCAAGGCCAGTGGCGGACGGCGTCGAGCGGGCCTTCGCTCTCCTGATCGTCCTGCCAGCCTTCGTCCTCGCAGGCGTCCTCGCGGTCATCGGTGCCGCTGGCTCCCCATGACAACTGGCTGCGCTGCCTGGTTTCGAAGGGGCCGGGATGGCGCTCCAGTGCGCCAAGGCTCGGCTCATTGTCGGCGTCAGCCTCGCACTCATCGCTCATCGGCTGATGGGAATGCAGGAGATTATGGCCGGACCAGCCATAGCCGCTGTCGGCAGCGCCAAGGGTTGGTTCATCGTCGCCAGTGTCTTCAAGGTCCGGATCATCGTCCGCAGCGTCGAGCCGCGCGATCAGGGCTTCGATCATGTCCTCGATGCCCTGCCGGGATTCGGGCAAAGGCATGCCGTTCAGAAAATCAGCCATGGGGCTGTCCTCCGTGGTTCAGATTGGGGAATGGTGGAAAGGTGAGGGTGTGATGCACTCACCCCGCGCCGCCCGAAGGGTATGTGCGTGACACACATACCCTTGGGGCCGGGCCAGTAATCAGGCGGCGGCGAGCGCCTTGTTGCAGGCGGTGATCCGCAGGCTGGTCACTTCCGCCAGCTTGGAATGATCGTCCACCCATTCCTGCCCCATCGCGGCCTTCACAGCGGTGGTATCGAGCGTCTGGCGGATGGATTTCTGCATCATCACGGCAAAGGCGTCACCTTCGGCAATGAGAATGCCACGGGCCTTGAAGGCATCCTTGGCGGCGTCGAGTTCGGCGGTGGCGGCCTTCGCCTTCCGGTCCAGCTCGCCAATCAGATCGGCAAGCATGGTGGGAGAGAGATTGTGAAAACGGGACGGGGTTGTGGTAGAATTGATGGTAGCCATGTTCGCAACTCCAATTGCGGGTTTGGTTAGGGCCTTGGGGAAGTTCGCTGCTTCCCCTTGGCCTGCAATTGTGGTATCCTAAAATACTGACCACCGCAACAACTATTTTTGGATACCATGAAAAAAGATGCTGCGAAGCGTTCTCGCGGGCGTCCGGCCACCGGGCGCGGCGAGCAAATCAACGTCCGCCTTCTCCCTGACCTTCTCTCCGCTGTAGACAAGCACATGGAAGCGACAGGAGCGGAGTCCAGGCCGGAAACGATCCGGCAGATACTCACGGAATTTCTGAAGCGGCGCGGGTTGTTTTAAGCGATGTCGGATCAGAAAAATCTGCCTTTCCCTCTGGATGCGGCGGTCAGCTACTTTTTCCCAAATGGCGGAATCACCAAGAACACCCTTCGAGCGGCGATCCGCAAAGGTGAGTTGGAGTGCGAGCACATAGGAAACAAATATTTCGTGACCGCGAGTGACATAGAAAAGTGGCGTGAGAAACTTCGCAAGCCAGTAACAAGGCGTTACAATAGACCTGCCGCTACCGGTACTGCCGATAAGGAACAGATTGAAGTCGCAAAAGCAGCCCTTCGCCATACAGCTCAGTTGCTAATATCCGGCTCTAAAGGTCGGCAGGCCCGAAAGCGGGATCAATAAGGCAGCCCGCGAACTTGGTGTGACGCGGGAAGAGGCACGGCGCGCTATCAAAGCCTCCAAACTCACGCCAGAAGGCCATTGACTCTAGTGCGCGACTAATTTTAACTATTGTTAACTTTCGATCTCAAGCAACCAATCTTGAACGGGGGCTCCATGTCTGTTGCTCGTGGGGTGTTTTTGCGTGCCGCGCTCCTTGTCGCCGCATTTTATGCTGGCACTCTTCCGAGTTTCGCGGGCCTAGTTTCGGGGAATGTGTTTGGGCATGGTTCAGGGATTGATCTTGCAACGGGCATAGTCAATCCCAACTTTTATGCGACGTTTTCGTTCGACCCAACGCTGGACACCAGCAGGGTAACGACTAGCACGTCAGAACTCTATCAGTGGTCAAGTTGCGCTGCTGTCGTTGTCCCTCTCGGTAGATGGCGAAGGAACTGTTTCATACGTTGGTAGTGAGCCTGCAACATTCCATATGACCAAGACCGTGGCGGGTGGCCTCGCCACAATTATTTTTGAACTCGATCAGCAATTCGCAGACAGTTCCGGAAATCATCTCCTGAGCCTTGTGTTCTCAGTTGGCTCTAGCAACTCAACCAATGTCGTTGATCTGGCGGCGTCACTCTCTTGGTTTTCCACAGTGAGTGGGCCGGGCAACGGAATTGGGACGGGCTCTTTCGGCTTCAAGGATTGTTCTGATCTCACGTTTTGCACCGGGGCGTTCGCTGCCTCTATAAACTACTTGACGATTTCGGGTGGTTCGCCGTCCCCGGTTCCACTGCCCACGGCTTTCCCATTGTTTGCGACTGCGCTTTTCGGTGGGTTGCTGATGCGGCGAAGGCGCTGTAGCTGAGGGGGCAATGAAGCTGGGTGGGGTTCTGGGGATCCTCGCGGCGCTGGCTTTCAACGGCCCGGCATGGGCGAGCGACGGCGATCCGGCAAGCCTCTGCGGAATGTCTGCGGACACCATCACAAACTGCCCGGTTCCGGCGCCATCGCCTGCCATATCGCTCTGGCAGGAGGCCCGAAGCGGCTGCTGCTCTCATCACCACGGCGTTTGCGGCTGTGCCGGTGACGGTATGCAGCAGTGCTGCGACGGCGCGGAAAGCCCGTCCTGCGGCTGCGGGCAGTAACGTAAAGCGTGACGTAACGCCCAGGTCTTCCCAAATCCTGCGGCCTGCGATAGCCTCAAACCGTCAACATGGAGATTCACAATGACTTTCGACTTAAGCGGTCCGGTTGTTCCAGTGCAAATCGACGGGCCGATTATTCCTATCGGGGATTAAATCGGCATCAATCCTTGCCGCATTTGCTAAAAGGCCAGCAACCGGCTTGACGAAACCTCCATAGGTTTTGTCTACCTTGGCGGCGGGCGCTTCCTGCTCACCGCGCTTGCCACAGAATGGTTCCGTCAACTTTAATGCCCCCTCGACGGGCCGTTTTGTGTGCGCTGTCCGTCCCCTTGAGAACATAAAAGCTTCTGTTTCGTCCGCTTCGATATGAACCTGCCCCGGCCGCCAGCACGGCAAACCGCGCGATTTGGAGCGTTTTCCCGGCCATGGAAAAACTACATCCGCTTATGGACCGGGGCCTTTCAGAGCAGAGTATCTGCGCGTTGATCGAGGCGGGCTACGCATTTCCGGAGAGCCTGCTCGCTGTGGATCAACAGCCCATTGCCGCGATCACCGGCCTGAGCGAAACTGGCCTTGAAGAAATCCAGGCTTATTTGACGCTCGTCAAAAAGCCCGCGTCAGGTGGCAGCTCTGGCTCAGAAACCGGATAATCCCAATATTTCACTGCTCCCGACCGTATCGCCCGTTCGGCCACGAGCCGGGAGAGTTCAGCGCGCGGGATTTTCGTACTACCGCCCAATTCTTTGACAATCTGGGGAATATCGACGGTCATGTCAGCCTTAAGAAACTCGGCAATACGGTTGTCGATGAGAGGGATAAGGTTTGACTTCATGCACGTTCTCCGGAGGCACTGCTTGTGACACGTTGGCAAATCCCCCTCAAAGAATTGAAAAGCCCGCCCCGGGAGACGGGCTTCCGGTGGTGTTACCGCGCCGCCATCTGGCGGCAGAGGCTGACGAGGCCTGCTTCGTAGGAGGCCGGGCTGTTCATGATTTTCATGCAGGTCAGCGGAATGTTTCTGGCTGTCTTGCCGCCATTGCCGCCATCGCCTGTCCTGGGCGGCTGTGCCGGCGTGGCAACGGCGGCGCGCGTGACGCCACAGCTTCCGCCTGCCGAGACGCAAAGTGCGATAAGCTGATTGCGCTTGAGAACGCTCAAGCGGGCGTCAATCAGGCTCTTGACCTGTGCCGGAGTGCCGGTTCCGCAGCCCTTGCCGCCGCCGGCTGACACGCAGAGCTTGACGAGCTGCTTCGGCGTCAGGACGCCGAGGCGGGCGTGGATGCCGCCGATCAGGGCTGAATCCGCCTTGACGCTCACGAGGGAGTTTGCCGTTCCAACCGTGGCCGATGCCGTTGTGGAGACGCCTTTGGTCACACCGCCGACAGTGTTTCCGACCGCTTTGCCAAGCCCGCCGACAGTGTTACCCACGGTATTTCCCAAGCCGCCCACCGTGTTGCCGACGGCGTTCCCCAGTCCACCGAGGCCGTCAGCATATGCGCCAGCCGCCGAAGCGAGAAAGGCGATGGAGGCGATAGTCAGCACGTTCTTGCGAAAATTCTTACGCATGTAACTCTCCATTTTGTACACACGCAGCCGTAGCCGCTCTCTATCTCCGGAGTTGAAAGGCTCCCCATCCACGGGGAAGCGCATCACGCACCGAAAATTCCTGAAAGAGATTGTGGATCGCAGAACCCGCAACGGGCTCGGTGAAGATTTTTCATTGCACCAGCACCGCCATCCTGCAGCGCACGCCGTCGATCCAGACATCGGCCGATCCGACTTTTGCGCCTGCGAGGGCAAGGATCGTGTTGACCGCCGAATCAAGTGTGGGTGTGACGCTGGAGAGCGTTCCCTTCAGCGATGCCGTAACAGCGCCCGTGGAAAGCAGGCTTAACCCGCCGAGTTGTACGCTGAGATCAAGATTGCTGACGAGCGATGCAGTAAGCGACTGGGTGAGTTCATTACTGGAAACCGTCTTGACCTTGTTCGCCGCAATGTCCGAAGCATCGAAGGGCACTGTCTGCGGGTACATGCTGCCGATGTTGACGTGCGCTTGCCCCGTTACCTTCACAAGGGAAGCGTCAATCAGTGTTGCCTTTGAAACCGGCGTGGCGGATGTGAAATCGGCTAGGCCTCCGCCGGAAACTTCGCCGATCCAGGTGTCGGCCACGCCCGGTGTAACGGCGAGATTGACCATGGCATGTGTGGCTTGCCCGCCGGGGCATGTAACGGAAGAGACCGTGGCTTCGCCGTAGGCAAGCTGGAGATAGAGCGGCAGTCTGATGCTGAGGCCATTGAGAACGCCAGACCCGCCAATGGTGGCGATGAGACGCAAACGCGTTTGCGCCGTGCGCACGATGCTTCCCGTTCCGCCCACGGTAAAGCTGGGCGAATGCTGCGGCGGTTCTCCGATGGCGACCGTGAGGGAGGTAGCCGCAAGACCCGGCAGCGTAGCGCCCAGATTGACCGTTGCCTGATGGGTTCCGTCTGCGACCGTTACGGCAGACGTAATCAAATCCATCACATTCGCCGTCGCATCCAGTGCTGCAGAGCCTTGGCCGATACGCAGATTGCCTGACGATCCCAGATCAAACATATGGCTCAGGGGAATGGTGACGGAAGAATATTTGGCGTCGCGGCCAAAGTCTCTGACGGCGGTGTTGACGCTTGCCTGATCTCCGGTGACGTCGGCGAGGGCGCTGCCGAATTGACCCATGGTGGCATTGGCGCTGAGAAGATCATTGTAGGTGCCGGACCGGATGTTCATTTCGCTGGCGAGCGCGTCCATGAAAGAGAGCACATTTACGCGGCTCGAGAGCAGGGCGTTGTAATCCATGACGCTTAGCGAAAGGCTTGTGCCAAGCAGGCCTCCCAGCACCCCATTGGCAATGCCGCCATCCGCCTGCGCGAGGCGCGACCCGATGCTGAAGGCGGCTTCCGGCGTCGTGCTGGCAATGCCGCTGACCTTGATGGTCGGCGGCTTGCGGAACATGGCCTGGAAATAGAGCGTGGCGGGCTTGCTGACATCGACCCGAACGGCGTTGTAAGGCGTGGCATTGTTTGTGAATCTCTGCGCGACGGGCACGCTGGTGTCTGCCGAGTAATGCCCGCGCTGGACCGAGACCACCGGGCTGTCGTTGGCTTCGCCGGAGACAATGCCGCCGCCGCCAAGCGCATCCTGTGGCACAAAGCCGTTATCCTTAAACGCCTGCGACGCCGCCTTTTCCGCTTTATCGATGTTGGAGGCGGCAACGATCGCCGCGAGATCGGTGACCGATTGCAGATTGGTTTTTTCGAGATAGATTGAACCCTCGTCAACGCCCAGCCCCGTGGCTGCTACGCAAACGGGAAAACACAGAGCCGCCAGGATGGCGATGTTTCCGCCTGAATCGCGTAGAAATGCCCGCACGCTCCGGCGCATGATCAGAGCCCTCCGATGCGTACCGACGACGTGCGGATAATCTGTTTAGACGGTAGCAGGGACGCAGGAAGCAAGCTCCAGATCGGCAGCTCGGCCGCGTTGTAATTGACCGTCACGATGACTTCGTTCTGGTCGGCGCTGTTGCTCACCATGTAGCGCAGCTTGCTGTTGTCGATGAAGCTGTAGCTGCCGATATTGCTGGCCACAAAGCTGGCGACCAGAGAGTTGCGCTCGGCCGTGTTCAAGCCAGCTAGGGCGGTGCGCGCGGAATTGGTCGCCAGTTCCTGCACCTGGTGGGCGGTACCAAGGTAAATTCCATACCCAAGCATTCCTAGCAGCAGCAACACGAAAACCGGTGCCGAAAGCGCGAACTCAACGGCAGCTCCGCCGCTTTCGTTGGCGCGAAATTTCGAGATGCGGCACGGTAATGGAGAGAAGGTCATAGCCTCGCCCTTTCCACAGTTGTGACACGACCACAATCCGACTTGTCGTGCTTACGGATTCCTAAATTGACACTTCAATTTATCGAATAACGCTAGGGAAAGTCCGGCTAAACGCAGTTAACTACTTCGTTCCGACGATACATAGGCCGAAAGCCGCGGAAAATTGTGCGCTATTTCAAAAATGTACACCTATGAATTTTTCTAGTTATTATATTGACTTAGCGTCACTGTCCGCTTTGAAGTGGAATTTTGGATGGCGTTAACGATGGCTATCGAGAACGCCGCTCGAAAGTACATAGAAAGGTCAATAGAATACAAAGAATGTTTTGCTGTTGATTTAATCTGGCACAAATCAAGGATAGCTATGCCCTGCAGGGCGCGACGTGGACCGAGTTCCAGGCGGATTAGTGCGGCCCCGGCGCGTCCGTCACCTTTACTCCGCCTGAGAAGGCCAAAGATTGAGGCTCCACAAGATCAACCCGTCAATCCCGTGCATGTGGTGCCACGAGAAGGGGGAGCTGGCGTTCAAGGACCTGCACTATCAGTGAGGCGGCGGAACCAGATAAAAGGAACTCACCCATCCTGCTTCTCGCCTTTCGCCACGATGCGCAGGGAGCCGTCCGGCAGAGGCCGTTGCAGCGCCTTCGCCTCGTCCCAGCTTTCGTTGGGCCAGATTTCCCGCTCGGCCTCCGTGGTCAGGATCGCCGGCATGGCCTTCGGATGGATCGCTGCAACCTCTTGGTTCGGCTCCGTGGTCAGGAAGGCAAACAGGTCCGTGGTTTTCATGGGCTGGCACTCCTTACTGCTGGGGATTGGCGGCGCGGACGTTTGAAAAGCTGTGGTCGCCCAGAAGCTCGGCCATCACGCCGTCAACGGCGGTGATCAGGGCGAAGCAGCGGTCCTGAAGCGGTGAGCCTTTGGGATGCTCGCCCCTGCCACACTCCGAAGCCAGGTTCCTGACCGTCGCCAGCCCATCGACAAAGTACTGCCGGTCAGAGAACGACATGGGGAGATTGGCGGGCATGGCTGAACCTCGTGGCAGGCCGTGAGCGTCCGTAGTTGTTCGCTATATGTTCCTTTCGTGAAATAGGAGTCAAGACCTATTGGCCGGACGGAGCGGGATCAGGCGATAGGAGAGGCTTGGTAGGACAAATGGTAGGGCACGCAAAATGCCCTCTGAATAAAACGTAATAAATTCAGTTCACTATGATAAAAATTTGGCGGAGACGGAGGGATTTCGAACCCTCGATACGCTGTAACACGTATGACGATTTAGCAAACCGTTGCCTTCAGCCACTCGGCCACGTCTCCGGCGGCTGGCTTTTGCCAAGATTTGGCCCATGATGCAAGGGCAGGCATTGCGGCGCGGACATTTCCGGCCCATATTGAGGCTTAACGAATTCTTCGCTGCTTCGCCGCGATTGTTGGCTGAGCAGAATCGGATGTGGGGTATTGAACATGCGCAAGGTTTTGATGGCGGCGGCCCTGCTCACGCTGGCTCTTCCGTTGCAGGCGCATGCCTATGAGAATTTCATTCCCGGCGGCCTCAACTATGCGCCCGGTTCCAACGCCCTGCCCCCGCTCAACAGCGAGGAAGACCGGTTTAATACCCAGGTCGATATTTATGAGTCCGACATTTACGGCCGGGCCCGCCGCGCCCAGGAGTTCAGCAGTCAGCTGAACCACTTTGAAAACAGTCACGATCTCAACGGAAAGAGCAACTTCATCGATTACTGAGGCTTATCGCCTCAGTGCATCGTCAGCCAGGCGCGGGCCTGGCGCTGCGCTTCAGCCACCTGTGCCGAAGTCATCTCGCGGGCCAGTTCGCAGCGGTAGGCGCGGGCATCTTCGCTGCCCTTCATGGCGGCAAGGTTCAGCCATTTATGGGCAGCCACATAGTCCTGCGCCACGTCGCGGCCCAGGCAATACATCATGCCCAGTTCAAACAGAATGTCGGCGGTCGCCGCATTCGGGATGATTTCTGCCTGCGATTCGCCGTTGATTTCGATCTTTGCCATTGTCCGTCCCCGTCTGTTTCATCGCCCTCTCCGGCTCTGCGGCTGGTCTTGCGGGCTTGAGATGAATTTGACTCGCGGCGCGAAACAGCCGGTTAAGCAGCACGCTTAAATGGAAATGAACGGCGCGGCCGCAGGTTCCGCACCTTTATAAGGCTCCCAAATGAATTCAAGCACTTGGGTTAATGGCGGACAGGGCAAGCCTACCGGCTGTTAGCGAAGCGGAAACCACGCCTGCGTTTAGGGGTTTTCGCCTGTGGGAACGGCCAGAGTCATGGTGATGGGAAAGTGATCGGAGCCCGAGGGCTCGCCCAGCCGTTCATCGGCCACCACGCCGATGCCGGGCGATACATAGATATGGTCGATGGCCATTTGCGGGAGGCCCACCCAACTCGGCCATGAGGGCAGCATGGTGAGGCGCTGCAGCCCCGTCTGGTTCGCCAGCGTGGCGGCGATGCGCGAGAAGGGCGTGGCGTTGAAATCGCCCATCACCAGCTTGGGGCCGGGCGTCAGGTCGATCAGATCGGCCAGCGCCTTCACCTGCCGGTATTGGGCGCGGGAATGCGGAAAGCGGATGGTGTGGATGGCAAAGACCGTGAGATTGCCGCCCTCGGGGCCCAGCTTCGCCATCAGCAAGGGCGCGCCTTCCCAGCCGATCCTGCCTTGCGAGGAGAGGATCGGAAACTTCGACAGGATAGCGAGCTGGCAATAATCCTGGGTGAAGCAATCGGCCTGGTAGGGGTAGACGTCCTTCAGCGCAGCCAGCAGGTGACGCTTGTTGGGGCCGAATTCCAGAACGGTGAGGATATCGGCGTCGAGGCGGCGCAGCTCTTTGCCCACCGCCTCGGCGTCATGGTTCTCATACCAGGTGTTGAAGCTCGCCACCTTGATGGGCTTCTGCCCCCCCTTCACCGCGCCGATCACCGGAGACGTGAGGGCGGCGATCTGCGGCCAGGCGCCGATGCCGACAAGGCCGATGAGGATCAGCAGGAAGGCCGTCGTCACCCGCGCCACCGGCATCAGCCGCCCGATGGCGAAGGACACGGCAATCAGCGCGAACTGCAGCGTGAACTGCGCGAAAACGTCGAAGGCGATCCACAGATGGCCCAACCTTCCCGCGCCCAGCCCCACGAGGCCCAGCAGCATGCCGAGATTACATTCCACCCGGCCGAAGGTGCGGCGCTTTACGGGTGCGGGCGCTGATGCGTCCGCCGGGGCAAGGTCAGGGTCCGTCACTGAGGCATCGCTCCGGATGCGTCAGATGAGCCTGCTCTCCATCGGCAGGATCTGTTCAGGAGTGCCAAAGCCCGGAAGCGCCTCAAACCGTTTCTTCCATTCCATCAAATGCGGATAGTGCGAGAGGTCGATGTTCGCCTCCGCCGTGTAACGGGTCACCGCATAGATGCCGATATCGGCAATGGTGGGGCGCTTGCCGACGATCCAGTCGGATTTCGATAGTTCCTGCTCCAGCACCGCGAAGGCGGCCTTGGCCTCGGTATCATAGAGCATGCGCACTTCATCGCCGAACTGGCGGAAGCCCCGCGCCCGGGCGCGCAGGCGCAGCACCGGGAGGGAGAGCTTGTCCCACTGCCAGAACAGCCATTCCATGATGCGGTTCTTTTCCTGCTCGGTCTTGCCGTCGAACTTCTGCAGGCTGTGCGCGAGATGTTCGAGAACGGCGGCAGACTGCACATAGAAGGTCTGGCCGTCACGCAGAGTTGGCACCTGGCCATAGCGGTTCTTGACCAGGTAATCCGCCTGCTTGTGCTGTCCCTCGCGCAGGTTCACGTGAATATAGGAAAAGGGATATCTGCTCAGCGCCAGCATGAGGCCCACCGTATAGGTGGGGCCGGACGTCATGTTGCCGTAGAGCGTGAAGCGTCCCTTGTCCGCCGATGATCCCGAAGATTTGGCCGGTGCGGCCGGTTTCTTCGCGGCGGGCTTGGCTTGCGCCTTTTTGACTGTTGGTTTTGCCGCCTTCTTCGCCACCGGCTTTGCGGCAGCCTTCTTCGCAGCCTTTTTGGCTGTCTTTGCCATTTGATCGTCCTCCCCGAGCCCCTAGAAATTCAGCCTACGGACTATAGCGGAGAATTCCCGGATAGGGAAATGCAAAGTAAGGTTTTGAGAAAGCTTGTGAATTTTCCCGGTGGAAAGCCGGGTTGGGCGCCGTCAGAGGCCCAGTTTCGCCTTCAGCGTGTCGCTCACCGCCTGCGGATTGGCCTTGCCGCCGGTGGTTTTCATCACCTGCCCCACGAACCAGCCCAGCATGGTGGGCTTGGCTTTCACCTGCTCCACCTTGTCCGGATTGGCGGCGATGATGTCATCGACGGCCTTTTCGATGGCGCCGGTGTCGGTCACCTGCCGGAGGCCGCGCTTTTCCACGATGTCGGCGGGAGAACCGCCCTCCGTCCAGGCGATCTCAAACACGTCCTTGGCGATCTTTCCGGAAATAGTGCCATTGCCGATCAGGTCCACGATCCCGCCCAGCTGGGCGGCGGAAACGGGAGTGGTTTCAATGGTTTTCCCCTCCTTGTTCAACCTTCCAAAGAGCTCGTTGATGACCCAGTTGGCAGCCGTCTTGCCGTCCCGGCCCTTCGCCACCTCCTCGAAGAAGTCGGCGGAGGCGCGCTCGGCCACCAGAACGGCGGCATCATAGGCTGAGAGCCCATAATCCTTCACGAAACGCGCCGTCTTCTCGTCCGGCAGTTCCGGCAGGGATGCCTCGATGCGGCTGATCCAGGCCTCGTCCAGTTCGAGCGGCAAAAGGTCGGGATCGGGGAAATAGCGGTAGTCATGCGCCTCTTCCTTGGAGCGCATGGAGCGAGTTTCGCCCTTCCGGGCGTCGTAAAGCCGGGTTTCCTGGTCGATCGACCCGCCATCCTCAAGAATGCCGATCTGGCGGCGCGCCTCATAGTCTACCGCCTGCCCCATGAAGCGGATGGAGTTCACGTTCTTGATTTCGCAACGTGTGCCGAACTCGCCGCCGGGGCGGCGCACCGAGACATTGATATCGGCCCGGAGGCTCCCCTGATCCATGTTGCCGTTGCAAGTGCCGAGATACCGCATGATCTGGCGCAGCTTGGTGACATAGGCCTTGGCCTCGTCAGCCGAGCGCATGTCGGGCTTGGACACGATTTCCATGAGCGCGCAGCCCGAGCGGTTCAGGTCCACGAAGCTCATGCTAGGATGCTGGTCGTGCAGGGATTTTCCGGCGTCCTGCTCCAGATGCAGGCGCTCGATTCCCACCTCCACCGTCTTGCCGCCGTCGAGGTCGATCTGCACCACGCCCTCGCCCACCACCGGCTGCTTGTACTGGCTGATCTGGTAGCCCTGCGGCAGGTCGGGATAGAAATAGTTCTTGCGGTCGAATACCGAGCGGCGGTTGATCTCCGCCTTGAGGCCCAGGCCGGTTTTCACCGCCTGCTCCACGCAGAAACGGTTGATGACCGGCAGCATGCCAGGCATGGCCGCATCGACGAGCGACACATGGGCATTGGGTTCGCCGCCGAATTCCGCCGAGGCGCCCGAAAACAGCTTGGACTTGGCCAGAACCTGGGCGTGCACCTCAAGGCCGATCACCACCTCCCAGTCGCCGGTGGCGCCTTTGATCCAGTCTTTCTTGTCGGCAATGCGGGCGGCGGAGGTCTGCATGGGTCTTCCTTTTCTCGCCGCCTTGCTAGCCGCTGGGGCCTCAAGGTTCAAGGGTTGCCCGCATCCCGCCGGAGTTCCCGGCCCACACTTCTGGCCAGCCAGATGCTGCCTAAAAACAGTACCGCCACCACGGCAAGGAAGCCAGTGTCCGCCGTCACGAAGGCGCCGGACTGATAGTGGAGCCACAGGCGCAGGATGAGGACAGCGCCCGAGAACACCGCCGTGCCGATGGCGCCGATGCGGAGCGCTCTGATGATCAATTTCGCAAGGGGAGACATCGGCGAAACTTTAACGCTGGCCGAACACTCCGGCAATACAGGATGCCGGTTTGTGGAGGAACACACCATGAAGCTGGCGCTCTCAACCACCTTCATGACAATCATTCTTTTAACTGGCTCGGCCTGCTCTGGCGACGGCGCTTAACGTTCTGATCCGATGTCGCGCGAAGAATTGTCGTTCTTGTCGAGCAACCGCCCCACTTCATGCAAATAGGCGACAGATTTCGCGATATTTTCTCGTGTCACTTTTTTCACAACAACCAATCTGCCTGAATTGAAACAAGGAATTCCGACCGTTTCTAGGCCATCTAGATTGCTTAGGAGTTCGAGCGGGTGTCATGAATTGGAGGTAAACCGTTTGATCAGGAGAAATATCAACCTGGACTCTTTCCGCACCAAGCTCTTCCATGTCCACAAAGTCCCATTCATCGAAATCATCAGGGTATCGTATTTTTGGATAGATCATGGCCGTGCCTAATTTATCAGTTAACAATGGCATAGTTTGATTTTGTTCACTCCCTGTTGGCGGCTGGGCGCCGTCACAGGGTTTCCCAGGCCCAAAATAACAAGTATTGCGCCCGTCCAATCGAGAGACAGCATAAGAATACAAGGGCGCAGGTTCAAGGCTGTCATATGGCAAATTGAGAGCCTTAAAATCTGCCTCGGCTATGCGCCGCAAGGATTGGTCACCGTGGTTTCGGCCTTCGCCAATGGCATGCCGCGTCCGGAAGCCGAATACTGGGTGCGCCGGACCGATGCGTCGGAGGGATATACCCTCGCACCCTGACGCAGGGCCGCGGCGTTTCTTTCCTTGGCCTGCCATGCTAGGCGGAGGGCATGGAAACCGGATGCCCCATGTCGAAATCGAAGCCTGATCTCTCCCGCCTGTCCCAGCAAACGAAACTCGTCGCCGCAGGGCGGGAGTATAGCGAACACGGGTTCGTCAATCCCGCCGTCTATCACGGGTCCACCGTCACCTTCCCCAATGCGGCGGCGTTGCGCGAGCCCACGCAGAAATATGTCTATGGCCGCCGCGGCACGCCCACCTCGCGCGCCGTAGAAGAGGCGGTGGCACTGGTGGAAGGCGGACATGCGGCGAAGGTGTGCCCTTCAGGCCTCGCGGCCATCAGCACGGCGCTCCTCGCCTTTCTCAAATCCGGCGACCACCTTTTAATGGTGGATACCGTCTATCATCCGGGCCGGCAATTCTGTGACACGCTGCTCAAAGGCCTGGGCGTCGAGACCACCTACTATGATCCGCTGATCGGCCGCGGCATCGCGCAGCTGATCCGCCCCAACACGCGCGTGGTCTATTGCGAAAGCCCGGGCTCTCAGACCATGGAGGTGCAGGACATCCCCGCCATCGCCGAAGCCGCGCACAAAGCAGGCTGCCTCGTGGCGCTCGACAACACCTGGAGCGGCGGATTTTATTTCAACGCCTTCGCCCATGGCTGCGATATTTCCATTCAGGCCGGCACCAAATATCTGGTCGGCCACTCCGATGCGATGATGGGCACCGTCACCTGTTCCGCCGAAACATGGCCGCAGTTCAAGGCGGCCTATGAAGGCATGGGCCAGTTCGCGGGGCCGGACGACATGTATCTCATGCTGCGCGGCATCCACACGCTGGATGTGCGGCTGGAGCGCCATATGAAGAACGCCACCCATGTGGCGGAATGGTTGCGGGCAAGGCCTGAAGTGGACACCGTGCTCTATCCCGCGCTCAGCAACGCGCCGGGTCATGAAATCTGGAAGCGCGATTTCACCGGTGCGTCGGGCCTCTTCTCGGTGGTGCTCAAACCCTGCGCGCAGATCGCCGCGGATGCGTTTCTCGACCGCCTCTCGCTGTTCGGCATGGGCTATAGCTGGGGCGGCTTTGAAAGCTTGGCCATCCCCTTCAAGCCGCACCGCACCGCCACCACATGGACAGCGGAAGGACAGGGCCTCCGCTTCCACATCGGGCTCGAATCTCCGCAAGACCTCATCGAGGATCTGCGCGAAGGCTTCGCGGCGCTGAAGGCCAACGCTTGAACCGCCGCTCCCCACTCCCATCTGTGCGGCCAAAGGAGATTTCACCCATGCGTTCCATCGCCCGCGCTGCCGCTTTCGCCTTTGGACTTCTCGCCGTGGCGCCCGCCTTGGCACAAGATGCGGACGATCCGGAACTGATCTTCAAGAAATCGACAGTGTTCCGCCTGCTGTCGCCCGATGCGAAGCTTGCCACCTATGTGATCGATGATCCGACCATCGATGGCATCGCCTGCTATTTCACGGTGCCGGAAGTGGGCGGCTGGAAAGGCTGGGCGGGCTTCGCCGAGGAACGCTCGGAAACATCCATCGCCTGCCGCCAGGTCGGCCCCGTCACCTTCAAGGCCAAGCTCACGCAGGGCGAGGAAATCTACCGCCAGCGCCGCTCGCTGTTCTTCAAGAAGATGCAGATCGTGCGTGGCTGCGACGCCAAGCGCAATGTGCTGGTCTATCTCTCCTACAGCGACAAGATCATCGAAGGCAGCCCGCAGAATTCCACCTCCAGCGTGCCTGTCATGCCATGGGGCAATCTCCCCGCGCCCAAGTGCGGCGATTATCTGCAGCAATGATTTGAGGATGCACTACCGGTTCACGGAGAAACGCTTCAGACGCCGAAATGCGCCAAGACCTCAGAAACGGTAATTCGGGTCCACGCGCCCTGATTTCACAATGTGAATTGCCGAGGATTGCCCCTGCAGAAGCGCAGCATTCTCGAATTCCGGGCGATTGCAGGAGCCAATTATGTGCGCTCGTTCTCCGTCGCATTTCAAAAGCGACAAACGTGTTTTGTCGGCGCCATACCCTCCAGCGAGAAGGACAAAGGAATTCTCGACAGCCAATGCCTTGGCGCCACTCAGAGTATTCCGCCAAAATGTTTCCCGGCCATCCACAATGCGCATGATTGGGAAATCGCTATAAAAGCATGCCCATAATTCGTTGCCATTCAATGTGAGTGCATAGCAATCATCAACAAAAAGTGGTCTGGATCCCACCGGATCATTGTACATCCACACTTGTTCGCCATTTGGTGTGAACTGAGCGATTCCGCTCTGACCAATCGTCTCGCCATAGACGCCTTCATCGAAATAACCGGCCCAGATAGTTCCATCTTGGGAACAACGGATGTGCTCTATTCCATCACCGAGATGAAACGAGCTTAGCGGCCTGCCGTCCGCGTGGAGAACCATTCCGTTTTTGTCCTCACGCCCGGCCCGGCTTGCCGCCACGAGCCAGCGCCCATCAGGGAAGCGGTCAACCAGAGGAAATATGACTGAAGGCAGGTTAATGTAGCTGCTTTCGCCCTCCGCATTGATTACCGAAAGCCGGCCATTCTCGATCAGATAGTTCGGATTGGGACCCACCATGTTGTTGTTGCGCCAAGCCTGATGCTGCCCGTTGATGTCGCGGTCCGCGCGCAGCACCGCCAGAGTTCCATCTGAAAGCAGGTAAAACTTGTAGTCGAACCATCCTTGCGGTGCGAGAGGCAGTGTGATTGCCGGAATTTTTATCATGCCGTCATTCCAGCATATTGCCAGAGTAGCGGCAATGAACCCTCAAGCCTTCGTTCTGCAGATGCGAGCCAAGGAATTTTTTTGTTTCCAAATCGCGCCCGCGCACCTTAGCGTTCACGGTTCCTGATTGGAGTGCCGCCATGAACCGCTTTGCCCTGTTCGCCGCCGCAGCCCTGTTTGCATCCCCTGCCCTTGCCAATGACTTCGATTGCCACGCTGGGGGCGGGCGGGCTGGTCTTGGTGCGCGCCGACACGGTGACGATGGTGAAGGAGGACCTGTTCATCTCGCCCTCGAAGGTCTCGGTCGATTATGTGTTCCGCAACAATGCCGATGAGGCCAAAACCTATCTCGTCGCCTTTCCAATGCCGGACATCGAGCCGGACAACTATCTCAACTCCGACATTTCGATTCCGGAGCCGGAGAAGGAAAACTATATGAATTTCGCCGTCTCGGCGGATGGCAAGGATGTTGTGCCCAAGATCGAGATGCGCGCACTGTCGGCCACGCTCGACGTGACAGACAAGCTCACCGCACTCGGCATTCCGCTCAATCCGCTGAGCGATGAGACAGCTAAGACGCTGAAAGCCGTTCCGGCCGACAAGCTCAAGGAGCTGGTGACGCTTGGGGCGATCGTCACCGATGACGATGGCCCACGGCCGGCATGGACGCTGCGCTCCACCTATTACTGGGAGCAGACCTTTCCCGCCAAGGCCGAGATCAAGGTGCATCACAACTACACGCCCGCCGTTGGCGCCACGTTCTTCTACGAGAGTGCGCTGAAGGAGCAGAACGTGGGCCGCGATTATTGCGTGGACCAGAGTACTGCTGCCGCTATCCACAAGGCCATCGTGAAAGGCGGCGCCGACAATCCCTATCTGAACCAGCGGACGCTCGAATATATCCTCACCACCGGCGCCAACTGGCAGGGATCGATTGAGGATTTCCACCTCACCGTCGACAAGGAAAGCCCCGACACCATCATCAGCTTCTGCGGCGACGGCGTGAAGAAGACCGGGCCAACCCAATTCGAGATGCGGAAGAAAGACTTCTATCCCACCGATGAATTCCGGCTGCTGCTGCTCTCTCCCATGCAGCCATGAGATTTTTCCCCGCACTTATCTTCGCGCTTTTTGCGGCGAGCGCCGCACAGGCCTTCACGCACGATCCGGTGAAGGTGGAGAACGGCATGGCCGTCACCTCGCAGCATCTGGCCAGCGATGTGGGTGTGGAGATTCTCAAGCAAGGCGGCAATGCCATCGATGCCGCCGTGGCGGTGGGCTATGCGCTGGCCGTCACCAATCCCTGCTGCGGCAATCTGGGCGGCGGCGGCTTCGCCACGCTGCATTTGAAGGATGGGCGCGACATCTTCTTGAACTTCCGCGAAAAGGCGCCGCTGGCCGCAACGCCCGATATGTTTCTCGATGCCAAGGGCCAAGTGATCGAGAACCTGAGCCTTCAAGGTTACAAGGCTGTCGCCGTGCCCGGCACGGTGATGGGGCTCGATGCACTTCTCACCCGCTATGGCAGCCTGCCGCGCGCGATCATCATGGCGCCCGCAATCCGGCTGGCGTCCGAAGGTTTCGTGCTAACCGAAGGCGATGCCAACATCCTCAATGGCTCGGCCAAGGATTTTCCCGCCGATGCCACAGCCTTCCTGCACAATGGCAGCGTCTGGAAAGCCGGAGACCGGCTCACCCAGCCCGCCCTCGCGCGTACGCTGCAAGCCATCTCGGATGGCGGCACCGATGCGTTCTACAAGGGCCGCATCGCTGATGAGATCGTTGCGGCCAGCGCGACTCATGGTGGTGTTCTGTCTACGGATGATTTCCGGAAATATTCGGTGGAGGAGCTGCCGCCCGTTACCTGCAGCTATCGCGGCTTCGTGGTGGTCTCCGCGCCCCCGCCCAGTTCCGGCGGCACCACGCTCTGCGAAATTCTCAACATCCTCGAAGGCTACCCAATTGCCCAATATGGGTTTCATTCCGCGCAATCCGTGCATGTGATGGTGGAGGCGATGCGCCACGCCTTCGTCGACCGCAACTTCCTGCTGGGCGATCCGGATTTTGTTGCCAACCCGCTCGAACGCCTGATGTCGAAAGACTATGCGGCGCAAATTCGCGCAAAAATCGATCCGCTGAAGGCGTCCACCTCGATGGAAGTTCAGCCCGGCACGCCGCCGCATGAGGGAACGGAAACCACGCATTACAGCGTGATCGATAAGGCGGGCAACGCCGTTGCCGTCACCTACACCATCAACGCCCTGTTCGGCGCCAAGGTGATCGCCGGCGACACAGGCTTCTTCCTGAATGACGAGATGGATGATTTCACCATCAAGCCGGGTGCGGCCAATCTCTTCGGCCTCGTGCAGGGCAAGCGCAACGCCATCCAGCCGGGGAAGCGGCCCCTGAGTTCCATGAGCCCCACCATCGTCAAGAAGGACGGCAAGGTGTTCATGGTGCTGGGAAGCCCCGGCGGCTCGCGCATCATCTCGATCGTGCTGCAGGTGATCCTCGATGTGGTGGATCACGGCATGACGATCCAGGAAGCTGTCGATGCGCCCCGCCTCCATCATCAATGGCTGCCCGACCAGATCACCGTCGAACCCTTCACGCTTTCCGCGGATACGCAGCACGTGCTGGAAGGCATGGGTTACAAGATCGCCGAGCAAAGCCCGTGGGGCGCCGCTGAATCCCTGCTGGTCGGGCCTGCGGCAGGCGATGCCGATACCGCACAGAGTTCAGGCAACGATGCTGCGGCTCTCTCCCCAACCTTGCCAGGTGTGTTCTATGGCGGCCACGACGACCGCCGCCCGGCTGGCAGTGCGGCAGGTTTCTGACCTTTTGGTGCCTGACGCAACGGCAGGTTTATTGCGATTCTGCGCGCGGCGACCTTAATTCTTAATAATAAATCGATATTTCGCCACGATTGCAAGATTTCTTTTACATTCCCCATTGACCAATTGTTAACCTTTGTGCAAGGCTGGGTTGTTGCCTGAGACGGCGGGGAATTCCTGTGGCGTTTCCCCTCCCTCGGCGATGGACTGTTTGTCTGTTCCGGCCACACCGAGGGTATTCGACATGAAAAACGGGATTTTGGCTGCTGCATTCGCGGGTGGAATGCTTGTGGCGTCTGCAGGAATGGCATCCGCCTCCATCGTCACCAATGGCGGCTTTGAAACAGGAGATCTCACGGGCTGGACCTATGCTGGTTCGGGCACGACGCCTGGCATTGGCATTACGGTGCTTACGACCGGCGGCTCCAACACTACGGGTTATGGTGATGCGGTGCCGAATTACGAAGGCACGCACGCGGCTTTCTTCGTGGATGACAATGCCCAGGAAAGCATTTCGCAGAGCGTGGCCTTGAGCGGTGGGCAGCAGTATACGCTGTCCTTCGCCCTGTATGCGACGGCCTCTGGCGCCGCTAACCCGTTCAGCTTCACCCTGGCCTCTTCCGTTGGCGCCGATGTGCTGTCGTCCCTCACCAATTCCAGCAGCACAACTGATGTGCCGGTCGGCGTGTGGACGCTTTACACTTACGTGTTCACGGTCGCTGCAACTGACAGCTACCAGCTGAGCATGAACTTCAGCTCCGGCGCAACGCCCTCCAAGGACGTCCTGATTGACGCCGTGGATATCTCGGCCGTTCCGCTTCCGGCTGGCGTGGTTTTGCTGGGCAGCGGCCTTGCCGCAGCATTTGGCGCTGGCGCAGTCCGCCGCCGCAAGGCCACCAAGGCGGCCTGATCCTTTCCAGCGATTTATGACAAACCAGCTCCGGCCATCCGGGGCTGGTTTTGTCGGGGCTGTACTTGGGCGAACATCTGGGCATACGGTCTGGCATCCATAACGCTCCGACCAGATGTGGGCGGCCCAGCCTCTTCACCCCAACGGTGAATTAGCAACCAGACTTAGCCGATCTATGGAACAAAGATCGGCGCAGGAGCCGCAGGTGCCATATCAGCGATGAATCGGCTTGCATGCAGCACCGCCGTTCCATGGTTGACGTAGGCGGGAGCAATTCCAACATTCATCGCGGTAGCAAGAGGCATCTCTTGTGAGTAGGTCAGTATCAGCGTTCCGGGCTTCCCGTTGGCAGGGTCGGCCTTCACGCGCGTGATGCCCACGAAGAACAACCTGCGCTGTTCTTCGTCGTAGTGCTGCTGCTCCATCGGGGTAAGCGCCACCTTAGGCGCTCTCGGCAGCAAGCCATTTACGCACCCAGCAATGATCGTGACAGGCGAACTCAGTCCCTTGCTTTTGTGAAGGCTCATGATGCGGACTTCTTGAACGTCAGTTGGGATTTCGGGCTGTGTGATCGCGGAGATCAGTTCCCCGACCAGCGACGGTGCATCTATTGTTGGATCAGCCACTATCAATCCCACCGCGATCTCACGCAACTCTCGCGTCTCGGCTTGTCCCGGAGGGAAAAGCGCATCGACAACCGCCGCCAAGTCTGGCAACGCCGCGAGTGCATTCAATTCGGCAACAAGCGCATTGAAGGAACTCACGATTGGCCCAGTGTGCGGCAGGCTAAGGACGCCCGCGCTCAACTGGCTGAACACCTGCCACGGGGACAGTCCTGTTGTTTCGCAATGGTTTCTGACACGCCGATAGCCTGCCGCGTGGAAGTTGTTTCCGTCTTTGCCGACAAGCCAGCGGAGGGCAACCCGATCATCCTGATTGGCGAACAGCTTGAGCAACGCGAAAGCACGCTGCGCGTCCTCTTTTTCCAGCTCTGACTCCGTGTATTCGGATCGGGCGGGAACGCCGCCCGCAAGCAAAGCCTCGTATATCGGCGTCCCAACAGCACGGCTCTGCGCAAGGACAAGGATGTCCCCCGCCGGTGTTCCTGCCGCAATCATCTGCTGGATTCTGGTCACAACTCCCACGACCTCTCGGTCAAGGTTTGGAAATTGCAGAATGCTTACGTCGCCCGGACCTTTTGCTGGAATAGAGATGAGGGGGCGTGGAACCGGGCGGTGAACGTTGTGCGCGATCAGCGCATTCGCCATATCAACGACGCGAGTAGGACACCGCTGGCAGTTTACCAAGCTCAGATCGTCCGCGCCTGCATTCGCAACCAGCCAATCGCGGATACCGTCTGGGTGGGCGTGTTTGAAGCTGTAAATCGACTGATCATCGTCGCCTACGATGCACACGTCTGCAGCGTTCGACAGCAGTTCGATAACTGCCTGTTCTGCCTTGTTCAGGTCTTGGAATTCATCGACCAGAATGTGGCTGAACTCCGCCCGCTCTGGCGCACCCGGATTGGCCGACAAGTAGCGGTAGGCTTCCGGGATGACTTCACCAATCAACATGGCCTGATGGAAGCGCAGCCACGCAAGCAGGTCATGCTGAAATGCAGCATCCTCAGGCGATGGGGCATAGCCCGGAACTTGGTTGTTCAGTCGCGCCCATGCCGCCTCGTATGCTTGCCGACGCGCCGCGACCTCTTTCTTCTTCCGGGTCGCCGTCATCAAGTCATATATCATCGCCTCCGTCTCGAAATCATTGAGCGGGCGCGGGATGCGACCTGTTGCAGCCAGAACGTGGTTCCTCATCAAGATGCGCAGCGCGAGGCTATGAAGGGTGTGGGCATTCAGCGCGTTGCAGCCGGGCACAGCCATGCCAACCAACTCGCGGTGAAGGTCTTGGGCTGCAACCCGTGTGAACGTCACCGGAAGAATAAGATTGGGCGCGACACCAGATTCAAGCAATCGCGCGACACGGCGCTTCATTGCGTAGGACTTGCCCGTGCCGGGTCCGGCAACAACGCGGACGCGCGCATTCACGGTAGATGCAATGCTGTGTGCCGGTGTTCCCGGCGTCAATCCGTCAAACCATGCCAACTTACAATCCGCCCTTCTATTGGCCAACGCCACATATATGCCTTGGTAGAGAGGTGGAAGGATTCTGGCAACAGTTACAGTGATTTGGCGACCCCGGCAGTACTCGAAACTGCAACCCCCTGCTTAGAAGGCAGGTGCTCTATCCAGTTGAGCTACGGGGCCTTGAACCCGGATTTAGCGCATCATCTCTGGAACGGATAGAGGAACTGCTTCCAGTATCCGCCCGGCACCGGGTGACCGCCCACGCCATAGCCCTTGGGCCAGCGGCCTTCCGGCATGTGATAGGTGCCGAACAGCCGGTCCAGCAGCGGGAAGTGGATGGCGAAGTTCACGTCGATCGCTTCCCTTTCTACGCCATGATGCCAGTGGTGGAAGCGCGGCGTCACCATGTAGGGGCTCACGCGCTCCAGCGTCCAGCCGATGTTGGCGTGGATGAAGGCGGAATAGAAATAGACGATCAGCAGATAGATCTGGATGGCCAGCGGGCTAAAGCCCAGCGTGAACATCGGAATGGCTGTCAGTCCGCGCAGCACGATGATTTCCAGAATGTGCATGCGGGCGCCGGCAATCCAGTCGAGCGACTGCGCGGAATGATGCACGGCATGGAAGCGCCAGAGAGCGGGCACGCGATGAAAGGCGCGGTGCACCCAATATTGCACGAGATCGGTAAGGAACATGATCTCGATCACCTGGAACACCAGCCATTGCGAGCTGATCATGGCGCGGAAGCTCTGCCACGGCGTCACCGCGTTCACGGCGGTTGCGGGCGCCATGGCAAGGAAAGTCAGCACCTGGATCAGCATCGAGGAGATGAAATAATAGAACAGGTCTTCCCGCCATTCGGTGCGGAACAGGCGCTGCTCACGGCGCTTCGGAAACAGCCGCTCCAGCGGCACGAAGAGCATGCCGGTCAGCACCACGTTCAGCACGAAGAAATCGAGGCCGAAATAAACCCCATCACCATCCGGCATGGGCTTCAGGGCCGAGATCAGCGCGGCGGCCAGCGTGAGCGCGATGGCGGCAAAGCCCAAGACAGGATTGGGCCTCATCACGAGGTTCAGCATCGCCAAGGCGAAGGCCAGGATCATCAGGGCAATCAGTACCCAGTGAAACGCCGGGTTGGCAATCGCCGCCGCCAGTTGCGGCGTGGCCAGCGCATTTGGAAAAATCCGGCACAGCGCCAGGAAAAACACGGCCACACCAAGCAGGAAGGCGAGCGTGCCCGACAGCCAGCCCGATCCAAACTTTCGCTGATCGAGCGGCGTTTCAAGTTCGCCCCTCAGTTTTTCACGGAACGAGGGGCCGGTCATCTCAGTGCGTCCAGTTTTCTGTTCGGCCGAACTTGAAATTGTCGGAGTAGGATTTCTTCTGCAGGCGCTTGGGCGTGTCGGGATAAACCGTGTAGGCCAAACCTTCACGCTCGCAATAGGCCACCGCCTCTTCCACCGTGTCGAAGAACAGCTTCAATTGCTGGCGCGTATCGGCGGAGGAGGTCCAGCCCATCAGCGGGTCCTGGGTGCGGGGCTCGGTCTGCTCGAACTGCAAGAGCCACTGGCCGGTCTTGCCCTTGCCGGATTGCATGGCGTTGCGGGCGGGCTTGTAAATGCGGACGGCGGGCATCGCGTTGAGGCTCCTGTGTTTGTCACGGATGGTCGGGGTGGCCAGATTCGAACTGACGACCCCCTGCGCCCAAGGCAGGTGCGCTACCAGACTGCGCTACACCCCGATTGCCCGTGTGCTGCTCACATATCGAAAAGCGGCTGATCCGGCAAGGTTACTGCGTGTCGCCGAAAATGCGGTGGTAAACCTTGTCGCCGGGCCGGATTCCCAGCTTCTTAGCGGTCCCGGCGGGCACCTCCAGAACGGCCTTCACCGCTTCCCGCACGCCGATCACATCAAGCGACTGCGGCACGGTATTCTCGGCAATATAGGCGATGGTGCCGTCGGGGCGGATGAAGAACATATCCAGCGGGATATTGGTGTTCTTCATCCACATCTCGACCTCGCGCGGCTGGCCGAAATCGAACAGCATGCCGTGCTTGTCGGGCAGGCGCTGGCGGAACATCAGCCCCCGCTCGCGCGAAGCGGGCGTATCGGCAATTTCCACCGTGAACATGGTGGCATCGCCATCGGTCGCCACCGTCAGGGGCTCGATCTTCATCAGCGGTGCCGCGTCCTCCGCCACGGCGGGCAGAAGGAAGAACAGCGACAGGAGGAAGCTCAGGAACACGCGGCGCATGATCGCCAGCCTATCAGGGCCAAAGGTGACGGAACAATGGCTCAGGAGCGCACGCCTCAATTGGTGTGGGCGGGACCGCCTTCGAGGGAGAGGCGCACTTCGGCGGCCATGTTGCCCTTGGGGCCTTCGCCGAAGCGCACATAGATCCAGCTTTCGGGAACAAGCTCGGTGATGGCCGTCTTGCGCAGGGTTTCCATGTGCACGAAAATATCGGGCGAGCCCTCGCCTTCCGACACGAAGCCGAAGCCACGCGCGCGGTTGAACCACTTCACCTTCGCCTTCACCCAGCCGCTCGACGGCGCCACGGTGTTGTGCGCGCGGCTCTTGCGCTCGACGGGATGGATGGCGGTTGAAAGATCAACCGAGAGAACCTTCAGGCACTGATAGCCCTTCTGCCGCGCCACCGCCTCGCAGGTGATGCGCGCTCCTTCGAGCGGCGCTTCAAAGCCGTCGCGCTTCAGGCAACTGAGGTGGAGCAGAATGTCCGGCAGGCCATTGTCGGGGATCACGAAGCCATAGCCCCGCCCCGTATCGAACCACTTCACAAGTCCGCTGATCTGGAGAATACGAACGCCAGCTTCCGGCGCTTCATTCAGGCTCTTGACTTCATCATCCCGCAGGATGCCGCTCGCCGCCATGACTTTACCCAACCGTTGTGGCGGCCTCTATGGTCTTATCAACACGCCCCGCCTTGGATTACTCTGCGCAAACTGCAGCATTTTGTACAGAGTGCAGCGTTACGCCGCGTGTGGATAAGTGGGGACGCGCGAGGCAGACAACCGGTTGCAGTCCTTCGCACATACAACAAGAGGCTCAAATCCTTGGATGAATCGCCGGGTGCGTGGAAAAGCGAAGAACCCTTCTGTTGCACGGTTGCATCATACAGCGCGCGGCGCGAAGATTGAATTTTTTTAATTGGACGCTTCGCGCGCCGCCGAATCGCGCGAACTCAGTTGGCAAGCTTCGCCACAACGGCCCCCAGCACGGGCCCCGCGTCCGCGTGGATCACCAGTTGCGCCAGCCCGTCGAGGCCGGTTGGCTCACGGTTGATGATCACCAGCGGTGTGTGGTTGTGTGATGCCGTCACGGGGAAGCCCGCCGCCGGAAACACCTGCAGCGACGAGCCCACGGCAAAGAACAAATCGGCGTCCAGCGTGGCCGCGCGGGAATCGGCCATCTCCTGCTCGGGCATCGCCTGACCGAAGGAGATGGTGGCGGATTTGACAATGCCGCCACACGTGCCGCACGCGGGCGGTTCTCCCGTCTCCATCATCGCTTCCCTCACCTCAGCGATCTCATGGCGCGCACCGCAGGAGAGGCAGCGCGCGAGGCTGCCGTTGCCGTGAATCTCGATCACCTGGTCATGTGGCACTCCGGCGCGCTGATGCAACCCGTCGATATTCTGGGTGATCACGCGGGCGACGTTGCCGCGCTCGGCAAGGCGCGCGATAGCGCGGTGCGTTTCGCCAGGCACAGCCTTGGTGATCGTATCGTGGATGGCGAAGAAGCGCGTCCACGCTTCCTTTCGCGTTTCGGGTGATGAGAGAAACTCGCGATATTCGATCGGCTTGTGCTTTGTCCAGAAGCCCCCCGGCGAGCGGAAGTCGGGAATGCCGGAATCGGTGGAGACGCCAGCGCCCGTGAAGATCACCATCCGCCGCGCCTGCTGGACCCTGCCCGCCAGCTCCTCTATGATTTCATCATTCAACAGGATGAAGCCCCATGAAATATCTCCACACCATGATCCGCGTGTCGAACCTTGACCAGTCCCTCGATTTCTTCGTGAACAAACTGGGCTTCGTGGAACAGCGCCGCCATGTGAATGACAAGGGGCGCTATACGCTGGTCTTCGTGGCGGCGCCCGAAAGCCCCGATGCGCCGGTTGAACTCACCTACAATTGGGATCCAGAGGTCTATACCGGTGGGCGCAATTTCGGCCATCTGGCGCTGGAGGTCGACGACATCTACGATTACTGCGCGAAGCTGCAGAAACAGGGCATCACCATCAACCGCCCGCCGCGCGATGGCCGCATGGCTTTCATCAAGACGCCGGATGGAATCTCCATCGAGCTATTGCAGAAGGGCGCGGCGCTTGCCGTGACCGAGCCGTGGAGCAGCATGGCCAATACCGGAAGCTGGTAAGCCTCACGCCATCAATTGACCGCCGTTCACCTCGATCACCTGTCCGGTGAGATAGCCCGAGGCCCTGCCGCTGGCGAGATAGAGGAAGGTGCCCGTGCAATCTTCCGCTGCGCCCAAACGCTGCATGGGAATGGCCCTGCGCGTCGCCTCAAGCTTTGCCTCATCTGAAAAGCGCACGTGAAAGGCCGTGTGAATGGTGCCGGGCGACACGCAGTTCACGCGGATGCCATGGCCTACCAGTTCGCGCGCGATGCTCTTGCTGAAGGAGGTCACGAAGCCTTTCGTGCCGGCATAGACCGAACCTCCGGGACTTGAGCCATTGCGCGCCGCGATCGAGGTGACGTTGATGATCGCGCCCTCTTTCTTCGCCTTCATCACCTCCGCCCCCAAGCGGCAACAATGCACGAGCTGGCGCACGTTGAGGTCGAACACCGTATCGATGAAATCATCGGTCAATTCGGCCAGCGGAATGCGCCCGACGAGGCCGCCCGCATTGTTCACCAGCACATCGAGGCCGCCCAGCCGCTTCACCGCCTCGTCAATCAGGCGCTTGGGGCCGTCGGTTTCAGTAAGATCGAGTTTCAGGGTAGAAATGCCAGCCGCTTCGATGGCAGCGAGTTCCGGCCCGCCGCCGTGATATTGCGCCAGCACCTTCGCGCCCGCTTCGGCAAAGGCGAGCGAGGCCGCGCCGCCAATGCCGGTCACGCCGCCGGTCACCACCACGGCCTTGCCCTTCAGATCGTCGAACATTGATGCTCCGTCAGTTCCTGCGTCTCAGAGCATCCAATACCGCAGCCACCAGCGGAGCGAAACTGCGCGCCTTGTTCCAGCCGGGAATATCGCTGGCCCGAGGCGTCAGGTCATCCTCAAGCTGGTCGAGGGCGGCGGCGCGCATGGCCTGCGCGGTGTTGAAATCAGCACCAAGCTTCGTTCCCATCGCCGCCAGCACAAACAGCAGGGCAATGCCAAGGTTGATGAGACCTAGTCCCGCAGGCGTCCACACCGGCCCCCACATGGGGGTAAGCCAGGCGAACAACCCCATGTTCAGCAACACGAAGGCGAAGAGCGCGAAGGCCAAGGCGACAACCAGAAACGCCACCTTCATGCAGATCGCCCGCAGGCGAAGCTGGGCGGAAAGCCCTTCGGCGCGGAGATAAAGCCTGGCGTTGCGCGGCAAGCCGGAAATATTCATGTCAGCCTCTCCTCAGCGCAACAGGCTGCCGATGACGAAGCCAACCACCAGCGCCCCCGCCACGGCGGCCAGCGGATTGGCCTTGGTGGCGTCGCGGGCGTCGGTCAAAAGCCCCTGCACCTTGTCCTGCGCGTCCGTAACCTTGCCGCGCAAATCATCCACCTTCTGCTGCATCTCCGGCGACAGGCCTTGCGGCAAAAAATCCTCGGCCTTCATCTTGCGCACGCGCTCGAGTTCGGCGCGAAGGTCTTCAAGTTCCTGCTTCATCGTCTTGCGGGCCATGGGGCACCCTCCTCACAAAAAGGTGATAGATAAGACTTTCGGCCTTTCCCGGTTCCCGCGCAAGCACTGCGGCTTTTCGGATGTAGACAGGGTGAACCGCAGCTGACACGAGAGCGTCATGCGGAAAGCCCTTGCCCTCCTCGCCCTCCTGCTGCTCGCCTTCGCCGGTTCCTATCTCCTGTGGCCCCTGCAGGTGGAGCAGCCCGTTCAATCCGTCAGCATTGGTGGCCCCTTCCGGCTGGCGTCGGCCAAAGGCGGTGTGGTGGATTCGGACGGCCTCAAGGGCAAGCCCTATGGCGTGTTTTTCGGATATACGCATTGCCCCGATGTCTGCCCGACGACGCTCTACGATATGTCCAATGCGCTCGACACGCTGGGAGACGAGGCCAAGGATTTCCGGCTATTCTTCATCACGGTGGACCCGGAGCGAGATACCGCGCAGGTGATGAAGGATTACGTCTCCAATTTCGATCCGCGTATTGATGGCCTCATCCCCACAAAAGACGAACTTACGCGCATCCTGCAGGCCTTCCACGCCGTATTCGAAAAAGTACCGGATGGACAGGGAGGATACACGATGAACCACACCGCAACGGTCTATCTGATGGGGCGGGACGGCACGCTGCAAAGCACGCTCACCTTCGGCGAAAATCCTGATACGCGCATAGCCAAGCTCAAGCGTCTTCTGGCGGGCGGCTGACTTGCCAGTCCGGGTATGCACGGAGCAATATCAGGCATGCGGGAAGATGGCAGGATGAGGTGCTTGTAATGCTGTGGCTTTTGCGCTTCGCCAGCACGGCCCTTATCACCCTTCTGGCGGGCCGCACGATCATCGGGCAGTTGCGGCCACGCAGCGGAAGATCGCTGATGCTGGCGGCATTCCTTTTCATGACCGCGCAATTGGTCTGGGCAGGCTACGTCGCGGCGCCGGATGCGGGTTTACTTGCCCTTGAACCACTCCGCCTTCTCGCGTTCGACACATGGTCCGGCAATGTCCTGGCGGCGCGGCTGGCGTTGACCGGCCTGACTGTCCTTCTCTTTGTGGTGCGCGCTCCCGCCGGCGCGCTGCTTTCAGCGCTGGTGCTCAATCTGTTTCTGGCGCCGTTCTCCGGCCATGCGGCCACCGTTGTACCTCCGCTTCCGTCCATGGTGCTGCATGGATTTCATGTGGCCTCCGGTGCGTGCTGGATTGGTGGAGTCTGCGCGCTGGCCCTTGTGCGGGACCGGGATGATCTCCTGATACGGCTGCGTGTTTTCTCGCCACTTGCCCTCTCACTTGTAGGAACGGCCGTCGTGTCGGGTGTGGTGGCATCGCTGTTCCAGCTCGGCAGCTGGCCTGCTTTCCTTGGCACTTCCTATGGCCGCGTGCTGCTGGTTAAGACTTTGGTGCTTCTGCCGCTGGCGCTCGCCTGCGCGGCATGGCTCCGCTGGCGGGTACTGAACTCCGCCGCAATGCGCCCGCGCCTGGCGCTTGGCCTTGAGGCGCTGGCGGGTCTGGGCATGCTGGCACTGGCGGCCTTCATGTCGCAGAGCGTGCCGGGCCGGCACGATGACATTTCGTGGCCTCTTTCTTTCCGGCTCGATCCGCTGCTGCTGTGGGCCAATGGCACTGTGCAATGGCCTATTGCCTGGCACCTGCTCGCAGGCCTCGTGCTTGTGGCCATCGCTGCTGCGGCCCTCGCCTTGCGCCGCCTGCCGCTGGCAGCCTTAATGGTGATGCTCGGCGGCGGCGCCATCGCCATCGGCGGCACGGCGCTGGCGGTTCCGGCCTACCCCACCACTTACGCCACATCTCCGAGCGCCTATGCGGCGGGAAATCTCGCCAATGCGCGCAAGGTATTTCGCAGGGAATGCGCCCTGTGCCATGGCCGCGCAGGGCACGGCGACGGGCAGCTCATGCAGATGTCGGGTGCGCGCGCCGCTGATCTCACGCAACCCCATACGGCGGACCATACCGATGGCGATCTCTACTGGTGGATCACCCATGGCAAGCCCGATACGGCGATGGTGGGCGTGGCCGACACCACGAGCGAGCAGGACCGCTGGGACCTTGGCAAATTTGTGCGTCTTCTCACTTCTTCCGCCCAGTCCATCACGCTCTCGCCGGAGATCGTACCGATGAAGCCTGTCATCCCGGCCATCGGCTTTGACTATACCGATGCCGATGGCGATCCGGCCTCCCTCAGCGATCTCACTGGCAGCAAGGCCGTGCTGCTCGTTCTCGATCAGGATCAGGCCACGGACCGGCTAGCGGAACTCGCGCAAGCGGGAGCCGATTTCGACAAATCCGGCGTGGTGGTGATCGCTGCCACCAATGGCCCCGTCCCTCCCGGCATTCTGACTGTTTCGTCCGAGGTGCAGGATGTTCTCAATACATGGGCCTATTACCGCCGCAGCCTTCGCAATCCCGACCCCGATGACGGCAACCCCACCGTGCAGCACATGGAATTCCTGATCGACCGTTTCGGCTATGTGCGCGCCCGCTGGCGTGCCGATGAAGGCCCGCTGCCCCCTGCCTCCAAAATTATTGATGAAGCGGAAAAACTTGCCAAGGAGCCCCGCATCGTTCTCGTCAGCCAGGGACACCATCATTAGGCGGCCTTCCGGCCTCTTGCCTTGACGCTCCCTTTCATGCGGGATAGGCCCAAAAGAAAACACTCCAAGGGGACGATCCGAATGGGACTGAGAACGGCCAAGGGCAAAGCGAGGCTCATCAAGGCCGAAGAGGCGGCGGGCTTCGTCACATCCGGCATGTGGCTCGATTTCGGCACCAGCCTGTGCCAGCCCGATGTGTTCGACAAGGCGCTGGCCGCCCGCGCACCCGAGCTTTCCAACGTGAAGATCCGCAGCTGCCTCTCCATGCGGCCGCGCGCCGTTCTGGAGCAGGATCCGGACGGCCATCATTTCTACTGGTTCAGCCATCACTTCTCGGGCTACGACCGCCGCCAGCATGACAAGGGCCGCACCAGCTACCAGCCGGTGAACCTCGGCGAAATTCCCGATTATTACCGCCGCTTCTACGCGCCCATGGACATCGTGATCTTCAAATGCCTGCCGATGGACAAGGACGGCTGGTTCAATTTCAGCGCCTCCAACCTCTGGCACCGCGCGGCGCTGGAGCGCGCGAGGCTCGTCATCATTGAGGTGGCGGAAGGCAATCCCTATTGCTGCGGCATGGAAAACGGCGTCCACATCAGCGAGGTTGATTACATCATCCAGGGCGAAAATCAGCCCGCGCCCGAACTTCCCAATCCTCCGCCCACGGAGAATGATGTCGCGGTCGCCAAGCTGATCGCCTCGGAGATCGGCGACAATTCCTGCCTGCAGATCGGCATCGGCGGCATGCCTAATGCGGTGTGCGCGCAGCTTCTGCACGCCGCGCCTAAAGGCCTCGGCATCCAGTCGGAAATGCTCACCGATGGCATCATGACGCTTTATGAAAAAGGACTGGTGAAGGGCGATCACAAGCAGGTCGATCCCGGCAAGGTCGCCTATTCCTTCGCGCTAGGCTCCAAGGCCATGTATGACGGCCTTCACAACAATGAAGATTTCAATTGCTGCGCGGTGGATTTCACCAACCTGCCGCAGAATGTGATGAAGAATGACCGCGTGGTGTCGATCAACAACACCACGCAGGTTGATTTGCAGGGGCAATGCGCGTCGGAGTCCGATGGCCACCGCCACATCAGCGGCACGGGCGGGCAATTGCAGTTCGTGCGCGGCGCCTATGCCTCTTCGGGCGGCAAATCCTTCATCTGCCTGTCGTCCACCTACACCAAGCGCGGCGAACCGAAGAGCCGTATCGTGCTCAATCTCACGCCCGGCAACATCGTCACCACGCCGCGCTCTGATGTCATGTATGTGGTCACCGAATACGGCATGGTGAATCTTAAAGGAAAAACCGTGCCGGAGCGTGCGCTGGCGCTGATCTCCATCGCCCACCCCGATTTCCGCGAGGAACTGGAGCGGCAGGCCTATGAGCACCGGCTCATTCCAAGAGGCGTGACGTTTTAAAACCTCTTCCTTCTCTCCTTGCGGGAGAAGAGGTTATAAGAACCCGATGCGCAACATTGACTTCAGTTCGTGGCAGGGGCTGCTGGTGACGCTGGGCGGGCTGGTGCTGGTCACCGCCATCGGCGTCGGCATCCGCCTCATCATGATGCTCACCATCCAGCAGCGGCGCGAGCGGGCCAACCGGCAGATCAACGAGCGCCTCAAGACGCTAATTGCCGCCTACAAGACGCTGGGCGGCTCCTTCACCGGCAATCTTGCCGTCGATCCCTCGCATCTCCGCGACATCCGGCAGCGCGAGCGCGCGGCGGAGGAGGCCACGGCACTCCCCGCCGAAATCGCCCAAGGCGGTTCCGAACGCGCCCGGCGCATCCGCGATGCGGTGGAGGCGGCGCTCTCCGACATCATCCTGCTGGGCACTGAAGAGCACGTGCGCCTGGCGCGCGATGCGGCGCGTGAACTGGTGGCGGGCCACGCCGTCCACACGCATGATCTTGTGGTGTCTCTGCGCAACTTCATCCGCGAGGCCTTGGACCTCGATCCCATTCCCGCCGGTCTTGAGCTTCCCGCGCAAGGCCCGGCGCGGCAGCCCGCGAGCGGCGGCGGATCGTCCCGCAGCCGCGATCAGGGCGATGGCAGCGGCAAGGGTTCAGGCGCGGGCGCTGGCATGGGAATGGGCATGGGCGCCGGGATGGGTGCGGGGCTTGGCATGGGCGGCCTGGGCGCTGCCACGCTGGATGAAGACGAGGATGCGCATCACCGGTGATCCGCAACAAAGTTCATACCGCGCGTGAAAGCGCTACCGCATCAGCCCCGGCGGGATAGCGCAGCCCGCCGCCGACATCATGGACGGCTCGCCATACGGCCTCCGCCACATCGATTTCCCTGGTCGTCAGCGCAGGTTTTGCGAAGGCTTCAAAGATCGGGGCGGCAAAGCCAGTGTAAGCCTCGGGGATGAGATCAGCAATCGACAGCGCCGTGTTGTGCGCGAAGCTCGTGGTAGGTGCGTGGCCAGGCTCCACAAGTTTGACCCGAATATTAAAGTAGCCGAGCTCATGGGCAAGCGAGCCGGTGAAGCCTTCAACTGCCTGCTTGCTGGCAGTATATGCCGCCGCCAAGGGCATAGGCGCGAGAGTGGCGCTCGACGTGATGTTGATGATTACACCAGACCGGCGCGACCGCATCTGGGGAATGACCGCTTGAGTCATCGCCAACGTCCCGAATGTATTGGTGTCAAAAACTTTGCGGATGTGCGTCATCGGCGTTGCCTCAAAGGCGCCTACAATGCCGATGCCCGCGTTGTTGACCAGCACGTCGATCTGGCCCGCGCGCTCGACAGTTGCCGCGATGCTTTTCTGGTCGGTAACATCCAGCGGCAGCACGCTGAGCGCTTCGGAAGGCGGGAAGGCTTCTCTGCGGGGGTTGCGCATCGTGGCGATGACTTTCCACTGCCGGGCAAGGAAGTAGCGCGCCGTTTCGAGTCCATACCCCGACGAGCAACCGGTGATCAAAATGGTTTTCATCGTTCATCTCCTTCGATTGATGAACTCAGAATAATCACGCCAAGCCGGACTATATATGCTTCTGAATCCGCCAAACGTTTGCTATCGTCCTAAAATGATTGATCCGCTCTCCAGCATTATCGAACTTCTGCGTCCGCAGACTGTCTTCACCAAGGGTATCAGCGGCGCGGGCCGGTGGAGCGTCCGCTATTCCGATTTCGGCCATCCCAGCTTCGCGATCATACTCGAAGGATCGTGCCGCCTGACCGTCGATGGTCAGGATGAGTTCCATTTGCAGGCTGGCGATTTCGTGCTGCTGCCGACAACGCCGGGCTTCACCATGAACGGGGGCGAACCGGCATCGCCAGCCATCAAGCCCACGCCCATCGATGTGTCCGCAGCGGCGCGCGCGCAGGAAGATGTGCGTCACGGAGACCAGCAGGGGCCACCCGAGGTGCGCATCCAGGGCGGTTACTTTGCATTCGGCGGCGATGAACCGGGCGTACTCCTGTCACTCCTCCCGGCGGTCATTCACGTGCGGGGCGAGGAACGGCTTTCGGCGCTGATGCGCCTTGTCGGCAGCGAGGCGGACGATGAAAAATCCGGACGCGATTTTGTGCTCTCCCGCTTGGCCGAACTCATCCTCGTCGAAGCATTGCGGTCGCAGCAAACACTGGCTGCCCCAGCCGGGCTGATGCGCGGGCTAAGCGATCCCCGCCTCGCAGCCGCGCTGAAACTCATGCATAACGATGCCGCGCGGGCATGGACAATGGCGGACCTCGCGAAGGAAGCAGCCCTTTCACGCTCCGTTTTCTTCGAGCGGTTTTCGAGCTACGTCGGCTTGCCTCCCATGGAATATCTGCTCGCCTGGCGGATGGCAGTCGCCAAAGACCTTCTGCGGCGAACCGATCTCGATGTCAGTCAAGTGGCCGAGCGTGTGGGCTATGGTTCGGCAAGCGCCTTCAGCACAGCCTTCAGCCGTCATGTTGGACAGCCGCCAGGGCGCTACGCGCGGAGCAATGCCAGAGGGCGGAACGTGGGCGCTGCGGCTTGACGCACCAGGCCCAACTCCACGCCTTGGGCAGAACTCCTTGGGGCCTTCTTGGCGCGACTGTGCCTCTCATCGATGTGACGGTCGGATCGATCACTGCCGTGCGGCGGCGGGATGGGAATGGGCGGCCTTGGCATCGGCCTCGGCGCTGCGCATGAGGACACCGGCCACGGCCCTGACGTTATACCGTGATCAGACACGCAATCCGTGCTATCCGCCGCCGTCATTGGAATGGACTTGCCTGAACAGGATTACACGATGACCGATCACAGCGACCAGTATGTTTATGACGAGGCAACGGGCGAATGGAAATCGCCTGAGGAAGTGGCCGCAGCAGCGGCGGCGAAATCGCAGGTGCGCGATTCCGTGGGCAATGTCCTCGCCGATGGCGATCAGGTCGTGCTGGTGAAGGATCTCAAGGTCAAGGGCGCGGGCCAGACGCTGAAGCAGGGCACGGTCATCCGGTCGATCCGCCTTACTGATGACCCGGAAGAAATCGATTGCCGCCATGACACCATCAAGGGCCTCGTGCTGCGCGCCGAATTCGTGCGCAAGCGGTAGGACCGACAACGCAATTCTGCCGCCAACTGGTTGGCGGCAGTCACGCGCAATGGCAGATGATGAGAAGGATCAGGCCGCGGCGCGATTTCTGCGCCAGCGCAGGAAGCCCAATGCGCCAATGCCGGTCGCCAGAAGCGGCAGGCCGGCGGGAAGCGGAACTGAACCCACGTCAGGCGGCAGGGCTTCATTGAAACCGATATTGTCGACGAAGAAATCCCATTGGTTGCCGCTTAACGCCAGCAAGGTCACCACTGTGCCCGTGGCCGCAAATCCAATGGTGGTCTTGCCGCCGTCCAGATTGGGCGCGAGCGTAAATGTGGAACTGTTTCCGGCATTGTCGGACAGTTGGTAAGTCACGTCGCTGCCCAGGCCATTGAGGACATCCACGAAGAAATTCGTGATGGAGTGGCTGAATGTGATGGTAAGCGGATTGGACAACTCGGTACCAAAATAAGCGGTGCCATAAACGGATGTTTCATTGGCGGGAAGAAAGGCGGTGTTCGTCAAAATGACGCCGCCGTCAAAGGATGCGGTTACGCCGCCCGCAACGATATCCAGGTGCTGGGGCGAAGGCGTTGCGCTGGCAAAAACATCGGGGCCTACTAACCCCTGATCATCGAAATTGATGATCGTCGCATGGGCAGGTGCAGCCACCAGAACGCCAAAGGCCAAACCCGTCATCAAACGGCGGTAAACCATCTCAGTCTCCCTCGTGACGCCCCCGCGTTAACAATTTGTTAACCAATCAGCAATCACCGCGCGCGTCAATCAAATTTAATTCACGTTTTAATTGAGCGGGGTGGAGATCGCGGGTTTCAGGCACCGGACATCCGGCGGCTACCGCCTCACCCTTGCATAGCGCCGTTCCAGCAGGTTCACGCCAAAGGCAGCGATCAGGCTGACCAGCAGCAGGAACAGCGCTGCCAGCGTATAGGGCTCGTTGTATTTGAAGGTCCGCCCGGCAATGGCGTTGGCGGCGCCGAACAGGTCGATCACCGTGATGGCGGCGAGGAGCGGCGTTTCCTTGAACAGGCCGATGAAGAGATTGCCGAGCGGCGGCAGCATGGGCGGCGCTGCCTGCGGCAGGATCACCCTGGCCCAGATCATCCAGCGCCTAAGGCCCAGGGCCTTCGCCGCATCCCACTGTCCCGCTGCCACCGAATTGATCCCTGCGCGGTAAACCTCGGCCACATAGGAGCCAACATGCAGGCCAAGGCACAGAATACCGGTGGTCAGCGCGTTGAAGCGGATGCCATAGGAAGGTAGCACGTAGAACACGAAATAAAGCTGCACCAGCAGCGGCGTGCAGCGCACGAAGGCGATATAGCCATCACAGAATCTTTTCACGGCGCGTGAGCCGCTGCGCCGCCCGGCCTCCAGCAACCCGCCGACCATCAGCGCAATGGCAAAGCCGCCCAGCGTGGCGATGACGGTAATCTTGAAGCCTTTCCACAATTCGGGCAGCAGGCTCAGCGCGAAATCCCAGTTGAACATCGGCGCTACCGGAACCGGGCGGCGCGCGTTTCGGCGGCGCGCACGGCGAAGGTCAGTGGATAGGCCATGCAGAAATAGATCAGCAGCACCAGCCCCCACACCTCGAAGGTGCGCCCCGTCGTCACCACCATCTGGCGGCCGGAGAAGGTGAGTTCGGTGAGCGTGATGAGCGAGACGAGCGAGGTGGCTTTGATCAGTTCGATCAGCAGGTTGCCGAGCGACGGCAGCATCACCAGCACGGCCTGCGGCACGATGATGAGCCGCATCACCTGAAAGCGCGTGAGGCCCAGCGCGGCGCCGCCTTCATATTGCTTCTCATCGACGGACTGGATGCCCGCCCGCACCACCTCCGCCCCATAGGCCGACATATTGAGGCCAAGCCCCACCACAGCCGTGGTCATCGGCCCCATGGTGATGCCGAACACCGGCAGGATGTAGAAGAGATAGAAAAGCTGCACGAGTGCTGAGGTGCCGCGCAGGATCTCGATATAGACGCGCGCCGCCCCGCTCACCAGCCGGTTGCCGGACATGCGCGCGAAGGCAATCACAAAGGACAAAACAGCGCCCACCACGGCGGTCATCGCCGTGATCTCAAGCGTCACCGCAGCCCCTTTCAGGAGCTGCGGCAGGATTTGCAGAGTGGGCGCGAGGCTACTCCACACGGAGCATCAGGCTTTGCAGAGTTTTTCCGCCGTGTCGGTGGGAAGCGGCAGTTCATCCTTGCCATAGCCATAGGCGCTGATGATCTCGAGCAGCTTGCCGGAGGCCAGCATCTTGGCGATCTCATCATCAAGCACGGCCTTGAGATCGGTGTCGCCCTTGCGCAGGCCCAACGCGCCATAGCCATATTCCGGCACGCCATCGGCGCCGATCACCTGGGTGAAGGGATCGACACGTTCGACCGCCGCATCATTGGCCGTCTTCAGCAGGTCGCCCAGTTCAAGGCCGGGGAAATAGATCACGTCCACGCGGCCCGCCTTCATGCCGGCCAGCGCCTCGGTGGCGTTGGAGAACAGCACCACGCGCTCGCTGGGAATGCCAGCCTTGGAGAGTTCCTCCACCTGCGCCGAGCCGTTCTGCGTGCCGACCAGCGCATCGGATTTGGCGGCATCGGCAAGGCTGTGGAGATTTTTGGGATTTCCTTTCAGCGCCGCGAAGCCATAGCCCGCGCGGGTGACCGGATTGGTGAAGGCAATCGCCTCGCAGCGCGCCGGGCGGATATACATGCCCGCCCCCACAATATCGAAGCGGTTGGCATTGATGCCGGGAATGAGCGCGTTGAATTCCAAAATCTCCGCCTTCATCTCCTTCAGGCCATGCGGCGCTAGCGCCGCAAAGATGATGTCGGGCACCGCGCCCTTCAGCTTGCCGTCCGTGTCCACGAAGCCATAGGGCTTTTCGTTGGCGATGCCCACCGACACGGTGCCAGACGATTTGATGCGGTCAAGCGTCGTATCCGCGAAGGCGAGCGGCGGCAGCAGCGTCGCGCCCGCAAGAGCCATGCCGCCGCGCAAGAACTGGCGGCGCTGAATGTGGAGAATGGTCATTGGAGATTTTCCTTCTGTATGTGTTCCCTCGCAATAATCCTACGATATGAACTTCCAGCAATGCAATATCGAGAGCCCTGCCCGTGGCGAATTAAGCCCTGCACCGCGCCTCTCAACCGGGGCGGGTGCCTCCGCATCCTCACTCCTTTTTTCTATAGCTGGGCTTGACCCGGCCAATCATTCCAAACGGGTTGAAAAGCGTCATTTTTCTGGGGTTCCTCCACAATAATCCTATTATATGACCTTGCCGCATCGCCATATGGAGCACCGCCCGTGACCAACAAAGCCCTGTCAAAAAGCATGATCACCTTTGATGCACCGGCGCTGCAGGGATGGTCCTTCCCCGTTCTTGACGTTGTGGGCAAAATGCCGGGGCCTCGGCTGGCAGTGATCGCGGGCGTGCATGTGAATGAGACCTCGAGCATCGAGGCGGCGATCCGCCTGCAGCGCGGCTTCAACCCGGAAACGCTCAAGGGCCGCGTGTCGATCATGCCGATCGTCAATCTCCCCGCCGTGCCAAATCGCTCGCAATATGTCTGCCCGCTCGACAACAAAAACATCAACTTCTCCTTCCCCGGCCGCGCCGGCGGCACTTTTTCTGAGGCGGTTGCGGATGCCCTGCTCAACTGGGCCGCCGATGCCGATTGCTTCGTCGACATGCATGGCGGCGACCTGTGCGAAAACGTCTCGCATTTCACGGTATGCCAGACGGTGGGCGATGCCGCATTCGACCAGCGCAACATGGAGATCGCGCGCTGTTTCGATGCCGAACTCATCGTCAGGCTCGATCCGTCACATCTCAAAGCGCCGGGGCGGAGTTGCACGGGCCGCGCCACGCGAAAGCAGCACGCGGCGTTTTCCGAAGCGGGCCGCATCGGCCTCATGGAAGAAGCGAATGTCGAATTCCACTATGAGGGCGTGCTGCGCATCGCCAGATATCTGGGCATGATCGAGCAGGCTCCCCCGCCCCGCCGCGCGCCGCAAATCGTCAGCCGCTATCTCTGGCTCGAAGCGCCGCAAAGCGGCTTCTACCGCTATCGCGTGGAAGCGGGCCAGCGCGTGGACAAGGGCTGCGTTCTGGCGATTGCCGAGAATACATATGGCGAAGTGACCGGCGAGGTGACGGCGCCGGAAGCGGGCTACGTTCTGTGGCGTCTCACGCACGCGCTGGTCGAAGGCCAGACGCACATCATGGGGCTGGGCGTGCCGGATTGAATTTTCCCGCCCGGCCCCCTAGAGACGGGCGTGAATAACGGCAAGGGGCCCCCGCGTTGACGGCATCCGATAGTCTTCCGTATGCGGAGCAATTGTCCATCCTGCGCGATGTGGCGCGGGCGGCACTCGATCATTATGATCTGCCGCCGGACTGCACCGTGTCGCTCGTCAATCTGTCGGAAAACGCGACCTACAAGGTGGAAGCGCCGGATGGCCGCCGCTGGGCGCTGCGCGTCCACCGTGATGGCTATCATTCGCGCGCCGCCATCGCCTCGGAGCTCGCATGGCGCGTGGCGCTGCGGAACAGCAGCGTTGTTGCAACGCCCATTCCGGTTGCGGGCCGCGATGGTGATACGATCCAAAATGTCACCCATCCGCGCCTTCTCAGCCCCCGCCACATCGTGCTGTCGCGCTGGGAAACGGGTGCGGAACCGGGGATTGGCGAGGATCTTTCGGGGCCTTTTGAAACGCTGGGCGAAGTCACGGCGCGCATGCACATCCACGCGCTGAAATGGCAAAGGCCGCCATGGTTCACCCGCCTCATCTGGGATTTTAAATCAGCGCTCGGCAGCATGCCGCATTGGGGGCGGTGGCGCGATGGCGTGGGGCTGGACGCAGCCATGGAAAAAATCTTCGCCCGCACCGTGACGGTGATCGGTTGCAGGCTTAATGCCTATGGGAAAGCGCCGGAGCGGTTCGGCCTCATCCATTGCGATTTGCGGCTGGCCAATCTGCTCACCGAAGGCCATGAGGTGAAAGTCATTGACTTCGATGATTGCGGCTTCAGCTGGTATATGTATGACGCCGCCACGCCCGTCTCCTTCTATGAGCATGAGCCGCAGGTTCCGGCTCTGCTCGATGCTTGGAAGGCGGGCTATCGCAAGGTGCTGCCGATCCTGAAGGACGATGAGGCCGAAATCCCGACCTTCATCATGCTGCGGCGGATTCTTCTGGTGGCATGGGTGGCATCCCACATCGAGGCGGAGTTTCCGCGCCAGCTTGGGGCTGGTTTTACAGCGGGCACGATCCCTTTGTGCGAGGACTATCTCAGCCGCTTCGGCTAATGGCAGCGCCTGATCTCATTTTCTCCACACTCCATAACATAATGTTGAAACGGCGTGAGTTTACAATTCCTGCGCGCCGATCAACATAGCAGCATCAGAATTTCCGTTTCGAGGATGCACATATGGTCACGCGCCGCACCGCTCTCGTTTCCCTCAGCCGCATGTCGGCTGCCCTTGCGATGGGAAGCTGTTCACTATTGTCCATACGGGCGGCAAGCGCTGCCGTAACCGTGACGCACACGGATGCGGAATGGCAGGCGCTGCTCACGCCGGATCAATATGAAGTGCTGCGCAAGGAAGGCACGGAACGTCCGTTCACAAGTGCGCTTCTTCACGAAGAGCGCGCCGGAACCTTCGGCTGCGCGGGCTGCCAGCTCGCGCTGTTTTCCTCCAAGACCAAGTTCGACAGCGGCACGGGCTGGCCCAGCTTCTGGGCACCGCTCGAGAATGCGGTGAGCCAGAAGTCCGACAGTTCGTTCGGCATGGAGCGCACGGCGGTGAGTTGCGCCCGCTGCAATGGCCATCTGGGCCATGTCTTCAATGACGGCCCCGCGCCCACGGGACTCCGCTATTGCATGAACGGCATTGCCCTTACCTTCACGCCCGGTGCCGCGTGATCCTGTTTCTCGTCTCCTATCTGGGCGGTGTGTTCACCATCATCAGCCCGTGCATCCTGCCGGTGCTGCCCTTCGTGTTCGCGCGCGCCGACAGGCCATTTCTCAAAAGCGGCCTGCCGCTGCTGCTCGGCATGGCGCTCACCTTTGCAGGTGTCGCCACGCTGGCGGCGGTGGGCGGGGGCTGGGTGGTGCGCGCCAATGAATATGGCCGCTGGGCGGCAATCGTGCTGCTGGCGCTGTTCGGCCTCACGCTGTTGATCCCGCAATTCGCGGAACGTCTCACGCGGCCTCTCGTATCACTGGGATCGCGGCTGTCGCAGGATGCCTCCGATGCAACGGCACAGGGAGGGTCGGTCTGGCCGTCTTTCCTGCTTGGCATTGCCACGGGACTTCTCTGGGCCCCCTGCGCCGGGCCAATCCTCGGCCTCGTATTGACGGGCGCAGCCTTGCAGGGCGCGAGCGCCACCACGTCGCTGCTGCTCTTGGCCTATGCGGCGGGGGCCGCGACGTCACTGGGGCTGGCGCTACTGATCGGCGGGCGCGTGTTCGCGGCGATGAAGCGTTCACTCGGCGCGGGCGAATGGATCAGGCGGGCGCTGGGCGTTGCGGTTCTGGCCGGTGTGGCCGCAATCGCGCTGGGCCTCGATACAAGCTTCCTCACGCGCGTATCGCTCGCCAGCACCGCGTCACTCGAACAGTCCATTCTCGATCTCGCCAAGCCCAAGCCAACATCGTCTGTGCTGATGAGCAATGACCAGATGGCGGGCAGCGGCGCGATGATGATGTCGGCCAAGCCCGCCATGATGGCAAAGCCCGGAGACCTTCCTGTCGAAGGCCAGTTCCCCTCGCTCAATGGCGCTGTCGAGTGGCTCAATTCGCCGCCGCTCACCAATGAGGCGCTCAGGGGCAAGGTGGTGCTGGTCGATTTCTGGACCTATTCCTGCATCAACTGCCTGCGCGCCCTGCCCTATGTCCGCGCCTGGGCCGACAAGTACAAGGATCAGGGCCTTGTGGTGATCGGCGTCCACGCGCCGGAATTCGCCTTCGAGAAGAACATCGGCAATGTGAAGCAGGCCACGCAGGATCTGGGCGTCACATACCCCGTCGCCATCGACAATGACTACGCGATCTGGCGCGCCTTCGGAAACCAGTATTGGCCCGCGCATTACTTCATCGACGCCAAGGGCCAGCTTCGCCACCATCATTTCGGTGAAGGCGAGTATGCGGAATCCGAGCGCGTCATCCAGCAGCTTCTGGCCGAGCGCAACGGAAACGCCATGCCGCAGGATGTCGTGAAGGTGAGCGCATCAGGCGCCGAAGCCCAGGCCGACATGGACAATGTGAAATCGCCCGAAACCTATGTGGGCTATGACCGCGCCGAGAATTTCACCTCGCCCGGCGGCCAGGTGAAGGATGCGGCTGCCAGCTATGCCGCACCTTCGGCTCTCTCCCTGAATGACTGGGGCCTCAGCGGCAACTGGACAGTTAGCTCGGAAAACGCCAGCCTGAACCAGCCCGGCGGCGCCATCGCCTTCCGCTTCCACGCGCGTGACCTGCATCTGGTGCTCGGCCCCTCCGCCGATGGAAAGCCGGTGCGTTTTCAAGTGCTGCTCGATGGCAAGCCGCCCGCCGCCGATCACGGCGCTGATATTGATGCGGACGGCAATGGCGTGATCTCAGGCCAGCGGCTTTACCAGCTTGTCCGCCAGTCCGGTGCCGTCACCGACCATACCTTTGAAATCCGCTTCCTCGATCCCGGCGCGCAAGCCTTCGCCTTTACCTTCGGATAGGAGAAACCCATGACCGCATCATCGCTCCGTATACGGATGTTTTCGGCCTGCGCCGCCGTGGCGCTGGGCGTGTCAGCCCTTGCCTCCCTGCCTTCGGCGCAGGCGGAAGAGGCGGTCAAGATCGCCCCGCCCGCCATGCTGGAACCCGCCGTTGCAGGAGCCAAGCTGGAAAAGGCCGTGCTGGCAGGCGGATGTTTCTGGGGTATGCAGGCGGTATTCCAGCATGTGAAGGGCGTGAAGAACGTGATGTCGGGCTATGCCGGGGGCGCTGCCGATACGGCGCAATATGAAACGGTGAGCGGCGGCGATACCGGCCATGCCGAGTCGGTGGAAATCACCTTCGATCCTTCAGCCGTAAACTATGCCACGCTGCTGCAAATCTATTTCTCGGTGGGGCATAATCCGACCGAGCTGAACTTTCAGGGGCCGGACACCGGCACGCAATACCGCTCGGCCATTTTCCCGATGAGCGATGCGCAGGCCGCCGTCGCTGCCGCTTATATCAAGCAGCTTGATACGGCTTCGGCCTTCCCCGCGCCGATCGTGACGCGCATCGAGCCGGGCAAAACCTTCTATCCGGCTGAAGACTATCATCAGGACTATGCGACGCTCCACCCCGACAGCCCCTATATCGCCATCAACGATCTGCCGAAGGTGGATAATCTCAGCCGCCTGTTCCCCGATCTCTACAGCCCGCGCGCAAGGCTCGTGAAAGACAGCAAGGTCTCAGGCTGAGCGCTGCAAAGTCTCTGCGCTCAGAGGATCACGTCGGTCACGTCAAACTGCGCAACGGAGAATCCGTTGAACATGATCACCCCGCCGCCGAAGGATGTGAGGTCCAGCGCCATGCCGCCCGCCACGTTGTGGGCGTGCCCGTTCAGGGACGCAAAATTGGCAAGGTGAAACGCCTTGAGATTGATGTTGTCCGGGCCATTGGTGAAGTCGGTCACGGTGTCGTTGCCGCCGCCGCTCTGGAAGATGAACTGGTCCACGCCCTGCGAGCCCGTCAGCGTGTCGTCGCCCACGCCGCCGTTCAACCGGTCGTTTCCGGCGCCGCCCAGCAGCGTATCGTCGCCCAGCCCGCCGATCAGCAGGTCATTGCCAATGCCGCCGTCGATGGCGGCGAGCGCCGTTCCGTGGGCGCCCCGATACGTGTCGTTCCCCCCGCCCAGCGTGACATTTCCGTCAATCGTGCCGAAGTTGAAAACGGTGTCGTCGAAGCCTGAGCCTTCAATGGCATCCTTCACGGCGGTGAGCGTTCCCGTATTGCGCACATCAAACGCGGCTGATGCAGCGCCACCATCGATCGCCGCGAGTGCCGCATCTTTCGACGTGATGTGACCGGAATTGACGATATGAGCCGTTGAATTGGCCAGCTCGATGCCGCCACGCCCGGCAATCGATCCCGTGTTGGTGATATCGGCCGCCGTCGAATTCAGAACTTTGATGCCGGAGAACCGCGACCCGGTGATCGAACCGGAGTTGAACACGTCGCCGCCTGACCACGCCTCACACCACAACCCGACGCCACCATTGATTTCACCCGCATTGTTGATCACATTTCCGCTGCCCTGCACGACGACCGCCGCATGGTTCACAGAAGCGTCGATCAGCCCGTTTTGCCCGACGGTCACGACGAAGTTTCCAACATTTCCGGGCCCGGCATAGAATGTCAGCGCATTGGCGTTCAGGCTGACGAGTGAGCCCTGGATGCGCGCCACGCATCCCGTCTGATACTGATCGCTGTCATTCTGCGCGTTCTGGATGCCCGGGTTGTTGTCCACCGAAAGGATCGCAGTGGGCAACAGGAGCGCCTGCTCATTGGCATTCAGATAATACATCGTCGTGCTGTATCCGCCGATCACGGGCATGGATCATCTCCCAGGTTCAAACTGTTGATCAGAACGATAAGAGGCTTTGGCAGAACGGCTACGATAGAGGCTTTGCAGCCGCGCGCAAGCCTGCAAATCCAGGCTAAATTTTACGGAAATAAAGCTGGGTGCTGTTTTCAGCGCGGCCCAACCTTTCCTTTGCGAGTGTCCTGGCAACCCGCAGCGGATCTGTTGTCACCAAAGATGCGCCCCGCGAAATCAGGGAGAAACCGTTGCGCTCCGCGATGGATTTCAGTGTGCCGTGCGTGAAGGCATTGATGTGTTCGAGCGGGTGGACTTTCAGATAGTCGCTGCGGGTTTTGATGTCCGTCACGCCAGTGCAATCGGGCGTTTCCAGCACTAGAATGCCGCCGGGCATCAAGTGCCCCGACAGGGCCGCCAGAATATCCGATGGTTCATCCACATGCTCAAGCACCTCGAACGCCGTGATGGCGTGGTATTGGGGCCCTGCCGCCTCAGGCAGGGACGGCATGATCTTCACGGCGGACGCATCGCGCCTTGCCGGAGCCCGGTCCACGCCCGATGCCTCAAACCCGAAATGCGCGCAGGCTTCGAGGAAATCGCCAAAGCCGCAGCCGAAATCCAGGATGCGCACGGCCTCTCCGGCCGCTCTCACCGGCCGCGTCAGCTTCTCAATGCGCAGCACGTGTTCGACGTGGCGTGCCGCTGCCCCGAAGCGGCGGGGAAAGGCCGGTCCCAGCCTGTCTTCAAACGCGCGGATGGCATCGGTGCTCATCCATTGCGAAAAGCGCCGCTCGTTCCATGCATCGGTGAGAATCCGCCTCTGGAAAACCTGGGAGCAATCGTCGCATCGCACCAGACTCCATGTCGCCTCCTGCAGGAACGGCATGGGATTTTCACCCCAGGGATCGGCAGCCAGAAATCCGGCCAGCGGTTCGTCCGTATACGCGCCACGCGACAGTTCGGTGAGATGCGTCCCCTTGCAGTTGATGCAACATGTCCGTTCAGCAAATTCTGCCTGCAGCACGCGGTCCATCTGTGGCTCCCGGACGAAAGCCAGACACTAGTTTAGGTTAATATCTTAATCTAGGGCTGCAGCCACAAAATTCCGCAACCCGCATTCTCCGCCCTCCGTTAACGCCTTGTCAATTCAGGCGGCGCGCCGGGCAGGACGTTTTGAGAGGTAACCCTAAGGCAATCTCAATAGTTCATGGTCATGGTCGGATATCAATCGGGCGAAACGGGTGCATGAGCACACAGTCGGACAAGGAACTTTTCACGTCGATCGCCAGCCTGCTCGGCTGCGTGGGAACAGGCGCGCCCGCCGCGAAGGAGCCTGAGGCCGCCGCCCCGGAAAAGCCTGCCCCGCGCAGGGCGCGCGCCGCCAAGCTTGCCGCCGAGCCGCGTGATCATTACCAGAGCCTGTTCGACAACGCCGTCTGCGGAATCTACAGGGACAAGCTGGACGGCACGCCAGTGCGCGCCAACCGTGCGCTCTACACCTTCAACGGCTATAACAGCGAGGAAGAACATCTCGCCGCCGTCGTCAGGCATGGCGGCAGCTGGTATGTCGATCCTGACCGGGCGAACTATTTCCGTCACCTCATGGAAACGCAGGGCCATGTGCGCGACCTCGTCTCGGAGGTCTACCGCCACCGCAGCAAGGAGCGCGCCTGGATCACCGAAAATGCCTGGTATGTGCGCAATGCAAACGGCGAGCCGCTTTACATCGAAGGCACCATACAGGATGCCACCGAGCGCGTGCTGGCGCTGGCTGAAGTGGAGCGGCAGGCCAATACGGACATGATCACCGGCGCCGTCAGCCGCACACGGTTTCTGGAAGTGCTGCATGATGCGATGGCGCGCGAAACCGGCACGACCGCTCTTCTCACCGTCGATCTCGACAAGTTCAAGCAGGTGAACGATCTCTTTGGCCACAGCGCGGGCGATCTTGTGCTGCGGATCGCCGCAAAGCGCCTCGCCGCCGCGGCATCAGGATTTCAGGCCACCGTCGCGCGGCTCGGCGGCGACGAGTTCGCCATCGTGCTGGAAAACCTTCCCGGCGGCGCCGATCTGTCCCTCCTGGCGGCAGCGATCGTCGAGAGTCTCCGCCAGCCTATCGAGATCGAGGGCCACAACATGGTGGTGGGCGCGAGCGTCGGCGTGGCCGTTTGCCCCACCCACACCCGCAACGCCAAGGAGCTTCTGAGCTATGCCGACCTGGCGCTCTATGATGTGAAGGAGCGGGGCCGCAATGATTTCTGCCTGTTCAATCCGCAACTGAAGGCCAGATACCAGCGGCGGCAGGACATCGAATCCGAACTCAGGACCGCCCTGTCGGAAAATGCCCTTGAGCTCTATTACCAGCCCATCATCGACGCACAGAGTCATGAGCTTGTCTCGCTGGAAGCGCTGATGCGGTGGAACCATCCGCGCAATGGCAGGGTTAGCCCCGCCGAGTTCATTCCGCTCGCCGAAGAGGCAGGCCTCATGCCACTGCTTGGTGACTGGACGGTGAAGCAGGCGTGCCGGCAGATCGCCTCCTTCCCCGAACACATCAAGATCGCCGTCAACATCTCGCCGTCGCAATTGCGCTCGGCCGGCATCGTCAAATCGGTGCGGGAAGCGCTGGCCGAAGCGGGCATGGCGCCCAGCCGGCTGGTTCTCGAGATGACGGAAACCGCGATCTTCGGCAGCGAGGCCATCGTATCCTCGATCATCCAGGACCTTCTCGGCCTCGGCGTCTCACTGGCCCTCGATGATTTCGGCACCGGCTACAGCTCGCTCAGCTATTTGCAGCGTTATGCGTTTTCGGAGATCAAGATCGACCGGTCCTTCGTCGCAGGCATTGGCAAGAACAGCGCCAATCTGGCGATCATCCGCGGCGTCATCGCAATCGCCCGCGACATGAACATGCATGTGGTGGCGGAAGGCATCGAGGAGCAGGCGCAGGCCGATGCGCTCGCCGCCGAAGGCTGCGACTATCTGCAGGGCTACCTGTTCGGAAAACCCATGCCGCTGGCGGACATCGCAACGGCCATCAATGTCGGCCAGCTGCGGCGGGTGGGTAGCGGCGCCTCCGGTTCACGCGGGGCGCGCGATGGCGAGCGCCTTGACACCGCACCGCGCAGGCTTGGCAGAAATTGATCTGCCGCCAGGCGGGATAGTTATTTTTCCTCGACAAGGATATGCGGCCATTGGGCAGCGAGGCGGCGTGCCCAATTCTGGTATGGCCAGGGGATGCACTCGCCGCTGAAATGCGCCTGAGATGCGCCATCGAGATCGTAAAGATACGCTTTGTCATCCCCTTCGCTCTTGTTGACGATCACGATGCGTCCAATGCGCGAAGGGACGATGCTTCCCTCCATGTTGCTGAACCCGGGCGCCCGCGACTGCCACCACCGCAAATGCCCTGATGCCGCATCAATGCAGCTTCCGCGCCGGGGATTCACCCAGAGCGCGCAAAGCCCCATCGTGGCGAAAACCGCGCCCATCCATTTGGCCACGGGCACAAGCCACGGCGCGCAGTTGCCGGAATCGTCGCAATTGGTATCGGGATCGACCGTGATCCCCGCCCAGAAAAATCCAATCCCCACGAGAAGCATCAACCAGATCCTGAAATCGCTCCGCGCGCTGCGCTCGAAGGAAAAGGAAGATGAGAAATCAGCAGGACTTGTCATGCGGGCAGCATAGAGCCGCAACATTTGTCGACCGGTAAATTTACAAGGAGAGATTGGCGCGCCCTACGGGAGTTCGAACCCGTCTTTACAACGTGAAAGGCTGTCGTCCTAACCGATAGACGAAGGGCGCCCGTGCCCGAAAGCGTGGGTTCTATAGGGGCGTTCGCAAGGCTTGGCAAGCGTTACGCGAGGCGGGCGGCATCCTCGATATGAAGGGCTGGAACATGCGAAGAGCCCCAGTCATCCACCGTCAGTCTTCCTGCGATATGCAGCGGAAAATCGCGCTCGGCCAAGAGCGCCTCGCCCAGCGAAGAGCCCAGCGCGCGAAAGGCGATGGCCTTGATGCGGCGGCCGTCGCTGGCGGCGAGCGTCGCCCGCACATGGTCGCCCCCGGCCCTGTCCGCGAACACCACGCGATGGGCGGGAAAGGCGAACATCGGCGAGGGATTGCCCGCGCCATAAGGCCCCGCCTGCTCCAAAAGTTCGATCAGGTCCAGCGTGGCGCCGCCCGCCGAGAGCGCGCCGTCGATCAGCAGCGAACGGTTGGACGCTGCCTTCACCTGCTCGGCCAGCGCGTCATCGAGAAAGCCGCGCAAATCGCCCAGCCGCTCCATGGCGACCGTCAGCCCCGCCGCCATGGCATGGCCGCCGCCTTTTTCGATCAGCCCCGCCTCGAACGCCGCGCGCACCGCCGCCCCCAGATCGACGCCGGAGATCGAGCGCCCGGAGCCCGCCGCCACGGCAGCGCCCTTCGCCTGCGCCAGCACGAAGGCGGGCAGCGCGAAACGCTCTTTCAATCTTGCCGCCGCCAGCCCGACCACGCCGGGATGCCAGCCCTCGCCCGCAACGACCAGCACCGCGGCGCGGCCCTCGCGGCCCATCGCCGCCTCGGCCTGCCGGTGCGCGGCATCGACGACGGCGAGTTCGATCTCCTGGCGCTCGCGGTTCAGCCGCTCAAGCTGTTCGGCCAGCCCATAGGCCTCGCCCTTGTCCCTGGTGATGAGAAGGTTAAGCGCCAGCTTCGCATGGCCGATGCGCCCTGCCGCATTGAGCCTCGGCCCCAGCACGAAGCCCAGCGCGTAAGGATCGGGCTTGCGCTTCAGCCGCGCCACATCGGAGAGCGCCGACAATCCCACATTTTCGCGCCGCCCCATGATCTTGAGGCCTTGCGTGACATAGGCGCGGTTCAAACCCTTCAGCGGCACCACATCGCAGACGGTGGCGAGCGCCACCAGTTCCAGCCATTGCAGCATGTTGGGTTCGGCCCGCGCCTCGCCATACCAGCCGCGCGCCCGCAGCAGCTTGTTGATGGTGGCGATGAGGATCATCGTCACGCCGGCAGCACAGAGATAGCCGAAGCCTGACACATCATCCTGCCGGTTGGGATTGATGACGGCGAAAGCTTGCGGCAGCGTGGCGCTGGCCTGATGATGGTCGACGATCACCGTTTCAAGCCCCAGTTCCGCCGCATGGGCCAGCGGATCATGCGCCATCACCCCGCAATCAAGGGTCACCAGAAGGGACGACCCCTGATCCTTCAGTGTACGGACGGCTTCGGCGGAAGGGCCATAGCCTTCGGTGATGCGGTCGGGGATGTGCACCTTCGCATCGCTTCCCACGGCGCGCAGGAACAGCAGCAGGATGGCGGCGGAGGAGACGCCGTCCACATCATAGTCGGAGATGACGCCGATCCGCTCGCCCGCCATCACCGCATCGGCGATGCGGCCCGCACCCTTCTCCATGTCGCGGAGGGCGGAGGGCTGCGGCATCAGTCTTCTGAGCGTGGGGTTCAGGAAGGCTTCGGCCTCCTCGATCCCCACACCCCGCGCCGCCAGCACGCGGCCCAGCATGTCGGGCAATTCATGGCGCTGCGAAATCGCCTCGGCGAGGCGCTGGTCCTTCAGCCGCGCCTCCCAGCGCCTGCCGGTGAGGGAGCGTTCGACGTTGAGGAAGGCCGTCACGGCATTCTCCTTCTCCCCTTGCGGGAGAAGGTGCCCCGCAGGGGCGGATGAGGGGTCGCTCCGGCGTCTGCCACCCCCTCATCCGGCGCTTCGCGCCACCTTCCCCCGCGCGGGGGGAAGGATGAAACAAGATAGGTCACAGCCGTTCGATGCGGATCATGCGGGGATGCGAGGCCACGTGGCCGTCGGCCTCGATGCGGCCGAGGGCGGCGCGCATGGCGGTTTCCACCGTGTCATGGGTAATTAAAATGAACGACGCCGTGGCGCGCCGCGAATCCTTCTCAAGCCCCCGCTGCACGATCGATTCAATGGAGATCGATTCATCGGCGAGGATGCGCGCGATGGCCGCCACCGCGCCCGGGCGGTCATGCAGTTGCAGCGCCACGTAGAAGCCGCCCTCATGCGCCTTTTTCGGCGCGGCCACATAGGGCTTCAGATCCCTGGCCGGAACGCCGAAGGCCGGCCGATGGTTGCCGCGCGCGATGTCCACGATGTCGGAGAGAACGGCAGAGGCCGTGGGATGCGCGCCAGCCCCCCGGCCTTCCAGCATCAGGTCGCCCACGAAATCGCCTTTCACCACCACGGCGTTGAACACGCCATCGGTATCGGAAACGGGCGAGCCCTTGGGCACCAGAGTCGGCTGCACGCGCTGCTCGATCCCCTCCTCGCGGAGAACCGCCACGCCCAGCAGCTTGATCTTGTAGCCAAGCTCCGAGGCATTGCGGATATCGTCGAGGGTGATCGCCTCAATGCCTTCGATGGAAATCTCCTTCAGATTCACCTCCGAGCCGAAGGCCAGCGCCGTCAGCACCGCCAGCTTGTGGGCGGTGTCGAAGCCGCCCACGTCGAAGGTGGGGTCGGCCTCGGCATAGCCCAATGCCTGTGCCTCCTTCAGCACATCGGCGAAGCTCCGGCCCTCGTTCGCCATCTTGGTGAGGATGTAATTGCAGGTGCCGTTCATGATGCCGAACAGCTTGTTCACGCGGTTGCCCGCCAGCCCCTCGCGCAGCGTCTTGATGATGGGGATGCCACCCGCCACCGCCGCCTCGAAGTTGAGCGAAACACCCTTCGCCTCCGCCGCCCGCGCCAGCGCCGCGCCATGGTGGGCCAGCAGCGCCTTGTTGGCGGTGATCACCGGTTTGCCCGCAGCGATCGCCGCCTCGACGGCGGCTTTCGCCGGGTCGCCCTCGCCCCCCATCAGTTCCACGAACACGTCGATCTCCGGCGATCTGGCCAGCGCCACAGGGTCTTCAAACCAGGCGAGGCGGGAGACATCGACGGCGCGTTTTTTCGAGCGGTTGCGGGCGCTTATGGCCGTCACTTCAATCTTTTTGCCAGCCCGCGCCGCCACCAGCGCGCCGTGGCTGCCGAGAATGTCCAGCACCCCGCCGCCCACGGTGCCCAACCCCGCAATTCCCAACCGCAGCCCGTCCGCCATCGTCCCCTCCCAGAATGGCGCTCCTTATGGCGGGAAGCGGCGGGCAAGGCAAGGAAGGGGCGGAGCGAGCTTGCGCTCAAGTATATTTCTTACTATGTTTGATCGATTATAACGGGTAAGATCATGACCGCCACAGCCAAGCTTTCCAGCAAGTTCCAGATTTCCATCCCCAAAGAGGTGCGCGAGGCTGAGGGCTGGCAGGCGGGCCAGCGCTTCATGTTCATCCCCAAGGGGCGCGGCGTGCTGGTCATGCCCGTGCCCGAGGCATCCGACCTGGCCGGAAGCGCCAAGGGCGCCGACGCTTCCAACTACCGCGACCGTACCGACCGCGTCTGATGCGGCTCATTGATACGTCGATCTGGATCGAATGGCTCACCGGGTCTACGCTGGGCCAGCAGTTCCATGGCGATTTTCAATCGCCCGCCACCCTCATCGTGCCGTCGCTGGTGCAGTATGAGCTTTACAAATGGAGCCTGCGTGAGCGCGGTGAAGCGGACGCCGAACGCCTGCTCGCCTTCACGATGACCGGCCTCGTGACGCCGCTCGATACCACCATCGCCATCCGCGCGGCCGAAGAATCGCGCCAGCACGGCCTTCACGCCACCGACGCCATCATCTACGCCACCGCGCTGGTGACCAATGCCGAGTTTCACACCTCGGACGCGCATTTCACGTCTGTGCCGGGGGTGAGGTATCACGCCAAACAGTGATGTTTTCCTTCTCCTTTGCGGGAGAAGGCGTGTGCCGACATCTTTGATCTTTTTCACCCCAACTCTCACCTGTCACTCCGGCGGTAAGCCGGAGCCCAGACTTGGCCACTGGCGTTCTGGTTGGAAGTCTGGTTCCCGACTTTCCGCCGGGATGACAGATGGGAAGGGCGGAAATCTCTCCTTGACATTTCCTGATTTTATTCCTATGCCTCTTCCCGTTCCGCCCCATATGGGGTCCTGCTCATGACGGTGAGCCTGGATGGGGTGGAATGGCAGGCTCGCGGGTGAAGGATAACGTGTCCTTCACTCCCGGGGGCGGCCGGAGAACCCCGGGGATAATAACGATCCCCGTGCCGCAAGGCAGCTAGGCAGTCCCAGGCGGACAGAGCCGAAGCGTTCTCCGATACCGCGAAGAAGTCCTGCCGGAGGCGGGCGCTGCAAGGCGCACCACCGCTGGTCCCAAAAGGACCAGCACACACGCGCCGGGCAGCGCCCGCGCCGTCCCTTGCCGTCTTCACTGGCGGGCAGGGATTTTCCGGGGAGGCAAATGCCCGCTCCCGCAAAGGATGAGCCATGCCCGTTTCCCCTCTTCCACTTTCCCGTTTCCCCTCAGGCCGGTTCGCCCCTAAACTGCCCGCAAGCCACCGCAAGAGATGGGCATGAGCGACCAGACCAAACCACCGGCAACCGATTTCAGGCTCGCGGACCCCGTGCAGTTCGCGCAGAACATGGCGCGGGTGTTCGAGCACGCCGCCACCATCGCGCGCATCGTCGCTGACCGGCCCGATCTGGCGCGCAAGGAAGCCGATACGCAGATCACCCCCATGGAGCAGGTGAGCAAGACGCTCTCGGCGGTCGCGCAATCCTACATGGCCGATCCGCAGAAGCTCATGGATGCGCAGATGCGGCTGTGGAACGGCTATGGCCAGCTCTGGCAGAACGCATGGTCGCGCGCCTTCGGGCAGATCATGCCGCCAGTAGCCCAGCCTGCCCGCAACGACAAGCGCTTCAAGGACAAGGACTGGCAGGAGAACAGCGTCTTCGACTGGCTGAAGCAGGCCTATCTCATCACCGCCAACTGGGCGCAGGAGATGGTGGCCAATGCCGATGGCATAGACGAGCACACGCGGCAGAAGGCGCGCTTCTATGTGGAACAAATCGCCAATGCGCTCTCGCCATCCAATTTCGCCGTCACCAATCCGGAGGTTCTGCGCACCACGCTCGCCACCAATGGCGCCAATCTGATCGAGGGCCTCAAGCATCTCGAGGAAGATCTGCAGACGCCCGACGGGCGGCTGCGCATCAAGCAGACCGACATGAAGGCCTTCGAGATCGGCCGCAACATCGCCACCACGCCGGGCAAGGTCGTGTTCCGCAACGAGACCTTCGAGCTGATCCAGTATGCTCCGTCCACGGATAAAACCTTCGCCTATCCGCTGGTCATCTTCCCGCCGTGGATCAACAAGTTCTATATCCTCGACCTCAACCCGAAAAAATCCTTCGTCAAATGGGCGGTGGACCAGGGCCTCACGGTGTTCGTCGTCTCATGGGTCAATGCGGACGAGGCGCAGGGCCGCAAGAGCTTCTCCGACTACATGCGCGAAGGCTTCCTCACCGCCATCCAGGCGGCGCAGGATGCGACGGGTGCGGAAAAGGTGAACGTCATCGGCTATTGCATCGGCGGTACGCTCACCGCCGCCTCGCTCGGCTACATGGCGGCACAGAACGACACCCGCGTCAGTTCAGCCACCTTCTTCACCACCCAGGTCGATTTCGAAAAGGCGGGCGATCTTCTCGTCTATGTCGATGAGGAGCAGGTGAAATGGATCGAGGACCGCATGTCGGACAAGGGCTATCTGCCCGGCACGCGCATGGCGGATGCCTTTAACCTGCTGCGCTCCAACGATCTGATCTGGTCCTATGTCGTCAACAACTACATGCTCGGCAAGGAGCCGATGCCCTTCGACCTGCTCTTCTGGAACGCCGATTCCACCCGCATGCCGGCGGGGGTCCATTCCTTCTACCTGCGCGAATGCTATCTCGCGAACAAGCTGTCGCAGGGCCGCATGGTGCTCGACAATGTGCGGATCGACCTCAAGAAGGTGAAGCTGCCGGTCTATAATCTTGCCGCGCGGGAGGATCACATCGCGCCGCTCAAATCCGTCTTCCGGGTCGGCCAGTTCATGGGCGGCGAGACGCGGCTGGTGGTTTCGGGCTCTGGCCATATCGCGGGGGTTGTAAATCCGCCGGACGCCAACAAATACCAGTACTGGACGAATGACGCGCCCGCCGCGAGCGTCGAGGATTGGCTGAAGGGCGCCACCGAGCATCCGGGCTCGTGGTGGCCGGACTGGCTCGCCTGGATCGCGCCAAAATCCGGCCCCATGGTCACCGCCCCCGTTCCGGGCGAAGGCAAGCTCAAGGCGATCGAGGATGCGCCGGGCTCCTATGTGCGCACCCGCGGCGAGTAGGCGATCACGTTTTTGCGATCATCCGTGGCATCCCGTGACTGGAAATCCGCAAATGCCTCCCCATATCAGGATCAAGGATACGGAGTGCCGCTGAACAGACCGGCACTCCGGCGGGTCTGCAGAACCGTCCCTCCCCCTGTATGGCGCAGACCCTCAAAAAGGGCCCGGATTGCCCCTCCGGGCCCTATCCTTTTGGGGGGCTATTTCTGCATCCCCAGCATCAGGCCGCGCACCAGGCCCTTCTGCACCAGCAGGATGAAGACGAAACAGGGAATGAGCGTCGCCGTCGCCATCGCCGCCAGCGGCCCCCACCCGCCCATCGCGAGAATGCTCAACTGCACCGGCAGGGTGCGGAACGAGACGGTGAGGAACAGCGCCATCAGGAATTCCGCCCAGGAGAAAATGAAGCAGAGGATCGCCGTCGCCGCCACGCCGCCCTTCACCATGGGCAGCACGATCTTCCACAGCGTTCCGATGCCGCCTGCCCCGTCCAGCTTCGCAGCGTCATCGATCTCGGTCGGCACATCGTCGAAGAAGGATTTCATCATCAGCACCGCTACGGGGAGATTAAGCAGCGCATGCATCAGCATAACCACCAGCCTCGTATCGAACAGGCCGGTCTGATGCGCGAGTTGCACCACCGGCACGATCAGCGCGATGGGCGGCAGGAAGCGGAACAGCAGGATCGACGCCAGCATCTTTGCCTTGTGGCGCGAGGCATAGCGGGACAGGCCAAAGGCGGCGGGAATGCCAGTCATCAACGAGATCAACGTCGCCCCGCAAGCGATCAGCAGGGAATCGCGGAAGGCGCTGGCCGCGTTCATCTGGTCCGGCCCCACGGCCGGCAGCAGCATGGCATAGTTGCCGAGCGTCGGCGTGAAGGCCCAGACCTCATGGTCCTTGTTGAAAATATCCGCCGGGATCTTGAACGACGTCAGCGCCCACCAGAGGAGCGGAAACATGAACAGCGCCACTACGGCCACCGCCAGCACATCGCGCAGGCGGGCAAGCAAAAGGGCCGCCCGGAAGCGGCCCTGTGCAAAATCGTAAGACTGCACGTCCGGAAGCGCTTAGCGCTTCGAGAACTGGAAGCTACGGCGGGCCTTGGCGCGGCCGTACTTCTTGCGCTCCACCGCGCGGCTGTCGCGGGTGAGGAAGCCTGCCTTCTTCAGTACCGAACGAAGGTCCGGCTCGAAATAGGTCATGGCGCGGGCAAGGCCGTGGCGCACAGCACCTGCCTGGCCAGAGAGGCCACCGCCCACCACCGTGCATTCGATGTCGAACTGCGTGGCGCGGTTGGCGGTTACCAGCGGCTGCTGCACCAGCATGCGCAGCACCGGGCGGGCGAAATAGGCCTCGATGGTCTTGCCGTTGACGGTGATCTTGCCGGAGCCGCGCTTCACCCAGACGCGCGAGATGGCGTCCTTGCGGCGGCCCGTGGCATAGGCGCGGCCCTTGTTGTCGAGCTTCGGCTTGGCGGGCGCCGAGCCTGCCGCGGAAGCGGATGCCGCCGCAGCAACGCCCATGGCCTTGCCGAGGTCAGCGAGTGTCGTTTGTTCAGCCATGTTCCTCAGCCCCTCGCCGCATTCTTGGGATTCATCGCCTTGACGTCGAGCTTCACAGGGTTCTGCGCCTGATGGGGATGCTCCGCGCCCTTGTACATCAGCAGATGCGTCATCTGCTTCTTCTTCAGCGGGCCGCCGGGAAGCATGCGCTTCACTGCCTGCTCGAGAACGCGCTCGGGGAATTTGCCCTCAAGCACCTTGTCGGCCTTGCGTTCCTTGATGCCGCCCGGAAAGCCGGTGTGCCAATAATAGGTCTTCTGCTGGCGCTTGCGGCCGGTGAGCAGAACCTTTTCGGCGTTGATCACGATGATGTTGTCGCCGCAATCCATGTGGGGCGTGAAGGTGGGCTTGTGCTTGCCGCGCAGCCGGTTGGCGATGATGGCGGCCGCACGGCCCACAACCAGTCCTTCGGCGTCGATCAGCACCCAGTTCTTCACGATGTCCTTGGCTTTCGCCGTATAGGTCGTCATGTGAATGTCTCGAGTTGGTGTTGACATGAAAGAGGCCCCGGATTTGCGATCCAGCGCCCCTGTCGATGGCGGGGTGAATATGCGTTGCGGCCCGCCGTGTCAAGAAATACCCCTTGAAACATTAGGAAATTTATATGCGGTATCATGATACCCATGCTTGTTGCAGGAAGGCAACAGAACGTGGAATAGTGCCTTTGGCACTTTCGGGACAGGGCGGTCTCCCATACTCTAGATGGCCAAGGAATTTGCCGATGATGCGTGTGTTTCAGTCCTGTCTGACCTTGGGTTTTGCGCTGGCGCTGTGCATGGCCTTGCCTGCGGCCGCCAAGGACCAGTCCCGCCTGCTTCCCGAAGTCGAGACCGCGCAAACGACAACGGCGCCCACGCCGCCTGTTCCAGATACCAAGGGCACGGATGACGGAACCACCACACCGGGCGCGGATGATGATACGCCCACGGGCCCCGACGTGGCGCAGCCGGGTGACGATTTAGACAATGGCGACGATCAGGTGAACCTCGGCGAGATTCCCGACATCAAGTCGATGGAACTGACGCTCGACATCGCCAAGCGCGCGCTCGATGTCTATGTGCTGGTGAAGACGAAATATGCCGGCACCGATCTCGACACCACGGACAATCTGCAGGACTTCGTCGATAAGGATCCGAAGGGCAAAGAATTCGAGGCGGACATCAAGGCAGCCGGGTTCGCCAATGTCGATGACTGGAACCTCGCCATCACCTCCGTCGGATTCGCCTATACAGCAGCGACAGATGATCCGACACAAGATGTGAACGACCAGATTGTTGAAATCCAGAATGACAACACGCTGGCCCAGGACATCAAGGACAGGATGATCGCTTCGCTCAAGGCCACGCTCCCTTCTGACAACAACAAGAAGGTGATGGCAGAATTGATGAAAGACCCGGCTTACGCCGAAAAGCTGAAGCAGCTCGATTCCGAGGAAGAATGAGCGGGCTTCTTCACCGCGCGCTCAGCGGTGGCGTGCTGACACTGACGCTGAATGATCCTGCGTCGCGCAATTCCCTGTCCGAAGCCATGATGGCGGCCATCGAAGATGCGCTGGACGGCGCGCGCAATGATCCGGATGCGCGGGTGATCGTGCTCGCTGCCACGGGGCCTGCCTTCTGTTCGGGGCACAATCTGAAAGAGCTAACCGCCCGCCGCAGCGACGCGGACAAGGGAGCGGCCTATTACTCCGGACTTTTCACGCGCTGCGGGCGGTTGATGCAGAGTATCGTCAATCATCCGCGCCCCGTCATTGCTGCCGTACAGGGGCTTGCGAGCGCAGCCGGCTGCCAGCTTGTGGCGAGTTGCGATCTGGCGGTGGCGAGCGATGCGGCAGGCTTCTGCACGCCGGGCGTCAACATCGGCCTGTTCTGTTCCACGCCCATGGTTGCCTTGTCGCGCAATGTATCGCCCAAACAGGCCATGGAAATGCTGCTCACCGGCGATGTGTTTTCCGCTGCGGATGCGTTGCGCTTCGGACTCGTCAACAGGGTCGTGTCACCCAACGAATTGCCAGGGGCCGTGGCGGCGCTTGCCGCGAAAGTGGCGTCCAAATCCTCGCACACCATCGGCATCGGCAAGCGGGCGTTCTATCCGCAGCTCGGCCTGCCGCTCGCCGACGCCTATGCCATGACGGCGCAGGTGATGGCAGAGAACATGATGACACGCGATGCCGCGGAAGGCATCGGCGCGTTCATCGCCAAGCGCCCGCCCGAATGGACGCATGGATGATCTCGCCCCGCCTGACACTCGTCACGCTCGGTGTTTCTGATCTCAAGCGGGCACGCAATTTTTATGAACGCCTCGGGCTCACGGCATCTTCTGCAAGCCAGGAAGGCGTTTGCTTCTTTGACATGAACGGCATCGTGCTGGGGCTGTTCGGCCACGACGCCCTGGCGGAAGACGCGCATCTGTCCGCAGATCATCCGCCAGGTTTTCGCGGCATGTCGCTGGCGTGGAATACCTCCAGCGAGGCAGAGACCGACGCTGTCATGCAGCAGGCGCAACAGGCAGGTGCAAAAATCGTCAACCCGGCGGAAAAGGTATTCTGGGGCGGCTATTCGGGATATTTTACCGATCCAGACGGACATCTTTGAGAAGTGGCTTACAATCCCCATTTCCCGTTTGACGACAACGGCCATTTGAAACTGCCATGAACCACGACAATTACGATTCAGCCTATATCCGCGACATCCTGCGTACGGTGAAAACCATCGCCATGGTTGGCGCGTCGGCAAATGAATTACGGCCGTCCTATTTCGTCATGAAATATCTGCTCGACAAGGGTTACGAGGTAATCCCCGTCAATCCCGGCCTGGCGGGAAAGGAAATCCTCGGGCGCACGGTCTATGGAAGCCTCAAGCATATCCCGCAGCCCATCGACATGGTGGATATCTTCCGCAACTCCGAAGCGGCTGGCGCCATCACCGATGAAGCCCTGGCCCTTTCTCCGTTGCCCAAGGTAATCTGGATGCAGCTTACCGTTCGCAATGACGAGGCTGCGGCAAGAGCAGAGGCGGCAGGCATCAAGGTGGTGATGAACCGCTGCCCCAAGATGGAATATGGCAAGCTCTCCGGCGAATGGGCCTGGGTGGGCGGCAGTCCGAGCGTCATCTCTTCGCGCAAGCAAACCTTGCATCCCAGCGGCCGCGTGCAGAGCTTGGGCCTCGCGCCGAAAGACTGAACGCGCGACGGAATTTTGCCTGGCGCCCGTCTTCCACAAGAACGGAGAACAGGATGCAAAGAGACCGTTACACCACTGTGGCCATCGCCCTTCACTGGATCATCGCCGCCTTGATGATCTACATGCTGTTCTGGGGCGAAGACCTGATCCGGATTCCGCGCGGCTCGGAAGACGCATTCGGCCCATCGCTCCACATCACCATCGGTGTCACGATCTTCGCGCTGTCCATTTTCCGGCTGGCATGGCGCTTCATGAATCCGCCGCCGCCCCTTCCCCCCTCCACCGCACGCTGCGAAACCCTCGGCGCTCACATCCTGCATGGGTTTTTCTATGTGCTGATGATTAGTCTCCCGCTCACCGGATGGCTTACTCTCTCGCGGTTTTCAGGTTCAAGGCCGGGCGTCCAGAATGCCGAGGCTTTCGGACTGTTTCACCTCCCAACTATCGCCACCGACATCCCGTTCGGGCAGATGCACGGGCTTGGCGCCAATATCGCCATCGCGCTTCTGGCGTTGCATGTGCTGGCCGCCCTGAAGCATCAATTCATCAACCGGGACAATCTCCTGTCGCGCATGCGGCCGATGTGAGCGTTTAGTTTCCCGCAATTGCCGCTCTCCCAAAGGCAGGGTAAGGTTCCCGCCCTGTTTCACATGGGAGAACGACATGGCCGAGAGGAAACCCGGTTTCGACACGCTGGCGCTGCACGCCGGGGCATCGCCAGATCCTGCGACCGGCGCGCGCATCACGCCGATCTACCAGACCACCGCCTATGTCTTCGATGACGTAAAACACGCCGCAGACCTTTTCGCGTTGCGTGCCTTTGGCAATATCTACACCCGCATCATGAATCCTACCCAGGCGGTGCTCGAATCGAAGGTCGCGGCGCTCGAAGGAGGCTCCGCGGCGCTTGCCGTTGCCTCAGGGCATGCCGCGCAGATGCTGGCCTTCCACACCATGATGCAGCCGGGCGATGAGTTCGTGGCGGCGCGTCAGCTCTACGGCGGATCGATCAACCAGTTCGCGCAATCGTTCAAATCCTTCGGCTGGCATGTGGTGTGGGCGGACGCCACCGATCCGGCGTCCATCGAGAAGGCTTTGTCGCCCAAGACCAAGGCGATCTTCATCGAGTCGATTGCCAATCCCGGCGGCATCATCACCGATATCGGCGCCGTGGCAAAGATTGCACGCGCGGCGGGCGTGCCGCTCATCGTCGACAACACTCTGGCCACGCCTTACCTGTGCAAGCCCATCGAGCATGGCGCGAATATCGTGCTTCACTCGCTCACCAAATTTATGGGCGGCCACGGCAACTCGATGGGCGGCGTGATTGTCGACGGCGGCAATTTCGACTGGTCGGCAAGCGGGCGCTACCCCCTGCTCTCGGAACCCAATGGGTCCTATCACGGCCTCAAGCTGCATGAGACGTTCGGCAACATCGCCTTCGCGATTGCCGCCCGCGTGCTGGGGCTTCGCGATCTGGGTCCCGCCATTGCGCCGATGAACGCGTTTCTCATTCTCACCGGCATGGAAACGCTTGGCCTGCGCATGCAGCGCCACTGCGACAATGCACTTAAAGTGGCGCAATGGCTGAAAACCAATCCGAACGTGGCATGGGTGAGCTACGCCGGCCTGCCGGACGACAAGTATCATGCGCTGGCAAAGAAATACTGCCCCAAGGGTGCCGGCTCGGTGTTCACCTTCGGCCTCAAGGGTGGCTACGATGCAGGCGTGAAGGCCGTCTCATCGGTGAAACTGTTTTCGCATCTCGCCAATCTCGGCGATGCGCGCTCGCTCATCATCCATCCGGCGTCCACGACGCACAGCCAGCTTTCGCCGGAGCAGTTGAAGCTGGCGGGCGCCACGCCCGATGTGGTGCGCCTGTCGATCGGCATCGAAGACGTGGGCGACATCATCGCCGATCTGGAGCAGGCGATCTCATAAGCGTGGCGTGAAGATTCCACACAGCGGCGGCAAGCACTGCGAGTGCTCCGCCCTGATGGGTCAAGGCCACATGCAGCGGCACATGGGCCAGCAGTGTCCAGATGCCAAGGCAGACCTGCAACAGCACGGCGGCGGCCACCAGCGCCGCCGTTTTCGTGCGCTGCACCAAAGCGAGTAGCAGCGCATAGAGGGTGATGCCATAGGCCAGCAGGCGGTGATCGAACTGCACCGTCATGGCATTCTCGAAAAAGTTACGCCACGCCGGAGTCATCACAAAGAGGCCGTTTGGCACCAGTGTGCCATCCATCAATGGCCAGGTGTTGAAGGCGAGGCCGGCATCCAGTCCCGCGACGAAGCCGCCAGCCGCCATCTGAAGCAGCACGAGAAACGGCAGGAGCAGCGCAGCCCATTGAACGCTTGACGCAGGCTCTTGCCGCGCACGGCCCAGCCCAAGCGCCACCCACAGCATCGCGGCATAGATCGCAGCGGCAAGAGTCAGATGCGCGGCCAGCCGGTACTGGCTCACATCCACGCGCGTCTCAAGGCCGGATGCCACCATGTACCAGCCAAGCGCACCCTGAAGGCCGCCCAGAACAAACAGGGCAACCAACTTCGGCCATTGTGACTTCGCAATGCGGCCGGTGACCGCGAAAAACAGGAACGGCACGGCAAAAGCCACGCCGATGAAGCGGCCGAGAAAGCGGTGCGCCCATTCCCACCAGAAGATGAACTTGAATTCCTCCAGCGTCATGGCGCTGTTAAGTTCACGGGCCTGCGGGATCAGCTTGTATTTGTCGAAGGCGAGTTGCCAATCCGCCTCGTCCAGCGGCGGGATGGCGCCCAGCAAGGGCTTCCATTCGGTGATCGAGAGACCGCTGTTGGTGAGGCGCGTGGCCCCGCCCACGATGACCATGGCGAAGATGAGCAGCGCCACGGCAAAAAGCCACAGGCGCACGGCGGGCAATGCCCTTTCCTGCTTCGCATTGAGCTGTTCCATGGGGCGGAGATAGGCGCGGTTCCGCCACCGCCGCAAGGGGTGAAGCGCCGCAGGCGTTGAGGCTTGCGGACGCGGCTGCAAGCGGCTAGCTCAAGGCCCCATGAGGCAGCGCACGCGCAAGTTTTTCGGCATGATCGTGACGGTGATCTTCATGATCATCTATGCGCTGGTTGCCATGGCAATCGGCGGCAACTACGCCATCGGCAACGGGATAGCCGTCGAACTCGCCTACTACATCTCCGCCGGCTTACTCTGGGTGCCGGTGGTGATGCTGCTCATCCTGTGGATGGCGAAGCCGGACCCAACACCCTAGGCCGCATTCACTTTTCTAAATCCGTTGAACAAAGCGAAGGCCGTGCCGGACATGAGCACATCCACGTAACGAAGCTTCTGGTACTCACCGGACAATGATACGCGAGGCAAGGCCATGAGATGATCCTTGTGGCCGGAATGGATCAGGCCTTTTCGCGTCGTCACGGCGGAGCGGAAACCCGCCTGTGCCGCAAGGCGGAAATCGCGCGCCGCCGCCGAGCCTTCGTCTCCATAGGGATAAGCGAAGTGGAAGGGACGTTTTCCCAGTTCCTTCTCAATCCTATCGGCGGACGCCACCATTTCATGCAGCGCCTCTGCCTCATCCAGTTCCGCCACCGCGAAATGATTGATCGTATGGGCTCCGATGGTGCAGAGCGGGTCCTTCGCAATCCCACGCAGTTCGTCCCAGCCCATGGCTTCGGCGCGGCAGATGGCTTCGAGATTCACACCCTGCTTCAGGCAGAGATCGAGAATCCACCGGCGCTGTTCATGCTGCTCGAGCTTGCGCACCGGCCAATAAAGGCGCTGCCAGGCCAGTTTTTTCTGGTGATCGGTGGCGGTGTCCAGATCAATCGTTTCGCCGTTGATCTCCACCATCAGATGCGGCGTTCCGGCAATCACCGCCTCTAACCCCTTCCACCACAATTCACAGATACCGTCCGCGATGGCGGGCGCGACATAAATGGTGAACGGGCAGTGATGGCGGCGGAATACCGGCAGTGCATGCACCAGATTGTCGCGATAGCCGTCGTCAAGGGTGAGCGCGGCAAATGGCTTGGTCCGACGCCGATCCTCGCCGATGCGGGCCACCGCCTCGTCCAGGCTCACAAATTCAAACCCTTTCGACGCCACGAGATCAAGCACGCCTGACAGAAATTCGGGCGTCACCTCAAGGCCGTTGTTGGGCGCGAATCCCCCGCGCAGGCCGCCCGGCCGCACGTGATGGAGCATGAATATCGCACCCTCCCCGCCGAGGATGTTTCCAAGGGCCTGGGATGCACCAGAATAATACAGCACATCAAGGCTGGTTTTGAGAATGGATGGTGTGGGCATCATCTTGCGCGTGGCTGAGCAGAAATCGTGCCGAGTTTACGCACGCACGCATGAAAAAAGCCTTGCGCGGCAGGCAATCAACTTTGCCGATAAGAGCTAAGCCGGCACCGCGTGAAGATTGGGAGCCGACATATAATCATGGCGCGTGGCCGGTGCGCCAATGAGAACCTGGCGAACGGCAAGGCCCTTGGAGTTTAGAGACTGAACCGTCGTTGCCGAAATCGGCAAAGCGCGCAGGCGATGTGAGAATAATCGCTGCGTCGGTAACGCCAAGCAGCGGCGCGATTACAGCCCCCCATTCACCCGCATAGACGACGACAGCATCATAGGATTGGCCCAACGCCGACAAAACATTGGGCAACCGGCTGTCCAGTAGGTCCGTGGCCGCAGGAGAACGGTCTACGCCAAAGCGCAACACATGCATGCCGGATTTGGGATCGCGCGCCAAAACCTTGGTGAAGGGGGCCGCGCCGGTGATGAGATCGGCAATACCCTGCCCCGGCGCCAGCCCACACAGCGGCTCGATCCATGACCCACCGCGAGACAAATCGGCCAGCACCACGCGGCGGCCACGCAAGGACAGCGTGCGCGCCAGCACAACAGCGGCGGCCGAGCCATCGCCTGTACCTGCCCCAATCGTGGCCACGGTGATGCGCTGGAATCGCTGATTTCCCGCAAGCGCGCCGATCCAATCAGCGATTTCCGCCGCGCTCCCCTCGATCTCTGCGCCCGAAAGTAGCGTTTCTTCCGGTGTCGAACCAGCAGCAGGAAAAACACCCAGCGGCGGGAGAGGCGCAGGCGCGGCGTGTTCCGGAGCGATCCGGATTTCGGGCTGCTGTTGCGGAACGGGGGTCGAGAAAACGGCCGGCGGCAAGGCCGGTGCGCTAACGGGAGTTTGCGCAACAGGTTGCGCGGCCATCCGCTCCGTCAAACGGGCGGCTGCAGCCATGAGTTCCAGCAGGAAAGCAAGTCCCAATCCGAACGCCAATCCGGCAATCGTAATGAGAACCACCAGAGGGCCACGCTTTGGAAATGACGGCGAGGTGGGGGCGCTGGCCGTCTGGATGATGCGGGCAAAGCCCGGCTGCGCCTGCTCATCCTGCCGGGTGCTTGCTTCCGCATAGCGGCTCAACATGGTTTCAAGCAGTGCCCGGTTGGCAGCGGCATCACGTTCCAGCGCCTTGAGCTTGACGTCGTCGAAACTTGCTGTGGTTTCCTTGCCTTTCAATTGCTCGAGGCTGTCACGCAGCGATTTCTCCCGCGCCTGCGCGACGCGTGCCTGATCATCGAGGCCCGACACCACGCGCAGCGCCTCGGCGCGGATCTGCTTGTCGATATCGCTCAGGTGGCTGCGGGCCGCGATCATCTTTGGATGATTGGGGAGATAGGTGGCAGACAATTCGGAGATGGCGCGGGTTGCGTCGACGCGCTGCTCCTTCAGGCGCTGGATGACGGGCGACGCCATAACGTCTGCGGAGCCGTCCACCGAGCCCTTGCTGGCCATGAGATCGCGAATCGATTGCGCCTTGGCCTGCGCTTCGGCACTTGCCGTTTGCGCCACGGTGATTTGCGTGTTGAGTTCGGAAATCTCCTGAGCGCCAAGCGTTGTGGTGGCGCCCTGGATCAACCCGGCCTTGGAGCGGAATTCCTCCACGGCCTGTTCGGAATCTGCAAGCTTCTTGCGCAGCGCATCGATTTGCTGGGCCAGCCACTCCCGCGCGCGCTCCGTCGGCTGCGCCTGGCTTTCCCGCGTTGCCATCACATAGACTTCCGCCAGCGTGTTCGCCACCTTGGCTGCCGTGGCGCCACTGCCCGCCGTATATTTGATGGAGATGACATTGGAGTTCGGCTGCTGATACACCGAAAGTCCGTCGTCATAGATATCGAGCGCCAATTCTTCTGGCGACTTCAGGCGCGGATCGTCGGCAAACCCCGTATTGATCCTGAGCTTGCGAAAGAAGCTGAGGCCCTTGAGCAGTGGATTGAACGCGGGATCCTTTTGAAGATCAAGAGCGGCCACGACACGGCGCCCGAGATCGTCTGATTTCAGAACCGCCATCTGGCTTTCGATCACCCGGTCATCGACGCCGGGCGCGGCCTGATTGTCATTGGGCTGTACCTTGTCGAAGGGCGTTTCGAGCGTGCCGATCAGCACTTGGGATTCGGTGGAGTAGCTGGGCTTGAGATAGTTTACCAATGCGAAGCCACCGGCGAAGGCGGAGAGCGCCAGGACGCTGATCATCATCTTGCGCCGCGCCACGCCACGCAACACGTCCATGATATTGATCGCGGGGTTGATGGCCCCGGCAGGTTCCTGGTTCAAACTCATGACACTTTCAAGCGGCGCGCTGGACGATGGGTTTGAGGGCAAAATGCCTTTGGCATGGTAACCAATCTGTTAACGGATCAATATCCGCCCGCGCATTTCGGTTCGCATGCTTAAGCTGTTGCTAACCATACGCACATATTCTCCGGCCAACGGCCCTGCTGCCGCCTCACCTTTTCCTGGATTTGCCCATCGTGCGTATGCGTTTTCTTGCCACCCTCATTTTTATACTCCCGCTGGCAGGCTGCTCGCAGGGCTGGGATGATATGCGCCCCTCTTCATCTCCGGGCGGCACGGGATTGACAGTGGATGGCACGGTTGAAGAAGGCGCCGTTTCCAGCGTTTCGCAGCTCCCGGCCCGCAACAAGGCCGGCCCAGTCGATCCCTTCGGCACGAAGGGCAAAGAGGCGGCCTACGAATACTCCTCCGGATACCGCGTCGGATCGGGCGACAAGCTGACAGTCCGGGTGGCCGGCGAGGCTGATCTCACCGCCGATTATCTGGTCGATGGCTCGGGCGACATTTCCATGCCCTATGTCCAGTCGGTGAGCGTGGCCGGCATGACGACGCCACAAATCGAAAAGCTCATCACCCAACGCCTGCGCGCGGGCTACCTGCGTGATCCGCAGGTTTCCGTGCAGGTGACGACGCTTCGCCCCTTCTACATTCTCGGCGAAGTCACGACTTCCGGCAGCTTTGCCTATCAGCCGGGCATCACTGTGCAGAACGCCATCGCGATCGCTGGGGGCTACAGCCCCCGCGCGGACCATGACATGGTGCTCGTGACGCGGAAGAACGCCACCGGCACGGGCACGTTCAAGGTGCCGGTCACGACGCAGATTTATCCCGGCGATATTATCTACGTGCGCGAACGCTGGTTCTGAGGCGGCGATGCGGATACTTCATGTCTTCCGCACTCCGGTCGGCGGCCTCTTCCGCCATGTGCGCGACCTCACGCGCGGCCAATGCGCGGAAGGCCATGAGGTTGGCGTGATCTGCGATTCAACAACCGGCGGCATCACGGCAACAGCACTGCTGGACAGCATCGCACCTCATTGTTCGCTTGGCATCATCCGCATCCCGATCTCACGCCTCCCGGGTCTCGGCGATCTTTCCGGCGCGAAGGCGGTCATGGCTCAAGCGAAGGTTCTCAAGCCGGACATTATTCACTGCCATGGGGCAAAGGGCGGTCTTTACGGCCGCATCGCCGCCTGGCGGCTTGGCATTCCCTCCGTCTACACCGCACATGGCGGCAGCCTGCATTATTCCTGGGCCAGCCCATCGGGCGTTGCCTTTCTCTCGGCGGAAAAGGCCCTGACCCTGATCGGCACGGCCCTTCATTTTGTTTGCCAATATGAGAAAGACACCTTCGTGGCCAAGATCGGCATCGGCAAAAAGCTCAATGCCGTGATCCACAATGGTTTGTGGCCGGAGGAATTTGCCGATTTTCCGCTTGCGGACGATGCATCGGACTTGCTGTTCATCGGCGACATGCGGATGATCAAGGGCGTCGACACGCTCATTGAAGCCGTCTCGATCTGTAACCGGGCAAGGCCCACGACGGCGCTCATGGTGGGTGACGGGCCTGATCTCGAAAAATTCAAGACCCAATCCAAGGCTTTGGAACTCAATGATAAAGTTGTCTTCGCCGGGCGCATGCCAGCTGCCGAAGCCTTCTCGCGCGGCAATCTCGTGGTGATGCCGTCGCGCGCCGAGAGCTTTCCCTATGTGGTGCTCGAAGCCTGTGCGGCGGGAAAGCCCCTTGTGGCGTCGGGCGTTGGCGGCATTCCCGAAATCCTCGGCTCTGACATGCTGGTTCCGCCTGACAATCCGCAGGCGCTGGCGGACCGGCTCCTCAGCCTGCTGAACAATCCGGCCGCGGCGCAAACCGCTGCCGCCATCCAGCGTCTCCGCGTCAAGCAGCACTTCAGCGCCGGAGACATGGTGAACGGCGTACTGGCGCTCTATCGCGCGGCCATCTCCTGATCCGTTCCGGAGCGACCGGTTAACTCCCTCTTAACCGAATTCCTCCCATAAAATTAGCGGTTCCGAGTGCGGCAAGGCGTTTGCTCCTAAGAGCGCCGACTGCCAACTTGAGTCCCGCTACGGAACAGCCTTTATCATGCGCATGAATCACGACAATCTCGCCCGCGTAGCTCCCTCCGACGTTCTGGCCCGCATCATGCCGGTGCCTGCCGTTGAGAGCGAAACGCTCCGTGAACGCACGATCGCCGAGCTTCCGCCTGCTCCCTTTATCTCGACGCGCGTCATTTCCAGCATCGTCCGCTCCGTGGAAGGGCTGCTCGTTGGATTGACCGGCCTCGGCATCGCGTGGACCAATCCAACGCTGTCGCCGTTGTCGGCCGACAGCCATTATGTGCTGCTGATGATTGCCGCCGCCGTGGCGCTTCCGGCGCTGGCCAATGTCTTCGGGCTTTATTCCATCCAGTCGCTGCTGAGGCCCGCGGCCCATGTCACGCGCCTTTCGGCGGCGTGGACCCTGCTGTTTGCGGTCATCATCACTGCCGTGTTCCTGAGCAAGGCGGGAGACAGCTATTCCCGCGCCTGGCTCAGCGTCTGGTACATGGGCGGGCTTGCCATGCTGATCATCAGCCGCGTTGCCACGGCATTTCTGGTGCGGCGGTGGAATCGCAATGGCCAGTTGAATCGCCACGCCGTTCTAGTGGGGGGCGGCAAGCCTGCGGCAGACCTCATCGGCGCGTTCGATGCCTCGCGTGACACCGACATCGCCGTCGTCGGAATTTTTGATGACCGCGACAATCAGCGCTCCCCCGCCAGCATCGACGGCATGGCCAAGCTCGGCAACGTCAGCGAACTGATCGATTTCGTGCGCCGCGCGCGCATTGACATGCTGATCGTGACGCTGCCTCTGGCGGCGGAAGAACGGCTTCTGCAAATCCTGAAAAAACTGTGGGTTCTCCCCGTCGATATCCGCCTGTCCGCCTATGCGCAGAAGCTGCACTATCGTCCGCGCGCCTATTCGTGGATCGGCAACGTGCCCTTCCTCGACGTCTTCGACAAGCCGCTGGGCGACTGGGGCTCGATCCTCAAGACCATCGAGGACAAGGTGATCGCCGTTGCGGCGCTCGTGCTGCTGTCGCCGGTCATGGCTCTCGTGGCGCTGGCCATCAAGCTTGACAGCAAGGGCCCTGTCCTGTTCACCCAAAAGCGCTATGGCTTCAACAATGAGCTGATCGGCGTCTACAAATTCCGCTCCATGTATCACGAGATGGGCGATGCAACGGCGTCGAAGCTCGTCATCAAGGGCGATCCGCGCGTCACCCGCGTGGGCCGCTTCATCCGCAAGACGTCGCTTGATGAGCTGCCGCAACTTTTCAACGTTCTGAAGGGCCAGCTTTCGCTCGTGGGGCCCCGTCCCCATGCCACCAAAGCCAAGGCGGCGGACCAGCTTTATAACGACGTCGTGGATGGCTATTTCGCCCGCCACCGCGTGAAGCCCGGCATCACCGGCTGGGCGCAGGTGAATGGCTGGCGTGGCGAAACCGACACGACGGAAAAGCTGCAGCGCCGCGTCGAGCACGACCTCTATTACATCGAGAACTGGTCCATCGCACTCGACCTCTACATTCTCTGGAGAACGCCCATCTCGCTGTTGAATACGGAGAGCGCATATTGACGGCTGACGCCTTCACCCCAACGCACAGGCCCGTCACGCTGCTCGGCATTTCCATGGAGCACGTGCGGGCCTTCGCCGTTTGGATCATGATGGCGTCGAGCTTCTTCGTGGTGATTGAACCGGCGCCCTGCGACCTGCTGTTCATAATCGCGCTAGTGCTTTACGCGGCGACGGGACTGAGCTTTCCCGTCCTAGTGGCGCCGCTGTTCTTCTTTTTGCTCATCTATAACATGGGTGGCTTTATCTCCTTCCTCGAGGTCTCGAACGAAGGTAAGGCCGGCATGTTCGTCATTACCTCCACCTATATGGCGGTGTCGGGTGTGTTCTTTGCATGTTTCGTGGCGGAAGACCCGCTGCGCCGCATGAAGATATTCACCAATGGCTATGTGGTAGGGGCTGTGATCGCTTCCATCATCGGATTGATGGGTTATTTCAACTTTCATGGCTGGGCGGCCACCATGTCGCCGCTGCAGCGCGTGCAAGGCACATTCAAGGATCCGAACGTCATATCAACCTATCTCATCTTTCCGGGGCTGCTGCTGGTGCAAAGCTTCATGCTGGGCGGGCAGCGTTTCGCACTCATCCGCGCAGCCGCCCTTCTGGTCATCATGGCGGCCCTGTTCCTCGCCTTCTCGCGCGGCGCATGGATCAGCTTCACCGCGTCCACGCTGCTGATGATCGTGTTTACATTCTCACTCACGCCGTCTGCGCCCTTGCGCAGCCGCATCATCTTCCTGTCGGTGCTGGGAGCAGGCATTGTCGCCTTGCTGCTGGTTGCCCTGTTGTCCATCGAATCCGTGCGCAGCCTGTTTCTTGACCGCCTGACGCTGGAGAAAAAATACGACGCGGGCGAGCATGGCCGTTTTGGCATCCAGGCTAATTCCATCCAGTATCTGCTGGTGTCGCCGCAGGGGTTCGGCCCCACCCTGTTCCGCAAAATCTTCGGGCAGGATCCTCACAATGTCTTTCTCAATGCCTTTGCGAGCTATGGCTGGCTGGGCGGCATCACCTATCTGATGATGACGACCACGACCATCGCCATTGGCTTCCGCACCATGCTGATCCGCACTCCGTGGCAGCATTATTCGATCGTGGTGTTTTTTCCGCTCTTGACGACCATCCTGCAAGGTGTCCAGATCGACACCGATCATTGGCGGCATTTCTACTGGCTGATGGGCCTGCAATGGGGATTGTTCGCGGCAAGCTCGGCCTATGCGATCCGCATGCGCAGGCAAAAGACTATGGCAACTGTCTGACGATCTCGGTGAGCGGTTCCTGACATGGCAAAATATCGCAATCTCACGGCTGGCGACCCGGCGCCCTGGTTCAAGCAGCGGACGCTGAGCAATCCCAAGTTCAATTTCGACAGCATCGGTGGACGCTATGCAGTGCTGTGTTTCTTCGGCAGCGCCAGCGCGCCACAGACACAGGCGATCTTCAAGGCCGTCGCAGCCGATCCCTCCTTCGACGATGTGAAGGCCAGTTTCTTCGGCATCAGCAACGATGTGGGTGACGAAGCACGCCTTGCCGAGCGTATTCCCGGCATCCGGTTCTTTCTCGATTTCGACGGTACTGCAGGGCAGTTGTTCGGTGCGCTTCCAGTCGATGCGCAACAAGGCGGCAAGGCGAGCGTGCGGCCCATCTGGGTCATCCTCGATCCCACCTTGCGGGTTCTGAAAGTCTTCGAGTTTGCCTCAAGCAGCGTTGAAACGGTGCTTTCCTATGTGAAATCGCTGCCGCCGCCGCAGCGTTTCGCCGGCATCGAATTGCAGGCGCCCATCCTGGTGCTGCCCAATGTATTCGAGCCAGAGTTTTGCCGGAAGCTCATCGGGCTTTACGAAAAACACGGCGGCATCGAATCGGGCTTCGTGCGCGAGGTGGATGGAAAGACCGTGAAGGTGAACGATCACGCCCACAAGCGCCGCAAGGACTATGACATCATCGAGGAAGATGTGATGGCGGATACGCGGCATCGCATCCATCGCCGGGTGGTGCCGGAAATCGCCAAGGTCCACCAGTTTCACGTCACCCGCATGGAACGCTACATCGTCGCCTGCTACGCGGCGGAGGACGAAGCCCATTTCAACGCCCACCGCGACAACACCACATCAGGCACCGCGCACCGGCGCTTCGCGGTGTCGATCAATCTCAACGATGATTTTGATGGCGGCGAGGTGAGTTTCCCGGAATATGGCCCGCGCAGCTTCAAGGCGCCGGCGGGCGGCGCGATCGTCTTCTCATGTTCACTGCTGCATGCCGTTTCGAAAGTCACGCATGGGCGGCGCTACGCGTTCCTGCCGTTTCTCTACGACGATGCGGCGGCGAAAATCAGGGAAGAGAACAACAGGTTCCTGGGCGAAGGCATCGGCAGCTATAAGACGTAGCGGGCCTGGCTTTTACCAAAAGTGACGTTTCGCGAAGGCCTGTCCAGAGCCAGACTTGAGATAAGCCTCGAACTTTCGCGCTGCCGCCTCATCCAAAAAGGCGTGATAAGTGACGAGTTCCCAAGGCATGAATTTGCTGGTGTGCGAGGATTGGCCCGAATTGTGTTCCGCGATGCGGCGCTTCAATTCGGCGGTAAACCCTATGTATGTCTGCTTGGGCGCGCTGAGGCTGCGGAGCAGATAAACATAAAACATGTGCCGTCCCCCTTCGCTCCCATAGAGCTACGGGCGACACCCTTCGCCGCGGCTTCGATCCGGTGGTGGCGGCAGCCACCCGAAGCCTCGGCGAAGGGTGGTCGGAGCGACTGGATTCGAACCAGCGACCCCTATCCCCCCAGAATAGTGCGCTACCGGGCTGCGCTACGCTCCGACACGGGGGAGCGTCTAGCACCCCTTTCTGAAAAGCGAAAGCCCTGTTTCGAGGATCAGGCGGGTGCCCGCAGCAGGCCCAGCAGATCGCCCCGGCGGCCAGTGAATTTCTGCGCTTGATGCGCGAGAAGCACGGCCCAAACCACATCTGAGATCACCACAGCCATGGCCATGCCGAGAACGCCGTAGTGCGGACAGAGCAGTGCCGCCGCTGCCGCCAGCGCCGCCAGCGCAAACACGCAGGCAGTCGCCGTACGGGCCTGATAGCCCCTGATCGACAGAAGATGCTGATTCATGCCGCTCGCCGCCCTGAGGCCCTGGCTCACCATGAAGATCACCAGCGGCCAGTGGCCTGCCACATATTGCGGGCCGAACACCTTGAGCGCAAAGGGCCCCGCAACGATGGCCCCCAGAATGCAAGCCCCGATTGCCGCCATGGCGATGACATTGATGCGCAGCAGAAGCCCCCGCACCTCGCCCGGCTTGCCTTTGATCAAGGCATGGGCAAGATCAGGCAGGATGAAATTCTGCGTGGCCTGGGTGATGAAGCCCACCAGCGCCGCCAGCCTGATGCAAACGCCCAGCACGGCCACATCATCCGGCTTCAGGAACAGGCCACCGATGATGTTCACGAGGTCCGCAAAGGAAGCCGAGACGGCGGCGACGATGATCAGCGCCGCCGCACGGCTCCTCAAAACCGGCGCCAGATTATGCCGCACTGTCCGGAAGGGCGGCGGGATGGCCCCCTTGCCGCCGATGATCCACGCCTGCGCCAATGCGATGATCGAGTTGCCGATCACGAAGGCCCACAGCACGCTCTGCACGGTGAGCGGCCAATGGAAAAACCATGAAGCTCCCAGATACAGAAGCAGCAGCCCGGGCCGGTAAATGAAATCCGGCACATAGGAGAGGGAGAAGCGGCGCAGCGAATTGGCGGTGGCGCTGTTGATGCGGATCAGGCTCGAGGCGGGTGCCGAGAGCAATCCGAACACTAGTGCGGTTTTGAGGCCGGAATCAATCGGCGCTGCATACCAGACGCCCGCCACGACGGCGGCGCAGGCCAGCGACATCCAGAACCAGTCGCGCCAGAAGGCAGCGTGAAAGGCATGGACGAGATTGCCGCGGCCCAGCGCGTAATATCTTGGCAACCATGTCATGGCGAGCGGCGGATAGCCCACCGTCACGATCTGGCTCAAAACGGCGGCGGCGCTCATGCCGAGGAACACCACGCCCACATCCGCCTGCGGCAGCAGGCGGGCCAGCAGAATCTGGCTGACAAGGCCAATCCCCGCGCCGCCGAAGCGCACGCCGACAAGATTGATGGCCGTCAGGATCATCCGCCACAGCGGCATGGGCACTACTTTCCGGAATGGTCTTTCCGGAATTTGTAGGCGAAGCGTCTTTAATTTCTGTTGCGGCTAGCGCGCAGCGGGGTCGAGCAGCTTGCGGGCGTCGCCCAGGTCGCGCAGGGCAGCCTTGAGATTGTCAACGTGGCTCGTGCTCAGGCGGGGCGGCGGCGCCACAGGTTCGCGCGCCAGCGGCGCCTTGCCAGGGGCGGGCTTCCCAAGGCGGGGCGCTGCCTTCGCCATGCCGGGCGGAGGGGCGCCCTCCATCTCGCCATCGCGCTTGCGGGCGACGATTTCGCCCCGTCCGACGGCGGCCACATAGGCTACGCCATCTTCCTTCAAAATCTTCTGCACGCCGCGGATGGTATAGCCCTCGGCGTAGAGCAGGCCGCGAATGCCTTTCAGCAACTCCACATCGGCGGGGCGATAATAACGCCGGCCGCCTGCCCGCTTCATTGGCTTGATCTGGGTGAAGCGGGTTTCCCAGAAGCGCAGCACATGCTGGGGAACATTCAGTTCCTCGGCGGCTTCGCTGATGGTCCGGAAAGCATCCGGGGCCTTGTCCATGGCAGTCCTCGGTGGATGGCTGAGAGACTCAGTCTTCACTGTCTCCGGGCTCAAGCCCGTTGATGACGTTCTTCATGACCTGACTCGGACGGAACACCAAGACGCGGCGGGGTGTAATCGGCACTTCTTCCCCGGTTTTCGGATTGCGGCCCACGCGGCCATTCTTGGAGCGCACCATGAAGGTGCCGAATGACGAGAGCTTGACGGAATGACCGTCGACGAGCGTATCCGACATGAGATCGAGAACGGCCTTCACAAGATCCGCCGATTCACTGCGCGACAGGCCAATCTGCCGGTGGACAGCCTCGCTCAGATCGGCGCGGGTCAGCGTTTTCCCCGTCATTCCCAGAACTCCCCACCACAATTTTGCCCAAAGCTATTCCGGCTCTCTGGGGAGGTCAATAGAAAATAGCGGGAACTCAAGGGCTTAGACGCAGAGGCTCAGAGCCGTGCCAAAACTGCGCCCCAGGTGAAGCCGCCGCCCATGGCCTCCATCAGCACCAGCTGGCCCGGCTTGATGCGGCCATCCTTCCACGCCGCGTCCAGCGCCAGCGGAACGGAGGCTGCGGAGGTATTTCCGTGGCGGTCGAGCGTGATGACGATCTTGTCTTCGGAAATGCCCAGCTTCTTCGCCGTGCCTTCGAGAATGCGGCGGTTCGCCTGGTGCGGCACGAACCAGTCAATTTCAGAGGGCTTGAGACCCGATGCTTCAATCGTTTCTTCCATCACGGAAGAAATATTGGTCACGGCGTGCTTGAACACTTCCCGGCCCTCCATGCGGAGATGGCCGACCGTGCCGGTGGTGGACGGGCCGCCATCAACATAGAGCTTGTCGGCATAGCGACCATCGGCACGGATGCGGCTTGCCAGAATGCCGCGATCAGCGACCGTTCCCTTCCCCTCCCCCGCTTTCAGGACGACGGCACCGGCGCCATCGCCGAACAGCACGCAGGTGCCCCGGTCATTCCAGTCGAGAATGCGCGAGAAGGTTTCAGAGCCGATCACCAGCGCGCAATTCGATTGCCCCGCCCGCATCAGGGCATCGGCGGTGGTCAGCGCATAGACGAAGCCCGAGCAGACGGCCTGCACGTCGAAGGCAGCGCCTCGGGTAATCCCCAGGTCAGATTGTATCTGCGTGGCGGTCGCGGGAAAGGTGCGGTCGGGCGTGGAGGTGGCGACGATCACCAGATCAACCTCGGCGGCATCAACGCTTGCATGCGCCAGCGCAGCACGTGCCGCAGCGGCCCCTAGGCTCCGCGTCGTTTCGCCTTCACAGGCGATACGGCGCTGGCGGATACCGGTGCGTTCGACGATCCAGTCATCCGTTGTATCGACGATCTTGCTGATATCCTCGTTGGTCATCACCCGTTCGGGCAATGCCGATCCGACGCCAAGAATCAAACTGCGGCGCATGCTGAAACTCAAACTCCCATTCAACCGGCCGGCAGGGCATCCGCTTCGATGGCGGCATTTGCGTGGCCCAACCCGGCCATGTCCGTCTTGATCTTATTCACGAGGTCGTTGCGGACCATCTCGATGGCAACATCGATGGCGGTGGCAAATCCCAGGGCGTCGGTGCCGCCGTGGCTCTTTACCACCACGCCGTTGAGCCCGAGAAACACGCCGCCATTGTGCTTGCGCGGATCCATGCGGTCACGCAACGCGCGGAATGCGTCAAAGGCCAAAACCGCGCCGATCTTCGACAGGAGTGTGCGGGTGAGCGACAGCTTGAGATAAGCGGCAAGCTGTTTCGCCGTGCCCTCCGCCGTCTTCAGCGCGATGTTGCCGGTGAAGCCTTCCGTCACCACCACGTCCACGGTGCCCTTGCCGATATCGTCACCCTCGACGAAACCCACATACTCCAGCGGCAGGTTGAGATTGCGCAAAAGCTGTGCGGCCTCCTTCACCTGCTCGACGCCCTTGATTTCTTCCACGCCGATATTGAGAAGGCCAACCGTGGGCTTTTCCACTCCGAACAGGCAGCGCGCCATGGCCTCGCCCATGATGGCGAATTCAACCAGCTGCTGCGCATCGGCACCGATGGTCGCGCCAACATCCAGCACGATGCTTTCACTGCGCAGTGTCGGCCAGATCGCCGCGATAGCGGGGCGCTCGATGCCGGGCAGGGTTTTCAACACAAACCGGGCCATGGCCATCAGCGCGCCCGTGTTTCCGGCTGAAACGGCGCAATTGGCATCGCCGAGCTTCACCGCGTCGATGGCCTGCCACATGCTGCTCTTGCCGCGCCCCTGCCTGAGCGCCTGGCTGGGTTTCGCATCCATGGCCACGAAGACATCGGAGTGACGGATGGTGGCACGTTCTTTCAGTTTCGGGTGCTTGTCGAGCAACGGCGCAATCCGGGCCTGATCGCCGAAAAGCTGAAACCTCATGTCCGGATGGCGCTCGGCCGAAAGCGCCGCGCCCGGCACCACCATATCGGCGCCCGCGTCGCCTCCCATGGCATCCAGCGCTATGGTCAATGTGTCAGCCATGCAGATTTTAAAGACTCAATCCCTCGGGCGCTTTCACCGGCTTCACTAGGGGATAGCACCGGGAAAGTCGATTTCAAAACGCCTCATTCCTTGCGGTGCAGGCGGGACAGAGCGGCGAAGGGTGATGGCGGCTTTTCCTCGACTTCGGGTGCAGGCTGGTCGTCAAACGCCTCTCCGGGCCTTCGGGGATAGGGATCAAGCTCCAGCGCCAGGGCTTCAGCCACCACCTCGCCCAAGTCCACAATGCCATTTTCGATGACATCGATCTCTTCTTCGTCCGCTTCGGCTTCCCGTCCCGGCGGCAGGAAATAGCGCAGCACCGGAAACGCCACGCTGTGCCGGAACAGCTCGAGGCTGACGACCGAGACCTGTTCAAGATCAGCTTCCACGGCACCATCCAATTGAAGGCCCCCGCCCCGCCATGGGGTGGCGCGCAATTTCGCGCTAAGGCCATGCAGGGCGGGTATCTCCAGGCGCTTCGCGAGCGCGGTCCGTTCCGCCGGATCGGCCTCGATCTTTTCCGTACTGCCCAGCTTGGGCACACGGTCAACCCGGAGAGGACGGGAAAACTCGGGAGACGGGCCGGTCATGAACGGGGCTCCGGTATAGATAGCGTTCCGGCCATCAGGCTTTCAACGGACTGGGCCTGCAATTCCATTTGTACCTGTCCCGCATAGCCAGCCAGCCTTTCGGCAGCTCCGGCGGGAGTTCCATCAGGAAATACGTTGCGCGCCAGCGCGGCAACAAAAGCGTCGTGGCCTTCGGACTGCGCCGTTTCATAGGCATTGATACGGCCATAGACGGACTCCGCCATCTTGCGCACTTTTTTGCCCACCGACAGATCGCCCACGCCCATTTCGCGCAGGGAGCGGTCCATATCGGCGAAAAACTCGTCCACCAGCGCCTGCCGCAGCTCCTCGTTGCCTCCCTTTAGTCGTTCGAGGACCAGATAGAGGTGCAAGACGAGCAGATCAAACCGGCCATCCACCGTATCGGGCGCCCCCCAATCGGCGTAGAAGACAGGATGCCGCGCGGCAGCCACAATTGGCGCATAGAGACGGCGGGCTGGAGATGCTTCCTTGCGGAACAAACGCTGGAAGATCATCGGCTTGCTGAGCCTTCCCGGCTGAGGCACAAGGTCATGGAACAATGCATGGGGATTCGCTTGCCTGCACATAAAGTCCTGCACCTGACGCGCGCCCCTATGTGGCTGCTTGCGGGGGCTTGCGCAACCCTTCTCGCAGGTTGTGCCGAAGACATCGAACACAGGGGTTATATGGCGAAACCCGGTGCATTCGAGCAGATTACCAACGGCATGCCGAAATCACAGGTCGAGGCTGTGCTGGGCTCGCCTTCGACAACGGCCAGCGTCAAATTCCAGGGCGACAGCTATTACTACATCACCAGCACCACGAAGGCCCGCGCCTTTCTCACGCCGCAGGAAATCGACCGGCAAGTAATCGCGGTGCGCTTCGACAAGAACGACCAGGTCCAGAGCTTCGGCCAATATGGTCTGGCGGATGGCCGGGTGATCGACATTAATACCAACACCACGCCGGTGGTGGGCGATGACCTGACAATCCTGCAAAACATCTTCAAGGGCCTGCTGAACTCCAAGGCCGGCCCTGGCGGACCAATCCTCAACAGCAAGCTCTGACATGCTCGATACGGTTTTGCGCGGCGGCCGGGTGATCGATCCATCACAAGGGATCGATGCCATCACCGATGTCGGTTTTGCCAACGGCAAGGTGGCCGCAATCGGGCCGGGCCTTACAGGTTCGGACGTCCGCGACGTCTCGGGAAAAATTGTGACTCCCGGCCTCATCGATCTGCACACCCATGTCTACTGGGGCGGCACGTCGCTGGGCATTGATGCGGAAGAATTCTGCCGCACCAGCGGCGTCACCACGGCCATTGATACGGGATCGGCAGGCCCCGGCAATTTTCCTGGCTTCCGCAAGCATGTGATCGAAAAGAGCCAGGTTCGTATCCTTGCCTATCTGCATGTCAGCCACGCCGGGATTTACGGCTTTTCCAATCGCGTGATGATCGGCGAAAGCCAGGACATGCGGCTGATGGACCCCATTACCGCGGCCGAGGTGGCGGATGCCAACCGCGATGTGATCGTCGGCATCAAGGTGCGCGTCGGCGCCCATGCCTCGGGCGATCAGGGAACGGCGCCGCTCAACATCGCGCTGCAGGTGGCGGAAGAGGTTGGCATGCCGCTCATGGCGCATATCGACGATCCGCCGCCCAGCTATGAGGAAGTAATCGGCATGCTGCGGCCGGGCGATGTGCTCACCCATGCGTTCCGCCCCTTCCCCAATGCGCCCTGCACGGCGCAGGGAACCGTCAAACCGGCCGTGCTGGCAGCGCGCAAGAAGGGCGTGCTGTTCGATATCGGCCATGGCATGGGCTCTTTTGCTTTCAAGACGGCGCGTGCCATGCTGGCCAACGGCTTCATGCCCGATACGATTTCCTCGGACGTTCATGCGCTCTGCATCAATGGCCCCGCCTTCGATCAGGTCACGACCCTGTCGAAATTCCTCTGCATGGGCACGCCGCTGAACGAAGTGATCCGCGCGTCGACCGAGCGCGCCGCCTTCGCCCTCAAGCGCCCGGAACTGGGTTCCCTCAAGCCCGGCAGCGTGGGCGATGCTACCGTGCTGTCTCTGGAAGACGGCGCGTTCGACTATGTCGACGTGGTGGGTGAACATTTGACCGGACGCCAGCGCCTGTTCTCGCGCGGCGTGGTGGTGGGCGGCCACTGGTGGTGGCCGCATTGACGGGAATCAAAGACAGCACCGGACACTTCGCCGCAGACTGACCTTTTGGGCGCCGCTCTGGCGGCAGACAGGAGGCTGAGAATGATCGACGAAGAAACGCCGCGCGTACAGCCAATGGGTCAGGCAGCGGAGACTCCGGCCAGCCTGGCGGCGATTCCGCCTGTGTCCGACAAGACTCCCGTCGATGAAGATCGCCCGAAGCCGCCGAAGCCCTCTCATCAGCAGATGCGGCATGATCCTGAATTCATTCGCAAGGCCTTCGAGACCGGGGCCTATCCATATGAAACCCAGATGCGCACGCAGGCCTATGAGGCCGAAATGGCGGCGCTGCAGGTTGAGCTTCTGAAAGCGCAGAGCTGGGTGAAGGAAACCGGCGAGAAAATCGTCGTGCTGTTCGAGGGCCGCGATGCCGCCGGCAAGGGCGGCACCATCAAGCGCTTCATGGAACATCTCAATCCGCGCGGCGCCCGCGTGGTGGCGCTTGAAAAGCCCACCGAGCGTGAACGCACGCAATGGTACTTCCAGCGCTACATCGAAAACCTACCGTCGGGCGGCGAATTCGTGTTCTTCGACCGCTCCTGGTACAATCGCGCCGGGGTTGAGCGCGTGATGGGCTTCTGCACCGCCAATGACTATCTCGAATTCATGCGCCAATGCCCGCAGATCGAACAGATGCTGGTGCGTTCCGGTATCCGCCTGTTCAAATACTGGTTCTCCGTCACCAAAGACGAACAGCGCAAACGCTTCCTGTCGCGTGAGCATGACCCGCTGAAACAGTGGAAGCTTTCGCCCATAGACAAGGCCTCGCTCGACAAGTGGGACGAATATACGGAAGCCAAGGAGGCGATGTTCTTCTACACCGACACCGCCGACGCGCCGTGGACGATCATCAAGTCGGACGACAAGAAGCGCGCCCGCATCAATTGCATGATGCATTTCCTCTCCTCGCTTCCCTACCCCAACAAGGACAGGCACCTGATCAAGGCGCCCGATCCGCTGATCGTCGGCTCGACCAGCCATGTGATCGGGCGCGACGAAAGCATCCTCGGCAAGTCGCTGCATCCTTCCAAGAGGCGCGGCAAATGAGCGGCGGCACAGATACCATCGAACGGCCGCAGCCGAAGGCTCCGCAGATTGTCAAGATCACGGTTTCGGACGTGTTCCGCGCCATGGCATCAGGCCTCCGCGACATGCAGGGGGCGCCAGCCAAAAGCCTCGCCTTCGGCCTGCTCTACGCGGCCTTCGGTTGGCTCATCCTGTTCCTGATGATCCGCATGGAATGGGGCTCGTATGCCTATCCTTTCGCCACCGGTTTTGCGCTGGTGGCGCCCATCGCGGCGGCAGGCCTCTACGATATTTCGCGCCGCCTTGAGAAAGGCCAGACTGTCACATGGGGCGGCCTGCTCTCCTGCCTGTTCGGGCCGGGCAGTTCGCAGGTGCGCATCATGACGGTGGTGTCGACCTTCGCCTATATCATCTGGCTGGACATTGCCGCCGCCATCTATGTGGCCTTCTGGGGCATGCAGAACATCAGGTTCGATACGCTCTTCACTAACGTGCTGATGAGTGTTCGCGGGCTCCTATTCCTTGCCATCGGCAATGCCATTGGTGCGGCGCTGGCGGTCACGGTGTTTTCAATCATGGTGGTGTCGCTGCCCATCATCTACGACCGTCAGGTGGATTTCGTCACAGCGATGATCACGTCTGTCAAGGCGGTGCTGAAAAACCCCAAGCCCATGCTGCTGTGGTGCGCCATCATCGGCTTCCTGCTGTTCCTGTCGCTGGTGTCGCTGTTTGCGGGATTGATCGTGGTGTTTCCGCTGCTCGGACACACGACCTGGCATATTTACAGGAAGGTGGTGGCCCCGCCCGCTTGAGGATATGCTGCCTCCCGCAACCCGGAGGATCAGATGCCCGTCATGCGCCTTGCCACCGCCGTTCTTGCAGCCTTTCTGCTGTTTGTGCCGGAGGCGCTGGCTGCCCAAAGCACCGAAGAACTGGTGGATCAGAAGCTTCGCGCCGGTGAGTTAAAGCCGCTGGAGAATGAACTCTCCCAGCGCCTTGCCGTTTCTCCCTCTGATGATCAGCTGCGCTTCGCGTTGGGCGCCACGCAATTCCTGCGCACGGTGGAGCAGATGGCGCAATCCATGTACCGCTATGGTCTCGCGCCCACGCGGCAGGTCTCGCGCGTGATGCCCTTCTTCCGCTTCCCCGTTCCCGTCAATCCGCATCCCGAGCACCTCGATTATGCGAAGATGCAAACAATCTTCAGCGACGCGCTCAAGGGTTTCGAGACTGCCGACGCTACGCTGTCAAAAATGGGCAAGACGGAGGTAACGCTTCCGATCGCCATCGGCCTTGTGCGGCTTGATCTCAATGGCGACGGCAAGGCCGATGAATCGGAGACGCTGTGGAAGGTGTTCGACGCCACGCTGGGCGGCAACATGATCCAGCCGGAACAGGCCGCGCAGTTCGTCATCAAGTTCGACCGGGGTGATGCCTCGTGGCTGCGCGGCTATGCAAACCTGCTCAGCGCCATTCTCGATTTCCAGCTTGCGCATGATTGGCACGAGAGCTTCGACGTCACCTTCCACATGCTGTTCCCCAATGCGGGCCTGCCGGGGGCGGTGGTGAACGAATATGAGCGGCCGTTCCAATATTCGGGCTTCGATGACGGCACCTTCGCAGACCTCATCACGTTCATCCATCTCGCCCACTGGCCGGTGACGGAGCCCGAGCGCATGAAAGCCTCGCTCGCGCATCTGGAAACTGTGGTGGCGATGAGCCGTGAAAGCTGGAGCTTCATCCTCTCCGAAACCGACGATGATGCGGAATGGATCCCCTCGCCCCGGCAGAAGAACGGCGTGCTCGGCATTCCCGTCACGCAGGAAACCGTCACCGCATGGATGGCCTTCCTCAATTCCTTCGATGGCATGCTACAGGGCAAAGTGCTGCTGCCGCACTGGCGTTTCGAGAAGGGTATCAACCTGCGCCGCGTATTCCTTGAGCCCCAGACCTTCGATCCCATCCTGTGGGCGCAAGGCTATGCCGCGATCCCCTATCTCGAAACCGGCCCCATCGCCTCAAGCAGCGACTGGAACCGCATCATGGGCCTGTTTGAAGGAAATTTCTTCGGCTATGCGGCGTGGTTTAATTGAGGGCAGTGCAAAGTTGGCAGTTTGTGATAGTCTTTGATCATGGACCTGACATTGGACATCCCTGACGAGCTTCTCGCTGAAGCGCGAGCAATTGCTGCGAAGGAAAAGCGATCTCTGGATGAACTTATTGAGGAGGGCCTAAAAGGAATCCTGTTGGATCGTTACGAGCTGAAGCAGCCGCCAGACAGCGATAGGAAATAACCTCGCTGAAATGGGATCGCACCATTTCTCTCCTTGACTGGGCTTGACCCAGCCATCCAGTCTGCGTTTCACTTTTCGGCAGGGCCAGACCAGCGGAAGATTTTTCCTTTACCTGTTCCTTTCGGAACGTAGCTACCTCCCCAAGATCTCTGGCAAACCTCCGTGCGGCCCTCGAAAAAATCGGCGAGCGTATCTGTCGCGCGCGCCACGATCCTCCTTATTCTTTCATCCGCAGCTATCCCTTCATCGTCGTTGCCCACGTGAATGTGGGTGATGCTGCCGAAGAAAATCGTCAACTCCTCCTCGTCATCATCAACGATCACCGGGCCTGTTTCAGGGTTCATGGCCGGAAACGTCACGAGGCATCGAGGGGAGTTGGCGGCCATGTAGGGAGGCATTCTCTTATCCGAGGATAGAGCGCGCAAAAAAGCCGATCCGAGAGGCGTGATGTCGGACTTTGGCATTTTCAATCTCCCTCTATAAAAAAAGCCGGAGCTTTTTGCTCCGGCTTCATTTTCGTCCGTTGGCTGGCGATCAGTGTCCCGCCAGCACCGCGAGGAGCAGCAGCGCCACAATGTTGGTGATCTTGATCATCGGGTTCACCGCGGGGCCCGCCGTGTCCTTATAGGGATCGCCGACGGTGTCGCCGGTCACGCTCGCTTTGTGGGCGTCGGAGCCCTTGAAGTGCTTGACGCCCTTGGAGTCCACGAAGCCGTCCTCGAAGGACTTCTTCGCATTGTCCCAGGCGCCGCCGCCCGCCGTCATGGAGATGGCGACGAACACGCCCGTCACGATCACGCCCATCAGCATGGCGCCCACCGCCGAGAAGGCCTGCGCCTGGCCGGCAATCGCCTTGATGACATAATAGACGACGATCGGCGACAGCACCGGCAGCAGCGAGGGGATGATCATTTCCTTGATCGCCGAGCGGGTGAGAAGGTCAACCGCGCGTGCATAGTCGGGCTTGGAGGTGCCCGCCATGATGCCGGGGTTTTCCTTGAACTGGCGGCGCACTTCCACCACGACAGACTGCGCGGCGCGGCCAACGGCCGTCATCGCCATGCCGCCGAAGAGGTAGGGCAGCAAGCCGCCGAACAGCAGGCCCACCACCACCCAGGGGCTCGAGAGATCGAAACTCACCGGGGTTTCGGGGAAGAACGTCTTCAAGTCCTGCGTATAGGCGGCGAAGAGCACCAGCGCGCCCAGGCCCGCCGAGCCAATGGCATAGCCCTTGGTCACGGCCTTGGTGGTGTTGCCCACGGCGTCCAGCGCGTCGGTGTTGTGGCGCACTTCCTTGGGCAGTCCCGCCATTTCGGCAATGCCGCCGGCATTGTCGGTGACGGGGCCGAAGGCGTCGAGCGCCACGATGAAGCCCGCCAGCGCCAGCATGGTCGTCACCGCCACCGCCGTGCCGAACAGGCCCGCCAGCGAATAGGTGATGATGATGCCCGCCACGATGACGAGGGCCGGAAGTGCCGTCGCTTCCATCGAGACGGCGAGGCCCTGGATCACGTTGGTGCCGTGGCCGGTGATCGAGGCCTCGGCGATCGAGTTCACCGGGCGCTTGCCGGTGCCGGTGTAGTATTCGGTGATCCAGATGATGAGGGCGGTGATGACAAGGCCCACCACGCCGCACCAGAACAGACTCATCGGCGTGAAGCCGCCGAGATCGACGTTCATGCCGCCGAAGGCATAGGACATCAGCGGATAGAGCACAATCAGCGACAGGATGCCGGTGGCAATCACGCCCTTGTAGAGCGCGCCCATGATGTTGTTCGAGGCGCCCAGCTTCACAAAATAGGTGCCGATGATCGAGGTCACCACACAGGCGCCGCCGATCGCCAGCGGCAGGATCATGCCGGCCAGCTTGAGTTCGGGCGTCGCCAGGGAGATCGCCGCCAGCACCATGGTGGCGACGGTCGTCACCACATAGGTTTCAAACAGGTCGGCGGCCATGCCGGCGCAGTCACCCACGTTGTCGCCCACGTTGTCGGCGATGGTGGCGGGGTTCCTCGGATCGTCTTCGGGAATGCCCGCTTCAACCTTGCCCACCATGTCGCCGCCCACGTCGGCGCCCTTGGTGAAGATGCCGCCGCCAAGACGCGCGAAGATCGAGATCAGCGAAGCGCCGAAGGAGGTGGCGACCAGCGCGTTGATCACCGCGCGGCTCGAAGGCTCGAGCTTCAGCCCGTACACGAGAAACATGAAATAGAGGGTGATGCCCAGAAGGCCGAGGCCCGCCACGAGAAGGCCCGTCACCGCGCCAGACTTGAAGGCGAGGTCAAGGCCGCCGGCCAGCGACTTGGTGGCCGCCTGCGCCACGCGCACGTTGGCGCGCACCGAGACGTTCATGCCGATGAAGCCGGCGACGCCCGAGAGGATGGCGCCGATGGCGAAGCCTACCGCCGATTCCCAGCCCAGCAGCCAGAAGGCGATCAGGAAGATCACGATGCCGACGATGCCGATGGTCGTGTACTGGCGCTTCAGATAGGCCTGCGCGCCTTCGCGCACGGCGGCGGAAATTTCCTGCATGCGTGCCGTGCCGGCATCCGCAGCCATCAGGCCGCGCGTCGTGATGATGCCGTACACGATGGAGAGCGCGCCCGCGAGCACGATCAGCCAAAGTGAAGTCATGGGATCAAACCCCTGTTTATGGTTGCTGTTCCCCGAAGCCCCTGCCCCGGAATGTGGCATGCGTATGCCAAATCAAGGGCATGAGTGCAATGGGGCAAGCCCTTGTGATGCCTTGCGTTCATTCCATCAGGAGTTGAGCGGCGCAAGGCACGGATGCCTTAGTGTTCGGCTGCGGCCTCAGGCCTTTGCAGCAGCAGCCAGATGATGGCCGCGGCACCCAGCAGAACCAGCGGAAACACGGCGTAGTTTACGGCACTCCAGCTGATCGCCAGCAGCTTCCCGGCGCTGAGCGAGGCAACGGCGTTGCTGCCGAAGATCAGAAAATCATTGAGCCCCTGCGCCTTGGCGCGCTCGGCTGGCCTGTAACAGCTTGTCAGCATGGTGGTGGCGCCGATGAAGCCGAAGTTCCAGCCCAGCCCCAGCAGAATCAATCCGGCCGCGAAGTTCTCGAACCTTATGCCCATGAGGCCCGAAATGGCAGCGCCGGTCAGCAGCATGAGGCCGATGGCGGCGATCTTCTCCGCCCCCACGCGCTGGATCAGGCTGCCGGTGAAGAACGAAGGCACGAACATCGCCAGCACATGCCACTGGATCACCCAGCTTGAATCCTGAACGTGGAAGCCGCAGCCCAGCATGGCCACGGGCGTTGCCGTCATCACCATCACCATGATGGCATAGGTGAGCATGCCCACCAGCACCGCCACGGCATAGCGCGGCTGCCGGGCAATTTCAGCCAACGGCCTGCCGCCATGCAAATCCTTATGTTCCGTGGACGGAGCATCGAGGAACGAGAGAACGCCGATGCTGCCCATCGCCAGCACGGCCATGGCGGCGTAGCAGCCCGCGAAAGTCACCGGCGCGAAGAGATCAACCGTGCCCATCACCAGCAGCGTGCCGATGAGCGCCGCCACCACGCCGCCCGTCATCACCCAGGAGATCGCCTTGGGGCGGAAGGCGGGGCTTGCCATGTCGGCGGCGGCAAAGCGGTAATAGGAAGAAGAGGCCTGGAACAGCCCCACGCACATGGTGGCCAGCAGAAACAGCCCGAACAGGCGATAATAGATCGCCACCACGCCGAGCGCGGCCCCGATGATGCCGCCCGATGCTCCCAGTGTGAAACCCGCCCGCCTGCCGATGCGCTTCATCAGCAATGACATGGGAAAGGTGCTGATCGCCGAGCCGATCACGAAGGTCGACATGGGCATCGTCGCCCAGGAGACATCGGGTGCAAGCTGCGCGCCGACAAGGCCTACGGTGGCCGTCAGCATCGTCGTCACCGATCCATAGAGCGCGCTGGCGAAGGCGAGGATGATGGCGTTGCGGCGGGCCTTGCCGTCGTCATACACCATCGAGGACGTGGTCACGCGGCAAACTCGGCGGCGCGCGATTGCCGGGCCAGCCTGTCCAGCACGCCATTGATGAAGTTCTGCTCTTCGCCGTCGAAGAAGGCGGAGGCGACATCCACATACTGGCTCACCGCCACGCGGGCGGGCACGCGCGGCATGAACATCAGCTCATAGGCCCCGGCGCGGAGGATGGCGCGCACCGTGGCATCAAGGCGGTGCACCGGCCAGCCGGTATCGAGAAGCCGGTCGAGTGCCGGATCGATGGCCTTCTGCTCGCGCACCGTGCCGTCGACCACTTCCTTCAGCAGCTTGTAGTCGGCTTCGCCGCACTGGCCGTCCTCGAAATCATCGCCCGCCGCGCGCGAAGAAAACTGCGCCAGCGTTTCGCCCACATCGGTTCCGGCAATGTCCATCTGGTAGAGCGCCTGCACCGCGCCCAGCCGTGCGGCGGCGCGTTCAACGGGAGCGGGTCTCGGCTTGCTGCTCACTTGCCGGCCTTTTTCTTTTTGGCGGCGGATTTCTTTTTCGGCGCCATGGCGCGGGCAAAGCGGATCATCGTCAGCGCCGCGTCAGCAGCGCCCCCGCCCTTGTCCATCTCGTTCACCTTGGCGCGCGCCCAGGCCTGCGCCTCGTTCTCGCAGGTGAGGATGCCGTTGCCGATGGCAAGGCCATAGAGCGTCAGCTCCATGATGCCGCGCGCGCTTTCATTGGCGACGATATCGTAATGCGTGGTTTCGCCGCGCAGCACGCAGCCCAGCGCCACATAGCCGTCATAGCGGCTGCTCGCTTCGGCCAGTGCGATGGCGCCTGGAAGCTCCAGCGCGCCCGGCACCGCCATGCGTTCCCATGTCGCCCCCGCGCGCTCGATGGCGGCGATGGCGCCTTTCGCCAGCTCGTCGCACATGTCGCCATAGAAGCGCGCTTCGAGGATGAGGAGATGCGCCTTGGTCTTTTCAGCCGCGCCGGATTTCTTTTCGACTTTCATGATGCCTTGAACTCTGTGAGGCGGGCCACATAGCGCGCCAGCATGTCGATTTCAATGTTGACAGCCTGCCCCTCGCGCATGGCTCCCCATGTGGTAACCGCCTGCGTGTGGGGAATGATGTTGACGCCGAAGCTCGCGCCCTCGACCTCGTTCACGGTCAGCGATGTGCCGTCCACCGCCACGGAACCCTTGGGCGCCACGAAGCGCGCGAGGTGATGGGGCAGCTTGATGACAAAACGCTTCGAGTCACCTTCCGGCCTGATCGAGGCAATGGTGCCCACGCCATCGACATGCCCAGAGACGACATGCCCGCCCAGTTCGTCACCCATCTTGAGCGGCCGCTCGAGGTTGATGCGCGTGCCCTCTTTCCATTCGTCGAGATTGGTCTTGGACAGGGTTTCGGCGGAGGCATCGACGCTGAAGCAGTCATTGCCCTTTTCCACCACCGTCAGGCACACGCCCGAGCAGGCGATCGAAGCGCCAATGTCGATCCCCACCATCTGGTATCCTGTGCCTATCACGAAGCGGGTATCGCCACGCTTCTCCACCCGGCGCACCGTACCGATGTCGGTCACAATTCCTGTAAACATGGTCGATCCTTTCTCGCGCCGTTCATAGACGTAGAGGTCGTCGTTCCCAAGCCTTTGCGTTTCGATGAGGGAGAATTCATCGAGCGCCTCCGCCAGCGCCATGCCCGCCAGCGCATCCACGCCTTGAGGCCCAAGCACCTTCGGCGAACGGTAGAGGTGAAATTCATCCACCAGCCCCTGCCCCAGGAAACTCCGCGCCACCCTGGCACCGCCTTCGACCAGCAGCCGGTTGATGCCGCGCCCCGCGAGGTCCGGCAGGATCACATTGAGGGGCCCGGACAGAACCTCGGCCCCGCGCTGCGCCAGCCTGCTTGCGGGCGGCAGGGTCTTTCCTTTGGAACCCAGCACGAAGGGTTTCGGCGAACGGCTTTCCAGCCCCGGCAAGCGGCAATCAAGTGCGGGATCATCGGCCAGCGCCGTGCCCATGCCGACCATGATCGCATTGCATTGGGCGCGCAATAAATGCACCCGCGCCCGGGCTTCCTCGCCGGTGATGGCGGTGGGTTTTCCGGCTTCGGCAGCGATCTTGCCATCGGCGGAAACCGCAAGCTTCAGAATCACTTGCGGGCGATCCCGCACAATGCGGTGGAAGAAACCATCGAGGTCGCGCGCCGCCTGCCGGGCCCGCACTCCACTTTGAACCTCGATCCCCGCCGCACGCAAAATCGAAAGCCCTTTGCCGCCCACGCGCGGATCGGGATCGACGATGGCCGAGACGACACGCGCCACGCCGGCCCTCACCAGCGCATCGGCGCAAGGCGGCGTTCGCCCGTGGTGGGCACAGGGTTCAAGGGTTGTATAGGCGGTGGCCCCTCTGGCCTTCTCCCGGGCCATGGCGAGGGCCTGCGTTTCGGCATGCGGGCGGCCGCCGGCTTCAGTCCAGCCGATGCCCACGACTGCGCCGTCCTTCACGATCACGCAGCCCACGGGGGGATTTTCGGCGGTGGTCCCCAGCGCCCTGTGGCCAAGCCGCAGGGCGTAGTCCATCCAGCGGCTGTCGGTGGTCAATCGCGCTCGCCCTGGCCTTCGGCCTCATCGCCCGAAAGCTCGCCCAGCAGTTCCTCGAAGTCCTTGGCCTCGCGGAAATTCTTGTAGACGGAGGCGAAGCGCACATAGGCCACATCGTCCATCATCTTCAGCGCTTCCATGACGAGCTTGCCCACTGTCTCGGAGCGGATTTCGCTTTCGCCCAGGCCCTCGAGGCGGCGCACGATGCCGGAGACCATGCGCTCCACCCGCTCGGGGTCCACCGGGCGCTTCCTGAGCGCCACCTGGATCGAGCGCATCAGCTTGTCGCGGTCGAAGGGCACGCGGCGGCCCGAGCGTTTCAGCACCATCAGCTCGCGCAGTTGCACGCGCTCGAATGTCGTGAAGCGGCCCGAACAATCGGGGCAATAGCGCCTCCGGCGAATGGCTGTCCCGTCCTCGGTCGGACGGGAATCCTTCACCTGCGTCTCTTCATTGGAACAGAACGGACAGCGCAACCTTCAAATCCCCTCTCTCCCCGTGCGGGAGAGCCTATGAATAGATCGGGAACCGGTCCGTCAATGCCTTGACGCGCTTTTTCACCGACGCCTCGACCTTAGCATTGCCTTCTTCGCCGTTCTTCGCAAGGCCGTCCAGCACCTCGGTGATGAGCGCGCCGATTTCGGCGAACTCCTTCGGCCCAAAGCCGCGGGTGGTGCCCGCTGGTGTCCCGAGCCTGATGCCGGAGGTGATGGTGAAGGGTGCGGGATCGAAGGGAATGCCGTTCTTGTTGCAGGTGATCCACGCGCGGCCCAGCGCCTGCTCGGAGGCCTTGCCGGTCACGCCCTTCTTGCGGAGGTCAACCAGCATCAGATGCGTATCGGTGCCGCCGGAGACGAGATCGCAGCCGCCATCGCTCATCGCCTTGGCCAGTGCCTGCGCGTTGTCGACAACGGCCTTGGCGTATTTCCTGAAAGCAGGCTTCAGCGCCTCGCCGAAAGCGACAGCCTTGGCGGCAATCACATGCTCCAGAGGCCCGCCCTGAAGGCCGGGGAACACCGAGGAGTTGATCTTCTTGCCGATCGCCTCATCATTGGAAAGGATCATGCCGCCGCGGGGGCCGCGCAATGTCTTGTGGGTGGTGGTCGTCACCACATGGGCGTGTGGCAGCGGCGAGGGATGCGCGCCGCCCGCCACAAGCCCGGCGAAATGCGCCATGTCAACCATCAGGTAAGCGCCCACGGAATCGGCGATCTCGCGGAAGCGCTTGAAGTCGAGCGTGCGCGGATAGGCGGAGCCGCCCGCAATGATCAGCTTGGGCTTCATGTCCAGCGCCTGCGAGGCGAGGAGATCATAGTCAATCTGGTGATTGTCCTCACGCACCTTGTAGGGTGACACATTGAACCACTTGCCGGACTGGTTGACGGGCGAGCCGTGCGTCAAGTGACCGCCGCAGGCAAGGTCGAGGCCCATGTAAGTATCGCCGGGCTGCAGCAGCGCGAAGAACACCGCCTGATTGGCCTGCGCGCCGGAATGGGGCTGCACATTGGCGAAGGCGCAGTCGAACAGTTCGCGCGCCCGGTCAATGGCGAGGTTTTCGCTGATATCCACATACTGGCAGCCGCCATAATAGCGACGGCCCGGATAGCCCTCGGCATATTTGTTGGTCATCACCGAGCCCTGCGCCTCCATCACGGCGCGCGAGACGATGTTCTCGGAGGCGATCAGTTCGATCTCATGCTGCTGGCGGCCCAGTTCGGCAGCAATCGCCTTTGCCACCTTCGCGTCGCTGCGGGCCAAGGTCTCGTTGAAAAATCCGAGGAACAGCGGCCTGGGGCCTGACGGCTTCTTCGCGGCTTTCTTCACCGCCTTCTTCGCCATCTTCTTCACCGGCTTCTTCTTCGCTGCCTTCGCCATCGCAATTCCCCTTCAGAGCGTGCCGCTGCACATGACAGATTGCGGCATGGCGGTCCAGATACATTGTGGCGCATGCTACCGCTGACGGGGGAGCGACCTCGCAGCATGAAAACGCGCCGCAAAAACAAACGGCGCGGAAATTTTCCGCGCCGTTTCCCGTTCAGATCGAACAGATCAGTTGGCAGCCGTCTCGGCCGTTGGTTTCACCTTGGGCTTGGCAGGCGTGGCGGTGGCGGACTTGCAGCCCGAAGACAGCTTGCCATCCGCGCCGGGCTTGCACTTGTCGGCTGTGGCAGGCGCCTTGGCGGTTGCCGCGGCAGGCTTGCTCACCGGTTTCACGGTTGCAGCCTTCTTGGCCGTGTCGGGCGAGGCGGAGGCCACCTCGGTTGCCTTCTTCAAGGTCTTCTTTGCCGCCAGCTTGTCCTTTGAGGCCGTACCGGCCTTGGCTGTGGTGACCGGCTTCTTGGCCAGTTTTTTCACCGGGGCGTTGGGCTTGCTGCTCACCCAGTTGTTGGCCGAAACCGTATCGTCGGGCTTGCCAAGCTTGCCCGGCTTGGCGGAGGCCATGCTGTCAGAGCCGGGCAGAACGCCGCTCTGCGACTTCGCCTTGCGCGGGCTGGCGAAGGCGCTAAAAACCCGAGGCCTCATCCGCGTCCACGGCGGATGGCGTGCGCGGCACCGGCTTCAACACGAAGCGCTGGCCATTCATGCTTTCGCCCACCGGCAGCGGCTGGCCGGTCACGAAGCCGGTGCCATCAAGCTGATAGATGTCGTTGCGAAACGCCGCGACATTGCCGCCTGCCGGCCAGGCCGTGAGATAGGCCACGCGCAACTGCGGGGGGTTGGTGATCTGCTCGTCCAGCCGTTCCTTGGTCTGGGCAAGATTGGCAATGCGGGCGGGATTGATCCCGTCCTGACCATTCATGATCCAGTTGATGAGAACCGCCACCTTTTCGACGCGCACGCAGCCCGAGCTATAGAAGCGGTCGCTGGTCGAGAAGAGCTGCGGCTCCGGCGTGTCGTGCAGATAAATGCCGAAGGGGCTGTTGAACTCGATCTTGGCGGTCGCCATGGCGTTGCTGCCGCCCGGTTCCTGGCGGAAATGATAGTTGTCGACGATCGCCGTGCGCCAGTCGATGGTGTCGGGGTCAACTTCGGGGCCGCCCACGCCGTCAAATACCTTGATGTTCATGGAGTCGAGCACGCGCGAGGGGCCGGTCGACAGCATGCGCGGCACCAGATCGCGCTCGACGATGGAAGCCGGGGCGTTCCAGTAGGGATTGAACTTCACCGTCACCAGATGGGTTTCCACAACCGGCGTCGGGCGCGACGGGCGGCCCACGATGGCGTTGTGGATCGAATAGACCTTGCCGTTGTCGATGGCTTCGATCTGCTGGGCGGGCACGTTCACCACCACATAGCGGGGGCCCAGGTCTTTGGAGTATTCGGCCACGCGCGGCAGGTTGGCGCGGATGGCGGCGAGACGCTTGTCGGCGGAGATATTCAGCGCCGCCACGGTGGGAGCGTCTGTCGCGCCGGTCACGAACAATCCATTGTTGCGCTGGAAGCGCTTCACGGCTTCAGCCGTGGCGGCGGTATAGGTGTCCCCACCCGCATCCGCTCCAAGATATCCCTCGATAGACAGGCGGCGGTTCAGTGCGGCGGCAGCTTTTCCCGTCGAGCCCAGCTTCAGGCGGCTGCCCGACACGGTGCCCCAGCCACCAGATGAAACGATTGACGCATAATGCGCCTCAAGCGCCTGCATGGCAGAGGAACTGTCTGCCGAGAGGAAGGGCGCTACCGTGCCATCAGTCACCACTTGCGTCAGCGTGGTGGCTTTGCCGCCGCCAGCACCCGCGTGGGTCCAGTTTGAGAGGACGGTCGGCGCGCCGTCGTCATCGTCATTTCCAAAACCGCCGGTCGCGTTGTTGGTGACGTTGATGTTCTTGTCAGCGCCGCCCTTCATCTTCTTGAGCACCTGGTTGGCGGGTTCTCCGCTCCCGGCAAGCGCTGGATGCGCCATCATCAGGGGAACAACCAGGGCAGCCGCGAATGCCGCTGAACAAATATGCGCACCCAGACGCTGCGTATTCGACCTGAAAAGACCCATGCTCTGCACTCCAATCACGACCGGAAAAGCGTATCATCCATGGCCCGACTCGTCAAAAGCCGGCCATGTTTCTGCCTCCGGTATGGCACCAAGTGGGGCGAGAATGCGGTTTTGGGTGATTGAAGTGTAGAGCGGTGCCCAAAAACAACTGCCCTGCGGCTTTTGGGCCACAGGGCAGCGTCAGGACATTGCAGGAGAATTTAGAGGCGATAGAGGATCTGGTCGGTCCAGAAGCGCTCGAGACGGGTCAGCGCCTTGTTCAGGCGGTCGAACTCCTCGACGCTCAGGCCCACCACCTGCTCCACCGAGGCGAGCTGGCGATTATAGAGCTGGTCCACGCGCTCGCGGATCGCCTGGCCCTTGGGCGTCAGCTTGATGCGCACCGAACGCTTGTCGGCGCTGGAACGCTCATGGTTCACATAGCCCGCCTCGACCAGCTTCTTCAGATTGTAAGACACGTTGGAGCCCTGATAGTGCCCACGGGTCTTGAGTTCTCCAGCCGTCAGCTCCGAGTCGGCGATATTGAAAAGCAGAAGCGCCTGCACCGGGTTCACTTCCGGCTCGCCGGACCGCTCGAAGTCATCCTTGATGACATCCAGCAGGCGGCGATGCAGCCGTTCAATGAGGGTGAGAGCTTCAAGATACCGGGTCTTCACCGGATTGCGGACGGTTTCCCCAACCACCGCAAGCGGGCGCTGCGCGCCCAAAACGTCTGTACGCATGTTTACCACCTATCCCTTAATCCGGGCCGGAACTCTGTATCGATCCCAGTCCTCGAATGACCTCACCTTACGTTCGGGCGGCTTAAGGGGTGCTCAATGATCTGAGTAAATTTGTCCTTATATTTTCGAAGATTTGCATTGCTGTATCAGAGAGTTAGCAGAGTCTTTTCGACCGTTCTTAATAAATCCGGCAAGGTGTGGCGCAAAATGCAAGGGGCGTGGGGCGGTCCGTTAACCACGGCACCTGCGCCCCACGCCCCTCACCCCGCGTCCCCAACCGCGGGCAAGAATTCAGTCTCCGGCGACGGTCTCGTATCCCTGTTCAACGGCCGCTTCGGTGGCGGCCCCGCAGGAGAGCGAATTGGCGCTCGCCTCGGCATTGCGCATCACCGGCGCCACGGATGCGGAGCCGTTGCGGGCGACCGTCTCCCGGTGCAGGTCGCCGATGGCCTGCCAGTAGCGCCTGTCCTGGCTTGCAGAGAGGTGCTTGCACTTGCGTTCGATGTAATAGGCCTTCACCTGCCCACTATAGAATTTCAGGCCACCGCGTGGGCCGGACGCCAGGGCGATCGAAGCATTTGACGCTGGCGCAGCCGTGGTTGGCGTATTCTGCCCACGATCCGCTGCGGCAACTGCCGTGCGGGCGGCCACAAGCGTGTCCACCACATCGCTCTTGGTGGCGGCGGTGCAGGGTTGTGCCCGGCCTTCCGCGGCACCCCGGCTGGCGGCATTGCGCGCCGCGCCTGAAGACATCTGGCTGGCGGCGGCAAGCTGGGCGCGGGCAGCATAGCGCGCCAGTTCGTTGCGCTGCGGGGATGACAGGAAATGGCACTTGCTGTCGGTCTGCTGGGCGCGGGCAAGGTAGCGCACGGCTTCTTCAGACGGGCTTGCCGCGTGCGCGGGATTCACACTCATTCCGGCCAGCGGCAACACGAGGATCGGCAAGGAGATCAGCATTCGGGAAACAGGCATCGGCAAAGGCCCCGGCGGGTTTGTGACTGGCCGCGCAGGTTAAGGGAGGCCTGTTAAATTGAATCAAATCCAAAGGAATTCCGGATAACAGGGTTAACCAAATCACAAAGCTGACGCAAAGGGTGCGGCGGCAGGGGTGCTTCCGCCTGCCGTTCAGACTTGTTAAGGAGCGGGCATGAAACGGTCCTATCCTTCCGCGCAATACCCGGCCTTGCGGATGCGCCGCACCCGGCAGGCGCCGTGGTCGCGCGACCTGGTGCGCGAAAACACCCTGCTCGCCTCCGATCTCATCTGGCCGGTTTTCGTGGTTGAGGGCGCCAATACCAAAGTTCCCGTAGCCTCGATGCCCGGTGTCGAGCGCGTGTCGGTCGATCTGGTGACGGAAAAGGCAAAGGAAGCCGCCGATCTTGGCATCCCCGCCATCGCGCTCTTTCCCTATACCGACCCGGCGCTCCGCACGCCGGATGGCTCTGAGGCGCTGAATGCCGGCAACCTTGTCTGCCGCGCCGTGCGGGCCATCAAAAAGGCCGTGCCCAGGATCGGCGTCATGTGCGATGTGGCGCTCGATCCCTATACCAGCCACGGCCATGACGGGCTGATGGAGGGCGACCAGATCGTCAATGATCTGACGCTCGAAACGCTGGTGAAGCAGGCCATGGTGCAGGCTGAAGCGGGGTGCGACATCATCGCCCCCTCCGACATGATGGACGGCCGGGTGGCGGCCATCCGGTCGGCGCTCGAGTCAGCAAAGCTCCAGCACGTCCAGATCATGGCCTACAGCGCCAAATATGCGAGCGGGTTTTATGGCCCCTTCCGCGATGCGGTTGGTTCGTCAGGAACCCTCACCGGCGACAAGCGCACCTATCAGATGGATCCCGCCAACACCGACGAAGCGATGCGCGAAGTGGCGCTCGACCTCGCCGAAGGCGCGGACATGGTGATGGTAAAGCCGGGCATGCCCTATCTCGACATCGTGGCGCGCGTGAAGCAGACCTTCGGCGTGCCCACCTTCGCCTATCAGGTGTCGGGCGAATATGCGATGATCATGGCGGCGTGCCAGAACGGCTGGCTCGATCCCGCCAGGGTGATCCCCGAAAGCCTCATGGCCTTCAAGCGCGCCGGGGCGGACGGGGTGCTGACTTATTTCGCACTCGAGATCGCGCGCAAGCTGCGCTGAGCGTAACTAAATTTACTTACCGAGCTTCTGGAATCGCGCAATCAGGCTCGACGTGTCCCAGCGATTGCCGCCCAGCTTCTGCACTTCGGCATAGAACTGGTCGACCAGCGCCGTCACAGGCAGCGGCGCGCCGTTGCGGCGGGATTCCTCGAGGCAGATGCCCAAGTCCTTGCGCATCCAGTCCACCGCGAAGCCGAAGTCGAATTTCCCGGCAATCATCGTCTTGTGGCGGTTCTCCATCTGCCATGAACCGGCGGCGCCCTTGGAGATCACCTCGGTGACGGCCTGCATGTCGAGCCCCGCCTTCATGCCGAAATTGACAGCCTCCGCCAGCCCCTGCACCAGGCCTGCAATAGCGATCTGGTTGCACATCTTGGCAAGCTGGCCCGATCCGGCGGGCCCCAGCAGGCGGCACATGCGCGAATAATGGGCGATCAGCGGCTCGGCCCTGGCATAGTCTTCTTCATCGCCGCCGCACATCACGGTGAGGACGCCATTCTCCGCCCCCGCCTGCCCGCCCGAGACCGGCGCGTCGACAAAGCCAAGCCCGCGCGTCTTTGCTTCCGCGTGAAGTTCACGCGCCACGTTGGCGGAGGCGGTGGTGTGATCGACAAACACCGCGCCCGGCTTCATGGCCTGAAACGCGCCATCGGGGCCGATGGTCACTTGCCTGAGATCATCGTCATTGCCGACGCAGGCGAAAACGAAATCCGCGTCTTTCACAACCTCGCGCGGCGTTGGCGCGCTCGCCCCCTTGTTCTGCGCCGCCCATTTCGCGGCCTTGGCAGAGGTGCGGTTGTAGACGGTGACGGGTATGCCGCCTTTCGCGGCGAGATGCCTCGCCATCGGATATCCCATCACGCCCAGCCCGATCCATGCCGCCTTCATCGCATTCTCCTGCATATTATGCCGTTTGCCCGGTGGATTGACTTCAGATTTAATTGCCCGGCGCAAGGCCGAGAAGACACTTGAAACGGGATGCCCGCCGCTTGCAATATGCGAGTTTTCCGCCTGCCTTCACCGGAGCGCAAATTCCGTGAGTATCGAACGCCGCAACTTTCCGCAGTTCTTCATCACCGCGCCCGCGCCCTGTCCCTATCTGCCCGGCATGCTGGAACGCAAGGTGTTCACCCATCTCGTCGGGGCGGATGCGCGCGGCTTGAACACCCAGCTTTCGCAAGGGGGATTCCGCCGCAGCCAGAACATCGCCTATCGCCCGGCCTGCGAGGGATGCCAGGCCTGCGTTTCGGTGCGCGTGCCGGTCAACACATTCACCCAATCGCGCTCCTTCCGGCGGGTGATGGAGCGCAATGCCGACCTTCAGTCGCAGGTGGTGAAGCCCAAGGCCTCGAGCGAACATTATTCCCTGTTCCGCGGATATATCGACGCGCGCCATGGCGACGGCGGAATGGCCGACATGACGGTGCTGGATTTCGCCGCCATGGTGGACGACAGCTTCGTCGACAACCGGCTGGTGGAGTATCGTCTGGCTGGCGAGGACGGCGCCCTCATCGCCGCGGTGCTGATCGACATTCTGGGCGACGGCATTTCGATGATCTACAGCTTCTATGAGCCGGATTTCGCCAGCCGCAGCCTCGGCACCTACATGATCCTCGACAATATCGAACGGGTGCGCAGGCTGGGGCTGCCTTACCTCTATCTGGGGTACTGGGTGAACGGTTCGCGCAAGATGGACTACAAGGCGCGATTCATGCCGCAGGAACGGCTGACACCCAATGGCTGGGATCTGGTGCGCCGTTAAATCGGCCGTTTACCATTTGATGGCCAGCCAACATTAAAACAGCTTTCGCCCAGGAAATAGGCACTTGCTCGGTTCAAATCCGCTCTCCATACTGACGCTGCGTTAATGATTCCGGCCCTAGAACTGGCGCAGTATTGAGATCTTGGAAGCAACCGCGATCATGACGTCCCCAGCAAGCGCCGCGGCTCAGGTTCGCAAGGGCCTTGCCATCACGGCAATCGGCGGTTTGCTTTTTACGCTCGACCTGCCGCTGTTGCGGCTGGCGGGCGCTGACATTTGGACTCTCGTCTTCGCGCGCGGCGTTTTCCTGTTTCTCTCCATCACCGCCTGCTGGTATCTCATCCGCGCGTCCGGCAAGTCACGCGCACCCTATATCGCTGGCATCGCCGGGCTGGCGGTCATCATCAGCAACACGATTTCCAACATCACCTATATCGGCGCCATCAAGACCACCAGTGGCGCCAATGTGGTGTTCATCATCGCCCTCATTCCCCTCCTCGCCGCATGCTTTTCCCGGCTGTTCATCGGCGAGCGGGTACATCCTTTCACATGGGCTGCCATTGCAGCATCTTTCCTCGGCGTGGGGCTTATCGTCTGGGATGGCATTGGCAGCGGCCATGTCATGGGCGATCTCATGGCGCTTGTCTCGGCCATATGCACGGCCACCAATTTCACGATTATCCGGGCCAGCGGCAAGAACGTCGCCACCAGCGTCGCCGTCGGCAGCCTGCTTTCAGCGATCATCGCGCTTCTTTTTGCGCATGTGGACTTTGGCGCGTTGACCGCCACAAGCGCCTATCAGGTACCGGCCTGGGTGTGGATCGCACTCAACGGCCTCATCGCCATTCCGCTCGCCACGGCGCTCATCGCCAACGGGCCGCGCTTCATTCCATCCGCTGATGTGTCGATGTTCTTTCTGCTGGAAACAGTGCTGACACCTTTGTGGATCTGGATGCTGTTCAACGAGGTGCCGAGTTCCATGGTACTGTTTGGCGGCATGCTGGTGATTGTCACGCTCATCGTCCATAGCTGGTGGCGGCTCAGGATGACGCTGCGCGGTTGCGATGGCGAAACAGCCAATGCGGATTGCCCGGCAGATTGACCTTGACGTTAACCCGGTTGGGGTATTTGGTAACGTTAATGTAGGAGAAAAATGCGAGACTTCCCACGCGGGACCTGCCTTCCACGGGCTTGCCGCGAAGCGAAGTACGAAAGGGCGTCAGAGCATGTATGCGTTGGGAGTGGGGTTACGTGGAGCCCAGCCGCTGACGGAAGCGCACGGCCTGTCCGATCCGCTGCGCACTGTTTCGGCCATTGCCCGCCTCATCGATGAAGGCCAGGCGATCGGCTACACCTTCAAGATTTCCTCTGACTTCGCTGCGCTCGCCCGCGAGCGTCTTGCGGTACGCAACTCCGCCGTCTCGCCGATGTTCGATATCACGGTCAGCCGCGAATTGGGCGAAACCGGCTTCTGGCTGTCCGCCCACAATGCGGCAGGCGAAACGGTAGGCATCCAGGCCTTCCGCCTTGATGATGCCTCGCCAAATCTTGCCGATTGGGTGCTGGGCTGGATGATGGGGCTTTATGCCAAGCGGCGCGAAATGATCGTGCCCAACCAGCTTCACGCGCCCGATCATTCGCTCGCCGCCCTGATCCGCGGCAAGGCCGTCTATCACGGTGAATTGTGGATCGAGAAACATTCCAAAGGCTGCTTCAACGTATTTCCCCGCCTCGGCATGCTGCTGGCACTGGTGAAATGGCAGCCCGACGCCATATGGGCGCTGACGGGTGACTCGATGGCGACGCGCGGCCATTTGATCCGCATGGGCTACGGCCATCTCGAACCCTCTTTCCTCACCTGGGACTGGGAACCGGAAGGCGCTGAACCTCACGAATGGATTGCCATCGCCGAACGGCGGCATCTCGAATTTTGCGTCGCCGAAATGGCAATCAACGCGGAAGCGGCGGCCGAAAGCTGAAATCTACAGCGGCGAAATATCCACCCGCGCCAGTTCGGTGACGATGCGCACGCCCTTCTTGCTGCGGGTTCCCTTAAGCGGCAGCACCACGCGCTGATAGGGCACCCACACCACCTCGCCATTGGGCGAGGTCATCGCCGCATAGATGTGATCATAGTGGGGATCGCCGGTGCGGCTCACTTCCGGATAGATGCGGCTCACCGCCTGGTCATAGCTGTGGCCGGTGAGGCAGGGATAGGACACCGGGCTCATGCCCCACAGCTTGGCGATGGTGGATTCGGCGCCGACGCGCTGCACGCGGAACTTCTGCGACTGCTGGTCGTAAATGCAATCGACGGAATGTTCCTCGTCGATCTCGTTCTTTTCCAGCGCGGCGCGCAGCAGCGGCGGCACGCGCGGATTGTTCTCGCTGGCGGGCTGGATATAGACGGTGCGCGAAAGGTGAATGTCGCTCTTGTAGATGAGCTGCGTCAGGCGGTCAGCGGCGTCGGACGCGAGATCAAAGCGCTCCTGAAACCAGCCGGCGGAATAATAATTGAGATGATAGGGGCCGGGGCTGTTGAGAATGTATTCGATGGCGAAATAGAGCGAGGCCCAGTTGGGCGTGAACATGGTCCACTTGACGGTGGTGCCGCCTGCATCCTCGGTGATCTTCACGTAGCCGCGCCGGTGCAGCAGGTCGCGTTCGTCCGGCAGGCCGTCCGCCGCCAACGGGGGCGCCGTCACCTCTGCCTTATGAACCCAGATTGTGCCTGCGGGCATCGTCGATTCCGAATTTATACGTTCATCCAATCCGAACTCTGTCGGATTTGGTGAAATGAAGTCTTAAGTCTCACCCCCCGTTTTCTTCCGATTGGCAAAGCCCTCAAATATGGTTGAAGTTCCGTTCACCAAAGGGGGGCTTGGGTTTGCGTTAATTTTCCGTTGCCGTTTTACTTTAAATTGCCCTTGCTTGCGCCAAGCAGGCGGAGCGCGTTCAGCGTCACCAGCACGGTGGCACCGGTATCGGCGAGAATGGCGATCCACAGGCCGGTCATGCCCAGAACCGTGGTCACCAGGAACACCGCCTTCAACCCCAGCGCGATCGCCACGTTCTGCCAGATCACGCTGAGGGTGCGGCGTGACAGGCGCACCAGATTGGCGACATCGGAAATGCGGTTGTTGAGCACCGCCGCATCCGCCGCCTCCAGCGCCACATCGGTGCCGGAGCCCATGGCGATCCCCACCGTGGCGGCGGCAAGGGCCGGCGCATCATTGATGCCGTCGCCCACCTTGGCGATGCCGCCATCGCCCGAAAGCGCGCGGATCACCGCCAGCTTGTCCTCGGGCAGAAGCTCGGCCTTCACCGCCATGCCGACGATCTGCCCCACCGCTTCCGCATTGGCGCGGTTGTCGCCCGTCAGCATGATGGGCGTGATGCCCAGCGCCTTGATCTCGGCCACGCCCGAAACCGCATCGGCGCGCGGTTCGTCGCGCATGGCGATCAGGCCCAGAGGTGTTGTGCCGGCCAGCACCACCGAGACGCTCTTGCCTTGAGATTCAAGAGAGGCGGCGCGCGCCAGCACATCCTTGTCCACCACGTTCAACCGCGCGGCGGCGCCCACGGTAATCATCTTGCCCTCGGCGCGGCCCGCTACGCCCTTGCCCGGCAGCACCTGCGAGGCCACGGCCTTGACAATGATCTTCCGCGCCTCCGCAGCCGCCACGATGGCGAGTGCCAGGGGATGCGACGAGCCCTGCTCCACCGCCGCCGCCAGCCGCAGCACGTCCTCTTCCTTCGCCGCGCCGAATGTCACCACATCGGTGACGACAGGTTTTCCCGCCGTCAGCGTGCCCGTCTTGTCGAAGGCGATGTGCTTCACCTTGCCGATCTGTTCCAGCACGCCGCCACCCTTCACCAGAAGGCCGCGCCGCGCACCCGCAGCAAGTGCTGAGGCAATGGCGGCAGGTGTTGAAATCACCAGCGCGCAGGGGCAGCCGATCAGCAGCAGCGCCAGCCCGCGATAAATCCATGTGGCCCAAGGCTCCTGCCAGACCAGCGGCGGCAGCACTGCCACTGCCAAAGCCAGGCCGCAGATCAGCGGCATGTACCAACGGGCGAAGCGTTCGATGAAGCGTTCGGAGGGGGCTTTGGCGTCCGCCGCCTCTTCCACAAGGCGCACCACGCGGGCGATCAGCGTGTCTCCCGCCGGTTTTTCCATGCGCATCCTGAGCACGGCCTCGGTGTTGATGGAACCGGCGAGGATCACATCACCCTCGCCCTTCCCGCGCGGCACGGATTCGCCCGTCAATGCCGATTCATCCACCGCCGAGCGGCCCGAGACGATCACCCCGTCGGCGGGCACGCGGTCGCCCGGGCGCACCACGATGATGCTGCCCACGGCAATGTCGCCCACCGGCGTTTCGGCAAGGCCGGACGGCGTTTCCACCATGGCGGTGGCCGGCGCGATCTTGGCCAGCGCGCGGATGCCGGCGCGCGCCCGGCCTGCGGCGATCCCCTCCAGCATTTCGCCCACCGCGAAGAGGAACACCACCACCGCCGCCTCCTCCACCGCGTGGATGGCGATGGCGCCCGCCACCGCAATGGTCATCAGCAGTTCGATGGTGAAGACCGACCCCGAGCGCAGGGCCGCAAAGGCGCGCTTCGCCACCGGGGCCGCGCCGATCAACGCGGCGGCGAGAAACACGTACCAGCCGCCCTGCCCCAGAAGATGATCCACCGCATAGGCCGCCGCCAGAAGGAGGCCGGTGGCGATCACCAGCCTGCCGCGATCGGATTGCCACCACGGCCCTTCGATGGGCGCGCCGTGGTCATCATCATGGTCATGGCCTGCGTGATCATGCACCGCTGCGCCATCGGCGCCACCCAGCGCATAGCCGAGCGCCGTCACGGCGCGCGTCACGGCCTCATCTTTGGCCTCGCCCGCATAGGTGATGGAAAGCGTTTCGGTCTGCAATCCCACCGCCACATCCGACACGCCGTCGATCCGGCGCACCGCCGTCTCGATCTTGGTCACGCAGGCCGCGCAATCCATGCCGTGGACGCGGAACTTGGCTGATGTGGTCATGGGGCCTCGGGCTTGAACGGAAACTCTCCCTTACATAGAATCTCCAGTCACTGGAGCTTCAAGGAGAAAAGCGATGGCCACGCTTCAAATCGGCAGGCTGGCGGAAATGGCCTCAACCAAGGTGCAGACCATCCGCTATTACGAGGAGATTGGCCTCATCCGCCCCTTCATGCGCTCGGAAGGCGGGCACAGGCTTTATGACGCGGAGGATGCCAAGCGCCTCAAATTCATCCGCCACGCGCGCGAGCTGGGTTTCAGCATTGACGAGATTCGAGGACTGCTCAAGCTTTCCGACAATCCCGAAACAAGCTGCGCCGCCGCCGACCGGATGGTCGAAACCCATCTCGAACAGGTGGAGCTGCGCATCAAGAAACTCCAGGCGCTCCGCAAGGAACTCCGCCGCATGGTGGACGACGGCACGCATGGCAGAGCCGGAAACTGCCGCGTGCTCGAAGTGCTGAAGGACCATAGGCACTGCGGGGGCGAGCATTGAGGGGAAATGCGCGCTCGTCTGGCCGGAAGATCAGTCGTTGGGATTGCCAGGATCGGAGAACGTAGTCATGAACACGGCCATATCCTGAACTCGGACAGGAATACATTGACGCCGCGTAACTCTGATTTCAGTGACATTTGCGCTCGCATCTTTCTTCGCCTGCTTGAGCAGTTCCTCTTGGTCGTCTAGCTGTTTGGCAAGGCGGCCGCATTTAGCGAACTCCATCACCTCATAGTTTACGATTGGCAACGCGAGGCTAACTTCCCCCTGCGGAGAGGTTGTTATCATCATCGTGACCATGATGGCTTTGATCATTTAGGCACTCCGGAATAGCCGGGCAGCACCCTGCCCGGCTGTGTCGAAAGGATTATTACGCGAATTTCAGGATTTTGGAAAAGCCCTACTTTACGCACAGGAAGCGGAACTCAATCCACCTGTCCACAATGCTTATCTCTGTTCACCATTATACGATCAGGGTTGCTTTGGGCGAAGTAGGGATATCTGGCCGACCTCGATAAAGGTCGACGTGAAAGGTGCGACCTAAGAGGCCGTGCCTTTATTTTTTCCACATGAGGAACTTGCAAGCTTTGCATAGCAGATATTACGAGCAATCCTCAGATTTGACGCTATAGCGCAAAATGGACAGCCACGCGCTGACTTAAGCACAGAGTTTAGAGGATTAAAGATGAAAAAGTTTAGTGAGTTTTTGAACACCCTTACGAAGAAGAGCATCCCTGGCGCATGGAACTTGGAGGATATACAGGGTTCATCAAATGCCGAGATTTTCCTCGCCCACCTTCAAAGTGACGTTATCAAAAATATTCTTAATACAATAAAGGGCATTGTTGAGGGCACAATTTCCAACAGCGGCAATGAAGGCGATTTTGAATCCCTCGAAAGCTGCGCTGACTACCTCTGCGAATTTTCCACAAAATTCCGAACTTGCGTTGATGACTATTACGAGCCCGCCATCGGGAGCGCCAATGACATGGGCGCGAAAGGCATACGAGCTTAAGGTGGCGGGTTATCCCATCTAGGCCAGGAACAATCCTGACATGGGCGCGACCTTGCGGCCGCGCCTGTTTTATTTGTTCTTAATGTGGTCGATTGCTAGATTTGCAATGACATCATTCAAGCTATCGAGACACTCCGTTACGTCAAAAGCGATTTTGTTCAGTTCTTTCTTTTCGCCATCCTTCATTCCCATCACGTATAAGCCAATCTCCTGATTGGCTCGTGATAGTTTGTCGCCGATTTTCTTAAGTGCTTCCTTTGTCTCATAACTATTCATACAAGCCCTCCACTTGTTTGCACGAATAAATATTTTTACACAACGAACAGTAATTTTCTTCGGCTTGGCTCGACCGCGGTCGCTTTTCTAGTATGGCGCATGACTAGTCCATGGTTTGTCATTACCCGCATACACGAATTCCTCAGAACGCCGCTTTAGTTCTGCCCAAACCGCATCTGGAACCATATACGCGACATTAAAGAAATTTGCAGCGCCGTTTGCCCGGATCAACAATCTTTTTTGTAGCAAAGTCTGAATTTTAGGCTCAACCAATTTTGCGTTGAACGATTGCTGATTGCGAGTCACTAAACACGCCAATATAGTGTATTCCTCTTCACTCAGTGTTTCGAGATAGGCAAAGGTGCTTTGAAGAGCTAATTGCTTTTTTTGATCAAGCGAACGATTCTGAAGCCAAGTTTTGCTTTTGTCCGCACCGAACTTGAAAATATTCATCGCTGTCAGACTACCAGACAGCACCGCTAACAATTCGATGGCCGGATGCACCCACCCAGGCTGCGCCCGAAATTCAGATGGTGACAGAAAAAATAGCGCAATCAGGCATGCCAAAAACACGCCCGCGACTACGTTATATTTCATCTCTAAAAACTTGAGCCAATCGCCCATACAGACCCCGGCAAACGCGATTCTTTCAGTTCAGCTAATACTCGACTTTACGTTCGGTCAATGACTTGAAGCCGCACGCGACAGTGAACAACTCGGAGTTGACCTTAATCTCCCATAGAGGCGGGAACCTTGGCCGGAATGATTGATGCGACATGACCGGGATTCATGGCACGATCCGGCCATGAAAACAAAAAGGGATCTGAAACTCGTGGCTGCTACACATACTTGCTACGCATTGTTGCTACACAAACCGAGCAAGATTTCTTTTAAGCAATTGATTTCAAAATCAAATTCTGGTGGGCGATGAGAGACTTGAACTCCCGACATCTTCGGTGTAAACGAAGCGCTCTACCAACTGAGCTAATCGCCCCCGCGCAGGCTCTTAGCGGCGGCATTCCCGCAACGCAAGCGCCCACAAAAATGCCCCGTGCGGGTTCTGAGGGCGCACGGGGCTGATGTGATTTGAACGTTCCGTTCAGCTTCCGGGTGCGCTGCCTCCTGCCCCTTGGGTGACGCCCATGAAATTCAGGCGATTCGGCTGGTTTGGCAAGGATTTGCACGCCCGGATTTCATCCTTCCCCCCTCGCGGGGGAAGGTGGCGCGAAGCGCCGGATGAGGGGGTGGTTGAGGCCAGCGCGCCCCCTCATCCCCGGCTTCGCCGGACCTTCTCCCACAGGGGGAGAAGGACGTTCGCTTCACCATCACAATTCAGGCGCATGAAAACGCCATGAGGATAGCGCATGATCCTCAGAGCCTTCCTCTATCTCCTCGGCGGCCTGTGCGCGCTGCTTGTCATCGCGCCGGTTGCGGCATGGTTCTGGATTGCCAGCGATCTGCCTGATCCGCGCGCTGTCCTCGATCCTGAAACCGCGCCCTGCCCGGCACCTCCTGCTTTCGTTGATGCGAACATTCCACCGGCAATCAGGGCGGCGCTTATCGCGGCGGAAGACCCGGCTTTCCCGAAGAAACGGGGATTGCCCAGCCTCAACCTGCTGTTCGGCTGGGATGCTCACAACCTGCCGCTCCCGGCCCTTGCCGCGCGTCTGCAACTTGCGAAGACCGCTCAGCGGACAATGCGCTCGCAGTTGAACTGGCTGGTTCAGACCGACCGGATGGCGCTTCACCTCAGCAAGGATGAGATTGAGGAGGCCGTGCTCCAGCACAGTTCTTTCGGGCGCGGCGCCTATGGATTTTCCTGCGCGGCGCAGGTCTATTTCGGCAAAAGCCCATCCGCACTCAGCCTTAGTGAAACGGTTGCGCTGGCAGGGCTGCTAAAAGCTCCATCATTTTACGATCCCGGCCTCCATCCCAACGAAGCCCTGTCGCGCCGGAACACAATCATCGACGGGATGCAAAGCGCTGGCGCGATTTCCGATGCAGACGCACTTGCCGCAAAGGCTGAACTCCTCATTGCAAAATAAAAAGGCGGGAGATTGCTCTCCCGCCCTTCTTCATTCGTACAAGGACTTTCAGTGCGCGCGGGCGGGTTCGCCCGTGCTGGCGCCCGCCGCGGCCTTGGCGGCGGCGGCGGCTTCCTCGGCTTCCTCGTCCCAGGTGATGGGCTCGGGCATCCGCACCAGCGCGTGCTTCAGCACCTCGTCCATGCGCGAGACGGGGATGATCTCCATGCCGGATTTCACATTCTCCGGAATGTCGGCCAGGTCCTTGGCGTTCTCCTCGGGGATCATCACCTTCTTGATCCCGGCGCGGAGCGCCGCCAGCAGCTTCTCCTTCAGGCCGCCGATTGGCAGCACGCGGCCCCTGAGCGTGATCTCGCCCGTCATCGCCACGTCCTTGCGGACGGGAATGCCGGTCATCACCGAGACGATGGCGGTGACCATGGCGATGCCAGCCGAAGGGCCATCCTTGGGCGTGGCGCCTTCCGGCACGTGCACGTGGATGTCGCGCTTGTCGAACACCGGCGGCTTGAGGCCGATCGAGGTGGCGCGGCTCCGGACATAGGATGAAGCGGCCGAGATCGACTCCTTCATCACGTCCTTGAGATTGCCCGTCACCGTCATCTTGCCCTTGCCCGGCATCATGAGCGCTTCGATCGTCAGGATCTCGCCGCCCACTTCCGTCCAGGCCAGCCCCGTCACGACGCCGACCTGATCTTCGCGGTCGATCTCGCCATAGCGGAACTTCTGCACGCCAAGGTACTGGTTCACGACTTCCGGCGTGACCTTCACCTTTTTCTTTTTGGACAGCATGATGTCCTTCACCGCCTTGCGGGCGAGCGTGTTGATCTCGCGTTCCAGCGAGCGCACGCCGGCTTCCCGCGTATAGCGGCGGAGCACCTCATAGAGGCCCTCGTCGGTGATCTCGAACTCCTTCTTCTGCAGGCCGTGATGCTCCATGGACTTCGGCACGAGATGGCGCTTGGCGATCTCGAGCTTCTCTTCCTCGGTGTATCCGGCGATGCGGATGATCTCCATGCGGTCGAGCAGCGCCGGCGGAATGTTCAGCGTGTTCGACGTGGTCACGAACATCACGTTCGAGAGATCGTATTCGACCTCGAGATAGTGGTCCATGAAGGTGGCGTTCTGCTCGGGATCAAGCACCTCGAGCAAAGCCGCCGAAGGGTCGCCGCGGAAATCCATGCCCATCTTGTCGATCTCGTCGAGCAGGAAGAGCGGATTCTGCTTCTTCGCCTTCTTCATCGACTGGATGACCTTGCCGGGCATCGAGCCGATGTAGGTGCGGCGGTGGCCGCGGATTTCCGCCTCATCCCTCACGCCGCCCAGCGACATGCGGATGAACTCGCGGCCCGTCGCCTTGGCGATCGATTTGCCAAGCGAGGTCTTGCCGACGCCCGGAGGGCCGACGAGGCACAGGATGGGCCCGCGCAGCTTGTTGGTGCGGCTCTGGACGGCGAGATATTCGACGATCCGCTCCTTCACCTTGTCGAGGCCGAAGTGATCGGCGTTCAGCACGCCTTCGGCGAAGGAGAGGTCCTTCTTCACCTTGCTCTTCTGGCCCCACGGGATGCCGAGCAGCCAGTCGAGATAGTTGCGCACCACGGTGGCCTCCGCCGACATGGGGCTCATCTGCCTGAGCTTCTTGATCTCGGCGTCGGCGCGCTCGCGCGCTTCCTTGGAGAGCTTGGTGTTCTTGATGCGGGTTTCCAGTTCGCCGATCTCGTCGCGGCCTTCCTCGCCGTCGCCGAGTTCCTTCTGGATCGCCTTCATCTGCTCGTTCAGGTAATATTCGCGCTGCGTCTTCTCCATCTGCCGCTTCACGCGGCTGCGGATGCGCTTCTCCACTTGGAGGACGGAGATTTCGCCTTCCATCAGCGCGAACACCTTTTCGAGGCGCTCCTGCACGGAGGCCATCTCGAGGAGTTCCTGCTTCTCGGGGATCTTGATCGCCAGATGCGCGGCGATGGTATCCGCGAGCTTGGAGAAGTCGGTGATCTGGCCAATGGTGGCGATCACCTCCTGCGGCACCTTCTTGTTGAGCTTCACATAGCTCTCGAACTGCGACACGGCGGTGCGCGCCAATGCCTCGACTTCCGCCGTGTCACCGGCGGGCGCGGGCGTCACTTCCACCTCGGCCTCGAAGAAATCGGCGCGGTCGGTGAAGCGGTGAACCTTGGCGCGCTCGACGCCTTCCACCAGCACCTTCACGGTGCCGTCGGGCAGCTTCAGAAGCTGAAGCACCTGGGCAAGCGTGCCCACTTCATAAATCGCATCCAGCGCCGGATCGTCATCGGAGGGGTTCTTCTGCGCCACCAGCAGAATGCGCTTGTCCTCGCGCATCACCTCTTCCAGCGCCTTGATCGATTTCGCGCGCCCCACGAAGAGCGGCACGATCATGTGCGGGAAGACAACGATATCGCGCAACGGCAGAACGGGAAGCGTTTCCGGCTTGCCTTCGGCGGTAGACTTGGGAGATTTCGACATCATCATTCCTTTCGCGGGCGGGCCGCACTTGAGTTTGCGCAGAATTGCCGCAAACCCGTGGCGCCCTGTGTGGCTTCAAGGCCGCAGTCGCTGTAAATCACTTCATGAGAGACTTCACACCACTCCGGCCTCTTGGTCGATTGCAAAAATGGCGACGCGTGAACGGGTTTTCAATGCCGGCGGAAAACGCGCATGGCCGGAACAACTTGCGTTCCGGCCATGGCTTGCAATGGGTCATTCAGGCTCAGGCCGAGGCCGCAGGCGCCAGCTTTGCGTTGGCCTGCTTGTCGCGGTCGGCATAGATCAGCAGCGGCTTGGCATCGCCTTCCACCACCTCTTTCGAGATCACCACCTCCTCCACGCCGTTCATGGCGGGAAGGTCGAACATGGTCTCGAGCAGGATGGCTTCCATGATGGAGCGGAGGCCGCGGGCGCCCGTCTTGCGCTCGATGGCGCGGCGGGAAATCGCATGCAGCGCCTCGTCCGGGAAGGTGAGCTTCACGCCCTCCATCTCGAACAGCCGCTGATACTGCTTGACCAGCGCGTTCTTGGGCTCGGTCAGGATCTGCATCAGCGCCGGTTCGTCAAGGTCCTCGAGCGTCGCCACCACCGGCAGGCGGCCGACGAATTCGGGGATCAGGCCGAAGCGCAGCAAATCTTCCGGTTCCAGTTCGCGCAGCAGCGCACCGGTGCGGCGGTCATCGGCGGATTTCACCTCCGCCCCGAAGCCGATGCCGGACCCCTTGCCGCGCTGGCTGATGATGCGTTCCAGCCCCGCGAAGGCGCCGCCACAGATGAACAGGATGTTGGTGGTGTCAACCTGCAGGAATTCCTGCTGCGGATGCTTGCGGCCGCCCTGCGGGGGAACGCTCGCCACCGTGCCTTCCATGATCTTGAGTAGCGCCTGCTGCACGCCCTCGCCCGAAACATCGCGGGTGATCGAGGGGTTGTCAGACTTGCGGCTGATCTTGTCGACCTCGTCGATATAGACGATGCCGCGCTGGGCGCGCTCGACATTATAGTCGGCCGCCTGCAGCAGCTTGAGGATGATGTTCTCCACATCCTCGCCCACATAGCCCGCTTCCGTGAGCGTCGTGGCGTCGGCCATGGTGAAGGGCACATCGAGGATGCGGGCCAGCGTCTGGGCCAAGAGCGTCTTGCCGGAGCCGGTGGGGCCGACCAGCAGGATGTTGGACTTCGCCAGTTCGACGTCATTGTTCTTCTGGGCGTGGTTCAGGCGCTTGTAGTGATTGTGCACCGCAACAGACAGCACCTTCTTGGCGTGCTCCTGGCCGATGACATAATCGTCGAGAACCTTGCGGATTTCGTGCGGGGTGGGAACGCCATCCTTGGACTTGACCAGCGAGGACTTGTTCTCCTCGCGGATGATGTCCATGCACAGCTCAACGCATTCGTCGCAGATGAAAACCGTGGGGCCGGCAATCAGCTTCCGCACCTCATGCTGGCTCTTGCCGCAGAAGGAGCAGTACAAGGTGTTCTTGTTGTCGCTCCCGCTTGCCTTACTCATGTGCTCTCCTTGGCCAGACGTCCGCACCATAGACGTGCGGACTTTAACAGGAATTCACCGCGCCTTGCGCGATTTTGCCCTTATTCTCCCGGCCTCTTGCTTCAACCAACTCAATTTCAGCATGGGCCGATATGGTTAATCAAGAATTGATTTGAACAACTTCCAATTGCAATTCCTGCGCTCACTTGCCGTCCGATGGAACCGGGCGCTTGTCGAGGATCTTGTCGACGAGGCCAAACTCCTTGGCCTGCTCGGCGGTCATGAAGTTGTCGCGCTCCAGCGCGTCCTCCACGTCCTTGATGGTGCGGCCGGTGTGCTTCACGTAAATCTCGTTCAGCCGCTTCCTGAGGTTCTCGACGTTCCGGGCATGGATCAGGATGTCCGTCACCTGGCCCTGGAAGCCGCCGGAAGGCTGATGCACCATCACGCTCGAATGCGGCAGCGCGAAACGCTGGCCCTTCTCGCCCGCGCACAGCAGCAGCGAGCCCATGGAGGCTGCCTGCCCCATGACGATGGTCGAAACCTGCGGGCGGATGAACTGCATGGTGTCGTAGATCGACAGGCCCGATGTCACCACGCCGCCCGGCGAGTTGATGTACATCGAGATTTCCTTCTTCGGGTTATCGGCCTCGAGGAAGAGAAGCTGCATGCAGACCGAGGCCGCCACGGTATCGTCGATGGCGCCGGTGATGAAGATGATGCGTTCGCGCAGAAGCCTCGACGGCAGATCATACACCCGCTCGCCGCGCAATTCCTGCTGGATGACCGACGGCCAGAACGAGCCGGTTGTCACAATGTCTAGGGGATCGCGCATGGAATTCTTGTCTTTCGTGAATCAGTTCGATGAAGAATGCTCCATAGATAGGGGAGGCCCCGGCAAACGGGAAGAGGCTTCCGTCAGAGGGTTAAAAGCGCCCCATGCGCGAAACGCGGGGCCAGCCCCCATTCCGCTCAATGCAGCGGAAACACACGCAAATCCCGCCTGAAATGATTTTCACTCGCTACGGCCTTTCGCCATGATTAAGCGACGGTTTGCGGCGATTCATGCGTCTTGCAGTTGAAATGCCCAGAGCGCGCGCCTGCGGCACGGTGAGGGATTGGGATAAGCGGATGAAAAAACTGTTGGGCCTGCTCCTCACCGTGGTGGCCGTTCTGGCCATCATTCGCTTCGTGCCTCCGGTGAGAGAGGCCGTGAGGCCGCATCTTCCGGCCGTCGCGCAAGGCTGGCTGCCCGCCGCCGAAACGCAGGCCGCTTCCGCCGATGCAGGCAAGAAGGCGGGCGGCAATGCCATCGCCGTCACTGCCGTGGCGGCTGATGATGGCGCCTTCCCGGTGATCGACCGCACCTATGGCATCATGCAGTCGCCCGCCGTGGCGCAGATCGGCGCCCAGGTGGCGAGCCAGATCACCGCCGTCCATGTGAAGGACGGGCAGATGGTGAAGGCGGGCGATCTGCTCGTCACCCTCGATGACCGGGCGTTGCAGGCCGGAGCCGCCAAGAACCGCGCCATTCTGGAAAAAGACAAGGCGCTGGCCGAAAGCGCGGCGCTCGATCTCCAGCGCGCCAAGACGCTCTCGGAAAAAAACGCCGGCACCCAGCAGGCCTATGATCAGGCGCTGGCCGCCAGCCTCGCCGCCAACGCCACCGTCGCGTCCGATCAAGCGGCTGTCGATGCGGACACCGTGCAGCTCGGCTACACGAAAATCATCGCGCCCATCTCCGGCCGCCTCGGCACGGTGGCGGCGACGGTCGGCAATCTCGTCAGCGCCAGCGGCACGCCCACGCTGATGACTATCACGCAGATGGATCCGCTGCGCATCAGCTTCCAGTTCCCGGAGCGCGATCTGCAGGCGATGCGGCAGACGCGCGATGCGGACGGCAAGATCACCGTGCAGGTGCTGCGCAGCGCCACCACGGATGTGCTGGGCAGCGGGCAGCTTGATTTCATCGATTCCACCATCGACAGCGCGTCTGGCACCATCACCATGATGGCCACCATCGACAATGCCAATCTCATGCTGTGGCCGGGCCAGCATGTGGACGTGGCCGTTCAGTATGGCACGCTGCCCAATGTGGCCATCGTTCCCACCGTGGCCATCCAGCCTGGCCAGAGCGGCCCCTATGTGTGGGTGGTGAAGGACGGCAAGACCGTCGAGATGCGCCCCGTCACCGTGGCCCGCATGGAAGGTGACAAATCCGCCGTATCAGCGGGTCTCAAGGCGGGCGAGCAGGTGGTGGTGGAAGGCCAGCTCAGGCTCAAGCCGAATGCCGCCGTGAAGGTCATCCCGCCCAAGGAGAGCTCCACCTCCGCTGCCGCCGCTCCCAAAAATGAAACAGCGCAGACCACCCCATGAACATTTCCGAATTCTGCATCCGCCACCCGGTCGCGACGATCCTCATGTCGATCGCCGCGGTGATCGGCGGCCTGTTCTCATGGTCGCTGCTTCCCGTGGCTGCGCTGCCGCGCGCCGAATTCCCGGTCATCAACGTGTCGGCCTCGCTGCCCGGCGCTTCGCCCGACACCATGGCGACCTCGGTGGCAACACCGCTCATCAAGCAATTCGCCACCATCGCCGGCATTGAAAGCATTTCGACGTCCAACTCGCTGGGCTCGACCTCCATCGCCATCCAGTTCGCATTGAATCGCGATATCGATGCGGCGGCGGCGGACGTTCAGGCGGCCATCACGCGCACGCAGCGGCAATTGCCGGATGACATGACGTCGCCTCCCTCCTACCGGAAGGTGAATCCGGCGGATGCGCCCATCCTGCTGCTGGCGCTCAAGAGTTCGACCACGCCCCTCACCGATCTCGACGCCTTTGCGCAGCAGGTGATCTCGCCGTCGCTTTCGACGCTCGATGGTGTGGCGCAGGTGCAGATTTTCGGCAGCCAGCAATATGCGGTGCGCATCCAGATCGATCCGTCCGCTCTGGCGGCGCGCGGCATTTCCATCGCCCAGCTGCAATCGGCTATCTCAGCCGCCAACAAGAACACGCCGCTCGGCACGCTGGTGAACGACAAGCAGCAGCTCACCATCGTCGCCGACACGCAGTTGAACAACGCCGCCGATTTCAGCCGCCTCATCATCGCCACCCACAACGGCAATCCGGTGCGGCTTGGCGATGTCACGCGGGTGATCGATTCCGTCGCCAACAACCAGATCGCCAGCTGGTATGACGGCACGCGCGCCATCGTTCTCGCCATCCAGCGCCAGCCCGATGCCAACACCGTTCAGGTGGTGGACCGGGTGAAGGCCATGATTCCCACCTTCGCCGACCAGCTTCCGGGAGATGTGGGGCTTGAGGTTTTCAACGACCGCTCCAGTTCGATCCGCCAGGCCGTGCATGATGTGGAGTTCACGCTGGGCCTCACCATCGTGCTGGTGATCCTCGTCATCTATCTCTTCGTGCGCCGCGTGTGGGCCACGCTCATCCCGACACTCGCCGTGCCGATCTCGCTTATCGGCACGCTGGGCATCATGTATCTGATGGATTTTTCCATCGACAATATTTCGCTGATGGGCCTCACCCTCGCCGTTGGCCTCGTGGTGGACGACGCCATCGTCATGCTCGAAAACATCGTGCGCCACATGGAGGAAGACGGCCTCAACGCCTATGAGGCGGCGCTCAAAGGCTCGCGCGAGATCGGCTTCACCATTCTGTCGATTTCCGTTTCGCTCGTCGCAGTGTTCATTCCCGTGCTGCTGATGGGCGGCGTCATCGGCCGCATCTTCAACGAATTCGCGGTCGTCGTGACAGCAGCAATCATCGTTTCGATGTTCGTCTCGCTCACGCTCACGCCCATGCTGGCGTCGCGCCTTTTGGGCGAAGGCGATGCCCATGCGCAGGAAAAGGGCTTCGAACGCATGGCTGGAGCGCGGCTTTCAGGCGGTCGTCAACGGCTATCACGCCCTCTTGCGCGTTTGCCTGAGATTCCAGTTTCTCATCCTTCTGGTGTTCTTTGCCACCATCGCCGTCACGGTGATGGTCTTCAACACCATCCCCAAGGGATTTTTCCCGCAGGAAGATATCGGCCAGCTTCAGGTGACGACGCAGGCCCGCGAGGATGTTTCCTTCGACGCGATGAAGGCGCTGCAGGCCGAGGTGGCGGATGTCTTCGCCAAATCGCCTTACGTCGCGCATGTCGTCAATGTCACCGGCGCCTTCAACGGCGCCATGAATTCCGGCCGTCTCTTCGTGGAGCTGAAACCCAAGACGCAGCGCCCGGATTTGCAAAAGGTGCTCGCCGATCTCCGCCGCCAGCTTGGCGGCATTCCCGGCATGAACACCTTCATGAACCCGGTGCAGAATTCTTCGGTGGGTGCGCGCTCCTCCTCCAGCCAATACCAGATCGTCATGCAGGCGCTCGACCAGGCGCAGATGAACGAGTGGTCGCAGAAGCTGATCGACGCGATGCGCAACGACCACGCCTTCTTCACCGATGTGAGCTCCGACCTGCAGGACAACTCGCTGCAAGTGCGCCTCGTCATCGACCGTGACAAGGCGGCGGCGCTGGGCATCGGCTCGGACGTGCTGCGCTCAACACTTTATGGCGGCTTCGGCACGCAGCAGGTGGCCACCATCTATGGCTCCGCCGACAGCTACGACGTGATCATGGAGCTTGATCCCAAAATCGACTGGACGCCGGAGCGGCTGGGCGCCATCGAGGTGGGCACCGCGAGCGGCGGCCTTGCCCCTTTAAGCGCCTTTGCGAAGATCGAGACGGGCGCTGGCCTTCTCACCGTGAACCAGCTTGGCCAGCTTCCCGCCGTCACCCTCTCCTTCAACCTGCCGGAAGGCGTGTCGCTTGGCTCCAGCATCGCCGAACTCGACAAGCTCAAAGAGCAGATCGGCCTGCCGAAATCGATCTCCACCGCCTTCTATGGCACGGCCAAGACGTTTCAGGATTCGGTCGCCAACCAGGGCTGGCTGATCCTCGGCGCCATCATCACCATCTATATCGTGCTCGGCATTCTCTATGAGAATTTCATCCATCCGCTCACCATTCTCTCAGGCCTCCCGGCGGCGGCGGCGGGTGCGCTGCTGGCGCTGGAACTGTTCGGCTTCGACCTGTCGCTGATAGCGGTGATCGGCCTTCTCATGCTCATCGGCATCGTGAAGAAGAACGCCATCATGATGATCGACGTGGCGCTGACGTTGAGGCGCTCCGGAATGAGTGCGCGCGACGCCATCGAGAAAGCCTGCGTGATGCGCTTCCGCCCCATCATGATGACGACGCTCGCCGCCCTCATGGGCACGCTCCCCATTGCACTCGGCGAAGGCGCGAGCGCCGAACTCCGCCAGCCGCTCGGCGTCGCCGTGGTGGGCGGCCTCATCGTGTCGCAGACGCTGACGCTCTTCGTGACGCCGGTGCTTTATCTGTATATGGACCGGCTGTCGGAATTCCTCAGCCGCCACATCTCCCACCCGGTAACCGAGCCCGTGCTCGAACCGGCGGAGTGATCATCCTTCCCCCCTCGCGGGGGAAGGTGGCGCGAAGCGCCGGATGAGCGGTGGTTGAGTTCAGCGCGACCCCTCATCCCCGGCTTCGCCGGACCTTCTCCCGCAAGGGGAGAAGGAAAGCAAACTCACAGCTTCTCGATCGCCTCGCGGGCGGTTTTGAGGATTGCGCCCAGCTTGCGGGACTGCTCTTCCGTCATCCCGCCCTCGCGCATGCGGTGGAACAACGTGTGGCGGAAGGCCGACATTTCACGGCCGAGGTCTGAATCGTCGCGTGGGCCGGCAGAGCGGTCCACCTGCTCCTGGATGCGCGCCAGTTCGGCGGCGCGTTCGGATAGGTGGTTGAGTCCCGCCTCGGTAATGTCGAAGACGCGGCGGCCATCGATGTCGCGCGGGGCGATCAGCCCCTGCTCCTCCAGCATCTGCATCATCGGATAGATCGATCCGGGGCTGGGGCTATAGGCGCCCCGGAAACGGTGTTTGAGGGCGCGGATGATGTCATAGCCATGACGCGACTGCTCGGCGATCAGCCCCAGCACGATCAGCCGGAGGTCGCCGGAATCAAACATCCGGCTGCCGCGCCGCTTTCCGAAATGGCCGAACATCGTTCCTCCCCTTATGCCTCCGTGACAGGCGTTTCGCCCGCACCCTTGGCGCGTTCGGCCATGAAGCGGTCGAACAGGGCCTGGTCGGCGTCGCGGCGTTCACGCGCGGCGAATTCGGCGAAAGCCTTGGCTTCCTCGCGCAGCTTGGCGCGCTCGGCCTCGATCTTCTCCAGAACCTCGCGGCGGCGCGCATCAAGCACGCTGTTGCCGGTGCTTTCAACCCGGTCACGGCCTTCGCCGCGCTCGTGGCGGCAAAACCCGCGGTGATGGCGGCCCCAATGGTGCCGGCCGGCAGACTGGCCTTCGGCGTCCCTGTCGAGTCCTTCGCCGCAGCGGTGTGAAAATGGTTTCATGTATTTCTCCATAAAACGATCTATCGTTCATTCGATATATCGTATGGTAGCGATATAGCGAGCGATATATCGTTGTCAAGGCCTGCCCATAAATTTCGCTGAATTGCCGCAGAGCTGGGGCATAGTGCGGCTGATGGCGATGTTTCTGACCTATCTCATTGGCGTGATTGCGCTTCTGGCGCTGGGCGTGGCCGCCCTGCGCCTCGCCTTCCCGCTGCCCGCGCGGGAGGACGGCCCGCCGCTCACCGCCCTTCCCGCGTCAAACACCACGCGTCTCGGGCGGCACATCGCTGATCGGCAGGCCCGCCACCCCCGCAAGACGGGCATTCACGCGCTGGCCTCGGCACCCGATGCCTTTTCGGTGCGCATCCTCTTGGCCCGGGCGGCGGAAGCCTCGATCGATATCCAGATCTATATCTGGCGGCGCGACCTCACCGGCCTTCTCATGCTGCGCGAAATCCACGCGGCGGCAGAGCGCGGCGTCAGGGTAAGGCTGCTGATCGATGACAGCGGCACGCGCGATCTCGACACCGATCTGGCTGCCCTCAACGCGCATCCCATGATCCACGTCCGCCTGTTCAATCCGCGCACCATCCGCTGGCCACTGTGGCTTGGCTATCTCATCGCGCCGGTGCGCACCAACCGACGCATGCACAACAAATCCTTCACCGTCGACGGCGTGGCCTCGGTGGTGGGCGGACGCAACATTGGGGACGAATATTTCGGCGCCGGGCGCGGCTCCCTGTTCGAGGATCTGGATGTCCTCGCCTGTGGCACGGTGGTGAAGGACATCGCCACGGATTTCGACCGCTACTGGGACAGCAAATCGAGTTACCCGGTTGCGCCGCTTCTCACGCAGCGGCCGGGCGCCCTGCCCCGGCTGCTCGCCGATGCCGATGCGGCGGCGCGCGATCACAATGCCCGCGCCTATCTTGAGGAAACGCGCGGCTCCGCCATCATCGATGATCTTGTCGCGGGCTCGCTCGATCTCGAATGGACGGATGCCAGGCTTTCGAGCGACGACCCGCTGAAGGGCCTGGGGCTGGCAAGACGCAAGCAGCTCATGCTGGCGGAAATGATGCATGTGCTGCGCTCGCCCCGCCAAAGCCTCGATCTCGTCTCCGCCTATTTCATTCCCGGCAAGCAGGGCAGCCGGGCGCTCATGTCGCTGGCGCGCGGCGGGGTTAAAATCCGTGTGCTGACGAATGCCCAGGAATTGACCGATGTGCTTGCGGTACACGCCGGTTACGTCAAATACCGCGCCCGGCTGCTGCGCGCCGGGATCAAGCTCTACGAGCTCAAATCCGCCGTCCGCCGCTCGAAGCAGGAACGTGGCTTTCACGTGCTGGGTTCATCCGGCGCCAGCCTTCACGCCAAAACCTTCGCGGTGGACGGACAGCGCGTTTTCGTCGGCTCGTTCAATTTCGATCCGCGTTCGGCGCTGCTCAATTGCGAGATGGGGCTGCTGATCGAGTCCGAAAAACTGGCAAAGCAGGTCACCGCCTTCTTCGACATCAACGCGCCCATCGCCTCCTATGAGGTGTTCCTGCGCCGAAGGCACCGCTTCGGCTGGATCGAGACCGGGCCCGATGGTCAGCGCCTGATCAGCAAGGTGGAACCCAACACCACCACCTTCCGCAGGCTCATCGTCACCATGATCGGCTGGCTGCCGGTGGAGTGGATGCTGTAGGGGCGGGTTGAAGACAGGCGTCATGTGAGCTACATTGTAGCTCAAGGAGAATGAACATGGCCGCCAATGACGTTGTTCGCGCCCGCATCGACAGCAAGACCAAGGAAAAGGCCGCCGCCGTTCTGGCGGCCATGGGCCTGACCGTGTCGGATGCCTTCCGCCTGCTGATGGTGAAGGTGGCGGCGGAAAAAGCGCTTCCCTTCGAGCCTCTTGTCCCCAATGCGAAAACCGTATCTGCCATGAAGGCGGCCCGGCGCGGCGCGCTCAAGAAAGCGGGCACCATCGAGGATTTGATGGCCGACCTGCATGCGGACGATTAACCGCACGTCGCAGTTCAAGAAGGACTACAAGCGGGAATCGCGCGGCCGTCATGGCCGCGTACTGGATGCCGAACTGGTCGGCGTGCTTGAACTCCTCATCGCCGACGCCCCGCTTCCGGCAAAACTCCGCGACCATCCGCTCTCAGGTGAATGGAGCGATCACCGCGATCTTCATCTCAAGCCCGATCTGGTGCTCATCTATCGCAAGCCCGACGATCATCAGCTTGATCTGGTCAGGCTCGGCTCGCACAGCGAACTCGGCCTGTAGGCTTCCAAAAAACAAAACGGCCGGGAATATTCCCGGCCGCTTCGTCAATATCAGAACCAACCTCAGCCGTGGTCGTGGCCTTCGTGGTCGTCCTCGTCTTGCACCATGTGCTGGAGTTCCTCGCGGGTGACGTTCTTGTCCGTCACCTTGGCCTTGCCGACGATGAGGTCCACCACCTTCTGCTCGAAGATGGGCCCGCGCAATTCGATCAGCGCCTGCGGGTTCTTGCGGTAATGGTCGAACACCATCTTTTCCTGGCCGGGGAACTGGCGGGCGCGGCTGAGCAGCGCCTGCTGCAGCTCCTGCTCGTTCACCTGAACGCCTTCCTTCTCGCCCAGCGTGCCCAGCACGAGGCCCAGGCGCACGCGGCGCTCGGCGATGGCGCGGTATTCGGTGCGGGCCGCCTCTTCCGTGGTGCCCTCGTCCTCGAAGCTCTTGCCCGAGCGCTGCATCTCGTTGGTGAGCGCGCTCCAGATCGAGTTGAACTCGCTTTCGACGAGCTTCTCGGGCAGCTCGAAGCTGTAGAGCTTGTCGAGCTGGTCCAGCACGTCGCGCTTCAGCTTCATGGCCGTCATCTGGCCGAATTCCTGGCCGACGCGCGACTTCAGCATGTCCTTGAGTTCGGCCAGCGTCTTGAAGCCCAGCTTCTCGGCGAAGCTGTCGTCGATCACCGCTTCCTTCGGCGCTTCCACCTTGCTGACGGTGACGTCGAACTCGGCCGCCTTGCCGGCCAGATCGCTCATGCCGTAGTTCTCGGGGAAGGTCACCTTCACGAGACGGGTATCGCCCGCCTTGGCGCCGACGAGCTGTTCCTCATAGCCGGGGATGAACTGGTTGGAGCCAAGCTCAAGGCCCACATCCTCGGCCGAACCGCCCTCGAAGACTTCGCCATTCATCTTGCCGACGAAGCTGATGGTCACCCGGTCGCCGTTTTCGGCGGGGCCGGACTTGTCTTCAAAGGTCTTGGCCTGCGCGGTGAGGCGCTTCAGCGTTTCGCCCACATGGTCTTCGGTCACGTCAACCACATGGCGCGTCAATTCGAGGCCGCCATGATCCTGCACGTCGAATGTGGGGATCACTTCAAAGGCCATGGAGAAGGCGAGGTCACCCTTGCCGTCGATCACGGCATTCACTTCCTTCTCGTCTTCCGGCAGCTTGATTTCGGGCTGGTAGGCGGGCTTGAGATTCCGCTCTTCCAGAACGGCGCGGCTCTTGTCGTCCACCGCCTTCTGCACCACCTCGGCCATCGCCGACTTGCCATAGACGCGCTTCAGATGCGGCACCGGCACCTTGCCGGGGCGGAAGCCCTTGATGTTGGCGCGCTGCGACAGCTCCACGAGCTTGGCGTCCAGCTCCTTGTTCAGTTCGTCGGCATTGACGACGACCTTGTATTCGCGCTTCAGGCCGGAGCTCAGTGTTTCGGTAACCTGCATGTGTCTCGCTCTGTCTTGTCAATCATTTGGCGCCCGGTGATCAAATGGCCGGCTGGTGCGGGCGGAGGGACTTGAACCCCCACGGGTTTCCCCACAGGAACCTAAATCCTGCGTGTCTGCCAATTTCACCACGCCCGCAGCTTGGAGCCAGAAGCCCCCGGGGGTTGCAATCGGCGGCGTCTATAGCAGAGGGGTTTGGGCGATGCCAGCGGGAAACGGCGGCTTTTACGCCTTGGCCCCCCGCAGCTGCGCAAGGGTGGAAAGCGCCACGCCCGCCGCCACGATGGCCACCCCCAGCCACACGGCCAGCGGATAGGTTTCGCCCATGAGGGCCACGCCAAAGCCCACGCCCACCGCCGCCGCCACATAGCCGATCTGCGACAGATAGGTGGGCCCTCCCACCTGTTGCAGGCGGAAGAACATCATGAACATCAGCGTGGATACAAGAAGCTGCGCCGCCACGAGGCCGGGAATTTTCATGAGCGCCGAAAGATCAAGCCCGCCCATCACCGCCGCGATCAGCAGCAACGGCAGCACGGCGGCGAGATTGGTCAGCGCCGCCAGCCGCATGGGCGCGGCCCCTTTGGGCCACGCCATAGTGCGGTAGACATTGCCTGCCCCCAGAAACAGCGGGATCAGCGCCGCCAGCAGAATCCAGCGGCCATCCCCGCCGGTGAGGCTCGCATTGCGGGCGATGATGATGAGCACCGCGCCCGCCAGCCCCAATGCGATGCCGATGAAGCCCAGCGGGTTCGGCGGCCGGACGCGAAAAACCATCGACAGCAGCGCCGTCACCACCGGCGACAGCGCGAACATGATGGCCGCAAGCCCCGCGCCGATCTTGGGGATCACCGCGAAGGTGAGGAAGTTGGGCGCGACATAGGAGACGAGCCCCGAGATCACCGCGAAGCGCGCCATGGGCGCTTCCGTCTGTTGCCGCTCGAGAAGGTGGGAGACTGCCAGCACGATGAGTCCCGCGCCGCCCGAAATCAGCGCCGCCCACAATGCCGGGTTTACGCCCGCCGCCACCGCCAGCTTGCCCAGCGGAAAATTGCAGCCCAGCGCCAATCCAACGGCGAGCAGAAGCGGCAGGGGTTTGTTCACAAACACTCCACCAGCGTCTCCGCCGTCAGCCCGCGCGGGCCGTGGCGGGTGGCGGCATCGCCGTGCAGCCATACGGCGGCACAGGCCGCGTCGAAGGCCGCCATGCCCTCCGCCAGCAATCCCGTGGTGATGCCCGCCAGCACATCGCCCGAGCCTGCAGTAGCAAGCGATGGCGGGGCGTTGCTGTTGATGCGCGCCTCGCCTTCGGGAGAGGCGATCACCGTGTCCGCGCCCTTGAGAACGATCACCGCCGAGGACGCTTTCGCGGCGGCAAGCGCGCGTTCGCACTTTGAATCCGATTCGTTCCACAAGCCATTGAAGAGTCTGGAAAACTCACCCTCATGCGGGGTCATCACAACGCCCTTTCCGGGCTTGGCCGCAATGCCCTTGAACAGCGTACCGCGGTCCTGAGAAAACGAAGTAAGTGCATCGGCATCGAGCACCAGCGCCGCCTCGCTCCGCAGCACGGCGAGAACTTTCTGGCGCGTTTCATCCCCCACTCCCGCCGCCGGGCCGATGCAATAGGCGGTCTTGCGCGCATCATCGAGATGATCCGTGAACGGAATATCTGACAGCATCACCGCCGTCACCTGCGCGGCCTGCACCAGCAGCGCCTCACGAGCACCGGAAAGCGTCACCAGGCCCGCGCCGCTTTTCAGCGCCGCCGTGGCCGCCAGCCGCGAAGCCCCTGTGTTGAGCGGCCCGCCGCTCACCACGACCGCGTGGCCCCGCCCGTATTTGTGGCCATCAGCCTTGAGCGCCGGAAGATCTGGCGCGCCATTCTCAGAAATGCGCGGCCCGATACGTTCCAGAACCGCAGCGGGAATGCCGATCTCCGCCACCACCATCGCGCCGCACAGCTCCCGCCCGGGCATCAGCAGGTGCCCCGGCTTCTTGCGGAAGAAAGTCACCGTCACGTCGGCCTGAACGCTGGCCCCGCGCGGCCGGCCTGTTGCCCCATCAAGCCCCGATGGCACATCCACCGCCACGATGGGCACGCCTGTGCCATTGATCGCATCGGCCAGTTCAGCCGGAAAATCCTTGGAAAGCCCTGCCCCGAACAGCGCATCGACAATCAGCCCCGCGCCCGCAATCGCAACGCCCTGTTCCACCGGCCCAGCCCATCTGCCCGCCATCGCGGCGGCATCGCCCTTGAGCGCAGCCAATTCACCCAGCAGCGCCAGCCGCACCGGCCAGCCCCAGGCCTTCAAATAGCGTGCGCAGACAAAACCATCGCCGCCATTGTTGCCCGGCCCGCACAGCACCAGTACCGGCCTTGCCCCGAAGCGTCGGACGATCTCCTCTGCCACCGCGCGCCCGGCATTTTCCATCAGCGTGAGGGAGGGCACCCCCGCCTCCACGGCATAGGCGTCGGCGCGGTACATTTCAGCGGGCGTCAGGAGGTCGGCCATGGCTCACTTATAGACAACATGGCGGCGGACCCAAGCCAAACAGTACACTTGGCTATTTCGCAGCCTTTGCTTGCCTCGCGACAAGAAATGGTTAACGCTAAGTTAAGAGGGTCGTGTGATTCGCCTTTTAACCGGGAGCAACGCCGTGAAATTGTTGAAAATTATTGCAGCCGCAGGGGCAGGCTTATGCCTGTCGGCGGCGGTTGCGTCGGCCACCGCCATCAACACCGATACGCTCTATGAATTCGGCTTTGGCGGCTCCGGCTCGAGCCTCGTGGGAGGTACGGGCTATATTCCCGGAACCAATCCCGGCACCACGCCTGCGCCCGCCCCGTCGTGGGATTTCACCCTGACCTCGCCGGGCCAGCTCTTTGTGACGGATCTGTTCAATTCCGGCGATGTCTTCGAAATCTTCAATTTCGGTTCCTCGCTTGGCGAGACTTCGGCGGCTACGACAGGCTCCAATTGCGGCACGGACGTGACCTGCGCTGTGAACGACAAGAATTTTTCAAGCGCTGTCTATTTTCTTGCCATCGGCACCTACTCGATTACCGGCATTGCCAAGCTGTCGCCCTTTGGCGGCGGTGCCGGGGCCTTTATAGTGACGACCTCGGCCGTTCCCGTGCCTGCCGCGCTGCCTCTGCTTGCCACCGGGCTTGGCGCGCTGGGCGTGGTTGGCCTACGGCGCAGGCGGAAAGCCGTATAATCCGATTCCACAACAAGGCGGCGGGAGATGTCCGCCGCCTTCTTTATTTTGCCCAAGGAAAGACCTGGGGCATTGCGGGTTTCACCTTTTCAGCACCCCGCCCATGACTGCCTCCGATCACTCCGCCGACGCCGTCAGGCAATTCGCCCAGCGCATCCTTGCCACGGGCTATACCGATCTCCCCGCCCGCGAGCGCCGGGTGATCGAGCGCATGGCTAAGTGCCAAGGGCGGCAAATCTGCACATTCCCTAATCAATTTGCATGATTTATAGGCAGTTTTTACGCCGAGCCAGAGAGGGATACCGTCTAACCCCTTGAATCGCCGCAGTGCAGCAACTGGCACGGCCCCTGCACCCTTAATCGCGCGTTAACGCGAGGCAGTACCCGGCATGAAAAAGATTGAAGCCATCATCAAGCCCTTCAAGCTCGATGAAGTGAAGGAGGCTTTGCAGGACGTTGGCCTGCAAGGCATCACCGTCACCGAAGCCAAGGGCTTCGGGCGGCAGAAGGGGCACACGGAGCTTTATCGCGGGGCGGAATATGTCGTGGACTTTCTGCCCAAGGTGAAGATCGAAATCGTGATGGCGGATGAATTCGTGGACAAGGCTGTCGAAGCCATCCAGAACGCCGCCCGCACCGGCCGTATCGGCGACGGCAAGATTTTTATCTCCAACATCGAGCAAGCGATCCGCATCCGCACCGGCGAGGCCGGCCCGGACGCGCTCTAATCCAGAATACAACTCCAAAAGGGAAGCACAGACGATGAGCAAGGCATTGGACGCCGCCGGCGTTTTGAAACTGATCAAGGAAAAGGACGTCAAATACGTCGACCTCCGCTTCACCGATCCGCGCGGGAAGATGCAGCATCTCACCATGGACGTCTCGCAGATGGGCGAGGACGCCTGGGCCGACGGCCTGATGTTCGACGGTTCCTCGATCGCCGGCTGGAAGGCCATCAATGAATCCGACATGGTGCTGATGCCCGATCCGACGTCCGCCCACATGGACCCCTTCTATGCCCAGACCACGCTCGCCGTGTTCTGCGACATTCTCGAGCCCGGCACCGGCGAAGGCTATGCCCGCGACCCGCGCATGATCGCCAAGCGCTGCGAGGCCTATCTCAAGTCCACCAAGATCGGCGACACGGTGTTCGTCGGCCCCGAAGCCGAATTCTTCGTGTTCGACGACGTGCGCTTCTCGACCTCGCCCTACAACACCGGCTTCAAGCTCGACTCGATCGAACTGCCGAAGAACTCGGACACCGAGTATGAAACCGGCAACATGGGCCACCGGATGCGCACCAAGGGCGGCTATTTCCCGGTGAACCCGATGGACTCGGCGCAGGACATGCGCTCCGAGATGCTGTCGGTGATGGGCGAGATGGGGCTCATCGTCGAGAAGCACCACCATGAGGTCGCCTCCTCGCAGCACGAGCTTGGCACCCGCTTCCAGCCGCTGGTCACCGCCGCCGACCACATGCAGATCTACAAATATGTGATCCACAACGTGGCGCACGCCTATGGCAAGACGGCCACCTTCATGCCGAAGCCGGTGTTCGGCGACAACGGCTCGGGCATGCACTGCCACTTCTCGATCTGGAAGGACGGCAAGACGCAGATGTCCGGCAACCAGTATGCCGACCTCTCCGAAACCTGCCTTTACTTCATCGGCGGCGTCATCAAGCACGCCAAGGCGCTGAACGCCTTCACCAACCCGTCGACCAACTCCTACAAACGCCTAGTGCCGGGCTATGAAGCCCCGGTGCTGCTCGCCTATTCCTCGCGCAACCGCTCGGCCTCCTGCCGCATTCCCTTCACGGCGAATCCCAAGGCCAAGCGCGTGGAAGTGCGTTTCCCCGATCCGACCGCCAACCCCTATCTGGGCTTCACGGCGATCATCATGGCGGGCCTCGACGGCATCGTGAACAAGCTGCATCCGGGCGCTGCCATGGACAAGAACCTCTACGACCTGCCGCCGGCAGAACTCGCCCAGGTGCCCACCGTCTGCGGCAGCCTCCAGGAGGCCATCGATAGCCTCAAGGCCGACCACGACTTCCTGCTCAAGGGCAACGTGTTCTCCAAGGACCAGATCGACAGCTACCTCGATCTCAAGCAGGAAGAACAGGACCGCTACCGCATGACGCCGCACCCGGTCGAGTTCGACATGTACTACAGCTGCTAAGGCAGGCTGGTTCGCAGGAACGCAAAACCCCGGCGGAAACGCCGGGGTTTTTTGTTGGGCCGTCGTCCCGGACGCGCGGGGAAGACGCAAGAGCCGCACCGCTTATTTGTCACACCGGCGAAAGCCGGTGCCCAGACTTGGTCAGCGGCATGGCGGTTGAAAGCCTGGTTTCCGGCATCCGCCGGAATGACAGGTGAAGTAGATCATGACACCAACCGCCACCGGGATGACAGTCAGCCCGCCATCCGCTAAATCCCCCGCCCATGACGCAAGCCTCCGCCGCCTTGCCTTCCACACAGCCAGCATCCTCCGCCTTCACGCAAGGCGTCCTGCTTGTCGCGGGTGCGGCGCTGGTGTGGAGCTTTGGCGGCACCATTGCGCGCTTTATCCGCATTGCCGATCCGTGGACCATCGTGTTCTGGCGCTCGCTGTTCGCGGCGCTGTTCCTGCTCGCTTTCATGCTGTGGCGCGACGGGCTTTCGGGCACCGTGCAATTGTTCCGCGCCATGGGGCTGCCGGGCATCGGCGTGGGATTATGTTTCGCGGGCGCATCCTCGGCCTATGTGGTGGCGCTGCAGCACACGACGGTCGCCAACATCCTGCTCATCCAGGCCGCGGCCCCCCTATGCGCCGCGCTGATGGTGTGGGTGCTGTTCCGCGAAAAGGTGTCACTCCCCACCTGGGCGGCCATCGTGGCGGTGATCGCCGGCGTCGGCATCATGGTGTCGGCGTCGTTCTCGGGGAAAGTCTCGCCGCTGGGCGATGGCCTCGCCATCTTGATCGTGCTGTTGTTTTCCACCGCCACCGTCATCACCCGCCATGCGCCGCGCGTCAGGATGACGCCCGCCGTCTGCTTCGGCATGATGGTGGCCTGCGCCATCGGCGCGGTGCTGGCGGGAAGCTACAGCGTCGATGCCGTGAACCTCGGCTGGCTGTTCCTGTTCGGCGCCGTCAATCTCGGATTTGGCCTCGCCCTTTTCGCCACCGGCGCGCGGCTGATCCCGGCGGCGGTGGCGGCGCTTGTCAGCACGCTCGAGCCGGTGCTGGGGCCGGTTTGGGTATGGCTCATCCACAATGAGGTGCCGGGCGAGCGCACCATCATCGGCGGCACGGTCGTCTTCCTCGCCCTGCTCGTCCACATCCTCACCGACTGGCAGAGGCAGCGCCGCTCCGCCCCGCCCGTCGCGTAAGTTACAGGATGAAATCACCGGTGGTCAGATGCACCGCGCCGGTGAGCAATATCTGCATTTCCGCACCCGGCGCACCGCCGGTGTCGATCTCCACCAGCGTGTTGCCGCCGACAATGTGCGAACTCACCTCATCGCCCGCGCCCGAGAAGCCGGTTTCGCCGATGAAGGTGAAAGCGCCCAGCGCGCTCAGATCGATGTGATCATGGCCCTGCTGGAAATCCGTGATGCGGTCGCGCGCGGCGCCCAGCCCCGTATCGCTGAAGGCGGTGAAATCGAAGCTGTCATCGCCAGCGCCGCCGGTCAGAACGTCAGCGCCCGCGCCTCCGGTCAATACGTCATTGCCGGCCCCGCCGTTCAGGTGATCGACGCCCAATCCACCAAGCAGCGTGTCGTTGCCCTGGCCGCCTGCCAGCGTATCATTGCCAGCCAGCCCTGAGAGCACATTGTCATTGGCATCGCCGGTCAGCCGGTCGGCGAAGGCCGAGCCTTCGAGATTTTCGATCAGCAGCAGCGCGTCACCCGCCGCATCGCCGCCTGCCGCGGTATGGGCGGCGAGATTGATCGTCACGCCAGCCGATGAGGCGGCATAGGAGGCCGTATCGCTGCCGTTCTGGCCGAACAGCGTGTCGGCGCCTGCACCGCCCGTCAGCACGTCATCGCCATCGCCGCCATAGAGAAAATCATTGCCGCCGCCGCCGTCGATCCGGTTGTCATTGCCATCGCCCACCAGCGTGTCGGTGAAGGCAGAGCCTGTCACATCCTCGATGCTGTTGTAAGTATCGCCCGTGGCATCACCGCCATCGCCGCCGTTGAAATCAAGGCGCACCGTCACGCCCGCGGATGAGGTGGAGTAGTCGACGCGGTCCTCGCCCGCACTGCCATCCATGTTGTCGCCGCCGGCGCCGCCCATGAGCACGTCATTGCCATTGCCGCCGAAGAGATAATCATCGCCGCCCAGGCCCTGCAGAAGATCATCGCCATCGAGGCCCTGCAAGATGTTCACGTCATCGCTGCCGGAGATCACGTCATTGCCCAGCGAGCCGTTGGCGTTTTCGATGCCGTTCAGCGAGTCGCTGTCGATGCCGCTGCCGTCGAGCGCGTAAGCTGCGCCGCCACCGAGGCTGATCGACATGCCATGGCTGGAATAGCTGTAGTCCACCGTGTCGCTGTCATTGCCGCCATAAAGATAGTCAGTGCCGAAGCCGCCCTGCAGAAAATCGTCACCATCGCCGCCAACCACCAGGTCGGTGCCGTCACCGCCGATCAGCGTGTCGTTGCCGCCCCAGCCATAGAGCCAGTCATCGCCTTCGCGGCCGTTGAGGACATTACTGCCCTCGTCACCCTGCAGAATGTCGGCGTAGCTGGTGCCGTTCACGTTCTCGATGCTCACCAGCGTATCGGTTTCGGGATTTACCTGGTCCATCGACCGCGCGGTGCCGAATTCAAGATTGACGTTCACGCCGTAACCGGGATGCCAGCTGTTGCCATAGAACACGCCGAAAATGCCGCCGCCGGTTCCGCTCACGATGTAAGACGCAAAATCCGCCGTGTCCGTGCCGTCGCCGCCATCCAGCGTGTCGTTGCCGTAATTGCCGAACAGCGTGTCATCGCCGTCGCCGCCGAACAGGCGGTCATCGCCATAGCCGCCGATCAGCGTATCATTGCCGCCATAGCCGAACATGCTGCGGCTCTGGTAGGTCTGGTCGGGATAATAGGCAGGCGGAAAGCCGCTGAACACGCGCAGCACATCATCGCCGTCAGTGCCGAGAATGGGCCAGGTGATCAGCGTGATGCCGCTGTTCAAATCAACATTGCCGATGCCGGTGGTGATCGAGAAGGTCATGGTCGTGCGCTCCTTTGAAATGCCCCCTCGAAAACCTCAGAGAATGAAATCACCCGCGTTGAGGTGAACGCTGGTGTTCAGAACAATCTGGAAATCGGCCACCGAGTCGCCGTTGATGTCGCCGGAGATGTAGGTGCTGTTGCCGCTGGTGGTGTAATGAAGCTGGCCCGCCACGCCGCTGAAGGCGCCATTGCCGATGAAGGTGAAGGCATCGTCAGGCCCCGTGCCGCCCATCGCGTCGATGGCGTGGAGATCGATCCTGTCGTCGCCTTGCGTGAAGTCGGTGATATAGTCGGGGCTCGGGTTGCTGTCATAGATCGACGAAAACACAAAGGTGTCATCGCCGCTGCCCCCCGTCATGGTGTCCGAGCCTGGGCCACCGATCAGCGTGTCGTTGCCGCCGCCGCCTTTCAGCAGGTCATCGCCATAGCCGCCGTCCAGCCGGTTGTCCTTGTTGTCGCCGGTCAGCGAGTCGCTGGCGACCGAGCCCGTGAGATTTTCGATGTTGGACAGCTTGTCGCCCGCAGCATCACCCGCCGTGCCCTTGCCCGTTGCAAGGCTCACGGTCACGGCACCCGCCGACGCATAACTCGCGGTGTCGATTCCTGCACCGCCATCCAGCATATCGGCGCCGCGGCCGCCATCCAGAACGTCATCACCGCCGCCGCCCAGAAGTTTGTCATCGCCGTCAAAGCCCGACAGCGTATTTGCAATCGCGTTGCCCGTCAGCGTGTCGGCATAGAGGGAGCCCTGGACATTCTCGATCAGCGACAGATAATCGCCTTCGGCATATCCGCCCGAGCCGTGGCCGGAGTTGAGATCGATGCTCACGCCCGAGCCCGAGTCGAGATAGATCGCCGTGTCGATGCCGAAGCCGCCGTTCATGTAGTCGGCGCCCGCGCCGCCTTCGAGAAAATCATTGCCATTGCCGCCCATCAGCCAGTCGTTGCCATTCCAGCCGGAAAGGCTGTCATTGCCGTCGCCGCCATCAAGCGTGTTGGCTCCATTATCGCCTTGCAGAAAGTCGCTTGACGTGCTGCCAGTCACATTCTCGATGCCGTACAGGCTGTCGACATCGATCGATGCGTCTGAAATGAGCGAGGAATTGCCGTTGAGCAGGCTCACGAACATGCCTTGCGTGGCATAGCCGTAATCGGCGGTGTCGATGCCATCGTTGCCGTTCAGCACGTCATTGCCCAAGCCGCCGCTCAGCGTGTCGGCGCCATCCCCGCCATAGAGAAAATCCCTGCCCGCTCCGCCATAGAGATAATCGGTACCGCCCCAGCCGAAGAGGTAATCGCTGCCACCCTGGCCATCGAGGATGTTGCCGCCTTCATCGCCCTGCAGCACGTCGCCATAGCGGGTGCCCACCACATTCTCGATGTTGCTCAGCGTGTCGTGCTTGGTGCTGTTGGGGTCGAGCGAGAACATGGTGCCAAAGCCCAGGTTTACCGAGACGCCGTAGCCGGGGGCAAAGATGTTGCCGAAGCCGCGGCCCATGTAGTTCACCGTGTCGGCGCCATTGCCACCGTCGAAAATGTCATTGCCGCCGCTTGTGAAGAACGTGTCGCTGCCGTCGCCGCCGTAAATGTCATCGTTGCCGGACGTTCCGTAGAAGAGATCATTGCCCGATGTCCCGGTGATGCCGGATGCCGTGACGGTGACGCTGGTCAGAACACCTGTGTCAACCTGGGCAATCTTTGTAACCGCAACCATGATCCGTGCTCCTCGCGTGTTCGATTGATGGCGGGAGTGTGGCGGACCGTGCGTGAAGCGGGTTTGAACCGCGCGTTCATCCGGCATTCACGCAAAAGAAAAGGCCGGAGCGGAGGCTCCGGCCTTGAATGTCAGGTTGTGGCTGATTTACCAGCTCATGCACTGGGCATAGGCGTTGTTGTATTTCTTCTTCCACTTCTGGTCCGTTTTTACTCCGCCAACCACCGTGCCGCCGACGCCGCCGATGATGGCGCCCTTGCCGACGCTGTGATGGCCGCCCACGATGGCGCCGACCAGGGCGCCGGCGCCCGCACCGATGGCGGTGCCTGCCAGCACATTGCCGCCATTGGCCGCGTGGTTGGCTTTCTTGCGCGCATAGTTGTCGCAATAGTACGGGTCGTTCGCGAGGGCCGGAGCGGCGGCAGCGGCGAAGCTGACGCTGGCGGCCAGGGCGAGGACGATGATCTTCTTCATGGTTCGGTTCCCGGAATTGTTAAAAGGACAGTGCTGCTATTAAGCCCCCTATCGGAGAATTGTGGCATGATTTGGCGTGTGGTGGCCAGCCCGTTGGCATGAAAAATGAATGTGCGAAACTGCCCTTTCGATCCCCTGCCCGATAGGTTAATTTGAGTCGCAATGAAGACGCTCGCCACGCTGCCGCCCGCCGAGACAGAACAGCTCGTTCTGCGCGAGATCGAACTGCGTGACAGCAGGCCTTTCGCGGCCTTCATGACGCAACCCGCCTATCAGCGTCACATCGCCATGAAGCTGGCGGATCCGGCGGAGGTCCGCGCTTTCGTCATGCGCTCGGTGGCGCGGCAGGGCGATGAGCGGCGCAATGTGTTTCATCTTGCGGCAGAAGAGAAATCCTCCGGCGAAGCGGTGGGCGACGGCTTCATCATCGTCCAGCGTCCGAAACTTCTGGAACTGGGCTGGGGCGTCCATCCCGCCATGTGGGCGATGGGGATTGGCACAGAGATCGGCAAGGCGCTTCTGGGGCTTGCCTTCGAGCGGCTCAACGCCGAGCGCGTGTGGTGCAAGGTGATGCAGGAAAACGAAGCCTCGGGCCGCCTGGCGCGCCGCATCGGCTTCCGCCACATCCAGTCCCATTCCGATTATCCCGCAGGCGGCGGAAAATTCGCGGCGGTCGATATCTACGCCCTCACCGCGCCCGAATATTTCGACCTGCCCTATTGAGGCCGTGAGCGCCGCAGCGATCGCCGCCCTCATCGATGCCATCGGGCACACCAGCTTTGCCACCTGTTTCCTCGCCCTTGCCGAACAGGCCGTCGTCCATGATGCGGCGGCCCTCATGCGCTTTGCCGATGGCGCGCCGCCGGAAGTGCTGGCCGACCGCCTGAAACCTGCCGAGCGCGCCGCCATGTATGGCGATTACCTCAAAGGCGTCTATCTGCTCAGCCCCTTCTACCGCGCCAGCCTCGGCCTCAAGGGCCCCCGCGTGGCGCGCGTCAAGGATGTGGCGCCCGATGGCTTTTCGGCGAGCGAATATCACCGGCGCTATTTCAGCCAGATCGGCGTGTCGGACATGCTGGGCCTGCTGCTGCCGGAAGAGCATGGCACGCTGTTCCTCTCGCTCTCCCGCGCAACCGGCGAACCGCGCTTCTCCGCTGCCGATGCGGCGGCCCTCACGCGCCTGATGGCGGTCTTCGCCTCCGCCGCGCAGCGCCATGCGGGCCTCGCCGGCCCGCTCCACGCCGTCATGCCGCAACCCAAGCCCGCGCCGCGCAAGGCCAGCCAGTTGACGGCCCGCGAGGCGGAAGTGGTGAACCTCATGCTCGAAGGCCATTCGGCGAAGGCTTTGGCGCAGCGTCTCAGAATTTCGGTGGAGACCGTGCGCGTCCACCGCAAGCATATCTATGCCAAGCTCGCCGTCTCCTCGCAGGCCGAACTGTTCCACTGGTTCCTGTCGTCCCGGGCATAACCCCCTTGCGGTATTTCCGCCGCCGCCTCGCTACGGTAGACAATCGCCATCATCAGAAGGAGACGCCCCATGACCGCCAGCAAGCCCGTTCCCCTCCGCGCCCGTGTCGAAGGCGGCGGCACGCCGAAGCTCAAGGGCCGGTGGGAGATGAAGTCCGAAACCGGCCGCCTCAACGATGTGCTGCTCGGGCCCGCCGAGAGCTTCCGCTGGATGGGGCTGGAAAACGCCGCGTGGTCGTCCCTCGTGCGCGATACGCTGCGCAAGGGCTACAAGTTCGACAAGCAGGTGGCGATGCGCCAGCACCGCGAGATGGTGGACGCCTACCATCAGGCGGGCGTCACCACGCATTTCCTGCCCCTCGACATGGCGAACCCCTATCAGGTCTATGCCCGCGACTCGTCTTTCATGTCGCCCTATGGCGCGGTCTTGTGCCAGCTCGCCAATCCGCGCCGCCGTGGCGAATATGCCGCGGTTCTGCGCTTCTACATCGAGAACGATATTCCGATCTATGACATGATCTCGGCCGGCAATTTCGAGGGCGGCGATTTCAACATCCTGCGCGATGGGCTGGCGCTGGTGGGCTTCACCGATCACCGCACCGAGGAAGTGGCGGCGCGGCAGGTGGCGGAATGGTTCCAGAAGGAAGGCTGGGAAATCAAATATGCGCCGATCGACCAGTTCTATGTGCACATCGATCTCATGGTCTGCATGCTCAACGAGCACTGCGCCGCCGTCTGCCTCGAGACCACCGAGGATGACGTGATCGCCTGGCTCAAGTCGAAGAAGATCGAGATCATCCCCGCCTCCTTCAAGGAAACCATGGCGCTTGGCTGCAACGTGGTGACGCTGGGCGAGGACCGTGTTCTCTCCACCACGGCGGCCAAGGATCTCAACACCAAGATGCGCGCCGCGGGCTTCACGGTCTATGATCCCGACATGAGCATGTTCCTGCAGGCCGGCGGCGGCGTCCACTGCATGTGCCAGCCGCTCTCGCGCGAAGCGGCATAAGTAGTTCTTTCTTCCCCCCTCGCGGGGGAAGGTGGCGCGAAGCGCCGGATGAGGGGGCTGCCGGCAGCGAGCGACCCCTCATCCGCCCCTTCGGGGCACCTTCTCCCGCAGGGGGAGAAGGAAAATCTGACATATCAGATACGCTCTGCTAGGGAGCACATCCAACCCGGATCAAACCCTTGCAACACTCTGTTTCCGTCTATGGCGCAGGCCCTTCTGGGCTGATGGCCGCCGAAGTGCTGGCCTCAGCCGGCATCGCCGTCACTGTTCACGATCACATGCCCGCACCGGCGCGCAAGTTTCTGCTGGCCGGGCGCGGCGGGCTGAACCTCACCCATTCCGAACCGCTCGACGCCTTCCTGGCGCGCTATCAGGAACCGCGCATCGAAGCGGCCATCCGCGCCTTTCCGCCCGACGCGCTGGTGGCATGGGCCAATGGCCTCGGCATTGAAACCTTCGTCGGTTCCTCGGGCCGCATCTTCCCGAAACAGATGAAAGCCTCGCCGCTGTTGCGCGCCTGGCTGAAGCGGCTCGACGGGATGGGCGTGAAACTTATCACCCGTTCGCCGTGGCCGGGATTTGGCGAAACCCCGTCCATCCTTGCCTTTGGCGGCGCAAGCTGGCCGCATCTCGGCTCCGATGCCTCCTGGATTCCGGCCTTCACGGCAAAAGGCATCGGCGTCACGCCATTCAAGCCCGCCAATTCGCGCTTCCTTGTTCCATGGTCCAGCGTGTTCCGCGAGCGCTTCGCCGGAACGCCGGTCAAGAATGTCGGCCTCACCTATTCCGGCAAGCGGGTCCGCGGCGAATTGATGATCTCCAAGGAAGGGATCGAAGGCGGCGCCATCTATGCGCTGTCGAAGGGATTGCGCGAGCATCCGGGCCAGCCGGTGATGATCGACTTCCGCCCCGACCTCACGGTGGAGGCGCTGGCCGCCCGCCTCACCAGGCCGCGCGGCAAGGATTCACAGTCGAATTATCTGCGCAAGGTGGCGGGGCTGTCGCCCGTCGCCATCAACCTGCTGCGCGAGACTGGAACGGCAGCGGACGCGCAAGGCATCAAGGCCATGCCGCTCCGCCTGCTGCGCCCCGCAGGCCTCGCGCGCGCCATCTCCTCCGCTGGCGGCGTGGCGTGGGACGAGGTGACGGACCATTATGAATTGAAGAAGGCCCCCGGCATCTTCGTGGCCGGTGAGATGCTGGACTGGGAAGCCCCCACTGGCGGCTATCTGCTGCAAGCCTGCTTCGCCACTGGACGCGCGGCGGCGCTGGGGTGTTTGGAGAAACATCTCCTTCTCCCGCAAGGGGAGAAGGGTAACTAATCCCCTGCCGCTGCCACCGCCTGCGCCCACAGGCTGTCCTTGGCGGCGATCCATGGCGGGCTGTCATAGGTGACGGGCGCTTCTTCCTGCGGCGCGGCATCCCTGGCAATCACCGCGATCTTCACTTCGCCATCGGTGAAATAGCGGTCGCCGCCGCCATTCCAGGCCAGCACGGTGGGGCCGATGCCCGTTACATTGTAAAACGCCATCACGATTTTCGCCGCCGCAAGATCGGCCATCAGCAGGTTGCGCTCATCGTCGATGTTGGGCGCGATGGCGTGGGTGAATTCGCCGGTGTAGTGGCTCACGCCCACGCCTGAATCCTGCGTCGCCGCGCCCAGCCACACGGGCCGCCCCTCGTCGCCCTGCTCCAGCACCTTCCAGAAGCGCACATGGTTGCGCCGGTCGGGGCTCGTGCCGATCGCCTTCTCGAAGGCCAGATCCTGTTTTCGGCCCAGCAACAGCAAGGGGCTCACCGGCGCATCGGCATAGCGGCGGTCCAGCACGATCCCCGCCACGATGCGGATGCTTGATTCAAGCGTCACCGGATCGGCGGGAGACCAGCCTGCGCGGTTCATCGCCTTCAGCATCTCCGCCTCATCGCCCACGAGGCCGACGTTGACCGGATCGCCGGGAATGCCATCGGGCGTGTGGGTGAGCATCGGCACATCGGCCAGCTTCTTCTGATGCTCATAGTGCCGCCAGACCAGCGGCAGCAGGCCGTAGCTTACCACGAGATAAAGCCCCAGCAGGAACACGAAGCGGCGCATCCACCGCCTGGTGCGCGTGGGCTCCTGCCTCATGCGTCAGCCAAGACCATGTCCGCGCCCTTCCACCCCACCATCATCGACGGCGCATTGATGTTGCCGGAGATGATATTGGGGAAAGACGAGGCGTCGATCACCCGCAGCCGCTCCACGCCTTTCACGCGCAGCCGCGAGTCAAGCGCCGCTCCCATCCGCACCGTGCAGGAGGGATGGAACACCGAAATGCTCCGTGTACGGATGTCCGAGATTAGGTCAATGTCGGAGCGCGCCTGCAGCCCCGGCTTGAACTCCTCTTCCAGCACGGCGGCAAGCTGCGGCGTCTGGCTCAGCCGCCGCAGGAAATGCGCGCCTTCCAGCATCTCCTGCACGTCTTCCTCCGTGGACAGAAGATTGGGCTGGATGGCGGGAGCGTCGGCGGGCGATGGCGAGCGCAGTTCCACGCTGCCAAGGCTGGTTGGCCTCGTATTGGACACGCTGATCGAGATGCCGGGAAAATCATCGGGTTCCGTCATCTTGCGCGTCTTGGGCGGCGCCCTGTCATAGCTCGCCGGGCAGAAATAGAGTTGCAGATTGGGCAGCGCCCGCTCCGGCGAGGAGCGCACATAGCCGCCCGCCTGGTTCATGCTGCCGGAGAGCCAGCCTTTCCGGAACAGCACGTATTCGAGCGCCGCCTTCGCCTTGCCCAGCAGCGGGCGAAGCTCCTCGTTCATCGTCGGCACGCGGGCGCGGTAATAATGATCGTAGCAGACATGGTCCTGCATGGCGCGGCCTACCTCCGCATTGGCGGCCACCACGGCGATGCCATGCCGCGTCAGAAGGCCCGCCGGCCCCACGCCCGAAAGCTGCAGCAGATGCGGTGTGTTGATCGATCCGGCGGAGAGGATCACCTCTTTCCGCGCCCGCACACTTTTCAGGTCGCCGCCCCGCACATAGGCCACGCCCACGGCGCGCGTGCCCTCGAACAGCACGCGGCTCACCATCGCCTCCGTCTCGATCTTCAGCGTGGCGCGGCGGCGCACGGGCGACAGAAACACATGCGAGGATGACATGCGCCGCCCGTTGTGCACGGTGATGGGATTATAGCCCACGCCATGCTGCGTTCCGTGATTGGGATTGTGGTTCAGCGGCAGGCCCATTGCCAGGCAGGCGTCGAAATAGCGCTGGCACAAGGGATGGGATTTATCCGCCATGCTGCCGATCTTGAGCTTTTCCTCCACCGCCTCATAGGCCCGGGTGACGCTCTCCCAGTTCCACTCCGGCCCCGCCGCTGCCTCCCAGTCGGCAAAATCCTGAGGGCGGCCCCGCATATAGACCATGGCATTGATCGAGGACGATCCGCCCAGCACCTTGCCGCGCGGCACATAGGTCTGCCTGCCGCCCAGGCCCGGCACCGGCTCCGACCAATACATCCAATTGTATCTGGGATTGTAGAAGCTCAGGCCATAGCCCATCGGCATGCCGAGGAAATAGGCGCTGTCGGATGGCCCCGCCTCCAGCAGCAGCACCGAATGCTTTTCCGAAATGCGGTTGGCGAGGATGGCCCCCGCCGATCCCGCGCCCACGATGATATAGTCGAATTCCATGATCCGAGAATGCGCGCCAAAGGTGAAGAAGCTGCCTCTTAGCACGATATTTGCCTTCATAAACAAGCGCCGTGGCACACCTCCGGTTAGAAAAATTCATCACCCTTGGGGCCCGAAAGCCGCTATCACTCGGGCTCCTGACAGGAGCGCGCGCCCATGAAAATCCAAAACCTCAAGGTGTTCATCGTCGGCAATCCGCCGCCGGGCTGGGGCGGGCGCTATTTCACGTTCGTGAAGCTCACGACCGACACCGGCATCACCGGCATCGGCGAATGCTACTGCGCCACCTTCGGCCCCAAAGCCATGACGGCAATGATCGAAGACACCTTCAGCCGCTACATCGAAGGCATGGACCCGTTCCACCTCGAGGCCATGTGGCGCAAGGTCTATGGCTCGGGTTATACGCTTCGCCCCGATGTGTCGCTGATGGGTGTGCTGTCGGGCCTCGAGATCGCGCTGTGGGACATCATTGGCAAGGCTGTGGGCAAGCCCATCTATGAGCTGCTCGGCGGCCGCGTGCATGAGCGCTTGCGTTCCTACACCTATATCTATCCCGACCTGTCGAAGGGCCAGGATGATTCGATCTACTGGAATGCCGAGCAGTCGGCGGAGCGTGCGGCGCATTATGTGAGCCAAGGCTTCACCGCCGTGAAGTTCGATCCCGCCGCCCCCTATTCCGCCTTCGATCCGCGCCAGCCCTCGCTTGAATCGATGGATCTCTGCGTGAAGTTCTGCAAGCTCATCCGCGAGGCGGTGGGCACCAAAGCCGATCTGCTGTTCGGCACCCACGGACAATTCACGACCGCAGGCGCCATCCGCTTCGCGAAGAAGATCGAGCCTTTCGATCCCCTGTGGTTCGAGGAGCCGGTGCCGCCGGAAAAACCCGAAGAGATGGCGCTGGTGGCGCGCGGCACCTCCATTCCGGTGGCGACTGGCGAACGCCTCACCACGAAATATGAATTCGCCCGCGTTCTCGAAAACCGCGCCGCCTCCATTTTGCAAATGGCGCTGGGCCGTGTCGGCGGCTTGATGGAAGCCAAGAAAATCGCCGGCATGGCTGAAACCTATTACGCGCAGATCGCCCCGCATCTCTATGCCGGGCCCGTGGAAGGCGCCGCCAACATCCACTTCGCGGCGACGCTGCCCAATTTCCTCATCCTCGAATCGATCGAGCAATGGGGCGGTTTCCATTCAAAGATCTTGAAGAAGCCCATCCGGTGGGAAAACGGCTACGTGATCCTCCCCACCGAACCCGGCCTCGGCATCGAACTCGACGAAGAGGTGGCCGCCGCCCATCCCTACACCGGCGACAAGCTGCATCTCGAAATGACCAACCGCGTGCTGCGGAAGGAGGAGTAACCGTCCTCTCCCGCCGCCTTCCTTCTCCCCTCGCGGGAGAAGGACAACAAAGGAGCAAAGATGTCTTACGGCTATATCGGTCTCGGCAATCTCGGCGGGCATATTGCGATGAGCCTGATCCGCGCAGGGTTTGACGTGACGGTTTACGATCTCGATCCGGCCCTCGCCGAACGCCATATCAAGGCGGGCGCCAAATGGGCGGCCTCGCCGAAGGAACTCGCGGCGCAGGTCGATCATGTCTTCACCTGCCTGCCCTCGCCAACCGTCTCCGAAAAGGTGCTCGGCCAGATTCTCGAGGGGCTAAAGCCCGGCGGCACATGGATCGAAAACTCCACCAACGGGCGCGATGAGATGCAGCGCCTCGCAGGCATCGCTGAAGCCAAAGGCGTCAAGGTTCTCGAAGCTCCCGTCACCGGCGGCGTGCATCTGGCGGCGCGGGGGGAGATCACCGTGCTGGCGGGCGGCGAACCGGCGCTGTTCGTGCAGCACAAGGCCGCGCTTGAAGCCATCGGCAACCGCCTCTTCCACATGGGGCCGATCGGCTCCGCCGCCATCATCAAGGTCATCACCAACATGCTGGCCTTCATCCATCTCGTCGCCGATGCCGAGGCGCTGATGCTGGCGAAGCGCGGCGGGCTCGATCTGGCGCAGGCCTGGGCGGCGATCTCGGCGTCGAGCGGCACCAGCTTCGTGCATGAGACGGAGGGCCAGCTCATCCTCAACGGCAGCTATGACATTGCCTTCACCATGGACCTGGCGCTGAAAGACCTGGGCTTCGCCATGAATTTCGGCAGGGAATTCGGCGTGCCGCTCGATCTCGCCTCGCTCACCAACCAGACCTTCGTGAAGGGCAAGGCCGCCTATGGCGGTTCGGCGCAGTCCACCCAGATCGCCAAGCTTCTGGAGGATGTGCTGCACACCGATCTCCGCGCCCCGGGATTTCCTTCGCGCCTCGAATAAATCCCCAAGCGATATTTTTTGCTTACACGGCGAAATTATACTTGACTGCGGATCGCCGCCCGTCCTATACGCGCCTCCCGCTGCCCGCAATGGTGCGCGCAGCACATGATGAGAAACCATGCGCGTGATGATTGAAAAATCAGCCAGCCATACCTGCCTGAACAGGGCGGGAGATGCATTTGCGCATGGGAGCGGTGCCTGACGGCGGACAGATGGTTCGCTGCGGCAACCCCTCCCGAGCAGATGCTCCGGAGGGGTTTTTTATTGTCCCTCCGTAACGTGACGATGGAGACCCGGATCCACAAGCGCGGGGCCCGCCGGAGGGAACGGCGCGGAGAGTCATGCTCTCCGCGGTCCACCAATGGCGGAGCGGATACGAAAGGTATCCGCTTTTTGAAATTTTATTTAGTCTTTGGCCGGTGGTGAAGATCGTGGATCCTTCGCTCACCCAAGGGTCGTTCATGCGTACCGTGGAATGGGGCTCGCGAAGCCCTGTGCGACGCGGGATTGCGATAGCCTCCGCAAGGAGGCGGTTTGCGCCGGGCGATACCTTTCTTTCCATGATCGCCCGTTCCCCGGCCAACCCTGTCTTCCGGTGGTGAAGACGGACGGATACTTCGCTCTTAACGATGGCTTCGGCCGATCCGTCCGCCGCTTGCTCCCCGGAAGAGGCTGGTGGTGAAGACATCCGTTCCTCCGGTAAAGGCGCCGCGTCAAAAGCGCGGAATTTGTGGGTTCAAACCCCACCGGCAGAAATGCCGTGGCCGAACGCGCCCGTCAGGGCAGTCCGGATGCCGCCCGTTCCCCAGCCATATTTCCTGTCCCAAAGCGGCCCCGCATCTCACGCGGGGCCGCTGGCGGTGGTGAAGGTGCCCGATGCTTCGTGGATGAACTCCGGCCCATGGCCGGAGCGCGGTTCGAATCCGCCAGGGCGCCGAAAGTTCCCCGCCTTTCCACCCGGCCGGTGGTGAAGATTGCCGTTACTTCGACTGATAATCGAGAGGTCGCGGGTTGGACTCCCGCCGGGTGTTCCATGCACCCGTAGCTCAGCGGACAGAGCGCTTGCCATGGGGAGAAATCCACATGGCGTCTCGGCATCGCCCGTTCCCCGGCTACTTGTTCCAAAGCGGCCCCGCCTCTCACGCGCGGGGCCGCTGGCGGTGGTGAAAATACTGCTCCTTCGTGGGTCGCGGGTTCGAGTCCCGCCGGCGGCAGCCCTGCCGCCGTAGCTTAGCCGGTAGAGCAACGTACAGTATTGCCTGTTCCCCGCCTTTTTCTTTGGGCCGCCGTGGTGAAGATCGCCGGTACTTCGATAGCACCGAGGAGGACGCGGGTTCGACTCCCGCCGGGTCTGATGATCCGTAGCTCAGTGGCCAGAGCGCCAGCCACGCACGTGGCGTTCCGGCATCGCCCGTTCCCGGCGGCCCAATATCTTCCTTCCCCCGGCGGTGGTGAAGATCGCTGTTTCTTCGGGACCCGGAAAAGACGCCCCGGACGCGTTGCGCGTTCGCGGAGGTCGCCGGGGCGGCCGCAAGGCCGGTTGCAGCGTCGCCTGTTCCCCGCCGGGGCCAATCCAGCTTAACCCTACGCTCACGAAAGGAGGCATTCCCATGAGCACCCTCAACAAGATCAAGCGGGTTTTCACCCGTGAAGGCGGGCCGGCGGTCAAGCTTGGCCCCGAAGCCGAATTGCGCCGTACACTGATGAACTGCCTCCTGTGGGAGGACCAGTTCTACGACAGCGGTGTCACCATCGCCGAGCGCATCCGGGCGCTTGTCGCGGAGGTCAAGCCCGAGGTTTGCGCCGCGCTTGCGGTGGAGGCCCGCGAGGCCATGAAGCTCCGCCACGCGCCGCTTCTGGTGGTGCGCGAAATGGCAAGGCTTCCCAGCCATCGCGGGCTGGTGGCCGAAACGCTGGCACGCGTCATCCAGCGACCCGACGAGATGACCGAGTTTCTCGCCATCTACTGGGCGGATGCGCTGGGGCCGATGCAGCAGCGCAAGAAGCAGGCCGTCTCGGCGCAGGTGAAGAAGGGCCTCGCCAGGGCCCTGGCCAAGTTCGACGCCTACCAGCTTGCCAAGTACGACAGGGACGGTGCCGTGCGCCTGCGCGACGTGCTGTTCCTCGTCCACGCGAAGCCGAAGGACGCCGAACAGGAAAAGGTCTGGAAGCAGCTTGTCGATGGCGAGCTGGTTGCGGCCGACACCTGGGAGGTCGGGCTCTCGGCGGGCGAAGACAAGCGCCAGGTGTTCGAACGGCTGATCGCCGAAAAGAAGCTGGGCGCGCTCGCGCTCCTGCGGAACCTCCGGCTGATGCAGAAGGCCGGGGTGCCGCGCGAGGTGATCGCCGGGGCCTTGAGCCAGATGCGGACGGAGCGCGTGCTGCCGTTCCGCTTCATCACGGCAGCCCGGCATGCGCCCGATTTCGAGCCCGAACTCGAGCAGGCCATGCTGTCCTCGCTGGCGGGCCACGTGAAGCTGCCCGGCAAGACGCGGCTTTTGATCGACGTGTCAGGCTCGATGGATGCGGTGATGTCGCATCAGTCGGAGATGACGCGGCTCGATGCGGCCTGCGGCCTTGCAATCCTCGCCCGCGAAGTGTGCGAGGAGGTTGAAATCTTCACCTTCTCGCAAGGGGTGAAGAAGGTGCCGCCGCGCCATGGTTTCGCCTTGCGCGATGCCATCGTGATGAGCCAGCCGCATGGCGGAACCTACCTCGGCGCCGCTGTTTCCGAAGTGGACGTGAAGGGCGAACGCCTGATCGTCTTCACCGACGAGCAGTCGCACGACAAGGTTCCGGCGCCTCGTGGCCTCGGCTACATGGTGAACGTGGCATCCTACCAGCACGCCGTGGGCTTCGGCCCGTGGCGGCGCATCGATGGCTTCTCGGAAGCCATCATCAGCTGGATCGCAACAGTGGAAGGGGCGGCTTAGGCCGCCCTTTTTTTATTTGACTCCGGAAAATAAAGCGGCCCCGGAGGTGATGTGCCTCGCGGGGCCTGTCCGTGCAGCTTGCACTTTGTCCACGATGGGACTTGTCTTCATGCAGCCAGGGGCTGCGGCAGAAACCGGGTATGTGATCGCGCCATCATGCCCGTCTCCGGTCCGGTCAGATGGCGATGCTTTGCGTCGGCGGCATCAGTGTTCGAGACCTCTCTGCCTTGTCTTGTGTATTCAACGTGGGTCTTCCCCGCGCAATCGTCAAATCACGAAATGGGTCAGCCCTGCTTACGCCGCCCGCGCTTGCCTGATGAGGCGGCCGAATTCGAGGAAATCCTCCTTGCGGCGTGACGTGTCGCGCCACGCGAGGCCGATGGTGCGTGAGGGGCGCGGCCTTGCGAAATCCGCTACCGCCACATGGGCGTGGCTCCGCGTCTCCACCTCGCGGGCGAGTTCCGGCAGGATGGTCACGCCATAGCCATTGCCCGCCAGTTGCACGATGGTCGCCAAACTCGTCGCGCCGAATTCCTCCACGCCATCCACGCCCGCCTGCGAACAGAGGTTCAGCGCCTGATCGCGCAGGCAATGCCCCTCCTCCAGCAGCAGCACTTTTTCACTCTGGAGATCATCCATGGCGATGGCGCCCTGCCCGGCCAGCCTGTGGCCGCTCGGCGTCAGCACGAAAAACGGGTCTTCAAACAATCCCACCTGCGTCACGCCCGGCCGGTCGATGGGAAGGGCAAGCAGGATCAAATCGATCTTGCGGTCCATGAGCGCGTCCAGAAGCTGCGCCGTCTGGCTTTCGCGCACCTGCAATTCAAGCTCCGGCGCTTCGGCGCGCAGCACCGGCAGGATCGACGGCAGAAGATAGGGCCCGATCGAGGGAATCACGCCCAGCCGCAGCGGCCCGCTCAAGGGCTTGCCGCGTCCCCGGGCGAAATCCACAAGATCGCCCACCTCGGCCAGAATGCGGCCTGCACGCACCGCGACATCCTGCCCCACCGGCGTCAGGCTGATCGCCGCCTTGCCACGTTCCACGAGTTCGATGCCGAGTTTCGTCTCCAAGTCCTGGATCTGGAGGGACAAGGCAGGCTGTGAAATGGCGCATTCCGCAGCGGCGCGCCCGAAATTCAGGTGGCGGGCCAGCGATTCAAAATAACGGAGCTGTCTCAATGTCGGCATGCCATAAGTTTATCTTATCAACAGGCCAATGCAATACGATTTGAACAAATGGGTTCACTTTGCTACATGAGAAACATTCCAGCTTTCAGAGGAGAGGCGTGATGGATCTCAAGCCAGAGAAGAGTGCGGGCAAATGCCCGGTGGTGCATGGTGTGACCAGCGTATCGATGCGCGGCAACCGGGACTGGTGGCCAAACCAGCTTAATCTCGGAATCCTCCACCAGCACGGCAACACCTCCACGCCGATGGCGAAGACCTTCGATTACGCCAAGGAATTCGCCAAGCTCGATCTCAAGGCGCTGAAGGCCGATCTCACCAAGCTGATGACCGATTCCCAGCCCTGGTGGCCGGCGGATTTCGGCCACTATGGCCCCCTCTTCATCCGCATGGCCTGGCACAGTGCCGGCACCTATCGCATGGGTGATGGCCGCGGCGGCGCTGGCTCCGGCCAGCAGCGTTTCGCCCCCCTCAATTCCTGGCCCGACAACGTGAACCTCGACAAGGCCCGCCGCCTGCTGTGGCCGATCAAGAAGAAATACGGCAACAGGATTTCCTGGGCCGATCTCCTCATCCTCACCGGCAACGTGGCGCTCGAATCCATGGGCTTCAAGACCTTCGGCTTCGCCGGTGGCCGCGCCGACGTGTGGGAGCCCGATCAGGACGTTTATTGGGGCGCTGAAACCGAATGGCTCGCCCCCACCAAGAATCCGCACAGCCGCTATTCCGGCGAGCGCGATCTGGCGAACCCGCTGGCTGCCGTGCAGATGGGCCTCATCTACGTGAACCCCGAAGGCCCGGACGGCAATCCCGATCCGCTGGCCTCGGCGCGCGACATCCGCGACACCTTCGCCCGCATGGCGATGAACGACGAGGAAACCGTGGCGCTCATCGCCGGCGGCCACACCTTCGGCAAGACGCATGGCGCGGGCGAGGCCACCAATGTCGGCTCCGACCCGGAAGCGAGCGACCTCGCGGCGCAAGGATTGGGCTGGGCCAGCAAGTTCGGCTCGGGCTTTGGCGGCGATACGATCTCCTCAGGCCTTGAAGTGACGTGGACCTCCACCCCCACCAAGTGGAGCAACAACTTCTTCTGGAATCTCTTCGGCTATGAGTGGGAGCTGACCAAGAGCCCCGCCGGAGCCAACCAATGGCAGCCCAAGAACGGCGCGGGCGCCAACACCATCCCCGATGCGCATGACAAGACGAAGCGCCGCGCGCCCGCCATGCTCACCTCCGACATCGCGCTGCGCGCCGATCCGGCTTACGAAAAGATTTCGCGCCGCTTCTTTGAAAACCCGGATGAGTTTGCCGACGCCTTTGCCCGCGCCTGGTTCAAGCTCACCCACCGCGACATGGGCCCGCGCGCCCGTTACCTCGGCCCAGAAGTTCCGGCGGAAGAGCTGATCTGGCAGGATCCGGTTCCGGCCGTCGATCACCCGCTGGTCGATGCGGCGGATATTGCGGCGCTCAAGGCCAAGGTCCTGGCCTCCGGCCTCACGGTGGCGCAGCTCGTCTCCACCGCCTGGGCCTCGGCCTCGACCTTCCGCGGCTCCGACAAGCGGGGCGGCGCCAATGGCGCCCGCATCCGCCTGAGCCCCCAGAAGGATTGGCCGGTGAACCAGCCGGCCGAACTGGCCGTGGTGCTGGGGGCGCTCGAAACCCTCGCGGCGGAATTCAACGCGGCGCAGAAGACCGCCAAGAAGATTTCGCTGGCCGACATGATCGTGCTGGCGGGTTCCGCCGGCGTTGAACAGGCGGCGCGTAATGCCGGCCACAGCGTGGAGGTTCCCTTCGCGCCCGGCCGCACCGATGCCACCGATGCCCAGACCGACGCCGAGTCCTTCTCAGTGCTGGAGCCTGTCGCCGATGGCTTCCGCAACTTCCTGAAAGCCGACTTCACGGTGCCGTCAGAGCAGCTTCTGCTCGACAAGGCGCAGCTCCTGACGCTCAACGCGCCGGAGATGGCGGTGCTGCTTGGCGGCTTGCGTGTCATCGGCGCCAACACCGGCGGCTCGCAGCATGGCGTCTTCACCAAGACGCCGGGGGCGCTTAGCAACGACTTCTTCGCCAACTTGATCGACATGAGCACGGTGTGGACGTCCACAAGCCCCGCGCAGGCCACTTTCGAGGGCAAGGACCGCGCCACCGGCCAGCCGAAATGGACGGCCACCCGCGTCGACCTCGTCTTCGGCTCCAACGCCCAGCTTCGGGCGCTGGCCGAGGTCTATGCCCAGGACGACGCGAAGGAGGCCTTCGTCAACGACTTCGTGGCCGCCTGGACGAAGGTCATGAACCTCGACCGCTTCGATCTGGCGGCCTGAAAAGCCACCACAAGGTTCGATCACGACTCGGGCCTCCTCCACATGCCGTGGAGGGGGCCTTTTTCATCCGGGACACGCTTTCTCCATGACACGGCGCAATCTCATCATCATCCATCGCGGCCCGGACTATGAGGCGGATTTCGACCTGATTTCGCAAAAGGTGTTCGCGCTGGATGATGACATCACGATCTATTCGGTGCCCGCCCAGATCAATGCGCAACTGCCGCCCGAGGTTTGGCAACGGCCCACGCTCACCGTGGCGCTCACATCCGACTACAAGCTGAAGATCGCGCGCGGCCCCATCCTCGCCAACCGCGCCATCGACAAGATCACCCAGGCCAAGCGCATGCAGCAGGCGGGCATCGCCGTGCCGCCCGCCCTTCCCTTCCAGTACGGCATGAAGCTCGATCCCATCATGTTCGGATCGCACGCTCTCATCAAGCCGGCGGACCTCGCCTTCACCACCAAGGGCGACGGCATCGACGTGTTCCGGCGCGAACGCCTGCAGGAGCTGCGCCCAAGCGATTTTCCCGCCGATCATCCCATCCACAAGGCGCGCCACGGCTATCTCGTGCAGCGCTTCATTGACACGGGGCCGCATGCGTCGAGCGTGCGGGTCGCGGTCTTTCTCGGCAAGATCATCTATTCCCTCACCTATATCGCCGATGATGAAACGCCGCCGCTCGCATCCTGCGACGATGCCATGCTGGCCTCCCACAGCTTCACGCAGAAGGGCAAGCGGCAGATGATCTTCCGCGAGTTCCCGGTTGAAGGCGAAGTCGCGCTCCGGATCGCCGCTGTGTTTCCGGAGATCCCGCTGCTCGGCATCGATTTCGTTGTCGATCACGCGACCGGCAAGCCCTATTGCCTGGAAGTCAACGCGGGCGGCAATTCCTGGCACTTCTCCTCGCAGCTCTGGGCGAAGCGGCGGGCGGAATTTCCGGAACTCGCGGCGCAGATGAAAAACCAGTTCGGCGCTTTCGACGTCGCGGCGCGGGCGCTGGTGGAAAAGACCCACGCCCTTGCCGCCTGAAATTCCGCATCTGAATCAGGCGCCCGATCCGGCCTTCACCACGATCGCCGGATTGCGCGCCGCCATGACGGCGCTGAACCCCGACGGCGCGGCCTATCTCGGCCATCTGCTCGAAGGGCCGTTCACGGAAGGCAAAGGCGTGTGGGTGAACGGGAGCAGCGCGGCGAAGCAGGCGATGGGGAACATCCTTGCCAGCCAGCCGGAACTCGCCTGTGAAAATCCGTATGCGGAGCATTTCCGCCGCGCCATCCGCCGGCGCGGCGAAAACACCGTCATCCTGCGCGGCATCCACGAAGCGCCTGCCGGTCACCGCGCCATCCTCGATGCGCCGCGCGGAAAGCCCGTCGCGCTTTTCGCAGGGGGGCCTGCCGCCAAGATCGCGGCATTGCTTGCCGCATTGAACGGCACGCATGAGGTGCATTTCGTGCTCGATGGCGCGGAGCAATCGAACGAGAGCGGCTCGGCCTCTTACGAGCATGTGAACCACGCCAATGCCCTCAATGCCGAATATGACAACACCGGCCATGGCATTTTCTTCACCGCGCTGAAGCGCGCGATCTTCGGCGAGCCCGATCCCGCCGTGGCGCTTTCTTATGACTACCGCAAGGTCGATCTGTGGCCCCATGCGCTCTCATGGCGCGATGTGCCGATCTATGCCGGAAACGAGTTGCACGGCCTCGCGCAATCGCTGAAGCGCCTTCTGGGACTGGACGACGATCACGCCAAAAGCCGCCGCGCTTCGCTGGTCTCCACCCATCTCATGTCATGGCTGGAACAGCGGCTTGGCCAACCCTTCCGCCTCGACAACAGCCGCAAGCGCGCCATCTTCCTGTTCTTCACGGCCGCGCATGTGGCCCATGCGGCGCGCGACAACCGCGAGCTTCGCGCTCATGTGGGCCTTGATCCGCAGGCCCTCACGGCGGAGAAGCTGGAACATTTCTATGGCCCCGGCATCACAGCGCGCGTGGCGGCGGGCGATCTCTTCCCCGAGAACGCCTGCATCCGCCACGGCTTCGATCAGGTCTGCCGCGCCGCCATGGAGCCGCTGGGCATCCGATATCACCACCGCCGCCGCATCGACGGCATTTATTTTGACAAGGGCAAAGCCACGGGCGTCACGCTGGCCGATCCCGCCACCGGCTCGATCACCTGCCTGCCCCTCGATCATCTCGGCCTCTCGCTCGGCCCCACGGCGACTTACCGCTATGCACAAGGCACAGCCTCGCCCGTGCCCTACCAGACCATCGCCACCGGGCTTTCCGCACAGGTCCTGTTTCGCATCACCGATGAGGCGAAGTCCCGCGATCTGCCCTTTACCGGCCTCAAGCAGACGCATTTCGTGGAGATCGGCCGCAGCAAAACCCATGTGCTGATGAAGCTCACCTGCGGCGGCGTCATCGGCCTTCCCGTCTATAGCCGGAGCTATGGCATCAGCGCGCTGGCGAGCCTGTTGCGCGTCATCGGCCCCGGCGTGGGGCTCATGTTTGAGGATGTCATCTCGGCTTTCCCCTGCACCAGGGGCATCAATGCGCCGAACAATGGCCAGGTCGTCAGGCTTGCGGAGAATGCCGTGGCGCGCTTCGCCGAAGGCGGCACCGGCATGTCGAAGATGGCCTCAAACGCACAGACCATGCTGGACCTTACCGGTCTCGCATGGCCTGCGCCGCAGGATTTGAGAATAGATGAGGCGCTGTACCGGCACACGGTCATTGACCGGCGCAGCGCCGTTTCGCGGAAGCTCAGTCGTCGCTGAGCAGCACCTTGTGGATCAGGGCGCCGATGACGGCCCCGATGATCGGCGCCACCCAGAAGAGCCAGAGCTGGCTCAGCGCGCCCGTCTGCGCGAAGAGCGCCACGGCGGTGGAGCGGGCCGGGTTCACGGAGGTGTTGGTGACGGGGATCGAGATCAGGTGGATCAGCGTCAGCCCCAGGCCGATGGCGATCGGCGCGAAGCCAACCGGCGCGAGACGGTGCGTCGACCCCAGGATGATGATCAGGAACACCGCCGTCAGCACCACCTCGATCAGGAAGCACGCGCCCAGCCCATATTTGCCGGGCGAAAGCTCGCCATAGCCATTGGTGGCGAAGCCGCCGACGCCTGCGAAATCAGCCTTGCCGGAGGCGATGAGATAAAGCACCGCGGCGGCGGCAGCGCCGCCCACCACCTGGGCGATGATATAGCCCGGCACATCGCTCCACGGCAGGCGGCCCGCCGTGGCGCAGCCCACGGTGACAGCCGGGTTGAAATGGCCGCCGGAGATATGGCCCACGGCATAGGCCATGGTCAGCACGGTGAGGCCAAAGGCCAGCGCCACGCCCGCGAAGGCGATGCCGAGGCCCGGAAAGCCCGCCGCCAGCACGGCCGCGCCGCACCCGCCAAACACCAGCACGAAGGTGCCGAAAAATTCCGCTGCAAGTTTCTTCATTGGGTCCCCCAGTTGCAAACTGCCCGAATCACGGGTCATGGCTGAAACCTAGCAAAAATCGCTCTGGTTGTGCCCCGGCGTTTAGAATTAACGGCCAATCAATTTGACTTTTGCAGCAATTCTTCCTATCTCCGCCCTCAGACAAGACGCCCCCGGATGTGGCGAGACGGCCCCGGGCGCCCATGAACTTCCAATCGCCAGAACGGTATTCCAGTTACTCAATGAATTTCTCCGAGCTCGGTTTGAGCCCCAAGGTCCTCGAGGCGGTCACCGCCGCGGGATATACCACCCCCACCGCCATCCAGGCGCAGGCCATTCCCCACGCGCTGCAGCGCAAGGATGTGATGGGCCTCGCCCAGACAGGCTCCGGCAAGACAGCCGCCTTCGTGCTGCCCATGTTGACGCTGCTCGAAAAGGGCCGTGCCCGCGCCCGCATGCCGCGCACGCTCATCCTCGAGCCGACGCGCGAACTCGCCGCCCAGGTGCAGGAAGCCTTCGAAACGCTGGGCAAGCTGCACAATCTCAACGTGGCGCTGCTGATCGGCGGCGTGGCGTTCGATCCGCAGGCCGCCAAGATCGACCGCGGGGCCGATGTCGTCATCGCCACGCCGGGCCGCCTGCTCGATATGTTCGAGCGCGGACGCCTGCTCCTCACCGGCATCGAGATGCTGGTGATCGACGAGGCCGACCGCATGCTCGACATGGGCTTCATCCCCGACATCGAGCGGATCTGCAAGCTCCTCCCCTTCACGCGGCAGACGCTGTTCTTCTCCGCCACCATGCCGCCGGAAATCCAGCGCCTCACCACGCAGTTCCTGCATAACCCCGAGCGGATCGAGGCCACGCGCCCCTCCTCCACGGCCGAGACCATCGAGCAGAAGCTGGTCAGCGTGCCGCATGAGGCCAAGCAGAAGCGCGAGGCGCTGCGCGCCCTTCTCCGCACCCAGGACAATGTGAAGAACGCCATCGTCTTCGCCAACCGCAAGACCACCGTGGCGCTTCTCGAAAAATCGCTGAAAGCCCATGGCTTCAATGCCGGGGCGCTGCATGGCGACATGGACCAGTCGGCCCGCCTCAAGACGCTGGCCGCCTTCCGCGCCAATGAGATCACATATCTGATCGCCTCCGATGTGGCGGCGCGCGGGCTGGATATCCCCGAGGTCAGCCACGTCTTCAATTTCGACGTGCCGACGCATGCGGAAGATTACGTCCACCGCATCGGCCGCACCGGCCGCGCGGGGCGTGAGGGCCACGCCTTCACCATGCTGACGAAGGAAGAGGGCAAATACTGGAAGGCCATCGAAACGCTGATCAAGAAGGATGTGCCCTTCTTCGAGCTGGGCGAGGTGCCTGCGGATTCGAAATCAGGCCCGGAGCGCGAGGAACGCCCAGGCCGTGGCCGCCGCGAACGTGGCGGCCGTGACCGCAGCCATGAGAAGCGCGAACCCCGCGCCCCGCGTGCGGAGGCGGAAGCCCCGGCCCCGGCACAACAGCCCCGCGCCGCCAAGCCCCAGCACACGCCAAAGCCCGAAGCGCGCGGCCCCCGCCCCGAGCGGCAGGACCGCCGCCCCTCCCGTCACCACGACGACGACGCCGCCCCCGACCACAGCCGCTTCCACGGCGACAACATGCCGGCGTTCCTCATGAGGCCGGTGAAGGCGGGGTGAGGGAGGCCCCCCCTATCTTCCGAAGGTATTCTCCAAACTTTGCGGGCAACTCAGAAGTCTCCTGAACAAACAGGCCAACAACTCTCTCAAGACTCAGCTCGACCGCCGGAGTAACTTTTTCCAAGTCAAGATTCGGTATTTCGTGCCCCGCACCAAGTTTGGAAATCATCAACTCTTGGATATGACGAATATCTACTCTAACAAAAATTACCCCATTCTTTTTCACAAACCTAAGCGCTTCCACAAGAACTTTCGTTTCCCAATCTTCGACAAAATGAACTGAGAAATGAGTCTCTTCAAGGCTAGCATTGAGTGAGCCCATAACCTTATAAATATTTGCTCGCCTGACGAGCACGTCTATCGTAGTTGCCGCCAGCGTACGGGATGCGGCTTCATTCCACTTTCCAGTCAATAACGTGAATGCCAAAATAATTGACACTCTGGTGTCTCTATCTAAAGCACCTTCGAATATCGCAACCAAAGTGCCGATATATTGCGTTACAAAAGACTCCCCATAGTCTCTGGGTTCCACGCTCAAACAATCAAGCAAGACTACCCATGGCGACATCCCTAAGAGGACTTCGCGCCTTTCATCCGCCACACGCTTTTCTATCATTCTAAGAAGCAAGCGTCTTCAACAGACTAACAGATAGCCTTCCCCGAAAATTTGAGAATTGCCTATCCCATCTCACTATGCCACTTTTTTTAGGATTTTGCTCAATAAAACTTAGAACCTCGCTGTTGGCGTTAGCTCCAGCAAATTCCAATTCCGCTCCTGACAATTCGGTTTCTATCATGTACTCAGCCACTAAAAATTCCAAAAATGATTTATGAGGGAAAAACAGAACCGACCCTTTGCTTTCCAAAAAGCATGCCTGAATCAGGTCGCGCTTCTCCCCTTCCAGATTTTGCGAATCATGAGGCACTATCCCCTGAAATATACTTTCTGGGATTTTTGCAGCCTCGATGTTGGTGGTCTTAATGACTCGCCACATGAACCACGCCAGCCTCCTAGAGAACTGTCGGCGTTGATCTATTGTAAAGTTTCCCCTTACCCTTTTCGATATGACTTCTCTTTCTATGGTTTGAGTAATTACCGTGTGATACAAGTCATGTTGCGAAAATTTCTTAATCTCAATATTTCTATCGGCCACAAGAAGACCAACCATTCTCGCATGCACCGGTCTTTTTGAAAGATCATCAATACCGTGAACCCTTAGGAGCTCTATTCTTTTCTCCAATTCAGATTCTGTAATCAACTTCTCTTTTTTCGCAAAAAAATTGGCATAGTTTCTTACAAGTCTAAAAGCCACATCTTCTGATAAATCTCCAATAACTTTTTGAATATACTTAGGTGCGCCGTCTATGCGTATTTCATGATTTCCGACTTTTCTTACACCCTTAAATACCCATGCACTTTCATCTTCAGATAGAAGAGCGTTCGGTCTCCCTAAGACTATGACCTTAGAGCGCCCACACACCAATCGATTTATCTGCGAAAAATTGTAGCAAAACTGCTCCCAGGTGATGGCGTGCTTCATTTCGTCAAATCCGTCGCATATTACAACGAATCTGCCTGCTTCATTGAGTCGAGAAAACAGGAAATAGTTATAACCCGACACTATTCCATTCGTAACAAAAGCCCTTCCCAGAAGCCCCTCTATACTCTGCTCGCCAGCAATCTCAGCGAGAGGAACATAAATCGGAATCCGCGAGTTGCCATTTATTTTAAATTTCACAGATAACTCATATGCTAATTTTGTGGCTAGGGAAGTCTTTCCTTTGCCGTACCCCGCCAGAACGGCCATTGGCGATGCAGAGTTGCCGTCTTCAATCCATTTAATTATCGATGACATGAGATTTTCATCGTTCTCATCCTTCACATCGACATAGTTTTCTGATACGTCACTGGCTGTATATTCACTAATTCTAAACTCAATGTATTTTGAAAAATCAATAATTGAATTTCGAAGGCTATCTATTGTAATAAAGCTTAGAGTTGGGTTGGTCTTGATATAATTTTTGGCCGCTGCACTGCAATCGGTAGAGGATATAATTTTTATCTCATTTCCTCCACATAAAGTCAGTAATGGGAAATACTCATTATATATTTGCGTTACTTCAGCGGATCTAATGGAATTCTTATAGTTTTTACATTCAATGAGAATTTTCTTTTGGTTTCCCAAAAAATTCGTTTGCACTACTACATCAACTTTTTTGTGCCCTATCAAAGTTTCAACTTCGACTTGACATCCAGCGGCTCTAAACAATTCGGCCACCTCGTCGCGCAGCGCGTTGCCTTTTTCTACAGTATTGCTTTTAGAGAGGGTGTGGTTCCGGTTCATATCCCAATTTGTACACAGAACAGATGATCGGCAAATCTATTTTGGGAGTTTAAAGTTTTGCAGTTCAATTTTTTTGTGACTTTATTCCTGTTCTGTGACCACATCCCTCTCAGGCTGTTCCAAAGGAGGGGACGATGTCGACAGCGTCCCGGTATCGCGAAACAGCCCGCGGGTCCCGCGCCCGGTGCCGTAACGCAGCACCGGTCCCGGGCCTTATCGTGCAGCCCCGGGGCCACTATGAGCCCCGCGCCGCAAGGCCGTTAGGCAGCTCCAGGCGAGCAGAGCCGAAGCGCTGCATGCCAAAGGTCACCCCCGCGCCGCAAAGCCGGGCGCAAGCGCCCCGCGATTTCCCCATTTCTCCCGGATTGCGTGAGCCCCGGCTCCGGCATTCCCCTCCGCCCTTTCATCAAAGGAGCCCGCCCCGATGCTGAATCACCTCTTCATCGAACGCGAGCCGCCGTTGCCGCGCTGCCCCCTGGCCGGGTGCCGCCGCAGCGGCCGCTGCCGCTTTCCCGGCGAGGATGATCCCTGCCGCAGGCTCTATGAAGAGCGCGAGGCCTGGCGCTACCGCTTCCACATGCGGCTCATCCGCATGATCCGCAAGGAGACCGAGGGCCTGCCTCCCGTCACCAAGGAGGAAGGCGAAGAAAATCTCGCCCGGGTCTACAAGGAGATGCAGAAGCGCTGCCGGGAGCTGGAGGCCGAAGAGAAGAAGGCGAAGCAGGGCGCGCCGGTCACTCCGCCGGAAAAGCCCGCGCGGAGAAGGCGGCGCGCCGCTCGGGCGGGCGGTTGATGCCCAGCAGCAGCAGCGCCGGGATGCGGTGCTTCACCACGGCGCGGTGCAGCAGGATGGGCAGCGCCAGCCCGGCGGCGAGGCCGATCGGAAAGCGCAAGCCGTCCGGCACGGCGCCAAACAGCCAGTGCAGCGTCATGCGCGATCCGCCGGTGAAGAAGGGATGAAACAGGTAGATCGCATAGGAATAGCCGCCGATCCACGCCAGCCACGCCACGTTCTGGCGCAGCAGCAGCATGGCCACGCAAGACACCAGCGAGCAGCCGATGAAGATCAGGACACGGAACAATTCCGGCCCGAGGATGCGCTCCAGCGGCATGTTCCAGCGCACCGCCATGATGACGACCAGCGCCGCCGCCAGCACGCCGCCGCAGGAATAGCGCGCCACGGGATGGCTGTCGCACAGGTCGAGTATGCCGAAGGCGTGAAACACAACGCCTGTCATGAAGAAGGGCAGCAGCAGGATGGCGCCGTCGACGCTGAACACATTGGGCTCGATCGACGTCAGGATCATCGCGCCGCCGATCGACGCTGCGAACAGGACGGCGGCCGTGCGCTTCGGATCGATGACCGCCGCATTGGCGGCCGCGAAAACGCCGATCACCACCGCGAAGATGATCAGCGAGGCCTGCAGATACCAGAAATGCGCGTAGGGAAGGACGAGGTTCGACAGCGGCGAGCCGGTGCAGAACCGCGAGGGCGTGTGGCAGGCGGCCGTGTAGAACAGCGTCGAGACCATCACCAGCGGAATGCCAAGCCGTATCAGCTTGCGCAGCGCCTCGCGGCCTCCCGCCTGCCAGCCCGACACCTCATAATGAAACAGGAAGCCCGACAGGCAGGCGAACATCGGCAGGCGCAGCGGCGTGACGATGACGGCGATCTGCCGCCACAGCGAATTATCCGCCACATGCAGGCCGCTCGAAGAATCCGCGCCGATGACATGGAACGCCACGATGAGGATGCAGGCGATGCCGCGCAGCGTGTCGATGCGGCCGTCACGGAGGCCCGTCCGGCCACGCAGCGCGCGAATCTCTCTTGCGGGCAACCACTGCTGCATGCGGGAACTGTATTCCCCCAACAGCTTGACGCAAGCGTCAATTGCATCCGTCCACAGCAGAAGTCACATGCGCGCATGCGGCAACAGCATTGCGATTGGAATTGAAACTGTTACGCGCGCCTGCTGCGCCGATTCGTTTTCGCCTTCGCCTTGCCGAGCGCCACGGCAAACGCCTTGCGGCACCACTCCGCCATGTCAGAAGGATCATCGAGGCAGCGTTCGGGTGCGCGCCAATAGCCCATGATGGTGCGCGGGCCTGATTTGGTCTGATAGGTGAAAGGCTTCAGGCCTTCGGCTTCAAAGGCCGCGCAGCCCGGCTCATCGGTCTTGAAATAGAGAATGTCCTGCGCCACCAGCGCGAACATCAGCCCGTCTCGGAAAATTCCCACGCCCGAGAACATGCGCTTGATGTGCACCGGGCCGAACTCCACCATCTGTTCCTGCAGGAAGGCGGAATATTCAGCGCTCACCGCCATCGCTAGCCGTGCACGGCTTCCGCATTGCCGGTGCGCATCTTCAGCATCATCCACAGCACGAACACGCCCAGCGCCTTCGACAGCACTTCGGTGACGAAAGCCGCGGGCGTGAGGTAACCGGCGAGATGCTGGAAGGCCAGCGTATCGACGGGAACCGAGAACAGCGCCGACAGCAGGATGCGATTCTGCAGCGGGCGCTTCGTGAAGGAATAGACGGCCCAGTCCACCATCTCGGAGAGCGCGAAGGCCGTGAGGCTCGCCACCGCCAGTCCCGGCCCCGCGAAAAGATAGACAGGAATGGCCGCGAAAGCCGTGGCCAGCAGAACTTTGTGGCCGATCTCGCGCTGCGCATAATCGCGCAGCACGAAGACGAAGCCGACGATCACATTGGCGAGATAGAGCGTGCCCATCCATGTGTGGGTGTCCCACTGCGTCACGCCCTCGATCAGGTTCTCGGGCACGAACAGCCAGTTCACCAGCACGATGAAGGCGATATAGGCCGCCACCGACACCGTTGCGGGCACGATCCGGTTCATCAGCCGACGATCTCCGCCGGCTTGAACACCTGGTTGATCTCGATCTTGGCGTTCTCGGGCGAGTCGGAGCCATGAACCGAATTGGCCTCGATCGATTCCGCGAACTCCTTGCGGATGGTGCCCGGCGCCGCATTGGCCGGGTTGGTGGCGCCCATGATCTCGCGGTACTTGGCGACCGCGTTCTCGCCCTCCAGAACCTGGACCACGATGGGGCCCGACATCATGAAGCTCACGAGGTCATTGTAGAAGGGGCGTTCTTTATGCACGGCATAGAACGCGCCGGCCTCGGCGGTGCCCCACTTCACGCGCTTCTGGGCGATGATGCGAAGGCCCGCGCCCTCGATCTTGGCATTGATGGCGCCGGTGAGATTGCGCCGCGTCGCGTCCGGCTTGATGATCGAGAAGGTGCGTTCGATGGCCATGGAAATCCTCATGCAATGGCGGAAAACAGTCGGGCCGCCATATACCGGCGGCCCGTCAATCGTGCAAGTGTGGCGCTGTTACTGGGGCAGTTCGCCCACCAGCGGCGTGGCGCGCTCGATCGAGACGCGGCGGTTTTCCGCTTCCGGGTCGGGCGTCGGGATTTTCAGATACTGCTCGCCATAGCCCACCGTCTGCAAGTTCTGCGGCGGGATGACATAGAAAGTGGTGAGCGCCTGCTTCACCGCCTCGGCGCGCCGCCGCGACAGGTCGAGATTGGCCTCGGGCGATCCCACGGCGTCGGTATAGCCTTCGATCAGGAACACCTCGCGCGGATGGGCGGCGAGTATTTTCTCCATCACCTCGGCGATCTGGTCGAGCTTCTCCACCTCTTCCTCGCGGACGAAGGCCTCGCCGAAGCCGAAATGGATGGTGTCGATGTCAACCGACGGCATCACATCGCGGAGCTGCGGATTCTGCTCCACCTCCTGGATGGTGTAGCGGCGGTCGATGGGACGGCGCGGCGGCGCGATCAGCACCTGCTCAAGCTCGTTGCCATCCACTTCGGCGGCAAACACATCGGGCGGCGGCGGTGGGCCGCCGGGCTGGAAATTCATGCCGAGATGAATGTTGATGTTGCCGTTGTGGAGCGCGGCCTGGCGCTGGCGCCGCTCATCAAGCATGCGCATGCGCATGAACTGCCGGTCCGCCGCCATCTGCTGCTGCCAGCGGGCGCGCTGGGCGGCATCGTAGCGGGCATCGGCGACGGCATCGCGATAGGCGTCGATCCGCTGCTGCAACTCGTAATCCTTGAGCGCATTGGGCGGCCGCGTATCGTTCAGGATGATCTGGATGTTGACCGTGTTGTTCTTGCCGGGCGGCTTGGGCGGCTGGCCCGGAGGCGGCGCGCCGTTGCTCGGCTGCATGGCCACGCGGCTGCGCAGGATCTCGCGCTCGGCCTGCAGCTTCATGCGCAGCGCCTTGTCGGTCTGGGGCGACAGCGTATTGGATTGCAGCAGCGTGCGCATGCCGGCAAGGCGCTGGCGCAGTTGCGGCAGCGGCATCGCCTGCGGCTGCACATTGGCATTGAGGATCACCTGCGCCTTGGCCTCGGAGGCGGGATCGGCCTTGCCCGGCGGCATGGGCGGCTGGCCCGGAGACTGGCCGTTGCCGCCGCCTGCCGTCTCTCCATTGCCTGCGCCAGGAGTCTTGCCCTGCTGGCGGGCGAGGAATTCAGCGCGCAGGGCCTTCTGCCGCTGTGCCACGCGCTTGCGCGTTTCCTGCGGCAGGGAATTGCTCTGAAGCAGAGTCCGCCCCAGTTTCATCTGCTGTGCCAGATCAGCCTGGTCGAGTGACGCGGGGGCGCGATTGTCCTGCAGATAGGCGGTGGCGTCACCCGAAGCCGGCGCGCCTGCGGGGGGCTGCTGCCCGCCACCCTGCGCCGCCCCATTGCCCTGCTGCGTGGTGCCGGGCTGCTGCGTTGTGCCCTGCCCCTGGCCCTGCTGGCGCGATTGCAATTCGGCGCGCGCCGCCTGGAGTTTCTTCGCCACCTGCTGGCGCGTCTGCGGCGGCAGGGATTTGTCCTGCATGAAGCCGCGGCCGGTCTTCATCTGCTGGGCCAGTTCGGCGGCGCTCATGTCCTGGGGTGCGCGGGAATCCTTGATGTAAGCCGCCACATCATCGGGCACCTGCGTGCCGATGGGCATGGCTTTCTTGGCGGGCTGCTGCGTGCCGTCCTGCTGGTCAGGCTGCGCCTGCTGTGTCTGCTGCTGCTTGGGCTGCTGCTGGCCGCCACCCTGCTGGCGCGATGCCAGCTCTTTCTGCGCATTAGCGAGCATGTTGTTGAGGACATTCTTGGTCTTGGGCGGCAGATCGGGCGTGGCCAGATATTGCTGCGCCTTGGCAATGCGGTCCTGCAACTCGGCATCCGACAACTGCTTGGGGCCCTTGCGGCCCTGAATGAAACTGGCGATTTCCGGCGGCACTTCCGCCGCCTGCGCCACCACCATCGCGGCGGGTTCGGTGGCTCCTGCCTGCTGTGTCACGGCAGGGACGAGAAAAACGGCCAGCGCGAACAGGCTGACGGCGAGGCGTGTTTTCATCATTGCTCCACTCCAGCACGGCGGATTCGAGTCCGCCGCTCTCACCTCCAAGGCGTATGCGCGCAGCATGGCCAAAGTAAGGTTCTGGCGTGGCAGGGCGTTCACAAGACTGAACGCCGGATGAACGAAAACAAGGCGTTAAAGACGGCCTGCCTCGATGATGCGCTTGAGGAAGGCGCGCGTGCGCTCTTCGCGCGGATCGCCGAAAATCTGCTCCGGCGGGCCTTCCTCATGCACCACGCCTTCATGCAGGAAGCACACTTTGGAGGCGACCTCGCGCGCGAAACCCATTTCATGCGTGGCGAGCAGCATGGTCATCCCCTGCTTGGCGAGATCGCGCACGATGTTCAACACTTCCGACACCAGTTCGGGATCAAGCGCCGAGGTGATTTCATCGAGCAGCATCACCTTGGGCTCCATGGCGAGGGCGCGCACGATGGCGACGCGCTGCTGCTGCCCGCCGGAAAGCCTGTCGGGATATTCATTCGCCTTGGCCTCGAGGCCGATGCGCTTCAACAGCGCCATGGCCTTCGACTCGGCTTCTGCTTTACCGATGCCCAAAACCTTGGACGGCGCAAGCGTGACATTCTCGATCACGCTCATGTGCGGGAAGAGATTGTAGCTCTGGAAGACAATGCCGACTTCGCGGCGCAGCTTGTTGACGTCGACCCCGGGGCCGGAGACGCGGTCGTTCTCCAGCCTGATCTCGCCGCCCTGGATTTTCTCAAGCCCGTTGATGCAGCGGAGCAGCGTGGACTTGCCACAGCCCGAAGGCCCGATGAGGCAAACGACCTGATGCTCGTCGACATTCATGTTGATGCCGCGCAGCACCTGGATCGGCCCGAACTCTTTGCGCACGTCGCGGATTTCAAGGAAGGCCATGTCTCAGCCCCCTGCCCGCATGCGGGCATTGTCGCGCTCCACCATGCGGTCCACGAAACGCGCCTGCGGAATGGTGATCAGTACAAAGAGGATCGCCACGATGGTCACGGCGGAGAGGTTGAAGGCGTTGGAGGCGATGATCTTCGACTGGTTGAAGGCATCGACGACGCCAACCACCTGCACCAGCGCCGTGTCCTTCTGAAGGCCGATGAAGTCATTGAGAAGCGGCGCCACGATGCGGCGCACCGCCTGCGGGATCACCACATAGCGCATGGTTTGCATGTAGCTGAGGCCCAGCGAACGGGCGGCGGAAATCTGGCTCCAGTGAATGCTCTCGATGCCGGAGCGGTAGACCTCCGCCACATAGGCGCCATAGGTGAGCGTCAGCGCCAAAGCGCACCACCAGGTGACGGGAATGCGGGTGGCCGAACGCAATTCGCCCACCGTCATGTGCGAGGTGTCGACGAACAGGCCATAGATGTGCGGCACGATCATGTCGGGAATGCCCGAGGTCGGAATGCCAAAGCCGACGAGATAAAGCGTCACGATGGCGGGGAGGCCGCGGAAGACATCGCAATAAAGCGTCGCCAGCGCCCGCACGGGCTGGCCCGCGGGCCCCGGCATGAGGCGGGCCAGTGCTACGATCAGGCCCCAGATCAGCACCAGAATTTCTGCGACGACAAACAGCAGGATGTTGTTGATGAGAAACTGCCGGGTGACCAGCCACCACTTCTCCTGCATCAGCGGCAGCAGGAAGAAGGTGTGGCCCACCGCCGCATCATTCATCAGCAGGAAGCAGATGAAGCCCAGTACCAGAAGCGCGAAGACGCCCCAGCCAATGGTGATCCAGCCGAAATCACGGGCCGATGCCGTATCGATGCGGGCTTCGACGATATCGTTGCGCGTGATGGCCCCTGCCGCCTGCCGCGCCAGACGGAACGAGCGGAGTGCCGGCCAGAACAATGCGGCCACCGCCACGATCATCGCCACGAAGACAATTTCCCATCCTGCTCCATAGACGCCGAGATCCTGAATGGCATGGCGCATCAGGTTCGTCGTGCCGATGGCGGCCAGCACGCACAACGCCGCAAACACCAGCGCCGCGATGGCGAGACGCATTGCGGATTTGGGATGAACGGGAAGCGGCGGGGTGTTCAAAGCAAATGGCCCCCGTGCCTTTTGCTGGACACGGGGGCTGAACCTTTACGGGTTGAAATAGGGAACGGTGGCCGGATCCTTGCCCCAGGCGGCGGCGAGATATTTGGCGGCCAGCGCCTTCATGGTGCCGTCATCGATCATCGACTGGAAAATCTTGTCGATGGTGGGATTGTTGGCATTGCCCTTCTGATAGATGGCGCCATAGCTTTCGCCGGTCTTGTACTGGCCGACAACCTCGACCTTGCCGGGATTGGCGACCACCTCAGCCAGCACGATCGACGTATCGGTGATGGCGGCGTCGATTTGGCCCGAGCGGAGTGCCGCGAACATGTCGCCCTGGTCGGTATAGACCTGCGCATCGGCGATGCCGAGCTTGTCCATGGCGAAGGCGGCGCCGGTGGTGGACTGTTGCACGCCGACCTTGGCCGTCTTGACGGTCTTTTCGTCAACCGGCGCATCGGTGCGGGTCAGCACGCCGATGTCGGAGGAGAAATAGGGGATCGAGAAATCATGCACCTTCTTGCGCTCGTCGGTGATCGAGATTTCCGACATGGCGAGATCAAAGTCATGAGTCTGGCCGGCGATCAGCGGATCCCAGCCAACGTTCACCACCTCGAGCTTGTCATAGCCCGCCCGCCAGGCGATTTCGGCGGCGATGCAATATTCCATGCCGTCCTTGATGGTATCGGGCGTGTCGCCGTTCCACCAAATGGGCGCGGGCAGCGACACTTCCACGGTGAGCTGCCCCGGCTTGGCCGGATTGGCGATAGGGATCGAGCCTTTCTTGCCCGTCACGGCACAATTGCCGATCATGTCGGCGGCGGAGGCCGCTCCCGCCATGAGCATCAGCGCCAAGCCTGCCATGAGCGCGCGTTTGGATATGTTCATTCCTGTTTCTCCCTGTGGTTTTTCCAGATTGAAGCCCAAACGAAGCTATGCCGCAAGGCCTGCTATGCCGCAGCATGGCGATCCGCTATGGAGCGCCATGCCGCCCGTCGAAATCGCCGCCTTTTACAAATTCTCAGCATTGCCTGACTTTGCGGAATACCGCGCGCCGCTCAGGGCTGCGGCGGACAAGGCCCAGGTGCGCGGCACCATTCTTCTGGCGGCGGAAGGGATCAACGGCACCATCGCGGGGCCGCCGTCCGGCGTGGCCGATGTCCTCTCTGCCCTCTTAGCCCTGCCGGGAATGGCTGGCCTCGCATCGAAATCGTCATTCGCGGAGGAAATGCCATTCAAGCGCATGAAGGTGCGGCTCAAGAAGGAGATCGTGACGCTGGGCGTTCCCGGTGTTGATCCGCTTCAGCGCGTGGGAACCTATGTCGCGCCCGAGGAGTGGAACGCGCTGATCAGCGACCTCGCTGTGACGGTGATCGACACCCGCAATGATTTTGAGGTGGCACAAGGCAGCTTTGAAGGCGCGATCAATCCGCACACGGAGCGTTTCGGCCAGTTTCCGGATTTCGTAGCGCGCCGTCTGGGGGAAAAGAAAGATCAGCCCATCGCCATGTTCTGCACCGGCGGCATCCGCTGTGAAAAGGCGACGAGCTATCTGCTCGCTCAAGGCTTCACGCGCGTCTATCATCTCGACGGCGGCATCCTGAACTACCTTGCGCGCGTGCCCGCCTCACAAAGCCTGTGGCGCGGCGACTGCGTGGTGTTCGACGAGCGCGGCGCGGTGGACCACGCGTTGCGGCCCGCAAGTATCAGCCCGTCCAGCCCAGCCCTTGCGCCACGCAATTCATCGTCATGAGCAGCGGCATCATGGTGTCGCTGCCGGGTGACGTGCGGCTCTGGCGCAAAAGCTGCACCTGCCAGCGGTTGGCCTGATCGACCATCGGCCGCACCCGCTCGAAGCGGCGGCGCAGGCCCTCGAAGCGTTCGCACAGGGTCTTCTCGCCGGTGAGTTCCAGAATGGCGCGCGAGGTGCGCGCATGTTCATGGCGGATCAGCGCGAACAGCCGCTCGCCGTCATTGCGATCCGGCACCAGGCTCGCATATTGCTCGGCAACTCGCATGTCAGCGAGATAGAGCGACTTCTCCACCTCATCGACAGCCAAGCGGAAACCGCGCGAACGCTTGTACATGTCGCGCAGAAGCTTCAGGCCTTCACCGCCGCGCGGCACAAGGAAATCATCGAAGGCATAGCCAAGCCCGAACCAGCCGGTGAGGAGATGGCGGTTCTGGCTCCACGCGAAGACCCACGGGATGGCGCGCAAATCGCTGATGCCCTTGGCGCCAAAGCGGCGGGCGGGACGCGAACCGAGCTTGAGATTGGCCAGTTCCTCAACCGGCGAGGCAAACTGGAAATAGGACATCAGCGCCGGGTCTTCAGCAAGCTTGCGGTAATGCTTGAAGGAGCTTCCGGCAATCGCCTCCACCGCCGCCTGATGCTCGCCGATCACCTTCAGCTCCGGCTCATCCAGCGATTTCAGCGAATGCACGAAGACGCTGGAGGCAAGCACTTCTAGATTATAAAGCGCCGTGCCCCGGTTGGCGAATTTGGAGGAAACGACCTCGCCCTGTTCCGTCACCCGCATGCGGCCCGCGATGGTGCCTGCAGGCTGGGCGGCAATGGCGCGTCCGGTGGGCGCGCCGCCCCGGCTGACCGAGCCGCCGCGGCCATGGAAGAAGCTGATGCCGACGCCCGCATCGCGGCCAATGCTCATCAGCCGGCGCTGCGCTTCAAAGAGTTCAAAGCTGGCGCAGAAGAAGCCGCCATCCTTGTTGGAATCGGAATAGCCGAGCATCAGTTCCTGGTGCCCGCCCTGCATGCGGATCGAGCCCTTCACCACCGGCATGGCCAGAAGATCGGTGAGAACCGCGGGCGCGCGGCGCAGGTCGTCGATGGTTTCAAACAGGGGCACGATGCGCAGGCGCGAATATTCGCGGCTGTTTTCATCGCCGAACAGCCCGCAATATTTGGACAGAAGATAGAGGCCGAGAACATCGGCGGCGTTCTGCGTCATCGACAGGATGAAGCAGCCGATGGCTTGCGGATCGGGGCCATCCAGTGTGTCGCGGATGAGTTCCAAGAGCGCCAGCAGTTCCGCCGCCTCATCCGAAACGCCCCGGAACTTCGGCAGGAAGCCCAGCGGCTTGTCGAGTTCGGCAGTGAGCCAGGACAGCCACGCCGGGCTGGCAGGATCGGGCGGGCCATCGGCGTTCAGCGGATTCATCTTGCGCCACAGTTCCGCCAGCACGCGGTTCACCACCGTGGTGTTCTGGCGGATGTCGAGGCTGACGCTGCGCAGGCCGAAGATTTCCACCTCCCAGCGCACCGGACGCACCAGCGTGGCGGCAAGCGACACGGATTTCATTTCCGCTAGCGCCTGCTCCGCCGCCTTGATCTCGCCCGCCAGTTCCTCCGCATTGCGGAAGGGCGTGGCGGTGGAGGGCTTTCCCAGCGTGGCCAGAAGGCGGAGATGCAGGGCGGAGAAGAACTGGCGGAACGGCTCTTCGCGGTTGCGCTGCGCAAGGTGCTCACCCTGTCCGCTCGCTTTAAGCTGAGCCGCGAGGCGCTGCCGGAAGGCTTCCGGCACATTCACTTCCTGGGCGCTGATCGAAACAAGCTGCGCCAGGTCGATAAGGCGGCGCTCCAGCCGGTCGGCAATGGCGCGGCGGTTTTCGGCCAGCGCCGCGCGGGTGACGCCGACGTTGACAAACGGGTTGCCATCACGGTCGCCGCCGATCCATGACGCGAATTTGAGCGGTGGCCGCACGCGCAGCGGCAATTCGGGATAGTGGCGCTGCAGCGCCGCCTCCATCAGTTCGCAGAGCGTCGAGGTGCGGTCGAACAGCGTCTCGCGGAAGAAGTGCAGGCCCCACTGGATTTCCTGCTCGACGGTGGGCTTCTCGAAGCGGATTTCGCCGGTCATCCACAGGAGGTCGATCTCATTGCGCAAGGCCTTGCCCAGCGCCTGCCGCTCGCGCTGCGTCCAACGCGGGCTTTCGAGCTCATAGAGCTTCAGATAGATGCGGCGGTGGATCTCCAAAACCGTCACGCGCTTGGCCTCGGTGGGATGCGCGGTGATGGTGGGCTGCACGTCGATCGTATCGAGCGTGCGCTGGACGACATCAGGATCGACATTGGCCGCCGCGATCACCGAGAAGGCATTCGAGAAGGAACCCACCACCTGATCCGGCCCGCTCTGCGCCTCAAGCTGCCGCCTGGTCCGCATCGCCGCATTTTCCTCGGCGATGTTCAGGAGCTGCAGCCAGATGCCGATGACCTGCAGCGCATGTTCGATCAGCTCGGGCGCCATGGCGGCGGCCTGGCCGGGATCGTCGATCACCGACAGCACGCGGGGGTCGCGCACACGGATCACCTGCCTAAGGTGCTCGCGCAGCATCATGGTGATTTCGTCGAGATAGACGTTCTCGACCGGCGCGATGGCCTTGTGCATATTCATGCCGCCCCCTTGTGGTACGCACCTCACATTCCCTCAATTTGTGCGGTGCAAAATGAACGATGTCAACGGGGGCCGGGCGATCCCATGCAGATTAGTTTGCATTGCGGCAAATCCACGCTACATGGCTGCGGATGTTACATATTTCGGGTCTCACTTACCGGATTGGCGGCCGCCTGCTTCTGGAAAATGCCACCGCCGCCCTGCCGGAAGGCCACAAGATCGGCCTCGTCGGAAGGAACGGCGCGGGCAAATCCACCCTGCTCAAACTCATTCTGGGTGAGTTGAGTCCGGAGGCGGGAAGCGTCGGCATGCCGCGTGGCGCCCGCATCGGCACCGTGGCGCAGGAAGCGCCGGGCGGGCCGGAAAGCCTGCTCGACACCGTGATGGCTGGAGATGCCGAGCGCGCGAACCTTCTCCATGAAGCGGAGACGGCCACCGACCCGCATCGCATCGCTGAAATCCAGACGAGGCTCACCGACATTGGCTCGCACACGGCACCCTCCCGTGCGGCACGGATTCTGGCGGGGCTGGGCTTCAGCGAGGCGCAACAGCTTGGCCCCTGCTCGGCGCTTTCCGGCGGCTGGCGGATGCGCGTGGCGCTGGCCGCCGCCCTGTTCGGCGCGCCCGATCTCTTGCTGCTCGACGAGCCCACAAACTATCTCGACCTTGAAGGCACGATCTGGCTCAAGACCTATATCCGCGATTATCCGCACACGGTTCTGATGGTGAGTCATGACCGCGACCTTCTCAACGATGCGGTGGAAGGCATCCTGCATCTCGAGCGCGGCACGCTCACGGTTTATGCCGGCAACTACGACAATTTTGAACGGCAGCGGCGCGAGAAGCAGGCGCTCAACGCCAAGATGAAGAAGAAGCAGGACGACCAGCGCGCCCATATGGAGGCCTTTGTCGAACGCTTCCGTTACAAGGCTTCAAAAGCACGCCAGGCGCAAAGCCGTCTCAAGGCGCTCTCCAAGCTGCAGCCCATCGCCGACATGGTGGAAGACCGCGTGGCGCCCTTCCTGTTTCCGAACCCCGAGAAGCCGGTGGCCCCGCCGGCCATGCGCTTCGACAAGGTGGCGGTGGGTTATACGGAAGGAAAACCCGTGCTGCGCGGCATCACGCTGCGCATGGACCCGGATGACCGCATTGCGCTTCTGGGCTCCAACGGCAATGGCAAATCCACCTTCGCCAAGCTGATCTGCGACAAGCTGAAGCCCATGTCGGGCGAAAAGCACGCGCCGCCGCGCCTCACCGTTGGCTATTTCGCGCAGCACCAGCTTGATGAGGTGGACGAGAACCGCACGCCTTATGAATATTTCGCCTCGCTGATGCCCGACGCCACGCAGGCGCAACGGCGCGCGCGTCTCGGCGCCTATGGCTTTGGCGCGGCACTGGCCGATTCGAGATGCGGCACGCTGTCAGGCGGCGAGAAGGCGCGGCTGCTGTTCGCGCTCGCCACCTTCCATGCGCCGCATGTGCTTGTCATGGACGAACCGACCAACCATCTCGACGTCGACAGCCGCGAGGCGCTGATCCACGCCATCAACGATTATGAGGGCGCGGTCATCCTCATCAGCCATGAACGCCACATCATCGAGACCTGCGTGGACCGGCTGTGGCTGGTGCATGACGGCACGGTGAAGCCCTATGACGGCGACATGGACGATTACACCGATCTGGTTCTCGGCCGCACGCCAAAAGCCCGCGACCCGCAGCCGCCGAAGGACCAGCCGAAGCGCAAGGTGCCGGTCTCCGAGATCAAGAAGAAGATTCAGGACATCGACAACAGCATCCTGAAGCTGAAGGAAAAGATCGAGGTGCTCGACCGCGCGCTGGGCGATGCGACGATCTACGCGCAGGAGCCGAAGAAGGCGGCGGACTTCGCACGGCTCCGGACGAAGTTCACCAAGGAGCTGGAGGAGCTCGAAGACCTCTGGCTGGAGATTTACGACACCACGGCTTAAGCGGTGGCGCGGTTGATCCAGCGGCCACCCTCATCCTGCTGCCAGTAGCTGATTTCGTGCTGCCCCGCCTTGAAGCGCCTCCAGTCCTCGCGCGCTTGCTTCACTACGGCTTCGTCATTGCCGTCAAAAATAAATACGGCACGTTCAAGCCCTTCTACTGACTCCGCACGCGCGCCATCGACGAGAAAGCGCACCGAAGCGCCATTGGGATTTCCCGCATCCGTTGTGAGCCAGATTGGCTGTAATACGGCGGACCCATCCGCCTTGCTGCCATGCGGCAGGAAAGACTCATCCGAAAAAGTCCACAGGTGGGCGGCGAGATGCTCGACGCGCTCCTCGCTTCCCGCCTGCACGACGCAGCGCCAGCCGCGCTCCAGGCTGGTCTGCAGCATTTTGGGCAGAACGTCATCGAGGCTCTGCCGTTCCAGATGGTAAAAGCGGATGTCGGTCATGCCCGCTCATTCACCGCAAAGAGGCCGGATCGTCAAGAAAAGCCGGGGGCTTGCGCGGCGGGCCGCAAACGCTAGAGTCCCCTTCCGGCGCAGAACGGAGCTTGAACATGACGGCGCGGTTGATGGCCCTGACGGGCGCAATAATCTGGATGGCGGGAACAGCAGGTGCTGCGGGCTTGTGCAACTGCTGTGGCAGTTCCACTGAAACATCCTGTACCGCGGTCTGCGCCAGTGTCACGCCGCCCGCCGGCCAATGTGTCGTGGCGGTGGATTATGACGCAAAGGCGGAGATCGGACCCGGCGTCAATCCGCTCTATGGCGTTTCGCTGCGAAACATTCTGGCGGGCAAGCCCACGGCGGCGCAACGCGAGTCATTCCGCCGCATGCTGGAAGCGGCCCGCCGCGGTGCGGAAGCTGACCGCCATGCCTCGTTCCGTGATTTTGCGCGCGGCAAGATTGACGCCGCGAAATCCGACGCGAATGAAAAGCGCTATGGTGACGCGATGGTCAATTATTATCTCGGATATAGCGCCTATCTGGCAACCAAATAGAATTGCCGCCGAGTCACATCACGCTAAGTCAACGTCTATGGCACTTCTTCCATATTGAAGCTTTGCCTCTCTCCGCCGAAACTAAGTTTCAGGATAGCTTCGCGCGGCGCATGCGATTGCTCTATCGGAAAGGCGGGCGACGTGAATACAAAAGAGCATGATCTGGCCGAACCGGCCAAGGGTGGTGTCAGCGTTTATTGCCTTGCCTCCATTGTCGCCGAACAGGCGAAACAAAACGGTTTCGCGCCCTTTGCCAATGCGCTTGAGAATGCGCTCGAGTCTCTGCTCTCCGGCTTGCCGCGCGACGAACAGAAACAGGCGTTGCGCCTTTCCTTCGACATCGCCACGGCGGGCCTTTCAACCAGCGCGCCTAAGTTGAAACTGGTTTATTCGCGGCCTTAGAAGTCCGTCGGCTCCCCGCCTTCCGCCGTTCTCTTGACGATGAACGCATCGATCTCCGCGAGGATTTCCGGATCGAGCGGCGGGTTGGTGTGTTCGGCGAGCGCCTGCTTCCATATGGCATTGGCCTTGTGCTGCGCCTGCGGCGAACCCGCTGCCTGCCAGGCCTGAAAATTCCGCCAGTCAGAAATGAGCGGCTGGTAGAAGGCGGTGGCATACCGCTGGAGCGTATGCTGCGCGCCGAAGAAATGCCCGCCGGGGCCAACCTCCAGCATCGCGTCCATGGCCATGGTGTCATCGTCAACGATCAGTGGACGGAGAAATTCCTCCAGCATCTGCAAGAGATCGGCGTCAAGCGCGAATTTCTCGTAGGACGCCACCAGGCCGCCTTCCATCCAGCCCGCCGCGTGCTGAATCATGTTGCCGCCTCCCATGATGGCGCCCCACAGCGAGAAGACGGTTTCATAAGCCGCCTGCGCATCCACGCTGTTGGCCGCATTGGTGCTGGAGGTGCGATAGGGAAGTTTGTAGCGCCGGGCGAGCTGGCCGCCGATGATGCAGGCTTTCATATATTCCGGCGTGCCGAAGGCGGGCGCCCCCGATTTCATATCCACATTGGAGGTGAAACCGCCATAGACAAAGGGCGCGCCGGGCTGTGACAGCTGTGAAAGCGCGAGGCCGGCCAAAGCCTCGGCATTCTGCTCCACCAGCGCGCCCGCCAGCGTGACGGGGGCCATGGCGCCCGCCAGCGTGAAGGGCGTGACCACGCAGATCTGATTGAGCCTCGCCATTTCGATGATGCCCAAGGCCATCGGGCCATCGAGCTTGAAGGGCGAATTGGTGTTGATGACCGTATAGGCGGAAGGTTCAGCCTTCATCCGCTCCCACGAAATGCCGCGCGCCATGCGCACGATCTCCAGGCTGTCGAACAGCCGCGCCCGCCCTGTCGAGACGACAAATGGCACCTTGTCCGAGAACACAACCTTGTTGCGGGTGATGTGCAGATGGCGGATCGATGCGTGGACGTCGAGCGCATCGACGGAGCCGCCGCCCGCCGTGTGGATGCAGTTGAAGACCTGGCAGAGCTTCACGAAATTGCCGTTGTCTTCCAGCGTGCCGGGCCTGCGGCCGCGGTCGAGGTCGGAACAGTTAGGGGGACCTCCCACTGGCGCGAAGGTGATCCAGTTGCCGCCGATCCTGAGATGATGCGCGGGGTTGCGGGCGTGAAAGGTGAACTCCGAAGGTGCGGTAACGAGCGCCTGCTCCACGATCTCAACACCGATCCGCACCCGCTCGCCATCGACGCGCGCCCCTGCGCGGGCAAGAATTTCGCGCGCTTCCGGGTAGAGCACATCCATGCCGATCTCCTGCAGCACGCGGAGCGACTGGCGGTGGATCGTCTCGATCTGGTCATCCGAGAGAATGCGCGACGGCTCCAGCGTGAGGCGCGGCTGCTGGAAAGGAAGCTGCGCCAGCGGCTTCTGCGATGGCGGTGCACGGCGGCCGCGCCGCTCCATGGTCATGGGCGATCCTTTGCAAAAGCTGAAGCGATGGCGGCGGCAAGGCGCGCGTTGTTTTCAACGAGCGCGATATTGGCGGCGAGCGAACGGCCCTCCGTGACACTGGCGATTTCGGCCAGCAGGAATGGCGTGATGTTCTTGCCCTGAATGTTCTGCTGCGCGGCCTTGCGCACCGCCACCTCGATCACCGGGGAAATTTCCTGCGCGGGAATTTCCGCTTCAGCCGGAATGGGATTGGCCACCACCACGCCGCCCTTGAGGCCCATCCGCCATTTGGCGCGCATGACGGCGGCCACCTGATCCGCGCTGTCGCAGCGGAGCGGCACGGCATGGCCGCTGTGGCGCGAGTAAAAGGCGGGCAGTTCATCAGTGCCGAAGCCGATCACTGGCACGCCCAGCGTTTCCAACGTCTCGAGCGTGAGCGCCAGATCGAGAATGGCTTTGGCGCCCGCTGTCACCACGGCGACATTCGATTCCGCGAACTCCGTCATGTCGGCGGAAATGTCGAAGCTCCGCTCCGCCCCGCGATGCACGCCACCGATGCCGCCGGTGGCGAAGGTGGCGATGCCCGCCATGGCGGCGATGCGCATGGTGGAGGCCACCGTCGTCGCGCCATGCTCACGCCTCGCCACCACATAAGGCAGATCGCGCGTCGAGACCTTGCGGATGGCCTGGCCATTCTCGCCGAATTGATCAAGCTCGGAGTCTGAAAGCCCAACCTTCAGCTTGCCGCCGAGAATGGCGATGGTGGCGGGAACCGCGCCGCCTTCCCGCACGATGGCCTCAACCCTCCGCGCCGTTTCGACGTTCTGCGGATAGGGCATGCCATGCGCGATGATGGTTGATTCGAGCGCCACCACGGGCTGGCCGCCGGCCAGCGCCGCGCGCACCTCTTCCCTGATCTCCAGATCACTTTGCACAGACTGCACCTTCAAAATCCTGCGATGTCCTTCAGCCTAGCACGGGTGAGATCAGGCGGCACCAACTCTCGCGACACGAGTTTTACAGAAGCCGCCGCCTGCCCCAGTTGCGCGGCTTTCGGAAGCGGTAGACCTTCCAGGAAGCCGCAGACGACACCTGCCACCGCCGCATCACCCGCGCCCGTCACATCAGCCACCGCTTCGGCTTTCAGCGGGGCGATATCGGCTTCAAACTGAGGACCAGACACATGCGCGCCGTTACGGCCCAGATGCACGATGATGTTTTCAAATCCTACCGCATGCAGCCGGGCAATGGCCTGCGGCTGTTTTTTCTCGCCTGTGAGCGCCAGAAGCTGCTGCAGGTTCGGCGTGATGGCGAATACCTGCTGCTGCCGTTTGAACTGCAAAAGTTTCTTCGCTTTGGGCACAGAAACAGGTTCGATCAGCAGCGGGATGTTATTTCGGCTTGAAAAATCGCAGAGCCACGCAAGGCAGGTCGCACCAATGTTGCAATCCGCCACCAGAAAATCGGCCTCCGCCAGCTTCGGCGCAAGCGCTTCAAGATGCTCCACCTTCAGCCATTCGATGCTGCGCATGTCGTTGACGGCGGCCACCAGTTCGCCGCGATGGTCAAGCACCACGAGATAGGTGCCGGTGGGATGCGGCCCGGTGAGGGTGAGCGAGAGATCGACGCCCGCCGCATGGCAAGCCTCCCGCACGATTAAGCCATTGGCATCATCGCCCAGTACCGTGATCAGCGATGTTTCATGCCCGAGACGCGCCAGATTGTCGGCAATATTGCGCCCGACACCGCCCGCCGAAATCGATACGTCACCCGGATTGGACGTGCCGCCCACGAAGGAGCGCGACGCATGGCCCTTGATGTCGGCGTTCGCGCCGCCGATGACGATGACCCGTGCCATCAGAAATCCGTGGGCGCTCCACCCTCGCGCTTGCGCCGTTCCACGAAACTGTCCAGTTCCTCGCGGATCGCCGGATCAAGCGGCGGCGCTTCATATTCGGCCAGCGCCTGTTTCCACACAATATTAGCGCGCTGCATCGCTTCGGGCTTGCCGGCCGCCAGCCATTGCTGGTTGTTGCGCCAGTCGGAAATGATGGGCGCGTAGAAGGCATCGGTATAACGGGCGAGCGTGTGCTGCGCGCCGAAGAAATGCCCGCCGGGGCCCACCTCGCGGATCGCCTCGACGCCCAGTGCATCCTCTGAGGTTTCGAGCGGCTTCAGGAATTCCATCACCATCTGGATCAAGTCACAGTCGAGCACGAATTTTTCGAAGCTGGCGACAAGGCCGCCTTCGAGCCACCCCGCCCCATGCATGATGAGGTTGCCGCCGCCCATGGTGACGCCCCATAGCGAGAACACGCTTTCATAGGCCGCCTGCGCATCAACCGTGTTTGCGGCACAGGTGTTGGAGGTGCGGTAGGGCACATTATAGCGCCTCGCCAGTTGCCCGCCCACGATGCAGGCTTTCATATATTCCGGCGTGCCGAAGGCGGGCGCACCCGATTTCATGTCGACGTTGGAGGTGAAGCCGCCATAGATGAAGGGCGCGCCCTTGCGCACGATCTGCGTGAAGGCGAGACCAGCCAGCGCCTCGGCATTCTGCTCCACCAGTGCGCCCGCCACGGTGACCGGCGCCATGGCGCCCGCCAGCGTGAAGGGTGTGACGCAGACGATCTGGTTTCGCGACGACATTTCGATGATGCCGCGAAGCATCGGCGTGTCGAGCTTCAGGGGTGAATTGGTGTTGACGATGGTGAACAGCGATGGCTCGCGCTCCATCTGCTCCGCCGAAATGCCGCGCGCGATGCGGGCTATCTCGATGCCATCGAGAATGCGTTCGGCGCCCAGCGAATAGGCGTGGAAGGGCTTGTCGGTCAGCACCACCATGTCGCGCAGCGCTTCGAGATGGCGGATCGAGGCGTGAAGATCGACGGGTTCCACCGGATAGCCCGAAATGAAACCGATGCAGTTGAAATATTGCGCGAGGCGCAAGAAGTTCTGGTAGTCCCGATGATTGCCGGTGCGCCGGCCGCCGTCCATGTCGGAGGAATTGGGGGGGCTTCCCACCGTGCCGAACATCATGTTCGGCCCGCCCACCCGCTGGCTGTTTTCCGGATTGCGCGCATGGAAGGTGAATTCGGAAGGGGCCGTGGTGATGAGCTGCTCCACCATCACAGGATCGAAGCGCACCCGCTCGCCCTGAATGTCAGCCCCCGCCGCCTTCAAGAGATCGCGCGCCTCAGGCAGCGTGAAATCCATGCCGATCTCGGACAGGACTTTCAGCGAGGCGTGATGGATCGATTCGATTTCATCCGCGGACAGAAGAGTCATCGCCGGGAAAGCGCGCGCCACCTTGCGGCGGGAAAGCTGGGGGATCGAGCCCTTGGCGGCGGCGGGCCTCCGGCCGGAGTCGCGCCGGCTGCGGCGTGAGGTTTCGGGGCTTGATGTCACAGCGTCGGTCACGGGCATCACTTTCCTTTTTCACGATAAGCGTCGAGTGAGGGATCGGCGGCGATCTGCTTCACCAGCCAATCCTCGAAACGCTTGATCTTGGTTTTCATGCGGTGCTCGGCATTGCAGGCGAACAGCCAGTTGTGGCGCGACGGCACGCGCAGCGGGAACGGCTGGACGAGGCGGCCCAGCTTGATCTCCTCGGTGGCGAAGGGGCCGATGGTCATGGCGATGCCCCTGCCCTCGATCGCCGCCTCCTGCGCCAGGATGTAACTGTCGAAGGCGAGACGGTCCGACAGCTTGATGCCCTTGACGCCCGCCGCCTCGAGCCAGGTCGTCCAGTCCTCTTCCGCTGTGTAGACATAGAGAAGCTTGTGCTTGCGCAGGTCTTCCGGCGTCTTCAGCGCATTGGGGCCGCGCAGCAGTTCCGGCGCGCACACCGGCGTGAGCATGGAGCGGAACAGCGTGCGGTAATAATGTTCGGGCGATTTGTTGCGGGCGAGGATGAAGCCGGCGTCGACATTCTTCTCGTCAAAATCCCAGTCGAAATAGGAGGTCGAGAGCCTCACCTTCATGTCGGGAAACCGCCGCTCAAAATCATGAAGGCGTGGGATCAGCCATTTGAGCGCCACGGTGACATAGACCTGCACTGTCAGCTCATTGTCGGCGGCGGGAGGCCTGAGCGCCCGCGTCTGCGCCTCGATCTGGTCGAAGGCATCGCGCACGGCAGGGTAATAGCTCTGGCCCGTCTGGGTGAGTTCGGCGCGGCGGGCGTCGCGGCGGAAGAGCTGCACGCCCAGCCGCTGCTCCAGCGATTTCACCTGGTGGCTCACGGCGGAGCGGGTAATGCCCAGTTCCCCCGCCGCCAGCCGGAAGCTGCCGAGCCTTGCGGCGGCTTCAAAGGCAGTCAGGGCGCGGAGGGGCGGCAGGTCGCGTCTGGGCAAGTTTCTTCACCAATGGCAATCGATTTCCCTTCTAGCACCGCCAAATTCGGCGGGTTAAGCGAAAGCCTGGCCTTTTATGGTGAAATTTTCTCATCACGCAAAGAAGAAGATAGGCCTATGCACAAAAGGCCTGAAAGCGCAGATACTCCCGCCAAATCAGGAGTCTTTCCATGAGTGCAGTCGAGGATCTTTCTCGCCGCCGCGGCGGCCGTGAAGCGCGCAAGGCGTTGCGCTCCCGCCCCATTCCGATGGAGGAGGCCGCCGTCCGCCCGGGCATGCTGGGCGGCCAATACAAGCCGCTGACCGACCGCGACATGCAGCGCATCCACGAGACGGCGTTGAAGCTTCTGGAAACCGTGGGCCTTGCGCAGGCCATTCCAACTTGCGTGGAGGCGATGACGGCCAGGGGCTGCTTCATGAACAGCCATGGCCGCCTGTGCATTCCGCGGAGCCTGGTGGAAGATACGCTGGCCAGTTGCGCCCGCAATTTCGTGCTGCACGCCCGCGATCCGAAACACGACATGGAGCCTTCCGGCAATCGCGTCTATTTCGGCACGGCGGGCGCCGCCGTCCATATCGTCGAACCCGAGACGCGGAGCTACCGCGAGTCGCTGCTGGTCGATCTCTATGATGCGGGCCGCATCGTCGATACCTGCGAGCACATCCATTTCTATCAGCGCCCGGTGACGGCGCGCGACATGATCACCGGGCACGACCTCGACATCAACACGATGTATGCCTGCCTCGCCGGCACGAACAAGCATGTTGGCACCAGCATGGTCGATCCTGCCCATGTGGAAGAATGCCTGCAGATCCTGCACTTCGTGGCGGGCGGCGAAGAAAAATGGCGCGAGCGGCCCTTCGTGTCGCAGTCCAACTGCTTCGTGGTGCCGCCGATGAAATTCGCCGAGGATGCCTGCCGCTGCCTTGAAGTGGCGGCGCGCGGCGGCATGCCGGTGCTTCTGCTTTCCGCAGCGCAAGCCGGCGCCACGTCTCCCGCCGCTCTTGCAGGCACCGTGGTGCAGGCGGTGGCCGAATGTCTCGCGGGCCTCGTCTATATCAACTGCGTCGTCCCCGGCGCGGTGGCGATCTGGGGAACCTGGCCCTTCGTTTCCGATCTTCGCACCGGCGCCATGTCAGGCGGATCGGGCGAACAGGCGCTCATCACCTCGGGCTGCGCCCAGATGGGACATTTCTACAATCTCACCGTGGGCTCTGCGGCGGGCATGAGCGATGCAAAGCTGCCGGACATGCAGGCTGGTTATGAAAAAGGCCTGACCGCCGGAATCTCCGCCATGACCGGCATCAACATGATGTATGAGGCGGCGGGCATGCATGCCTCGCTACTTGGCTTCTGCCTCGAGAGTCTGCTGATCGACAATGACATGCTGGGCTCGATCAACCGCAATGTGCGCGGCATCGAGGTGAATGAAGATACGCTGTCGCTCGATGTCATCTCAAATGTGTGCATCGAGGGTCCGGGGCATTATCTCGGCAATGAGCAGACGCTGTCTCTCATGCAGAAGGAATATATCTACCCGCATATCGCCAACCGCATGAGCCCCAAGGAATGGCTGGAAGCGGGGCGGCCCGATCTCGTGGAGCGCGCAATGGCGCGCAAGCGCGAAATCCTTTCCACCTATTATCCCGAATATATCCCGCGCGATATTGACGAAAAGATCCGGGCGAAGCATGACATCAAGCTGCCCCGCAGCGTGATGCAGCCGGGCGATCCGCGCTGGAGCCGCTAGAAGTTTCATGGAGCATCCCGTCCTGATGGCCATCCGCCGGGCGGGGTTCACACCCTTCGGCTGGTTTCATCCGCAGGCGGAAGATCGCGTTCCGGACGGCGCGAAATTCGTTATCCTCATCGGCAACGCCGGGCCTGACATGTGGCGGCGCTTTGCCCGCGAGCGCAACCCCGCCCGTGACACCATGGACGCTTGGACGGAAGTTGCGGCGGGAGAACTAGCGCGCGATCTCGATGCGCGGGCTGTGTTTCCCTTCGACAAGCCGCCTTATCCGTTTCTTACCTGGGCACGGCGCGCCCGCGCAGGATATGTCTCGCCGCTGGGCCTCAATATCCATCCCGCCTACGGCCTGTGGCACGCTTTCCGCGCGGCGCTGCTGTTTCCGGTCGCCTTCGACATGCCGCAGCCAACGCTTGGCGCGCATCCATGCGAAAGCTGTATGGAAAAGCCCTGCCTCTCCGCCTGCCCCGTCTCGGCCTTTTCGCCGGCCGGCTATGACGTTCCAGCCTGCGTTGCACATCTGGAGACGGCGGGCAAAACGTGCATGGAGGGCGGCTGCCTGGCCCGCCGCGCCTGCCCCGTCGGGCGCGCCTTTACGTATGGGCCTGCGCAGGCGCAATTCCACATGACAGCATTTCTGCAAGCGAGGTTGGCAGCACGATGAAAACGGGATCATGCCTGTGTGGCGCGGTGAAATTCGAGGTCGAGGGAGATTTGCGGCCGGTGCTGGCCTGCCATTGCTGGCAATGCCGCAAGCAGACGGGCAGCTATATGTCCGCCACCGCCGCCGCCGACAAAGATTTGAAGATGATGGAAACGCGCGGCCTCAAATGGTTCCGCTCCAGCCCCGAAGCGCAGCGCGGCTTCTGCGGCGAGTGCGGCTCGGTGCTGTTCTGGAAGGCAGATGGCTCGGACTCGACCTCGATCACCGCCGGCAGCATCGACGGCAAGACCGATACAGCCTTTGAAGGCCATATCTTCCTCTCGCAGGTCGGCGACTATTACGAAGTGTCGGGGCCCGGCTACCGGAAGGACAGGTGGTGAAGCCCGTCAGGGCGCCCTAGCCGCGCTGCTCCAGATCGGTTTCCAACTCGCCATAGCCGGTGAAGCGGTATTCATAACCAAGCCCCAGCTTTTCCGCGGCGGCCCTGGCTTTCCGTTCCAGGCCATCATCGCGCGTCTGGGCGAGATACACGATGCGCTGGTAATTGCCGAAATAGAGCGGCAGCAGGTCCGGGTGCTTGTCGAGACCAAGGCCTGACCACACCAGCTTGTCGAAATGGCGGGCCAGATAATCGGTGAGGAAAAAGGACGTCACATCCTCCTCGCTGTGGGTCTCAAACTCCGCATTGCCGGAGAAGAAAGCATAGCAGTGCGGGCCGTCGATCCGCTCCACGCCTTCCTCGGACAGCAGCGCATCAAGCTGGCCGCCGGTGCCGCAATCGCCATAGAGCACGAAGATCGAGCGGTAATGGGCTTTGGCTGCGCGGATTTTCTCGCGCACGGCGGGCACGATCTTGTCCGGCGTATTATGCCACTTGGCGGGCAGGCACTGAAGGTCAAAGGCCTCCCAATGATTGCGCTCGATCAGGTCCACGATCTCGCGCGCCAGCGCCCCGCAGGCAATCAGCAGAACGCTGCCCTTGCCGGGCTTGAATTCGAAATCGTCCGATGGCCTGAGATCAACAATCGTCATGGTTCGGTGTGCCAGATGCCCATGATGATCGGCATTTGCAAGACCGGGAGCCCCGCTAGAAGCGCCGCCCCTTCAGCCAATCGCGCCGCTTTGCAAAAGAAAGGGCGCGCCAATCCTCACGGATGGGCGCGCCTGCTCGAAACAGAGTGGATCAGATGGTGCCGTTAAGAATACCCACCCCGGCCAAAGCCATGACAGCGCCGCCGATCCGCGCCACGCGTGAAGACACATAGCGTCCCGCCGTGATGCCCAAGCCAATACCCACGGCATGGAGCAGCGCCGTCGCCAGCACGAAGCCCAGCGCATAGGACGCACCACCCGCGCTGTCGGGCATTTCAGCGCCATGCGCGTGGCCATGGAAAATCGCAAACAGGCCGCAGATGGCCATGGCCACCACTGTCGGGGCCTTCCAGTTGAAGGCGACAATGGCGCCCAGCACCACCACCGACAGGCCGATGCCGATTTCCACGAATGGCACATTTACGCCCGACATGCCGAGCATGCCGCCCACCACCATCATCGACACGAAGCTAAGGGGAACGAGCCAGAGGGCGCGGCCGCCGAGCTGCACGGCGAACAGGCCCACGGCCACCATCGCCAGAATATGATCGGCGCCGCTGACCGGGTGCATGAACCCATGCACGAACCCCGATGTGCTGCCCACGCCCGTGTGGGCCTCCGCCGCCGTCGCCATCATGGCGAGCATGGCTGTTACGAGAAGTGGCTTCCTTGTCATGTGCTGCTCCTTTGCTCCTGCGGCGCCCCGTTCGGGTGGCGCTTATGACAGTGTTGCGTTTAGTCTAGCATCGCGGGCCGGGAAAGTGGAAGCGGTGCCTAAGACGAAAATGGCCGGATATTCACCCGGCCATGATCAAAGTTGCGGCATTCCGCCGTCTCATCCGGCAGCAAGCTGGTTGTGCTTGCGGGCCATGAAGCTCTTGGCGGTTTCAACCGCCACGGCGGCGTCGCGGCAATAGGCGTCAGCGCCGATAGCCTTGGCAAAATCCTCGTTCAGCGGCGCGCCGCCGACCAGCACCACGTAATCGTCGCGCATGCCCTTTTCCTTGAGCGTATCGATGACGACCTTCATGTAGGGCATGGTGGTGGTGAGCAGCGCCGACATGCCGAGGATGTCCGGCTTGTGTTCGTCGATGGCCCCCAGATATTTTTCGACGGGATTGTTGATGCCGAGATCGACGACCTCGAAACCCGCGCCTTCCATCATCATGCCGACGAGGTTCTTGCCGATATCGTGAATGTCGCCCTTCACCGTGCCGATCACCATCTTGCCGAGGCGGGGCGCGCCCGTGGCTATGAGCAGCGGCCGGAGGATCGCCATGCCGGCCTTCATCGAGTTGGCGGCCAGCAGCACTTCCGGCACGAAGAGGATGCCATCGCGGAAGTCGATGCCGACGATGCGCATGCCTTCGACCAACGCTTCCGTCAGCACCTTGTAAGGGGCCCATCCGCGGCCGAGCAGGATATGCACGGCGGCTTCGACCTCTTCCTTGAGGCCGTCATAGAGATCGTCATGAACCTGCTGAACAAGCTCCTCGTCGTCGAGGCTGTTCAGGTCGAGTTCGCCTTCATCGCTCATGGGACACTCCGGACGGAAATCACTGATGCTGCTCTAGCATAGAGACTGCATGGCGCAAGCCTTTCTCCCGGCGCGACCACCACTTGCCGGAAAGCGACGGTTAAGGCATGAGCATGGGCCTCGACTGATGAGCCTGTTTCACCCCACACCGGATTTTTTCGCAATGCCCAGAAGTTTCGATGCCGCGCTGGTGCGCGAGCAGTTCCCCGCCCTTCACCTGACCGACAATGGCGCCCCCCGCGTCTATTTCGACAACCCGGCGGGAACCCAGGTGCCGCAGCGGGTGATTGACCGGACGGTGGATTGCCTGGTGGCGAAGAACGCCAATCTGGGCGGCTATTTCTCCACCACCGAAGCGGCAGGCGCCTTGGTGGACGAGGCGCATCAGGCGGTCGCCGATTTTTACAATGCGCCCAGCGCCCGCGAAATCGTCTTCGGCCAGAACATGACGACGCTAACTTTCCACATGTCGCGCTGCCTCGGAAAGAAATTCAGGAAGGGCGACGAGATCGTCTTGTCGCGCATGGACCATGACGCCAACGTATCGCCCTGGCTGCTGCTGGCAGACGACCTCGGGCTGGTGGTGAAGTGGCTGGATTTCGATACCGGCACCTATGAATTCCCCGAAGACGCCCTGACCAGGGTGCTGTCGGACAGGACGAAGCTGGTGGCTTTTGGCGCGGCTTCCAACTGCACCGGCACGGTGAACGACATGAAGGGCTTTGCGGCGCAAGCAAAAGCGACAGGCGCGCTCGTCTATGTGGATGCGGTACAGTTCGCGCCCCACTACGCGATCGACGTGCAGGATATCGGCGCCGACATTCTCGTCTCCTCGGCTTACAAATGGTTCGGGCCGCATCAGGGCATTCTATGGGGCCGCGAGGCGCTGCTGGAAGAAACCTTCGGCTACAAGCTGAGGCCCGCCGGCAATGACCTGCCGCACAAGTTTGAAACCGGTACGCTGAGCCATGAGGGCATGGCGGGCTGCCTTGGCGCCATCGAATATCTGGAACAGTTCGGCGAAGGGCCGACGCGCGTGGCGAAGCTCAAATCCGCCTGGGCCACGCTGGCCGAGTATGAGCAGGCGTTGACGCTCAGGCTCATCGAGGGGCTCAAGACTTTCAAGGGCCTCACCATCCGCGGCATCACCTCGGCCAACGCCATGCACCGCCGGGTGCCCACCGTCTCCTTCACGCTGGAGGGCCATGATCCCGCCAGCCTCGCCAAATCATTCGCGCGGGAAAATATTTTTGTGTGGTCCGGGCACAATTACGCCATCGAACCCGTTGGGCGCATGGGGCTGATGGACAAGGGCGGCGTGCTGCGCATCGGCCTCGCCCACTACAACACGGCGGCGGAAGTGGATCAGCTTCTCTCCAGCCTCACCCGCATCACCAGGGGATAAACATGGCTTACAGACTCGGCATCATCGGACTGGGCAAGATCGCGCAGGACCAGCACCTGCCCTGCGTGGCGAAGAACGGCGACTTTGAATTGGCCGCCGTTGTTTCCTCGCGCGGGCCATACAAGGACGTGCCGAGTTTCAAGACGCCGGAAGAGCTGTTCGCCAGCAAGGTGAAGCTCGATGCCGTGTCGCTCTGCATGCCGCCCGAGCCGCGCTTCGACATTGCGCGGAAAGCTCTGGATGCCGGGCTGCATCTGCTGCTCGAAAAGCCCCCCACTCCCACCATGGGTGAGATCGAGGCGCTGATCCAGTATGCGGAAGCCAAGAACCGCATCCTCTTCACCACCTGGCATTCGCAATACAATGCCGCTGTTGATGATGCGAAGAAGCTAATGGCGGGCAAGAAGATCAGCAAGGTGCATGTGAGCTGGAAGGAAGATGTGCGGCACTGGCATCCCGGCCAGGAATGGATCTGGGAGCCGGGCGGCTTCGGCGTGTTCGATCCCGGCATCAATGCCTTCTCCATCGTGACCAAGATCATGCCGGAGCCGATCTTCGTCACCGAGTCGGTTCTCGAAGTGCCGTCGAACCGCGCCACACCGATTGCCGCCAAAATCAGCTTCAAGCCGTCCAGCGGCCACGAGGCCGACTACAGCGCCGAACTCGACTGGCGGCAGACGGGCGAGCAGAGTTGGAACATCGATGTCGAGATTTCAGGCGGGCCGAAGCTGGCGCTGCGCAAAGGCGGCACGGAGCTTTATATCGATGGCGCGCTGAAGGTGGCCGAGCCATCGCAGGAATATGAGGCGATCTACGCGCATTTCTCCAAGCTGCTGAAATCCGGCAGCACCCACGCTGATGCAGCACCCCTGCGCCTTGTTTCCGACTGTTTCATGCTGGGGCGGCAGGTGGCAACGGAGGCCTTCGTTTAACCATCATCAAGGAGCTGGGACACGATCTGCTCGTGGCGGTTGAGAAAATTGCGGGTGACTTGGAAATGTTCGGTATCCTGATAGCTGACCCGTTCCAGGCCGTGTTTCGTCAACTGGTATATCCAGGCACCGGGATAGGCCATCAGGATCGGCGAGTGTGTCGCGATGATAAACTGGCTGTCCTGTTGAACCAGATCATGCATCCGCACCAGCATGGACATCTGCCGCGAAGGCGATAGCGCAGCCTCGGGTTCGTCAAAGATGTAGAGCCCTTTCCCCTTCAGCCTGCTTTCGAGAAGGGCAAAAAAAGATTCGCCATGCGACTGTTTGTGGAGGGACATGCCGCCATAGCTCTCGATAATGCGTGGCGAGGGCACCTGTTCGGCGTCGAGCGTCTCGATATTCGTTGCGAGATTGAAATAGCTTTCGGCGCGCAGGAAAAATCCATCCCTCGCGCGTTTGATGCCTTTCGTCAGCCTCAACGCGCTGTGAAGAGGCGAATGAGAACTCGTGGGTGCCGAAATTAAAATTCTTTGAGCCGCCCTCGGCGTTGAAGCCCCAGGCGATGGCCAGCGCTTCGATCAGCGTCGATTTTCCGGAACCATTTTCGCCAACCAGAAAGGTAACAGTCGGGCTGAACACCAATTCATGCGACTTTGCCACGGCAGGTAACGCATAGGGATAGACCGAGCGGTCCTTGACCCGCTCCCACATCACTTCCGCCTTCAGCAGGTAATGCCTTGCCTCGAACGCCTTCATGCCCCGCCTCTGCCTGCCCTGTTCTCAAAAGGCAAGCAGCGGAACATGAGACGGTAAAGCTCAGCCCCGGCGCCGTTCGCGGCGGGCCGCGCCGGCGGCGGCCTTGTCCACGCCTTTGGCGAGTTCCGACACCGGGCCGAGACGAGCCTCGATCACCTCGACCGTCGGGCGTTCGCCTTTGGTGTAGGATTCGAGCGATTTCCGCATGGCGGCGAGATGCTCCGGGCTGGTGCCACAGCAGCCGCCGATAATCTTGGCCCCCGCATCAAAGGCGATCCGCGCATAATCGGCCATCAGTTCCGGCGTGCCGGTATAATGGATATGGCCATCGACATATTGCGGAATGCCGCAATTGCCCTTGGCGACCACGGCGGCATCGGGGCGCGCTTCGCTGATGCCAAGCACCGTTGCCACCAGTTCCGATGCGCCCACGCCGCAATTGGCGCCGATCGCAACGGGCTGCGTTTCAAGCGAGGCGGTGAGCGCGCCGAAGGCCTTGGGCGTGATGCCCATCATGGTGCGGCCATTGGTATCGAAGCTCATGGTGGTGACGATGGGCAGGCCCACCCTGGATGCGCCCTCGACCGCCGCGCGGAGTTCCTCCTCCGACGACATGGTTTCGATCCACAGCACGTCCACGCCGCCCTCTTTCAGGGCCTTTGCCTGTTCCTCGAAGGCGGCCACGCCCTCTTCATGCGACAGCGCGCCGACAGGCTGAAAAATTTCGCCCGTGGGACCGATGGAGCCGCCGACATAGACCGGGCGGCCCGCCGCATCGGCCTCGGCGCGGGCGAGCTTCGCCGCCGCCACATTCACCTCGCGCACCTGATCCTGCAGATTGTGCAGCTTCAGCCGGTGGCGGTTGCCGCCGAATGTGTTGGTGAGGATGATATCCGCACCTGCTGCCACGAATTGCCCGTGCAGCGCGCGGACGCGATCCGGGTGCTCGAAGTTCCACAACTCCGGCGCGTCGCCCGACATCAGGCCCATCTGGAAATAATTGGTGCCGGTCGCGCCATCGGCCAGAAGCCAGGGACGGGTGGCGAGCGCTTCGGTGAAGGACGGACGTGTCATGGTTGCCTCGGATGAAGGGAGAGGAAATATAAAGAAGTCTTTATATGAAATTCAAGGGGCTTGCCAAGCGGCAAATGCCGGTTTCCACGTCAAGAGCCACATGCGGCTATTGACGGGCCATTCGGCGGGTGTGCCGCCTTCCGCCTTGAGGCGGGTGAGGCTTTGGGCCAGATCGGCCACATCTCCAAGTCCCAGCACGGGTGCCCGATGCTCGCCATTCTCATCCGGCTTTCCATGTGCGCAAAGCAGCCGCACGTCCTTGTCCAGCAGCGGCAGCAGGCGCTCCGCCGTGTCGAGATAGGCGGCCAAATCAGCGCCGGGAATCTGAGCATAGAGGGGGCCGGGATAGAGGAAATCCGCCGCCAGCATGATCTTCGCATCACGGTCGAGCAGCGACACCGACTCCGGCGAATGGCCGGGCGTATGCAGAAGCTCCAGCACCCGACCGCCGAGATCGATCTTCATGCCGATGGGCCACCAGCGCGCAACGCGCATCGGCTTCCACACCATGCCTTCGCGGAAGCCGCGGAACAGATCGTCGGAGGCGTGCAGCACGTCACCCTTCATGCAGGCGCGGAGTTCGGGAAGATCGGCCAGCGCCACATCGTCAAAGAGATGCAGGTTTCCGGTATGGTCGAAATGCAGATGCGAGGGCAGCACGGTGAGCGGCTTTTTTGTAAGCGCCTTCACGGGCACCGAAATGTCGCGCACGCCGGGGCCGGTATCAAACAAGAGCGCACGGTCCCTGCCCTCCACCAGATAGTTCCAGTTGATCTGGTGAAAGCGCGGTTCGCCAATTGCCGTGACGCCCGGCGCAATTTCTTCGAGAACGAACCAGTCATCGAACCAGCGCACGCCGGGAGCAAGCATCAGGCAGCCTCCGCGCCATAATAGAGCGACACGACATGCTGCGCTTCCGCGAAGAACAGCCATCGTTCAACAGCCGCAGCGGCCAGCGCCAGCGGCACCGACAGCAACGAAATGACGGGCGCCAGAAGGCTGAGCAGGATCACCATGAGCGCCGCCGCCATCAGCAACACCACCAGCAGGCGGAGTTTCTGCGCATGGCGGCGCGCCACCACATAACCCATCTCCTTCATGATGAAATTGGTGGCGGTGTGCGGCACTTCCCATTGAGAGACCTTGCCGATGCGGCCAAGCCCCGTCGCCTCGCCCATGGTGCGGGTGCGCGGGGCCTGGTCAATCGCGCGCCAGTAGAGCAGCTTCACGATCATCGCCGCCACAAGAGCGGTGGCCGTGAAGATGACCTGAAAAATCTGGAAGCGGCCGAACACCGTGGCAATCGCCGTCATCAGAGCCGCCCCGGTGGCAAGGCCGAACAGCAGATAGACCGCCACCGTCCATCCATTGGACCACGCGCGGATGGTCTTGAGCGACGCATAAATCATTGCCGTGCACACCACGGTTGCCGCGCAGAGCAGCGCCGTGAGGATACCGAGCGGGGCGATCCACTGCGGTGCAGACACAAGCCCGGACCACACCAGCCCGAACAGCAGCGCCGGCCCATAGGTGATGACCGACATCACGCCCTCGCGCGACAGCCATGAACTCCGCCATTGCGAGAAGGCACGCCAAGCCCGCTCCGGATGGCCAAGGTGAAAGGTGGACGAGAGGAGTCCGACGGTGATGAGCCCCAATGCGATGACCATGGCGGTGAGCGCGAACGCCATGGTGGAGGCCTGCCCGTGATTGAACCCCACCAGCCCCAGCAACGCCAGAAGCCCATAGCCCGCCCCCGATGCGGTGGTGAAGAGAATGACGGAATAGGCGGGATGCATGCTCAGCCTTCGAGCTTTCCGGAATGATCGGCGTCATTGTAGCCCGCCTGCGCCTGCCCGCGCGATAAAATCCTGTCAGCCCAGGCGAACAACCGGTCGAAGCTCGAGCCATCCCCCTTCGGCAGGGATTCGCGCGCCGAGGTCGCGGCATCGCGCCGTGGCCGGGGCGGCAAATATTTGTTGGTGGGCTTGTAGCCCATCTCCGGAAAAAGATCATAGCCGCCGCGCTCAGCCACCAGCTTCGAGACCTTCGAAGTCCTTATCGCCCAGATCGCCGAAGTGACGCGCACCCGTGGGGCACGCCTTCACGCAAGCGGGAATACGGTCTTCCTCGGCAAAATTGTCATTGTAGATGCGGTCGACGCAGAGCGTGCATTTCTTCATCACGCCTTGCGTGTAATCATATTCGCGCGCGCCGTATGGGCAGGCCCAGGAGCACAGCTTGCAGCCGATGCAGGTTTCGGGGTTCACCAGCACGATGCCATCCTCGGCGCGCTTGTAGGATGCGCCGGTGGGGCACACCGTCACGCAGGCCGGCGTCTCGCAGTGAAGGCACGAGCGCGGGAAATGCACGATGCGCGATTGATCGTGGCCCTCCTCCTTCACTTCATAGCCGTGGATGCGGTTCAGCCACACGCCGGACGGATCGGCGTCATAGGGCTTCTCATCGGTGAGCGGGGCGGAATAGCCTTGCGTGTTCCATTCCTTGCACGATGTGGCGCAGGCCTGGCAGCCCACGCAGGTGTCGAGGTCGATCACCAGCCCGAGTTTTTTCTGCGTCTGCGCGGGAAGCGAGGTCATGGCTCAATACCATAATCTCCTTCTCCCCCTGCGGGAGAAGGTCCGGCGAAGCCGGGGATGAGGGGTCGCGCTGACCTCAACCACCCCCTCATCCGGCGCTCCGCGCCACCTTCCCCCGCGAGGGGGGAAGGGTAAGTTTTTTCAGCCGCGGGAATTGCGGTTCGCTGTGGGGTGACTGATCGGCGGCTTTCTCGATGCGGACTTTCAGATCATACCACGCCGCCTGCCCCGTGATGGGATCGCTGTTGGAATAGCGGTATCCGCCTTCGCGTTCGGGCAGCAATTCGGAAATGAGATGATTGAGCAGGAAGCCCTTCTGCGATTCCGGCGCGTTGGCCGCAAGGCCCCAGGCATTGGAGCGCTTGCCGATGGCATTCCACGTCCACACGGTTTCGGGGTTCTGTCCGTCCATCAACCGCGCCTGCGCCTTGATCTCCCCGTGATGCGAGGTAACGGTCACCCAGTCCCCATCGGCGATGCCCTTGGCCTCAGCCGTCGGGCGCGCGATATAGAGCCAGTTGCGGCCCAGGATTTGCCTCAGCCAGGCATTCTGCGAACCCCAGGAGTGATACATCGCCATCGGCCGCTGGGTGACGGCGTGGAGTGGATATTCGCCCTGCTCCACCATCTCGCCCTCAAACGGCGCGTACCAGAAGGGAATGGGATCGAAATGCGCCGCGATCCGCGTGCGATGCTCCGCAGGCGGAACAACCTTGCCATGGCCCTTGGCCGCCAGCTGGAACTTCTGCAGCGGCTCGCAATAAAGCTGGTGGATCACCGGATCTGGCTTGCCGATGAAGCCCATCATCGTCGCCCAGTCGAGATAGGCCCAGTTCACATGGCGGTAATATTTCATGTGATCGGGCAGTTCATAAAACCAGTGGCAGCCGTTCTCGATGTAATGTTTGAGTTGGTCGGGGTTCGGCGTGCCGCGCCCCATGGCCTTACCGTTGGGTCCGCGATAGCCGGCCAGGGGCCCGATGCCCGGCGCCCGTTCATGATTGACGATATAATCCGGATACCCGCCGGGATAGCGCGGCGTGCCATCGGTGCGCGTCATGCCGGGAAGGCCAAGTCTGGCGCCCAGATCGAGCAGCACCGTCTGGAACGGTCGCACGTCGCGCTCGGGCTCGACCACCGGCTGGCGGATGGAATCGGCCGGGCCATCGGCTTCAGAAATCGGCCGGTCCAGCATCGAGATGCAATCCCAGCGCTCGAGATAGGTGGTGTCCGGCAGGATCAAGTCGGCGTACTGCACCATCTCGGATGAATAGGAATCCGAGTAGACGATCTTCGGGATCGTATAGCTGCCGTCCGGCTCTTTCTGCGTGAGATAGCGGATGGTGTCCGGCACGTTCATCGCCGAATTCCAGCTCATGTTGGCCATGTACATGAACAGGACGTCGATGCCGTAAGGGTCTTTCTTCGCCGCATTGGTGATGACCATGTGCATCATGCCATGGGCGGCGATCGGCGCGTCCCAGCTATAGGCCTTGTCGAGGCGCTGCGGCTTGCCGTTCTCGCAAATGAGCAAATCCTCAGGCGACGTCACGAAGCCAAGCGGCGGCCCGGGCAGCGGCGTATTGGGCTTCACCTGCCCCGGCTTTCCGGCGGGCTTGACGCCGGGAGGCGGCGGCTTGGGAAACGGCGTCTTGTAGCGGAAGCCGCCCGGCACATCGATGGTGCCGAGAAGGATTTGCAAGAGATGAATGGTGCGGCAGGTCTGGAAGCCGTTGGCATGGGCTGAGATGCCGCGCATGGCATGCATGGAGACGGGGCGGCCCACCATCCTGTCATGATGGCGGCCGGCATAATCCGTCCACGGAACATTGAACTCGATCTGCTGCTCGAAGGCGGTGCGCGCCAGCTCGGCGGCGATACGGCGGATCGTATCGGCGGGAACGCCGCACCCCTCCGCCACCTTCTCCGGCGACCATTCGGGTTTGAGAAAGCGCTCGGCAATCAACTGGAAACTCGTCACCACGCGCCGCCCATCGGGCAGCTTGAAGCGGCCCATCAGCCTGGGTTCCGCATCGGGCGAAAGTGCCGGCATGGGCGAGCGGGAATGACCGTCCCACACCATGGCGGAGCCCTGCGCCGTGCGGGCGAACAGCCCGTCATCAGCCCCGCCCGGATTTTCGATCACCAGCCACGGCGCATTGGTGTAGCGCAAAAGATATTCGCCATCGATCTTCTGCGCCGACAAGAGTTCGTGAATCAGCGCGCCGACGAACAATCCGTCCGTGCCCGGACGAATGCCCACCCATTCATCGGCGATCGCAGAATAGCCGGTGCGGATGGGATTGATGGAGACGATCTTGGCGCCGCGCGCCTTGAGTTTCCCCAGCCCCGCCTTGATGGGGTTGGAGCCGTGATCCTCCGCCACGCCGAAGAGCAGGAAATATTTGGTGTGCTTCCAGTCCGGCTCGCCGAACTCCCAGAACGCGCCGCCGAAGGTATAAAGCCCCGCCGCCGCCATGTTGACCGAGCAGAAGCCGCCATGCGCGGCATAGTTTGGCGTGCCGAACTGCGTGGCCCACCAGCCGGTGAGGCCCTGGCTCTGGTCGCGGCCGGTGAAGAAGGCGAGCTTCTTGGGATCGCTGTTGCGCACTTCCGAAAGCCAAAGCGTGGCGGTGCGCAGCGCCTCCTCCCACTCCACCTCGCGGAATTCGCCCGAGCCCCGCTCGCCCACGCGCATCAGCGGCTTGGAGAGACGCGCGGGAGAATAGTGCTGCTTGATGCCGGCGGCACCCTTGCCGCAGATCACCCCCTTGTTGACGGGATGATCACGGTTGCCTTCGATATATTTGACGGTGCCGTCCTTCAGATAGACTTTGATGCCGCAGCGGCACGCGCACATGTAGCATGTGGTCGTCTTGATCTCGTCCCAGGTCTTGATCGAGGTGGCGACAACGGGTTCTGACATGGCGGCCTTTGGAAGCACGATTCAACCCTACCTTACAAGCCACATTGGCACTATGATAGGTCCAGAAAGGGCGTTCACAGGGGCCAAATCTTGCGCGAGTGGCTGGTTCATATCCGGCGCGGCGAATATTCGAGTCTGCAGACACAGATCCGCGAGGCGCTGGTTTCCGCCATCCTCGACGGGCAATTGAGCCGCGAAGAGCCGATCCCTTCCACCCGCAAGATGGCGAAGACGCTGGGCGTCTCGCGCAACACCGTGGTGCTGGCCTATCAGGGGCTGCTCGATGACGGCTATCTGATGGCCCGCGAACGCTCCGGCTATTACGTTGCCGACAAGGCTTTGGAGAGCGTGGCGGTGCAGAAGCTTACCGGCAAGCCCAAGCCGGTGAAGGACCGCGTCGATTGGGAACGCCGCCTCACGCAATCGCCCGCCGCGCAGGAGAATGTAACAAAGCCGCTGGACTGGCAGAGCTACGAGTTTCCCTTCATCTATGGGCAGGTGGACCACACGCTGTTCCCGCTGGCCGAATGGCGCGATTGCGCCAGGCAGGCGCTGGGCAAGAAATGGCTGGGAAGCTGGACCAATGACACCTGGGCCTCGGATGATCCGCTGCTCGTCGAACAGATCCGCCGCCGGATCCTGCCGCGCCGCGGCATCATGGCGAATGACGATGAAATCCTGATCACCCTCGGCGCCCAGAATGCGCTTTACCTGCTCACCAGCCTGCTCGTTGATTCATCGACACGCGTGGCGATGGAGGAGCCAGGCTATCCCGATGTGCGCAATATCTTCCGTTTGCGGACCAATCACGTGGCGCTGGCGCCTGTCGATGAGAAAGGCCTGACGCTCGGTGAGGCGCTCAATTCATCGCAGCTTGTATTCACAACACCCAGCCACCAGTTTCCCACCACCGTCACCATGCCGCTGGAGCGCCGCATGGAGCTGCTGCGCCGCGCCTCGGAAAAGAACTTCATCATCATCGAGGATGATTATGAGTTCGAAACCAATTACGTGAACGAGCCCTGCCCGGCGCTCAAGTCGCTCGATGACGAGGGCCGCGTCGTCTATGTGGGCTCTTTGTCGAAGACGCTGTTTCCGGGCCTGAGGCTTGGCTTCATGGTGGGGCCTAAAAAGTTGATCGCCGAAGCCCGCGCGCTGCGCCGCCTGATGGTGCGGCATGCCCCAAACAACAACCAGCGCACGGCGGCGCTGTTTCTCTCGCTCGGCCATCACGACACGCTGATCCGCCGCCTGCACCGCGCCTATCGCGCGCGCTGGGAGGTGATGGGCGAGGCGCTGAACACATATATGCCCAAGGCCAGCCGCAACCCCAGCTTTGGCGGCACCAGCTTCTGGGTGAAGGGGCCAGCCCATATCGACAGCGATACTCTGGGCCGCGCCGCCGCCGTCAGAGGAATCCTGATCGAACCGGGGCGCATCGATTTCGGCGTGCAGAACCCGCCACGCAATTTCTTCCGCCTCGCCTTTTCCTCAATCGATGAAAAGAAGATCGAGCCGGGCATCCGCCGCCTCGCCGATGTGATCGCCGAACAGTAGCGCAGCACGCCCCATGACAAAGTCAAAGCGCGACAATCCCGCCCTCGCCATCACCTGCGCGCTCATTGCCGTGGGACTCGCTTCGACGCAGGATGCAATCACCAAGTCCATGTCCGGAAGCTACTCGGCTTACGAGACGGTGATGTTCCGCTGCATCGGATCGCTGCCGGTTCTGCTGGTGCTGTTGTGGCGGAGCGGCGGTTTCGCGCAACTCGCAACGCCGCAACTCGGCAGCGTGATCCTGCGCTCCGCTCTGCTGTGCCTTGGCTATTTCTGCTTCGTGCTGGCCATTGCCGCCATGCCCATCGCCGATGCGGTGGCGATCTATTTCACCATGCCTTTCTTCGTTGCGGGGCTGGCCGGGCCACTCCTGGGCGAGCGCGTGCGGCCGCACCGCTGGCTGGCGATTGCCGCAGCCTTCATCGGCATGCTCATCATGGTGAGGCCGGGTGCGGGCGTGTTCGAGCCTGCCTCGCTGTTCGCGCTGCTTTCAGCCCTTTCCTATGCGGTGGGCCAGATGATGGGGCGGCCGATCGCGCAAACCGTGTCGCTGCCTTCGATCGCCATGTGGCAGAACGTCATCTATTTCGCCGCCGCCGCGCTGATGGCGCTGTTTTTCAACAGCATCGAGATGCCGGTCTTTACGCACAAGAGCATGGTGTTTCTCTCCCGCCCCTGGGTGTGGCCTGATCTCCGGGACATGGCGATCTTCCTCGGCAATGGCGTGCTGGCCGCCTTCGCCATGGTGTTCTTCGCCTCCGCCTACAAGCACGCGGAATCAAGCTTCGTCGCGCCCTTTGAATATTCCGGCATGATCTGGGCGGTGACCTATGGCTATTTCATCTTCGGCGATTTTCCGGGCGCCGCCACCTGGACCGGCGGCGCCATCGTCATCATCACCGGCATCCTGATGATCCTGCGCGACCGGCAACTGGACCGGGCGATCTAGCCGACCGGATAGCCCGCCCACGGTTTGATGGTGCGGAGCGCCAGGGCAGACTGGATGCGCTGCACGCCGGGCAGGCGGGAAATCTTGCCGCGGTGGATGCGCTCATAATCCGCCGCATCCTCAGCCACCACGCGGAGCAGATAATCGAACTGCCCGCTCATCAGATGGCATTCGAGAAATCTCCGGCACCCGCTGCACCCCCTTTTCGAATTTCTCAAACGCCTCCTCGGTCTGCGCGGTAAGCGACACCTCGACGAAAAACTCGTTCGCAAAGCCCAGCGTGGCGCGGTCAAGGCTGGCAAAGTAACCGAGGATCGCGCCCTTCTCTTCCAGTAGTTTTACCCGCCGGTGACAGGCGGAGGGCGAAAGCCTGGCCTTCGCGGCCAGTTCGGCAATCGGCTGCTGGGCGTTCTTCTGCAGCTCCGACAGGATGATTTTGTCTGTCTTATCCAATTCTTCGAATTTCATCCGGATTTCCTATCATATCTTCGGATAAAATTCCAATGCTGCACTGCTCCAAGGCTCTCTTCGGCAAATCATTCGAGCGGAAATGCGATACTTTCCGGCGATCCAAGGAGGAAACCAAAATGCTGATCGGCGTGCCAAAGGAAATCAAGAACCATGAATACCGCGTCGGCTTCACGCCCATGTCGGTGCGCGAAGCGGTGCGGCAGGGCCACAAGGTGTGGGTCGAGACCAATGCCGGAGCGGGCATCGGCGCGACGGACGCCGATTACACGCAGGCCGGCGCCACCATCATCCCTACCGCCGCGGAAATCTTCGCCAAATCGGACATGATCGTGAAGGTGAAGGAACCGCAGGCCGCCGAGCGCAAGATGCTGCGTCCCGGCCAGATCCTCTACACCTACCTCCACCTCGCTCCCGATCCGGAACAGACGAAGGATCTCGTCGCCTCGGGCGCCATCTGCATCGCCTATGAAACGGTGACCAACGCCAAAGGCGGCCTGCCGCTGCTCGCCCCCATGTCGCAGGTGGCGGGCCGCATGTCGGTGCAGTCCGGCGCCCATTGCCTCGAGAAGGCGCAGGGCGGCCGTGGCGTGCTCTTGGGCGGCGTTCCCGGCGTTGCGCCAGCGAAGGTCGTGATACTCGGCGGCGGCGTGGTGGGCACCAATGCGGCGGCGATTGCGCTCGGCATGGGCGCCGACGTGACCATTCTCGAAAAGAGCACCGACCGCATGGAAGAACTGGTCGCCCGCTTCGGGACGGAGCTCAAGACCATCTATTCAACGCAAGGCGCTGTCGAGGATGAATGCGCGGGCGCTGATCTCGTCATCGGCGGCGTGCTGATCCCCGGCGCGGCTGCCCCCAAGCTCGTCACCAAGGCGATGCTGAAGGACTGGAAGCCCGGCTCGGTGCTGGTCGATGTCGCCATCGATCAGGGCGGCTGCGCTGAAACCTCCAAGGCCACCACCCATGCCAACCCCACCTATGTGGTGGACGGCGTGATCCATTACTGCGTGGCCAACATGCCGGGCGGCGTGGCCCGCACATCCACCTTCGCGCTCAACAACGTGACGCTGCCCTTCGCCATGGCGATCGCCAGCAAGGGCTGGAAGAAGGCGCTGGCCGATGACCCGCACCTCAAGAACGGCCTCAACGTGGCGGACGGCAAGGTGACCTACCGCGCCGTGGCGCAGGACCTGGGCTACGACTACGTCGCCGCCGACCGCGCACTTGCCGCCTGAACGGCCTCAATCAATGAAAAAGCCCGGCATGGTGCCGGGCTTTTTTGTTTGGGAAGTATCTTAAGCCTCAGCCTTCTTCGCCTTCGCGCCGTAATAGTAATTGGCGTTCCGGCCATAGATCAGGCCGCGCAGGGTGCGGCGCATGGTTTCGGATTTGCGCAGGGGATCGAGCACCATCCGCATCGCGTCATGGGCGAAAACCTTGGCGGCATCGGCTGTGGGTGAAACGCCCGGCGGCTTCTGCGGCAGGCCGTAGCGGCGGAGCGACCCGTTCATCAACCTGATCTTGTTGAGGCGCACGACCTCCGGCGTCTTCCATGTCATCGCCATGGAGATCGAATAGCTCTCGCCCGTGCTGACCCAGTGCGGGATCATGTAGGGCATGTGCAGCGCATCGCCGGGCTTCAGCGCATGCACCGTGGCGCGTTCCTCATACCTGCCCTCATAGTGCTGGTTGCGGTGCTTGGACGGCGAAATCTCCATCGCTTCCTCGCCCACCAGCGTACGGTCTCGATTGTCGAAGGTGCGGACGAATTTGTCGCCGTGAATCTGGATCAGGATGTTTTCTTCGGCGTCAATGTGGAAGGGTGTGGTGGCATTGGCGGATGAGACGAAGATGAAACCCTGCAGGTCGGTATAGTCGACGCGCTTCTTGCCCGCCGCCAGATTGGCCGCTTCAACGAATAACTCGAGAAGTGCCCGGTACTCCTTGTCTTCATTGACGAATTTTATCACCATCCAGGCATTGGCGGTTTCGATGGAGCGGATCACCTCTTCGGCTGGCTGGTCGATCTGCGGGATGTCCTTTTGCTCAGCACCCACCGCCACCTTGCCGGAATTATATTCGATGCGGTCACGCGGCAGCGACTTCGCAAGCTCGACGAGGCGCGGCAATGCGAACAGCGGATGACCGGCCAGCCCGTGCTTCAGCGTGAAAGCCTCTTTCAGGAATTTGGCGCGCGCAATGGCGGGATCGATGGTCACGATGCTCATGAGCGGTGTCTCCGGGTGATTGTGTAGAACAGCGATTTGAGCGCGGCGCGTGAGCGGCGGCGGCTACGCTCGGCTATCACGGTGGCCTTGAACATGAAGGGACTCACGGTTTCGCCCGCGATGATGACATCGGCCATGGGCATGCGGCCGCGCCACAGATGGTTGATCATCGGATGATCGGGAATGGCGCATGAATCGGCCTGCGTGACGCCCTCTTCAAACAGCGCCTCGGTGGCGTCGAGGATCAGCAGCACGCCGGGGGAATATTTGGCCAGCGCCTCGTCATAGGCGATCTTGCCGAGCCAGGCTTGGCCCTGCTCCACCACCGCAAACAGCGAGGCGATGGTGCGGCCATCCAGCGTGATGGACCAGAACCGCAGCTTGCCCGCCGCATGGAGATCGCGGCAGATGGTGCGGAAGGCGGAAGCCATCGCCGGATCGGCCTTGAGCGCCGTGCCGCGTGCGCCTTTCCAGCCAGCACCTTCGAGATCGAGCAGCGCTTCGGCCCATGGGTCTACGTTCTCGTGCCGATGCAGGCTGCGGCTGATCAGCGTGCCCTGCTCCGAGAGCCTCGCGCGGAGGCGGCGGTACTCCTTGCGGCGCTTGCGTTCAAAACCTTCTTCGAACCATTGCGCGAAGCTGCCTTGGGGATAGAGCGCGGCGCGTTCCCAGCGATCCAATATGCTAATGCGCAGGCCAGATTGATCCAGCGCGTCCCAGAACGGGCCGGACGCTGGGATGCCGGTCAGCATCAGGGGCTGGCCGATCCGCCGGGCGATGGCCTGCAGCGCCGCCGGCCCCAGATCGCGATCGATCATCGGCAGGCCGGAATTGGTGAGCGGCGACACGAAGCTCGATAGGACCGGCACCGGCCAGCCCCGGCGCTGAACCGGCAACGCCAGCATAAGCCCTTCTGCCGCCCGGGCGGTTAAAAGCTCGGCCTTTGGGGATATTGTAAAAAGCGGCGGCAGAAATTCCGGCCCGTTCAGCGGCGCGGGCGTAAGGGCGCGGTCGGACAGCGCCTGCCACTCCGCGCGCAAAGCCTCGGGTGCGGTTTCCTGCTTGGTGTCCAGAACCTGCCAGTTGGCGATCAGCATGGAGCCGGATTTGCAAACCGGGTGCCATGGCCCGCCACAAACAAAAACCGGCCCGAACGGGCCGGCTTCAGGGTAAATGAAGCGTTAACTTAAGCTTCGGTCTTGACGTCCATCACCTGGCGGCCGCGATAGGTGCCGGCCTTGAGGTCGATATGGTGGGGGCGGCGAAGTTCGCCCGACTTCTTGTCCTCGACCCAGGTGACGGTGCCGAGCTTGTGGCCGGACCGGCGCATGCCGATGCGGCTCTTGGACATTTTCTTGCGTGGAACGGCCATTTCAAAACTCCATGAAAAAGGGGCGGGGAAAACCGCCCGCGCCCTTCGGTTGGCCGGGCTTATAGCGAAGCTTACCGCCCAAGACAAGTCAGATAGGGGCCCATTCCCGCCATGCGGATCATGATGCGGCTGGCGATGGCCGAAACGCCCCGCGAGGGTTTGCCCGCCTGCCGTTTGATGGGATTGGGCAGCACGGCAGCCAGCAGCGCCGCCTCCCGCCTCGACAGCTTGGTGGCGGATTTCTTGAAATGATGCTGGGCGGCGGCCTCCGCCCCATAGACGCCCGGCGCCCATTCCACGATGTTCAGGTAGATTTCCAGCATCCGGCGCTTCGACCACACCAGATCCATCCACAGCGCCAGCGGGATTTCGAGGCCTTTCCGGATGAACAGCCGCCCGTCCCAGAGAAACAGGTTCTTGGCCGTCTGCATGGGAATGGTGCTGGCGCCCCTCACCGGCGCTTCATCGGCATCCAGCGCATCCTGCACGACGCCGCCGAATTCGATCCAGTCGACCCCATTATGTTCGCAGAACCGGGCATCCTCGGAGGTCACCACCGCCTTGGCGAGCCATGGCGACATCTGGTCGAGGCTCACCCAGGTTTTGACCGTGCCGCTGCCCATCAGGCTGCGCTCGATCATCACATTGGAGACGGGCGGGTTCACGAAAGCATAGACAAGGGTGAGCAGCACCGGCCAGGCGATGAGGGCCAGAACGATCCACAGCCCCCATTTCAGCCAGCGCCGCACGCGCTGGCGCCGCGAATCGGGAAGCCTGTCGATCGGCGGCGCTTCGGCCACCGGCGGGGGAAGGCTCAGGCCTGGTTGTGTTTCCTCGGTCATGGCACTACTGAAAGGCCGATTAGCACAGGAATTTCCGCTTGTCCTTTGAAGACGCACTGGCGCGCGCGGCCCGCGAGACGGACGCGCTCCTCGATCAGCTCCTGCCCGAACGGGGCGCTGCCGCGCCCCGGCTGGTGGCGGCGATGCGCTATGCGGCGCTGGGGCCGGGCAAGCGGCTGAGGCCGTTTCTGGTGGTGGAGTCCGCGGCGCTGTTCGATGTGCCGAGGGCGGAGGCGCTGCGGGTGGGAGCCGCGCTCGAATGCGTGCATTGTTATTCCCTCGTCCATGACGATCTCCCCGCCATGGATGATGACGATTTGCGCCGGGGCCGCCCCACCACCCACAAGGCTTACGATGAAGCGACGGCGATCCTTGCCGGCGATGCCCTTCTCACCTTCGCCTTTGACATTCTGGGGGATGCCGCGACGCATGGCGATCCCGCCGTGCGGATTGCACTCGTGCAGGCGCTGGCCAAAGCCTCCGGCATGGCCGGCATGGCGGGTGGCCAGATGCTCGACATCGCGGCGGAATCACGAGTTAGTACAAGCCTTTCCGAGATAACGCTGATCCAGAATCTCAAGACCGGCGCCCTTTTCAGCTTCGCCTGCGAGGCAGGCGCCATACTGGCGGGAGCAGACCCCAAGCCCCTTCGTCAGTATGCGGATCATATCGGCCTCGCCTTCCAGATCGCCGATGACATTCTCGATGTCGAATCCGATGCCTTGACACTCGGCAAGGCCACGCAAAAGGACGTCACGCGCGGCAAGGCGACCTTTGTTGATCTGCTGGGACTTGACGAAGCCAAGCGCCGTGCGCGGGATTTGGTGCAACAGGCCGAAGCCGCGCTCGGCATCTACGGCGCGCAGGCCGGGGTCTTGAAAGAAGCAGCGCAGTTCATCATCGCACGGAAGGCGTGAACATCATTTCTCCCTCCCCGAGTTTCGGGGTGGGGTGGCGGTGTGCGAGACCGTTCTGCCAACACCCCCACCCGTCTCGCGCTCTCGCGCGATCCACCATCGCCATGCTTTCGCATGGAGAGGGAGAAGGCTTACTTTGCTACACGCGGCAAGTTCTGGTGATCGCTTACGACGGCCTCACCCATCAATTCGAAGTCAAAGCCTGTTGCCTCGAAGGTGATTTCGCCTTGCGGCCAGCCAAGCTCAATCGTCCAGAACTTTGCCATGTAGTGCTCGCGCTTCTCATCCTTGCTGGACATTGAGGAAATACAGAATGGGCCCAATGCAGCCGACACGGTAGAGAAATCGATTGTCATGCGAAGATGGGACACTTCGTGAAACGTGAGAATGGCGGGCGACAGCAAGAACTGAAAATCTCCAGTGTCAGCCTTTCGCCATTCAAGGATATGATCGATGTCAAGGATCAGTTCACCGGTTCCATGCTGGCCTTCGGCGATGCGGAATGCATGAATGTGATTGTCGTGCCAGCCCGCGTCCGGAACCTGATTGGTCGCCACCTTAACTCCACCGCCCCTTCACGTAGTTCTCCACGATCTCCTTGAACTGGCCTGAGATATTTTCGCCCCTGAGCGTCATGGCCTTCCTGCCGTCGATGAAGACGGGTGCTGCGGGAAGTTCGCCGGTGCCGGGGAGCGAGATGCCGATGTCGGCGTGTTTGGATTCGCCGGGGCCGTTGACGATGCAGCCCATCACGGCAAGTTGCAGCGTCTCGAAGCCCGGATAATCGCGCCGCCAGTCGGGAAGGCGGCCGCGCACGTAGCTCTGGATATCCTGCGCCAGCTCCTGAAACACCGTGGAGGTGGTGCGTCCGCAGCCGGGGCAGGCGATCACCATGGGGGCGAAAGCGCGGAGCCCCATGGTCTGCAAAATTTCCTGCGCCACGATCACTTCGCGCGTGCGGTCGCCGCCGGGCTCAGGCGTCAGGGAAATGCGGATGGTGTCGCCGATCCCTTCCTGCAGCAACACGCCCAGCGCGGCGGTGGAGGCGACGATGCCCTTCGATCCCATGCCGGCTTCAGTAAGCCCCAGATGCAGGGCGTGATCACAGCGCGCCGCCAGCAGGCGGTAGACGGCGATCAGATCCTGCACCTCGGAACATTTGGCTGAGATGATGATCTTGTCCCGCCCCAGCCCTAGCTCCTCGGCGCGCGCGGCGGAAAGAAGGCCAGATTGCACCACCGCCTCATGCATCACCTCGCGCACATCCAGCGGTGCGGCAGATTTGGCATTCTGATCCATCAGCTCGGTCAGCAAGGCCTGATCGAGCGAGCCCCAGTTGACGCCGATCCGCACCGGGCGATCGAAGCGCAGCGCCGTTTCGATCATCATCGCGAAGTTGCGGTCTTTCTTGTCCTTGAAGCCGACATTGCCGGGGTTGATGCGATACTTTGCCAGCGCCTCGGCACAGGCCGGATTATCGTTCAGCAACGTGTGGCCATTGTAATGGAAATCACCCACCAGCGGCACGGAAAGCCCCCAACGGTCCAGCTTCTCACGGATATACGGAACGGCCTTGGCCGATTCATCGCGGTCCACGGTGATGCGCACCAGTTCCGATCCTGCGCGCGCCAAGAGGGCCGTCTGCCGCGCCGTTCCTTCGGCATCCGCCGTGTCGGTGTTGGTCATCGACTGCACCACGACAGGGGCGCCGCCCCCTACCGTGACCGCCCCCACCTGGACGGGGACGGACATCCGCCTGCTGCCGATTGCCGAATAGCTCATGCCAGCTAATTGGTCTGGGGGCGTGACAAGGTCAAGACAAACAGAAGCCCCGCCGACAGCACGATGGCCGGCCCCGAAATCACGTTCCAGCAGGCCGACGCCAGAAGCCCCATCAGCACCGAGAGGCCGGCGAGCAACGCCGAAACAGCCGCCATGCGTTCCGGTGTTGAGACGAGCCGCCGCGCCGCCGCCGCCGGGATCACCAGAAGGGCCGTGATCAGCAGGAGGCCGACGATCTTCATGGAGATTGCCGTCATCAGCGCGATCAGCAGGATGAATCCCAGTTCTACCCGGCGCACATTCACGCCCTCGGCCTGCGCCAGTTCCTCATGCACGGAAATGGCGATCAGGTCGCGCCACAGGAAGGCCAGCACCGCCAGCACCATCAGCGCCCCGGCCCAGACGATCCATACTTCTTCCGTCGAGACTGTCAGGATGTCGCCGAACAGCAGGTCCATGTGATCGCCCGCCGCGCCTGTCACCAGCGACACGGTGATCAGGCCCATGGCCAGCGCCACATGCGAGAGAATGCCGAGCAGCGTATCGGAGGCCAATTGCCTCTGGCGGCGAAGAATGATCAGCAAGAGCGCCACACCGACAGACGCCGCCACCGCTCCGAGTGTGAGACTTACCCCCAGCATCAGGCCAAGGCCAACACCCAGCAGGCCCGAATGCGCCAGCGTCTCTCCGAAATAGGCCATGCGCCGCCACACGATGAAGCAGCCCACCGGCCCCGCCACCAGCGCCACGCCCAGCCCCGCCAGTATGGCGCGGCGGAAGAAGGGTTCGGAGAGGATGTCAAACATGATCAATGCTTGTGGTCATGGTGATGCGCACAGTGATCGGCGGAATCATGGTCGTGATCGTGATGATGCGTATAGGCGGCGATGACGCGCGCCGCGGCGGGGCCGAACAGCTTGATGAACTCCGGATCCTTCTGCACCGTCGCGGGGCCGCCCTCGCAGCACACATGGCCGTTGAGGCAGACGACATGATCGCTCTCGGCCATCACCATGTGCAGATCGTGGCTCACCATCAGGATGCCGCAGCCATGGCGCTTGCGGATCGAACCGATCAGTTCATAAAGCTTCGTCTCGCCCATGAAATCGACGGCCTGCACCGCCTCGTCCAGCACCAGAAGTTCGGGTTTCCGCAGAAGGGCTCGCGCCAATAGCGCGCGCTGCAATTCACCACCCGACAGCGATACGACCGAGGCGCGCTTCAGATGCGGGATACCCGTCTCCTGCAAGGCCTCATCAATCTCGGCATCGCCGGCCTTGAGCGTGAGCGTTAGGAGGCGGCGCACGTCCAACGGCACATTGGCGGTGAGCGGAAAACGCTGCGGCACATAGCCAATGCGCAGCCTGTCATGCCGCACGATCTCACCGGAGGTGAGCGGTTGCAGGCCCAGCATTACGCGCACCAGCGTGGACTTGCCAGCGCCATTGGGGCCGATCACCGTGACGATCTCGCCCGCCCGCACATCGAGGTTCACCTTGTCGAGAATGCTGCGGCCATTGATGACAAGGCTGGCATCGCGGGCGCTGAGCAGCGCGCCGGTGGCTTTCAGCATCAGGCCCTCCCCGCACAGGCGCCGCACTGGCCCGACACTTCCACCATGCTGTGATGGGGCGCGAAGCCCTGCCCCGCCGCCGCATCGGAAATCGCTCCAAAGACGGCAGGCGCATCGAGCTCCGCCACCGTGCCACAGCCCTCGCAAATCAGAAGTGCTGCGGGCTTGCCGTCATGCGGATGCGAGCAGGCAACAAAGGCGTTGCGGCTTTCGATCTTGTGAACGAGCCCATGCGCCTGCAGGAAATCCAGCGCGCGGTAGACGGTGATGGGCGCGGGCCTTGGGCCCTGCGCCGCCATGCGCTCGATCACGTCATAGGCGCCCACGGCCTGATGGCTCTGCGCCACGCAGGAAAGCACGTCGCGCCGCTGTCCGGTGAGCCGCGCCCCCCGCCGCTCGCACGTGCGCTCGGCGCGGGAAATCAGCTCCGCCGTGCATTGGGCATGATTGTGGGAGGGTGCGGGAAACAGCATGCGTTATAATATAACATAACAGGCCCAAAATCCAAGCCCTTCCGCCTGCCGCGATCAAAGATCGCATTAACTCGGAAAGATTCTGGCCAGAGGAATGTACACGCACCAGAAAACGGCCACTGAGATACCGAGCGATAGGAGATCAACCAGCGCGTTCACGACATAGACGCGCGGATTAAGCCGTTTCGCGCGCGGATCGCTTGGGGACTTGGCAAGAAAACGCTTTCTCAAAAAATAGTCTCTGCTTCCGCGCCTCAGTTCATACATCGGATAAACAATTGCAGGCATGAAGCTTGCGATCATCCACTCTTCCAAGCTGTCTATATTCCAAATGATGACAATGGTCCATATCGAGAAAATAACGTACGAGGCAGTCACCACCACGCGGCTTAACCGTCCGTCGTATTCCCGGCTTGCTTCCTGAATTGGATTCCATGCCCTGTATGACCGCTCCAGAAGCTCAGCCCATGGCATATCCTTTCGGAAGATCAGGCTCACCAATGCGTAACCTGCAAGCACACACAGCACTTGAGCAATGATCGCTGGGCCTATCGCTATTGACGCGCGCATCGATTTTCGTGTCTTTCCAAACGGTGTATGAATTCCAACCGATGGAGCTTGATACCAATCATGTCTGGCAGCGCCAAGGCCACCGTGTTTATCGACAATGAGCGGGTGATCGTCACCGAATACCGCTTCCAGCCCGGCCAGAACACCGGCTGGCACCGCCACGGCCATGATTATGTCGTGGTGCCGCTCATGGACGGCAAGGTGAAGCTCGAAACCTCATCCGGCACCAGCTTCGCCGAGATGAAGAAGGGCGCGCCTTACTTCCGCAAGGCGGGCGTCGAGCATGACGTGATCAACGCCAATGACGGCGAATACGCATTTATCGAGATCGAGCTGAAATAGCGCTGCCAGCGCGCCTCAATCCCGGTCCGGCGCGCCCAAGGGGAACAGCGGGCGAAATGGGCGGGCGTCTTCCACGGCGCGCTTGACAGAGGGCCGCGCGAGCAGACGGGCGCGATAGGCCCGGAGCGCCGTGAGATTTTCCGGGATTTGATGCACCCAGTCCGCGTAGAAAAGCGCCGGAGCCGCAGCGCAATCGGCCATGGAGAAATCGGCACCCGTGGCCCATGTGCGGCCCGCCAGTTGCGCATCGAGCCAGGGATAGACGCGGTTCAGTTTTTCGACGGACAAGGCCAGCCCGTCGCGCCGCTTCGCATCGTCGCCCGTCAAGGCGCCGTCCACCGCATGCTGGGCGGCGTTCATCACATGAAGATCGAACACGCGGTCAAAGAACCGCACATCGAGCGCCGCCATGGGATCGGCGGGCAGCAGCCGCACCGGACCCGGGTGCTTGATCTGCAGATATTCGATGATGATGCTGGTTTCCACAACCGAACGGTCACCATCCAGCAGCAGCGGAAACTTTCGCATCGGCCAGCGCCGCAGCCATTCGGCGGTGTGAGCAGACTCGGGCCAGACCGCCCGGAACTCGAACGCGGTACCATTTTCATAAAGGGCAATCAGCACTTTCTGGGTGTAGGATGAAAACAGATGCCCGTAGACAGCAAGCCCCATGACGATCCCCTGCGCTGTTGAACACTTACCTTGCGGAGAATGCCATGAAACCGCAACCCCGCCGCTGGCTGGCGGCATCCATCGCGCCAATCTGGCGCTGCCATGGGGCCAGATGCTAGCCTAGGAACCAGCATCCACCGATCCCGCGCAAGGAACCGTCCCATGAAAATGACCACTGAAGAAGCCTTCGTCAAAGTGCTGCAGATGCATGGCATTGCGCATGTGTTCGGCATCATCGGGTCAGCCTTCATGCCGATCTCCGACCTGTTCCCCAAGGCTGGAATCAGTTTCTGGGACTGCGCCCATGAAGGCTCGGGCGGCATGATGGCCGATGGCTTCACCCGGGCCTCCGGCAAGATGTCGATGATGATCGCCCAGAACGGGCCCGGCATCACCAATTTCGTGACAGCAGTCAAAACCGCTTACTGGAACCACTCACCGCTTCTGCTCGTGACACCGCAGGCCGCCAACAAGACGATTGGCCAGGGCGGTTTCCAGGAGGTGGAGCAGATGGCCCTGTTCAAGGACATGGTGGGCTATCAGGAAGAGGTGCGCGAGCCCTCGCGCATCGCCGAAGTCCTGAACCGCGTCATCATGAATGCCAAGCGGCTTTCGGCCCCCGCGCAGATCAACGTGCCACGCGACATGTTCACCCAAGTCGTCGATATCGAGCTTCCGGCCATCGTCGAATTCGAGCGCCCGGCGGGCGGCGAGGAGGCGATTGCCGCCGCCGCGAAACTTCTCTCCGACGCCAAGTTCCCGGTGATCCTGAATGGTGCGGGCGTCGTTCTGGCGGGCGCCATTCCCGCCTCCATGAAGCTGGCCGAGCGCCTCGATGCGCCGGTCTGCGTGGGCTACCAGCACAATGACGCCTTTCCGGGTTCTCACCCGCTGTTCGCTGGCCCGCTCGGGTACAACGGCAACAAAGCGGGCATGGAGCTGATCAGCAAGGCCGATGTGGTGCTGTGCCTGGGCACGAGGCTCAACCCCTTCTCGACGCTCCCTGGCTATGGTCTCGACTATTGGCCCAAGACCGCGAAGATCATTCAGGCGGACATCAACCCCAACCGCATCGGCCTCACCAAGAAGGTCGCGGTTGGCATCGTGGGCGATGCCAAGAAGGTTGCCGAAAGCCTGCTCCAGAAACTCTCGGGTTCGGCGGGAGATGCGGGCCGCAAGGAACGCAAGGACCTGATCGCCACCACCAAGTCGCGCTGGGCGCAGCAGCTCTCCTCCATGGATCATGAGGATGATGATCCGGGCACCACATGGAATGCCCGCGCTCGCGATGCGAAGCCCAAATGGATGAGCCCCCGCATGGCGTGGCGCGCCATCCAGGCGGCGCTGCCGAAAGAGGCGATCATCTCCTCCGACATCGGCAACAACTGCGCCATCGGCAATGCCTATCCCACCTTCGAGGCGGGCCGCAAATATCTGGCCCCCGGCCTGTTCGGCCCCTGCGGCTATGGCTTGCCCTCGGTGGTCGGCGCCAAGATCGCCTGCCCCGATGTGCCGGTGGTCGGCTTCTCGGGTGATGGTGCCTTCGGCATTGCCGTCACCGAACTGACCGCCATCGGCCGCAAGGAATGGCCGGCCGTCACGCAGGTCGTGTTCCGGAACTATCAGTGGGGTGCCGAGAAACGCAACTCCACGCTCTGGTATGACGACAATTTCGTCGGCACGGAATTGAACGAGCAGGTCTCCTATGCGGGCATCGCCAAGGCCTGCGCGCTGCAGGGTGTCGTGGCGCGCACCATGGATGAGCTGCGCGATGCGCTGTCGAAGGCCATCGACGACCAGATGAAGCATGGCAAGACCACGCTCATCGAAGCGATGATCAATCAGGAACTGGGCGAGCCCTTCCGCCGCGACGCCATGAAGAAGCCCGTTGAAGTGGCGGGCATCAGCGCCGCCGACATGCGCCCGCAGAAAGTGTGATGTGCCGTTCGGACTCTCTCCACTGGCCGCCTCATGGATGGTTGCGGCCATCCTCGGCGCGGCGCTGGTGCGCGGCTATTCGGGATTCGGCTTCTCGGCGTTGGTGATCGCTGCCTCCGGGCTCGTCACCAATCCGCTGCATTTCGTGGCCGTGGTGATGATCTGCGAAATGGCGATGACGGCGCAGGCCTGGACCGGCATCGGCCATGACGTGGACTGGCGGCGCGTGTGGCTTCTCGTCGGAGGCGCCGTGCTGGGCCTGCCCTTCGGCTTGTGGCTGCTGACCGGCCTTTCCGAGGATGCGGCGCGCGCCGTGATCTCGGGCTTCATCCTTCTCATGTGCGGCGTGCTGCTGGCGGGTTGGAGGATGAATGGAGAAGCGGGCGCGCTTGCCACGCTGGCGGCGGGTGCGGCATCGGGCGTTGCCAATGCGCCGGGCATGGGCGGGCTTCCGGTGGCGGCCTTTTTCGCCGCGCAGCCGATGCGGGCGGCGGTGTTCCGCGCCACGCTGGTGGCCTATTTCCCGCTGCTCGATCTTTACTCCGCCCCGCTCTATTGGTGGCATGGGCTGATCGGCTGGGATACGCTCTACGTTTCGCTGGTGGCGCTGCCGCTTTGTTTTCTGGGAAACTGGCTGGGCAGCCGTCATTTCCTGAAAACCGGGCCGCAGGAGTTCCGCCGCTTTGCGATCCTTCTGCTGGCCGGGCTTGCGGCGCTTGGCCTTTTGCGCGCGGTGGTGTGATGCTTCTGGTCGTCAACGCGGGGTCATCCTCGCTCAAATTCGCGGTGTTCGACGGGCTTGACGCAAAGCTGCGCGGGCAGGTGTCCGGCATCGGCGATGACCCTCAACTCGAGATCGATGGTGAGCCCGCGCGCCCGCTCAAGGCAGTTGCTTCGCATCAGGACGCGATCCGCGCAATCGAGGCATGGCTGAAGACCCGGTCCATGTCCGCCGCTTCCTTCTCCGGCATCGGCCATCGGCTGGTGCACGGCGGTGCGCGATATGTGTCGCCGGTCATTGTCGATGACGCGGTTGAGAAAGACCTGCATGCGCTGGAGCGGCTGGCCCCGCTGCACATGCCGGTGGGCGTGCGCGTGCTGGCCGACATGCGGCAGCTGGCGCCACAGGTTCCGAACATCGCCTGTTTCGATACAGCCTTCCACGCCACGCAGCCGGAACTGGAAACACGCCTCGCCCTGCCGCGCGTGTATTTTGACCAAGGCTACCGGCGCTATGGCTTTCACGGGCTGAGCTATGCCCACATCGTGAAGGCGCTGCCAGAACTGACAGGCAAACCCCTGCCCCGCCGCCTGATCGTCGCCCATCTCGGCATGGGCGCATCGCTCTGCGCCATCAGGGACGGCAAGAGCGTTGCCACCACCATGGGCTATTCCACCGCTGACGGATTGGTGATGGGCACGCGCACCGGCTCAATCGATCCGGGCGTGCTGCTGGGCCTGCTTCGTGACGAGCATCCGAAGGTGAGCGATCTCGAAGACCTGCTCTACAGGAAGAGCGGCATGTTGGGCATCTCCGGCCTCTCCGGCGACATGCGGGCGTTGCTGGCAAGTAGCGCGCCCGAAGCCGGGGAAGCGGTGGAACATTTCTGTTACTCGGCGGCGCGGCACGCGGCATCGCTTCTGCCGCCGCTGGGCGGGCTCGATGCGATGGTGTTCACCGGCGGCATCGGCGAACATGCCGGGCCGGTGCGGGCGCGCATTCTCCATCATCTCGGTTGGCTCGGCCTGCGGCCTGAGCAGGTTCATGTCATCGCGGCCAATGAAGAACTCACCATCGCGCGCGATGTGCTGTCAGTGACGGGCCAATGACATGGCGAGCAGCAGGCATCCCGTATCCACGATATCATCCACCGTGGCGCCACGCGACAGATCCGAAACCGGCTTCGCAAAGCCCTGCAGGATGGGACCGATCGCCTGCGCGCCACCCAGATATTGCGTGAGCTTGTAGGCGATGTTTCCGGCATCGAGATCGGGAAACACCAGCACATTGGCGCGGCCGGCCACCGTGCTTTCGCCTTTCACCTTGCGCGCCGCGACGGCGGGCGACAGCGCCGCATCGCCCTGCAATTCACCCTCGACCAGAAGATCCGGCGCTTTCGCCCGCGCCAGCCGTACTGCCTCGATCACCTTTTCCGTATCGGCATGGACAGCGCTTCCCTTGGTGGAGAAAGACAGCATCGCCACGCGCGGTTCATCATCCAGAAACCGTGCCGCGCTGGCGGCGGAGGCGATGGCGATATCGGCAAGCTGCTCCGCCGTGGGCTGGGCGTTCACCGCGCAATCGGCGAAGACCAGCCGCCGCTCCGGCCATTGCATGAGAAAAAGCTCGATGGCGTGGCGATGCCCTCCGCGAGGCCAATGGTCAGCAGCGCAGCCTCGATGACCCGTGCGGTCGGGTTGGCCGCCCCCGCCAGCATGGCTGACGCATCGCCCGCCGCCACCGCGGCGCCGCCGCGATACAGGGGCTTGCGCAGCAACCGCGCTGCCATGGCTTCGGTCAGCGAGGCGCGGCGCTCACGCACAATCGTGATGTGCCGCGACTCCGCTTCCGGCACATCATCGGCATCGAACAATATGGGGTCTGCAAGGCCTTCGCCCCACAGGCGCTGCGCCGCTTCAGCAATGCGCGCATCGCCCGCCTCCGGCATCACCAGCCTAAGCCCGCGCCCCTTGATTTTTGCCTTTGCCTCATCGATCACGCTCACAACCGAACTCCGGAATTGAAACCATGGCAGAAGAAGAAAAGATTGAGATACACCGTGGACTGAAGGGCGTCTATTTTGAACGCTCCGCAACCACCTTCATCAACGGCAAGGCCGGCGAACTCCGTTATCGCGGCTATTCCATCCATGATCTGGCCGAGCGCTCCACCTTCGAGGAAACTTCCTTCCTGCTGCTGCATGGCGAACTGCCCACGGCGGCGCAACTTGAGGAATTCGACGCCGGGCTCAAAGCCGCGCGGCATCTCCCTCTCCCCATTCTCGATCTCATCACGGCGCTCAAAGCCTCGCACCCGATGGAGGTGCTGCGCACCGCCGTCTCGGCGCTGGAAACCTTCGAGGATGACGATGCCGGCAGCGCGGTTGACGCGGCGCGCGAGAAAGGCATCCGCCTCACGGCACAGGTGCCGATGATCGTCGCAGCCCATGCGGCGATCCGCCAAGGCAAGCCGGTGCCACAGCCCGATCCGGCACTCTCCCATGCCGCGAACTTCCTCTGGATGATCACCGGCCGGAAACCTTCGGCCCAAGCCGCGCAACTGATGGACCGCGACCTGATCCTGCACGCCGAACACGGCAGCAACGCCTCCTCCTTCGCGGCGCGGGTCGTCATCGGCACCGAAGCGACGCTCCATGCGGCGATGACCGCCGCCATCGCGGCGCTCTCAGGCCCAGCCCATGGCGGTGCGGCCGAGGACGTGATGCGCATGGCGCAGGAGATCGGCGATCCCGCCAATGCCGCGGCTTATGTGAAAGCCAAGCGCGCGGCGGGGGAACCCGTCACCGGCTTCGGCCACCGCGTCTACCGGGCGGAAGACCCGCGCGCCCGCCACATGCGCGACGGCGTGGAGCAGCTTTCGCGCGAGATGGGCGAACCCAAATGGTTCGCCATCCTGCAGGCTGTCGTCGATGCGATGAAGCCCTATGCGCGCTTCGGCGTGAATGTGAACGTCGATTTCTACTCCGGCGTCATCTATTATCTGAACGGCATCGCGCCCGATCTCTTCGTGCCGATCTTCGCGGTCGGCCGCGTGCCGGGCTGGACGGTGCAATGCATGGAACAGCTCCAGAATAACATTCTCATCCGCCCGCTGACCCTCTACGATGGGCCGCTGCCCCGCGATTACATCCCCATCGCCGAGCGCGGATAACCGGAGTTTTCTTCATGCGTGCCGCTGACATCATCGTCAAATCCCTCGAAGCACAGGGCATCACCCGCGTCTATTGCGTGCCGGGCGAAAGCTATCTGGCTCTTCTCGACGCGCTTTATGGCGGTTCCATTGAGGTGGTGATCTGCCGTCATGAGTCGGGCGCGGGCTTTATGGCGGTGGCGGAGGCCAAGATGACGGGAAAGCCCGCTGTCTTCCTGGTGAGCCGCGGGCCCGGCGCGACGAATGGCTCGATTGCCATTCACGTCGCCGAGCAGGACGCGGTGCCGGTCGTCTGCCTCATCGGCCAGGTATCGCGCGAGGAACGTACGCGCGGCGCGTTTCAGGAAGTAGATTACACGCAATTTCTCGGCAGCATGTGCAAGGGCGTGTTCGAGGTGAATGAAGGTGCGAAAATGGCGGAGATCTGCGCCCGTTCCTTTCGCCTCGCTGCCGAAGGCACCCCCGGTCCGGTGGTGATTTCGCTGCCCGAGGACATGCTGAATGATGAGGCCGGCGCCACGGTACCCGCCGCCTATCCGCTGGCCCGCCCGCAGCATTCCCCGCAACAATCCTCGGCCCTGCAGGCGATGATCGACAAGGCGCAGCGTCCCATCGTCGTGGCGGGCGCAGGCTTTCGCGGACCGCGCGGTGCGGCGGCGCTGGCGCTCTTTGCCGAAGCGCAGCGCATTCCCGTGGCGGTGACATGGAAGAACCAGGATATCTTCGACAATGCCTCATTGCTTTATGCCGGGCATTTGGGCTTCGGCAACCCGCCCAAACACCGCGAGGCGCTGGCCAAATCCGATCTCATCATCGCGGCCGGCACACGGCTTGGTGATGTGGCAAGCCTCAACTACACATTCCCCGCCTGCCCCGTGCCCGCGCAACCGCTGGTGCATATCTATCAGGATGGAGGGCCAATTGGCCGCGTGTACCGCACCGATCTGGGGATCATCGCCGATGCCGTGCCGCTGTTCGAGGAACTCTCCGGCAACCCGCGTGTGGTGTCATCGGCGCGCGAGGGATGGATCACCGACATCAACGGATTCATCCGCGGCTTTCAGGAGTTCACCCCCAGCGATCCGCAGGACGGCGTGAATTTCGGCAGCGTGGTTCTTTCCATCGCCGCGCAGGCGCCGAAGGATTCGATCGTCACCACTGATGCCGGCAATATTTCAACCTGGGTACACCGGCACTGGAAAATGTCGCCCGCCAATCTGCAACTGGGCGGCATCGCCGGGGCCATGGGCTTCGGCGTGCCATCGGCGGTGGCCGCCTCGATGATCGCCCCGCAACGCACCGTCCTCACCTTCGTGGGCGATGGCGGCATCCTGATGACCGGGCAGGAACTTGCCACCGCTATCCAGTACGGCGCGAAGCCCAAGATCGTGCTGTCGGATAATGGCATTTACGGCACCATCCGCACCCATCAGGAGCGCGAATATCCCGGCCGCGTCTCGGGCACCGACTTGCACAATCCGGATTTCACCGCCTGGGGCCGATCCTTCGGCGCCCATGCGGTAACAATTTCGCGCGGAGATGATATCGACGCAAAAGTGAAAGAGGCACTGGATCATGACGGCGCGGTGCTGATCCACGTCAAATCCAGCCGCGAAGTCCTCTCCGCCTTCACAACCCTCAGCGCACTGAAGAAATAAGCTCCGCCCTGCGGGCGAAGAATTTCAGCTCGAAGGCTTCCCGTACAGCGCCGCGTAGAGCTTGCGGTCCCGGCCATAGATGTCGGGGCGGAATTCGATGCCGTTCACGCCATCGAAGGCCGTGGCATAAATCAGGTGCACGGGGATATGCTGCGGCAGTGGGATGCGCACGGTGTTCGTCGATGCAAATGCCGCGTCGATTTTTGCCTTGGGCCAGCCCACGATATCGCCGATCACATGATAGGCAAGTTCGATGGGACGCGAGAGGCGGATGCAGCCATGGCTGAAGGCGCGCGTCGTCTGCAGGAACTTGTCCTTGGCCGGCGTGTCATGCAGGTAAATGTTGTGTACATTCGGCAGCATGAACTTCACCTTGCCCAGCGCGTTCTTGGGGCCGGGGCGCTGGCGGAACGTGAAGGGGAAATTGCCCTTGCCATAGGCATTCCAGTCGATCGTGCCCCATGAGGTGAGCTTGCCGTTCATGAACACGTCGAAATCGGTGGCATAGGCAAAGGGATTGGCGCGGAGTTTGGGCAGCATCTCGCCCGTGGCGATGTTATAGGGCACCGTCCAGGTCGGGTTCACTTCCACATATTCAAGCTCGTCAGAAAATTCAGGCGTCGCCGTGGCCACCGCGCCCACCACCACATTCATGCGGGTGATGACGTTCTGGGCCTGAACCTCCTGCAGTTCAAAGGCGGCGAGGTTCACCATGAAATAGTGATCGCCAAGCTGCTCCGGCATCCAGCGCCAGCGCTCCATGTTGAGCATGATCTGGCGCGCGCGGTCGGCAGGCGGGATGTTCAGCGCCATGATGGTCTGCTTGCCGATCAGCCCTTTGGCCTCGAGCCCGTTGCGCAGCTGAAACCGCTTCATGGCGGCTTGCAGATCGTCGTCATAGACGGTTGATGATGTAGCAGCACCCCGGTAATCGCCCGTCATGGCCAGCAATTCCCGGATATCCGGTACACGCGCGTCGCTGCCGCCTGCTGAAATATTTGGCCCCTGTGCTATCGTGGGCCAGCCGCCCGCCTCCGCCATGGCGCGGTAGAGCACCAGCATGTCCTTGAGAGCCTTGTAGTGCGGGTTGCGCGACTCGAAGGCGGCAAGGAATTTCGCCGGATCGCGCTGCTTCTTCAAATCCGTCAGCACGCGGAGCACATCGATTGTCTTCTGGGCGCGGAACAGCCGCGGGTCCACCTTCTGCGGAGTCACCCGGCCAATCTTGAGGTCGGCGGCGTACTGCACGAAAAAGGCGGAGAAATAGAGTTCGGCCAGCGCCGCGTCATGCGCATCACCGCCGGCAATGCCGTCGCGCAGGTCGATCAGCGAGTCGACAGGATAGTCACCCGGATTGAGGCCATCATCCTCGGCATCCTCGAGACGCTGGATGAACGGCGTCATGCGGCCAGTGCCCACCCAGTAGATCGTGCCCTGATCGCGCACGTAATGGGCAATCAGCGCCGGGCGGATGCGCTCCAGCGGCAATGGCAGGCGCTGCGGCGCATTGAGAATATCCGCGATCGCCGCTGCAGTGTCTTCATAGGCCGGTCCCCGCGCCGGGCCTTCGGCGAACGCCTGCATTTCGCACACCAACAAAAGAAGCAGGGAAGCAAACGCCGCCTTGATGAAAGAATGCATGGGATGCACCGCCGGACGCCAATGATTCGCCCGATGATACATCCTCATGCATCTTTCTCCATCACACATTGAGCAGCAGATACTCCCGCTCCCATGAGCTGATGACTTTGCGGAAATGCTGCATCTCCTGAAACTTCACATCGCCATAGGCCTCGACGAATTTCTCGCCCAGCACCTGCTTCAGAGGCTTGGTGTAGTTGAGCTTGTCCAACGCTTCATCAAGGCTGATCGGCAGCGTGTGGGCATAGCGATAAGCAGAACCTTCCACCGGTTCCGACGGCTTGCTGCGCTCGATCATGCCGAGATAGCCGCAGGCGAGAGACGCCGCGAAAGCCAGATAGGGATTTGAATCAGCCCCTGGCACCCGGTTCTCCACTCGCAAATTCGACGGATCGGACGAAGGTACGCGGAGCGACACCGTGCGATTGTCGATCGCCCAATGCACATTGGTCGGCGCATCGGATTCCGGCACCAGGCGGCGATAGGAATTGACGTTCGGCGCCATCAGCGGCAGGCCTGCCGCGAGATAACGCTGCAGCCCGCCGATGTGATTGAGAAACAGCTTGGAGGGCTTGCCGTCGCGCCCCGCAAAAATGTTCCTGCCCGTCTTCGCATCCATCACCGACTGGTGAATGTGCATGGAAGAACCCGGCTCGTTCTCATGCGGCTTCGCCATGAAGGTGGCATACATGTCATGCTTCAGCGCCGCCTGCCGCACCGTGCGCTTGAACAGGAACACCTGGTCGGCGAGGTCCAGCGGATCGCCATGATTGAAGTTGATTTCTAGCTGCGCGGGGCCAGACTCGTGGCTCAGCGTATCGACATCCAGCTCCTGCGCTTCGCAATAATCATAAATGTCTTCCACGATGGGGTCGAAATCATTGGCGGCGTCGATGCCATAGGCCTGCCCGCCCGGTTCCTTGCGGCCTGAACGGCCCACGGCGGCCTCCAGCGGATAATCGGCATCGGGGTTACGCTTGACGAGATAGAATTCAAGCTCGGGCGCCACCACGGGCCGCCAGCCCTTGTCCTTATAAAGCTGCAGCACCCGCTTCAGCACATGGCGCGGTGAAATATCGACGGGTTCATCGTTCAAGTGAAAGGCATCGCAGATCACCTGCGCCGTCGGCTCCTGATACCATGGCACATAGCGGATGGTTTCCACATCGGGCTGCATGTAGATGTCGATGGCGCTGTCGCTCACCGCGCGCGTATCATAGGTGTAGCGGCCATTGATGGTGAGGGTGAAGACCTCTTCCGGAATGCGAAGCCCGCGCGAGCGGTTGCCTTTGAGAAATTTCTTTGGCGGAAGGATCTTGCCGCGCGCCGTGCCCGACATATCGGCCACGAGGCACTCCACCTCGCTGATCTTGTGCTCGCTGATCCATTCCTCAAATCGTGATTGCGACATGACACCCTGGTTGGTTGTTGAACATTCCCACCTTAGCGCGGGCGCTTGACCTTGCAAAAGGGGGGCCGCTAAACCCTTGTCCCATCATGCCGAAATCGATTGACGCCACGTCCTACTACCAGGCCACAGCCACCCCTTTCCCGGCCCACCCGCCCCTTGCGGGGGATGTTTCCACGGATGTGTGCGTGATCGGCGCGGGCTTCACCGGCCTTTCCGCCGCACTGGAACTGGCCAAAGCGGGCTACCGCGTGGTGGTGCTGGAAGCGGAGCGCGTGGGCCATGGCGCATCGGGCCGCAACGGCGGGCAAATCTGCACCGGGTTTTCCTCCGGACAGGCCAAGATCGCCGCACAGCTTGGCAAGGCCGATGCCCGGAAATGCTTCGATCTCGCGCAGGAGTCGAAGCAGCTCATCGTGAACCGCATCACGGATCACAAGATCGATTGCGATCTGCAATGGGGATATTTGCACGCGATCCCCAAACCGCACCAGATGAAGGAGCTCGTGGACTGGAAAGAGGAATACGACGCGCTCGGCTATACCGACACCAGCATCCTCACGAAGCAGGAGTTGGAAGACAAGCTTGGCACCCGCCTCTATCATGGCGCGCTGCGCGAAGGCGGAGCGGGGCATTTTCATCCGCTCAACTATTGTCTGGGCCTCGCCCGCGCGGCAATTGAGGCAGGCGCCGTCATCCATGAAGGCTCGCGCGTCCTGTCGGTCGAGACTGGCTCCACGCCATCCGCCACCACGGCCAAGGGCACTGTGAAAGCCAAATTCATGGTCATCGCGGGCAATGCCTATCTGGGCCGCACGGTGCCCACGCTCTTGGGCAAGGTGATGCCGGTTGGCAGTTACATTATTGCCACCGAACCCTTGGGCGAGAACCGTGCCCGGGCGCTGATCCGCGACAATGAGGCGGTGGCGAACACCAATTTCATCGTCGACTATTTCCGCCTCACCAAGGATACGCGCATGCTGTTTGGCGGCAGGGCCAGCTATTCTACGCTTGAGCCGCCCAACCTTGGCGCATACATGCGCCCGCGCATGACGGCGGTGTTCCCGCAATTGCGCGACGCACAGATCGCCTATGCGTGGGGCGGCTTCATCGCCATCACCGCCAACCGCATTCCGGATTGTGGGCGGTTGTCGCCCACCACATATTACGCCCACGGCTATTCGGGTCAGGGTGTGGCGTTGGCCGGCCTCTATGGAAAGTTGATGGCAGAGGCCATCCGCGGCACCGCCGAGCGTTTCGATCTCCTGGCCCGCATCAAACACCTGCCCTTCCCCGGCGGCCCCATCCGCACCCCCATGCTGGTGGCCGCCATGTTGTATTACAGAGTAAGGGACGCCCTCTCGTGACAACGCCTCTTCTTTTCCAGCCTTTCAAACTCGGCAACATCACGCTCAAGAACCGCGCCGTGGTGGCTCCGATGTGCCAGTATTCAGCGCGGCACGGCTTCGCCAATGACTGGCATCTCGTGCATCTGGGCCGCTTCGCGCTGGGCGGCTTTTCACTGGTGATCGCTGAAGCGACGGGTGTCACGGCGGAAGGCCGCATCTCCTACGCCGATCTCGGGCTCTGGAGCGATGAACAGATCGCCCCCTTGAAGCGCATCACAGAGTTGCTGCACGCCAATGGAAGCCATGCCGGCATCCAGCTTGCTCATGCCGGCCGCAAGGCTTCAACGCCGCTGCCATGGCGCGGCAAATTCGACGAAACGCCTGAAGAGAGGATCTCCCTCGCCTTCGAGGAATGGACGCCCGTAGCGCCCAGCGCCCTTCCTCATTCTCCAGCCTCAAAAATGCCGACAGCCCTCGATGCCCAAGGCATGGCGGCGATCCGCGACGCCTTTGCGGAGGCCGCGCATCGCGCACTGAGAGCCGGATTCGATCTGGTCGAGCTTCACTCGGCGCATGGCTATCTGCTGAACCAGTTTCTCTCTCCGGTCGCCAACCAGCGCACCGATCAGTATGGCGGCAGACTTGAGAATCGCATGCGCTTCCCGCTCGAAGTGGCGGCAGCACTCCGCGAGGCGTGGCCGAAGGACAAGCCGCTCATCGCCCGCGTCTCGATCATCGACTGGATCGACGGCGGCACCACGGTGGAAGACAGCATCGTCTACGCGAAGAAGCTGAAGGCGCTGGGCTATGACCTGATCCATTGCACCAGCGGCGGCTTTGATGGCGCCAAGGTGCAGATCGGCCCCTTGTATCAGGTGCCCTTCGCGGCGGCGATCCGCAAAGGCGCTGACATTCCCACCGCCGCCGTGGGCCTCATCAACACGCCCCAACAGGCCGAGGCCATTCTCGCAAACGGCGAGGCGGATCTTATCGCTCTCGCCCGGCAAGCGCTTGATGACCCCAACTGGCCCGTCCATGCGCAGCGCCACCTGATGCCGGACGGAAATTATTCAGACTGGCCGAAACAGTCCGGCTACGCCGTGCGCGCGAAGGACAAGGTGTTGAACGCGAAATAGGCTATCGGAGATCTGCCAAAGCCTGCTTCTCCATGGGCCAGAGCACGCCAAAGCTGAAGGGCGCAAACCGCGCATGTGGCAAATCCGCCGCCGCAAGGCCGTTCGCCACCCATTGATTGCAGGTGTGAAACGGGCTGTACCGCCCCGCGGCCGCATAAAGGCGGGCGCCCGGCACAATTCCGAGCCGCACAGGCCTGCCATCCGGCGCGCGCTTCAGTGTTGCAAGGATATAGGCGATGAGTTTACCGCGCGCGTCCTTGCTTGCATGCACCGGCTCGCAACCCTCCGCAACGGGGCGCGGCCCGGTGACAGCCACCCGCAACGCCGTCTCATGCCGGCCAGCAATGGCGGCAACGGCTACGGGAGCACTCAGATCGCTCCATTCAGGCACGTCACGGAACAGCACGAGATCGCCCCACCCGAAGGCGATCATTCCATCTGCCGGCATGTTCTCGGGGATTGCGCCGGGAAGCACCTGGTTCCAGTCGATCAGGGGATCATGCAACGGCAACAGCAGATCGGCATGCACAGCGTTTGCGCACACCATGATCTCCGGCTCGCCCGGATCGATGGCTTGCCCGCCTGCCTCTACGAAAAAGAAGGCTGACGCGAGTGCTGCGCCGCCATAGGCGATCACGGTGACGAAAACGCTTCCCACGGTCCAGGTAAAAAACTGCCGGGCACGCGCCATGCCGCTTCCCTACTCTGGAATATCAAATCCTTTTGCTCCCCGCTGCGCGGCGCGGAGGCACAGATATTCCATGATGAGCGAGGCAGCGGCGAGGGAGGTAATTTCGGCGTGGTCGTAGGGCGGGGACACTTCCACGAGATCCATCGCGACGAAGTTCACATCCCCCAGCTTGCGGATGATCGAGGCCGCCTGATGATAGGTGAGGCCGCCGGGGATCGGCGTTCCCGTGCCGGGCGCCACGGAAGGATCGAGGCAGTCGATGTCGAAGGTGAGATAGGCCTTGTTCTTGCCCACCACGCGCTGGATGATCTTCGCTACATCAGCGGCGTTCGAGTCATGCACCTCATCGGCATTAATGATCCGGAAGCCGAAAGTGCGTTCGCCGGTGAACACGGTGCGGATGCCGATCTGCACGGACTTCTTCGGATCGATCAGCCCCTCGCGCACCGCATAGCTGAACATGGTGCCGTGATCGATGCGGCCGCCGTCATCGGGCTCGACATCGCGGTGGGCATCGAAATGAACGAGTGACAAAGGCCCATGGCGCTTCGCATGCGCCTTGAGCAGCGGATAGGTGATGTAATGGTCGCCGCCCAGCGTCACCATTTCGGTGCCGGTAGAGATAATCTCCGTGGCATGGCTTTCCAGCGTCTCGGGGAAATTTTCCTTGCGGCCCCAGTCAAAGAAGCAGTCGCCGTAATCGACCACGGCGAGCGTATCGAAGGGATCGAAATTCCATGGCCAGAACGGGCCCCAGGCATTTTCGGCAGAGGCCTTGCGGATGCCTTCCGGACCCATGCGCGTGCCTGAGCGGTGCGACACCGCCTGGTCGAAGGGAACGCCCGTCACGGCAATGTCCACGCCTTTCAGGTCGCGGCTGTATTTGCGCCGCATGAAGGAGAGCGCGCCCGCATAGGTCGGCTCCCATTGCGTGCCTCTGAGCTCCGCACGACGGAACGCGCCGTCGCCCGGCACGCCATTCATGTTCTTCATTTCAAGCGACATCGCCTACTCCGTGAGGATAATCGAATCTTGCGGCTGCCAATGCACCCAGAGTGCCTGACCGCGCTCCACACCGGCCCCCTGCCCGCGCGAGTCGTTCTGCACATTCACCTGCAGGTTCAACCCGTCCGCCGCCTCGACGACGAGATGACTGGTGTCACCATAGTAGGCAACATCGCGCACCGTGCCGGGAACCTTGATGAGTGTTGTGCCCTTGGGCTCGGCCTTGCTGATTTTCAGCTTCTCGGGCCGCACCGCGATGGAAACATCGCTTCCCGCCGCGGCTTCGGCCGGCAGTTCCACCTTGCCCAGCGCCTTGGTGCCGCAAATGATCGACTTGCCTTTCGATTGCAGAACCTTGGCATCGATGAGATTCACCTTGCCGATGAAATCCGCCACGAAACGGTTTTTCGGCTGCTCGTAAAGCTCGGCAGGCGTGGCGATCTGCTGCACCGCGCCCTTGTCCATGACGGCGATGCGGCTGGCCATGGAGAGCGCCTCATCCTGGTCATGCGTCACGATGATGAAGGTGATGCCCACCGTTTCCTGCAAGCGCGTCAGTTCCATGCGCATGTCCTCGCGCAGCTTTGCATCGAGAGCCGACAGCGGTTCATCGAGCAGCAACACCTTCGGGCGCTTCACCAGCGCGCGGGCCAGCGCCACGCGCTGCCGCTGCCCGCCGGACATCTGGTCGGGCTTTCGCTTGGCGAGATGCGGCAGCTTCACCATCTCGAGAGCCTCTGCCACGCGCCGCTTAGTTTCATCCGCAGCAACGCCGGTCACGCGTAGGCCATAGGCCACATTGTCTTCCACCGTCATGTGCGGAAACACCGCGTAGGACTGGAACACCATGTTGGTGGGCCGCTTGTTGGGCGGCGTGTGCGCCATGTCCTGCCCGTCGATGATGATCTGCCCGCCGGTGGGCATTTCAAGGCCGGAGATCATGCGCAGCAGCGTAGTCTTGCCGCAGCCCGAAGGCCCCAGCAACGCGAAGAATTCGTTCTGCGCGATGTCGAAGGACACATCATCTACGGCGGTGACGCCGCCGGGAAATTTCTTCGAGACATTACGGATGGAAATGATGGCATCGGACATGCTCAACCCTTGGAGGCCTTGGGCTGCGCCTGCAGCTTCATGGCGATGATGGTGGCGATAACAGTGATCAGGATCAGGACAGTGGACGCAGCGTTGATATCGGGCGTCACCCCGCGCCGCACGAGGGAATAGACCTTGACAGGGAAAGTCACAGAGCCCGGCCCCGACGAGAAATAGGTGATGACGAAATCATCGAGCGACAGCGTGAAGGCCAGCAGCGCCCCGGCGATCAGGCCCGGCTTCATGAAGGGGAAGATCACCTTCCAGAATGTCTGCCAGAGATTGGCACCCAAGTCGCGCGAGGCTTCCTCAAGTTGCATGTTGAAGCCCACCATGCGGGAGCGCACCACAACAGCCACGAAGGGGAACGAGAAGGCGATATGCGCAACGATGATTGGCCCCAGATTGAAAGGCCAGCTCACGTCAGACGTAAGCCAGCCGATCTTGAAGAAAAAGGCCATCAGCGCCACGCCCATGCTGATCTCGGGGATGACGATCGGCAGCATCATCACGCCTTCATATCCGGTCTTGCCGGGAAAACGGAAGCGCCACAGCAGCAGCCCCACCATGGCGCCAATCACCGTTGCGAAGATCGTCTGCACGAAGGCGATGATCAGCGAATTGGTGAAGGCCTGGATCAGGTCGGGATTGTTCCACGCCACGCCATAATATTTGGTGGTTAAGCCCTGCCATGTGGTGTTGCGCTTGGAATCGTTGAAGCTGAAAGCGATCAGAACCACGATCGGCGCATAGAGAAAGAAAAAGGTGAAGAACAGCAGCGCCTTCAGCCATAGCCTGCGGCCATATTCGAGCGGTCCCTGTGGTGCGCGGTTGAACAGCACCATTCCTACATCTCCACGCCCTTGCTGTTGGCGGTGATGAGCCAGCGCAGCGCTAGGAGTCCAAAGGTGGCATAGATCAGCATGAAGGAAAGCGCCGCGCCGAAGGGCCAGTCATTGGCTGACTTGAACTGGTCCTCGATTACGTTGCCGATCATGATGGCATTGGCGCCGCCCAGAAGGGCCGGTGTAAGGAAAGAGCCGAGGCAGGGAATGAACACCAGCATAATGCCCGACACGATACCCGGCATGGTGAGCGGCACGGTGACCGCGAACAGCGTACGGATTTGCGAGGCGCCAAGGTCAAGGCTGGCTTCGAGATAGGATTTGTCCAGCCGCTCCACGGTCGCGTAGAGCGGCAGTACCATGAAGGGCAGATAGACATAGACGAGGCCCGCGATCACCGCGCCATTGTTGTAGAGAAGCTCGAACGACACGAAGGGATGCGTGCCGCCAAACAGATAGTCCACGCCGTCCCATATCCAGCCCAGCACCTTGTTCACATAGCCATTGGTGCGGAACACTGCCATCAAGGCATAGGTGCGGATCAGCAGGTTGATCCAGAACGGCAGGATGGTGATGAGCAGGAGCAGAGGCTTCCAGCGGTCATTGGCGAAGCTGATGGCAAAGGCGATGGGGTAAGCGAAGATCAGGCAGAAGAAGGTGGCCAGTGCGCTGATCCACAGCGACTTCCACATGATCTCGAGATAGACGGAATTGAAGACGCGGGCATAGTTCTGCAGCGTCCAAGTGATGGCGATATCGGTGATGCCCTGCTTCTCGCCGAAGCTGTAGACCCACAGCACGCTGAGCGGCACGAGGAAAAATGCCACCACCCAGAACGTGCCGGGCAAAGACAGCAAACCAAACAGAAACCTGTTGTTGCGCCAGCTTTCCAATTATTCCCCCGAAGTGAAAAAGCCCGGGCGATGAACCCGGGCTTTTGTATCGTGCATCACGCCGCCTGAATACGCGTCCAGGCGTCTTCGTAAAGTTTCTGGCCGTCTTCGCCGATATAGACCTGGGACTGGCACTTGGCGATGATCTCATCCGGCGGGAAGATGATGGGATTCTTGTTATAATCGTCGCCCAGCTCCTTGCGCGCCGCGAGATTGGCAGTGGCATAGTTGATGAACTTGGCGATGTCAGCGCCTTCCTTGGCATCAAGGATGAAGTTCAGGAAGGCGTGGGCGTTCTCGGGGTGAGGCGCACCATTGGGGATCGCCATGGTGTCCTGCCACAACAGCGAGCCCTCCTTGGGCACGGAATAATCGAGATCCTTGTCCTCGCCCATCACCTGCAGAATGTCACCGTTCCATTCCTGTGCGAGGTCTACTTCACCGGAAGCCAGCAGATCCTGCCCGTTGTCGTCGGCAAACACCTTCACATTCTTCTTGTGGGCGATGATGAGATCTTCCGCCTGCTTGATTTCCGCCGGATCGGTGCTGTTCATCGACTTGCCAAGATACATGAGCGCCGTGCCGATCACGTTGCGCGCGTCGCCCAGAAGCGAAATGCGGCCCGCGTAATCATCAGCCTCATACACATATCTCCAGCTATCCGGCGGCGCCTTCACCTTGCTCTTGCGATAGCCGATGCCGATAGTGCCCCACATGTAGGGAATGGTGTATTTCCGGCCCTTGTCGAAGGCGGCGTCGGCGAAGCGGGGATCGATGTTCGCCATGTTGGGAATTTTGGAGTGGTCTATGGGCATCAGCATGTTGGCGCCCACCATGCGCTCAATCCACGAGTCTGACGGTACGATCACGTCATAACCGGGATTGCCGGACTTCAGCTTGGCGAACAGCTCGGAATTGTCGGCATAAAGATCGAGCTTGGTTTCAATGCCCGTCGCGGTCTGGAAATCGGCCAAGGTGTTCTCGCCGATGTAAGTATCCCAGTTATAGAGGTTGAGCTTCTTTTCCTCCGCCGACAGCGAAAACCGCGGCAGGAAGGTGACGCCCACCGCAAAAGCGCCCGCCGATTGCAGAAGCTTGCGGCGCGTTGGCCGGTATTTCGGCATATAGTCGGTCATTCACGTCTCCCTCAGTTCTTGATTTTATGTAGGTTACCGGACTGTAACAATTACAGCCCGGCATTCAACCCTCTTTGCGTCAGGCCATTTCGGCCTTCACATCCCTGTAGGTGGCATCCAGCGCCACGCGGGCGAGGCGCACCAGTTCGTCGATTTCCTTCTTCGAGATGACGAGCGGCGGCGACAGCACCATCGTATCCCAGCAGGCGCGCATGATGAGGCCATTCTTGAAGCAATGGTCGCGGCACATGGTGCCGACGCGGCCGGAATCCTTGAAGCGGATGCGCTTTGCCTTGTTGCTCGACAGCTCGATGGCGCCGATCAGCCCCATGGAGCGCGTCTCGCCGACAATCGGATGATCGCGCAAACTCGCCAATGCATCGGCGAAATAGGGGCCGATCTCGCGTGTCTTCTCAACCAGCTTCTCGCGCTGGATGATCTCGATGTTGCGCAGCGCTACGGCGGCCGCCACCGGATGGCCCGCATAAGTCATGCCGTGATAGAACTCGCCGCCCAGATCGAAAAACTCCTTGATGATCGCCTCCGAAAAAGCCACCGCGCCAATCGGCTGGTAGCCCGAGGACAACCCCTTCGCCATCGGCACAATGTCCGGCTCGAATCCCAGGCTCTGGAAACCCCACCAGTTGCCGGTGCGGCCGAAGCCGCAGATCACTTCATCGGAAATCAGCAGCACGCCATATTTGCGACAGATGCGCTGCACTTCCGGCCAATAGGTGGAGGGCGGAATGAGAACGCCCGCCGCCCCCTGGATCGGCTCGCCGATGAAGGCCGCGACATTCTCAGGGCCTACTTCGAGGATTTTCTTTTCCACATCCGCCGCCGCTTCAAGGCCGAATTCCTCCGGCGTCTTGTCGCCGCCGAAATCATACCAGTAGGGCTGCTGCACATGATGAAAGCCCGGGAAGCGCGTGCCGCCCTGCTCATGCATGCCCTGGAAGCCACCTAGATTGGCCGCCACCATGGTGGAGCCGTGGTAGCCGCGCGTGCGGGCGATGAAATGCTGGCGATAGGGCTTGCCCTTCAGCTTCCAGTAATGCCTGACGAAACGCACGATGGTGTCGTTCGATTCAGAGCCGGAATTGGTGAAGAAAATGTGCTGGAAGCGCTTCGGCATCACTGACGAAATCTTCGCCGCCAGATCGGTCGTCGGCACTGTCGTCGTCTTGAAGAAGGTGTTGTAATAGGGAAGGTCCAGCATCTGCTGGTAGGCGGCTTCCGCCAGTTCCTTGCGGCCATAGCCCACATTCACGCACCAAAGACCCGCCATGCCGTCGAGCATTTTGTTGCCGTTGGCGTCCCATATCCACACACCGTCAGCCTGCGTCATCACCCGGGGTCCGCCCGCGGCGTGGAAAGCCTTGTGATCCGTGAACGGATGAAAATGATGTGCGATGTCGTTCGCCACGACTTCGGCGATATTGATGTTCTTGGCGTGTGTATTCATGATGATCTCCAGACAACGAAAACGGATTGGCCCACGGGGCCCGTTCAATCGCGGCAGGAAACGCGCCTAGGGCTTGAAACCCACCCGGGCGCAATGCAGCATTACCTCGTCATAGGCCGTGCGCGACCAGAGAGGCAGGATCGATCCCGATGCTGTCATGTGAAAGCACATGGGCTTCTTTTGCCAGTTTAGGGGCATTTCCGCAAGCTGGCGCGGATTCCAGCGGATTGGCGCATTTTTAAGCAGCGCCGGTTTCAAGGGCATGTTCCCCTTGCCAGCCTTTTGGAATTGCGCCCATACTGCATCGCACTAATCGGGGTTGAATGGGTACGATCTTCAACGAGATGATGGGCAGCGCAGGGGTAACGCGCGAACCCTATGGCCAGGTGGAACAGTGGCTGAAGCAACTTGGCCGGAAGGATGTCGAGCGCGCCGTGCGCGAGGCGGAGGCGATTTTCCGCCGCCAGGGCATCACTTTCGCGGTCTATGGCGATGGTGAAGCTGCCGAACGGCTGATCCCATTCGACATCATTCCACGCATCTTCGCAGCATCGGAATGGCGGAAGCTTTCGGCGGGAATTGACCAGCGGGTGCGCGCCATCAACGCCTTCCTGCACGACATCTATCACCGGCAGGAAATCCTCCGCGCCGGACGTGTGCCGGCCGACATCATCATCCAGAACGATGCCTTTGTACCGGAGATGATTGGCGTCGACCCGGCACTCGGCATCTATTCGCATATCATCGGCATCGACATCGTGCGGGTAGGTGAAGGCGATTTCTACGTACTGGAGGACAATTGCCGCACCCCCTCCGGCGTCTCCTACATGCTCGAGGACCGGGAGGCGATGATGTATCTCTTCCCGGAACTCTTCGCGCAGCACCGGATCGCGCCGGTCGAGAACTATCCCGCCACATTGCGCAAGACGCTGGAAAAAGTGGCGCCGCCCGCCTGCAAGAGTGAACCCACCATCGTCATCCTCACGCCGGGCATCCACAATTCGGCATTCTTCGAGCACGCCTTTCTCGCCGACGAAATGGGCGTGGAGCTCTGCGAAGGCGGCGACCTTTTCGTGTCGGACGGCTATCTCTACATGCGCACTACGCAGGAGCCGAAGCGCGTGGATGTCGTCTATCGCCGCATCGATGATGCCTACCTCGATCCCCTCGCCTTCCGGCCGGACTCGGCGCTGGGCGTACCCGGCATCTTCGATCTCTACCGCGCTGGCCGCGTGACTCTCGTCAACGCGCCGGGCACCGGCATCGCCGATGACAAGGCGATCTATACCTACATGCCCGAGGTGATCGAATTTTACACCGGCGAGAAGCCACTGCTCCGCAATGTGCCGACCTGGCGCTGCGCTGACCAGCAAGACTTGGCCTATGTGCTGGACCATCTGCCGGAACTCGTCGTGAAGGAAGTCCATGGCTCTGGCGGCTACGGCATGCTGGTGGGTCCCACCTCCTCGCGGCGCGAAATCGAAGCCTTTCGTGCCAAGCTGAAAGCCCGCCCCCGCAACTATATCGCTCAGCCCACACTGTCACTGTCTGCCGTTCCCACCTTCACGAAATCAGGCGTTGCGCCACGCCATGTCGATCTCCGCCCCTTCGTGCTGTCGAGCGACCAGGTGCGCATCACCCCCGGCGGCCTGACGCGCGTGGCGCTGAAGAAAGGATCGCTGGTGGTCAATTCCAGCCAAGGCGGCGGCACTAAAGACACCTGGGTGCTGGAGGACTGATGCTCGGCCGCACCGCTTCATCGCTTTACTGGATGTCGCGCTATGTCGAGCGGGCGGAGAACATGGCGCGCCTGCTCGAGGTCGGCTACCGCATTTCGCTCATGCCCGGCGCTGTCGAGGGCCACCGCGATGAATGGCGCTCCACGCTGACCTCGGCCGATTGTGCGTTGGCGTTCGACCTGAAACATCCCGAACCCAATTCTGCGCGCGTCATCGATTTTCTTTTGTTCGATGAAAGCAATCCATCAAGCGTCAAGGCCTGCCTGAGGACGGCGCGTAACAATGGCCGCGCCGTGCGCACTGCATTGACGCGCGATGTGTGGGAAACCATCAACGCGACTTGGAACCAGCTTGCGCAGGTGAAACCCGCCAGTATCACTGCGGAACGCCTGCCGGAATTTCTCGAATGGATCCGGCAGCGCACCATGGCCTTCCGCGGCGCCTTGCTCGGCACCATGTTGCGTAATGACACTTATTATTTCAGCCAGCTCGGTAATTTCATCGAACGAGCCGACAACACGGCCCGCATTCTTGATGTCAAATATTTCATCCTTCTGCCGAGACCAGGCGATGTCGGCAGCGAACTGGACATGCAGCAATGGGCGCAAATCCTGCGCTCGGTATCTGCACATCGCGCCTATCGCTGGTTTTACCGCGACAGCCGCTATCGGCCATGGCTAGTATCGGAATTTCTGATTCTCAAGGAGGAAATGCCGCGCTCGCTCGTGTTCTCGGCGTATTGGGTGAACATGGCGCTCGAAGGCCTCGCCAATCTCTATGGCAAGAAATACGAGTGCCACGAACTGGCGCAAGAGACCTACAGCAATTTGAAATCCGCCAGCATGGAGCAGATTTTCCAGTCCGGCCTGCACGAATTCCTGCAAGATTTCATGGCCTCCAACAACAAGCTGTCGCGCGTCATCGGCAGCACCTATAATTTTCCGTGATACCGATGCGCCTTTCTGTCCTCCACGCTACCCACTACGATTACGGTTCGGAACTGAGCTATGCGGTGCAGCGGCTCTACCTCACGCCGCTGAGCTTCGGCGCCCAGCAGGTGATCTCGTGGTCGATCGAAGCGCCGGGCATGGAGCATGCACTCACCTATCTTGATGGCTTCGGCAACTGCGTGCATCTGGTGACCTATCAGAACATTTCCGGTCCCGTCACCATCACCGCCAGCGGCATTATTGACTGCATCGACAAGCATGGCGTCGTCCAGGGACTCGCCTGCCCCGCGCCCGACAACGTGTTCCTCCGCCAGACTCTGGCCACCGCTCCCAGCAGCGGCATTCGTGCCATGGCAGACAAGTTGGGACCTGGTGATGTGCTGGAGCGGCTCCACCGCCTGATGACCGACGTTCACAACCGGGTTGCCTATGAGATTGGCGCCACCCATGCCTACACCACGGCGGCGGAAGCCTTCGCGGACGGGCGTGGCGTTTGCCAGGACCACGCGCATATCTTCGTGGGCGCGGCCCGCCACCTCGGCATCCCCGCCCGCTATGTGACGGGCTATCTGGTGACCGGACAGGGAGCTTCCTCAACCGCCGCCCACGCCTGGGCGGAGGCGCTGGTGCCGGAACTCGGCTGGGTCGGCTTCGATCCGGCGAATGGCAAGTCGCCCACAGACCAATATGTGCGCGTGGCCGGCGGCATCGACGCCGCCAACATTACGCCCATTCGCGGCAGCCGCCGGGGTGGCGACAGCGAACGCATGACGGTTGAAGTCCGGGTCGAATTCGCCCAACAATAACAACGCGATGATTCCCCGGGGACAGGAATGACATATTGCGTGGGCATGCTGCTCGACGAAGGACTGGTGATGGCGGCGGATACGCGCACCAATGCCGGCGTCGACAACGTAGGGAAATTCAAGAAACTGCACACCTGGGCCAAGCAAGGCGAGCGGGTGTTCGTGCTGCTCACGGCGGGAAATCTCGCCATCACGCAAGCCGTCGTCAGCCTGCTCAGCGAAGGCACGCAGATCAAACGCAAGGGCGTAGAAAGCCTGTTCACTGTGAAGACGATGTTCCAGGCGGCGCGTATCGTCGGCAAGGCCATCCGCGAGGTCAAGAAGGTCGATGGTGAATCGCTGTCGGTCGGCAGTGATGCCTTTGCCGCAAGCTTCATTTTCGCCGGCCAGATCGGCAAGGAGCCGCCGCGCCTGTTCCAGATCTATTCGGCCGGCAACTTCATCGAGGCGACGCCTGATACGCCGTTCTTCCAGATCGGCGAACACAAATACGGAAAACCCATTCTCGACCGGGTGGCGCGCAACGAGATGAAGCTGGGCGACGCCGCCAAGATGGTGCTGCTCTCCTTCGACTTCGACGCTACGCTCAAATCTGAGCGTGGGGCTCCCTATCGACATGCTCACCTATGAGGCGGGCACGCTCCGCTTCGAGCACATGAAGCGCATCGGCCTCGACGATCCTTATTTCAAGATGCTTTCATCAGAATGGTCAAAAGCCCTCCGCGCCGCATTCGCCAACATCGAGCCTTTTGATATTTAGCTTCACGCCGCGAAGGCCGCGGCCATCAGGCGTCTGGTATAATCTTCGCGCGGATGGTCCATCACTTCATCGGGGCTGCCTTGCTCCACCAGCCGCCCGTCTTTCATGACAAGGATATGATCCGCCATGGCGCGCACCACGGCAAGATCGTGGCTGATGAAGAGATAGCTGAGGTCATATGTATTCTGAAGCCCGCGCAGCAGTTCAACGATCTGCTTCTGCACCTGCCGGTCCAGCGCCGAAGTCGGCTCGTCCAGCACCACCACCTTGGGCTTCAGGATGATGGCGCGGGCAATGGCGATGCGCTGCCGCTGCCCGCCCGAGAACTCATGGGGATAGCGGTTGCGCAGTTTCGGATCGAGGCCCACTTCCTCGAATGCCTGCACGGCGCGCGCGTCTCGCTGTCGGCTGGAGATCGAAGGCTCATGAACCATCAAGCCTTCCGTCACGATCTGCCCCGCCGTCATGCGCGGGCTGAGCGATCCGAACGGATCCTGTAGCACCACCTGCAATTCACGCCGGAGCGGCCGCATCGCCTCGCGGTCGAGCCCCGCGATATTGCGGCCCGCAAAGAAGATCGCCCCCTCGCTCGGCACCAGACGCAGGATGGCGCGCGCCAGCGTGGACTTGCCAGATCCCGACTCCCCGACGATGCCGATGGTCTGCCCGCGCTTCAGCGACAGCGACACACGGTCCACCGCATGAAGCTCAATCGCCGGGCCGGAGAGAAACCCGCCGCCGAACTTGAACGTCACCCGCATGTCGGTGGCATCGAGAATCCGCGGCGCTGAGGCTGGCGGAGGTAACTTGGTGCCGGTGGGCTCGGCCTCCAGAAGCGACTTGGTGCAGGGATGCTGCGGATTTGCGAAGATCGCCTGCGTCTCGCCCTGCTCCACCACCTCGCCATGGCGCATCACCACCACGCGGTGGGCGATGCGCTTCACGATGTTGAGGTCATGGGTGATGAACACCATGCCCATGCCCAGCCTGTGCTGGAGCGAGGCCATCAATTCGAGTATTTCCGCCTGAATGGTCACATCGAGCGCCGTCGTCGGTTCGTCGGCGATCAACAGGTCCGGATCATTGGCGAGCGCCATGGCAATCATCACCCGCTGCCGCTGGCCGCCAGACATTTCATGCGGATAGGAATCCATGCGCCGCACCGGATCGGGAATGCGGACGAGCTTCAGCATCTCGATGGCCCGGTTCCGCGCCTGCTCAGCCGCGAGCTTCTGGTGCTGCATGATCGGCTCCATCAACTGGCTGCCGATCGTGTAGAGCGGATCAAGCGAGGTCATCGGCTCCTGGAAGATCATGGTGATCTTCCGCCCCCGAATGGTATTGAGTTTCCACTTCGGCAGGCCGATGAGGTTCACGCCGCGATAGCTCGCCGTGCCCGACGCTTCGCCATTAGAGGCCAGAAGCCCCATGGTAGCCATCATCAGCTGGCTCTTGCCCGAGCCGGATTCGCCAACGATGGCGACCGTCTCGCCCGAATTCACGTGCAGGCTCACGCCTTTCACCGCCTCCACATCACCGTCCAGCGTGTGGAACCGCACCTTCACGTTCTCGATGTCCAGAACCCTGTCAGCCATGTTCAGCGGTCCTTGGGATCGAGTGCGTCGCGCAAGCCGTCGCCGATGAAGTTCAGCGCGAACAGCGTCGAGATCAGGAAGAAGGCCGGAAAGGCCAGAAGCCAGTTGGCATAGGGAATATTGTTCGCACCCTGCGCGATCAGCACGCCCCAACTCGCCATCGGTTCCTGCACGCCAAGGCCAAGATAGGAGAGGAAGCTCTCGAGGATGATCACCTGCGGCACCAGCAGCGTCATGTAAATGACGACCGGCCCCAGCAGGTTCGGCACGATATGGCGGAACAGGATGCCGGCGCGCGAGACGCCCAGCGCCTCCGCCGCCTGCACGAATTCCTGCCGCTTCAGCGACAGCGCCTGTCCGCGCACGATGCGGCTCATGTCCAGCCACAGTACCGCGCCCACGGCGAGGAACATCAAGATGAAGTTCCGCCCGAAAAACACCACCAGCATGATGACGAAGAAGATGAAGGGCAGTGAATAGAGAATGTCCACAATGCGCATCATGATCTCGTCGGTCTTGCCGCCCGCGAAGCCCGCTGTCGCGCCATAGACCACGCCGATGATGCCGGCCACCAGCCCCGCCAGAAGGCCGATGGCCAGCGACACGCGGCCGGCGATCAGCGTGCGGGTCAGGAGATCGCGGCCGGAATTGTCGGTGCCAAAGAAGAAATACATGCGTTTCAGGTCCGTGCTCATGGTGAGCTTCAGGCCATCGGCGGACTTTTCCGTCACCACAGTATTTTCGAACGCATCCGAGCGGTCGATATAGCGTGTCACCCGCTCGTCAATGGGCTTGGCGGAGGAAACGGTGATGAAGATCTTGCCGTCCTTATCCTCCCAACCCACGAGATCGAGCCTCGCGCGCCTGACCGCATCCTTCACCGCGAGGTCGATGCCCTCCGCCTTCGGGTAGGAGGAGAAGCTCGGCGGCACCCGGTTATAGTCCTGATAGATGGTCGAGAAATCATGCGGGGTAAACCATGGCCCTAAGATGCATATGATCGCCATGGCGGCGATGTAGTAGAGGCTGATCATCGCCGCGCGATTGGCCTTGAGGCGGTTCCACGCATCGGCCCACAGCGAGCGTCCGGCGACAGCGGCGGGCAAGGCGTCAGTCATAGCGCACCCGGGGATCGACGACGCCATAGAGAATATCGACGATGAGATTGAACAGGATGGTGAACACGGCGATCAGCACCACTGTGCCCATCACCACCGTATAATCACGGTTCAACGCCCCCAGCACGAATTCGCGGCCGATGCCGGGAATGGCGAAGATCGTTTCGACGATGATCGATCCGGTCAGAAGAGCCGCGGCAGCGGGCCCCGCATAGGAAATGATCGGCAGCAGCGCGCCTCTCAGCGCATGGCGCACGATGACGGAGAAATCCGAAAGCCCAAGCGCCCGCGCCGTGCGGATATGATGCGCCCTCAATGCCTCGATCATCGAGCCACGCATCAGGCGCGCCACGATGGCCAGTTGCGGCAGCATCAAGGTGACGATGGGGCCGATCTTGTTCACCAGCGCGCCGTCACCCCAGCCGCCCACCGGCAGCCATTTGAGCGTGAGTGCGAAGAAAAGCTGGAAAAGCGGCGCGATCACGAAGGTGGGAATGGTCGATCCCGCCGTCGCCGTGGCAATCACCGCATAATCGGCGCTGCGGTTCTGGAACAGCGCCGCGATGATGCCTAATACAGTGCCAAGCACCAGCGCCAGCAGCAGCGCGATACTGCCGAGTTGGATAGAAAAAGGCAGCGCCGCCGCGAATTTTTCGGCCACTGTGAAATCGGGCGACGTATAGGTCGGCCCAAAATCGCCATGCAGCAGACCACCCAGATAGCGCAAATACTGCTGCAATAACGTATCATCGAGATGATATTGGCGCTCAAGGTTGGCCTTGATGACAGGGTTCAGCCCCTTTTCGAGATTGAATGGCCCGCCCGGCGCCAGCCGCATGAGGAAGAACGAGATCGTGATGATCACGAACATCGTCGGGATGGCGGTCAAAAGCCGCTTCAGCACGTAGCGCAGCATGGATCCTCCGTCGAACCCGGGACGCTCCGCCGAGATGGCGGAGCGGCCTTCGTCCGTCTGCGGATTATTCCTTGCTCAGGAAGCGCGAGGGATGAACGTCCATCACGTTCGGTTCCCAGCCCTTCAGCTTCGAGGAGACGACATCGTGATAGCTGTAATAAAGCAGCGGCACCACGCAGAGATCGCGCGCCACGCCGATGGCTTCGGCATCCGAGAGGCTCTTCATGCGATCTTCGGGCGTCGCCGCAGCGGCGGCCTTGGCCATCAGCGCATCAAAGTCCTTGTCGGAATATTGCGCATAGTTGTTGCCGGTTCCGGTCTTGCACAGCGCCAGGAAGTTCTCGGGGTCCTTGTAGTCGGCGATCCAGCCGGCCCGCGCGATGTCGAAATCGCCGTGCTGTTCCAGCATGCCGTAATGCGTCTTGGTGTCGGTGTTGACGAGCGACACTTCAACACCAAGCGGCTTCAGCTGCTCCTGGATGGCCACCGCCGTGTTCTTGTGGTTTTCCGACGTGTTGTAGTGGATTTCCATTTTCAGCGGATGATCGGGGCCATAGCCCAGCTCCGCCAGCGCCTTCTTGGCGTCATCCTCGCGGTCAAACTGTGACTTCTCGGCATAGTCGGTCACCCGCGTTTCATAGCCCTTGATGCCCGGCGGCACGAAGGAATAGGCCGGGATCATGGAATTGTTCCACACCTTCTCCGCCAGATAATCGCGGTCGATGGCTTCTGAAATCGCCTGCCGCAGCTTCACGTCTCCCCACGGCTGCTTCGGAATCTTGAACACATAGTAATAAGTGCCGAGATAGGGCCCGATCTTGATCTGGTCGCCGAACTTGGCGCGGAGATCGGGAAGCTGCTCAAGCGGCATGTCATCATTCATGTCGATCTCGCCCGCCTCGAAACGCTTGATGGCGGTGGACCGGTCTTCCGTGGGCAGATAGTTCACGGTGTCGATCTTCACGGTTCCTGCGTCATAGAAATTGGCATTCTTCACCAGCTTGATGTGGTCATTGGGCACAAACTCGGTGAGCGTGTAAGCGCCATTTGAGACGAGATTGCCGGGCTTGGTGAAATCTGCGCCCTTGGCCTTCACATTGGCTTCGCTCACCGCATAAGTCGCCTGATGGGTGAGCATCTCAAGGAAGTAAGGCGTTGGCGCGTAGAGCTGCACTTCAAAGGTGTGATCGTCCACAGCCTTGACACCCAGTTCCTCCAGCTTCTTCTTGCCGGCGGTAATGTCTTCGGCATTGACGACGGGCGCCAGCATATAGGCGTATTCCGCCGCGGTGGCGGGGTCGACCAGACGCCGCCAGGAGAACACGAAATCATTGGCCGTCACGGGCGAGCCGTCGGACCATTTGCCATCCGCCCTCAGCTTGAACGTATAGGTCTTGCCGTCGGGTGACACGGTGTAGCTTTCCGCTGCACCGGGGATCACATCCGCCTTGGCATCCTGCGTCATCAGACCAACGAAAATGTCGCGCAGGATATTGGCTTCATAGACGGTCGAAGTCTTGTGCGGATCGAGGGATTCAGGATCGGCGGAGTTACCGCGGTTCAAGACCGTTTCGGCGAATGCGCCGGTGGCCGCCATCATCAACATCGTCGACCCGGCGAGCCAGGCTTTCGTATTCATTTTCATCTGGTTCCACTCCCTGTTCCGGCGGTTGCCCGCGTTGACGGACAACCCTAGCATCGGGATTTGGCCTTGTCGCCGGTCCAGTGGCGCAGCGTCAGACAGGCTTTCGCGCCCCCGTCCAGGCCATGATCTGCGGCACCAGCAGCAGCGGCAGAATGATGGACAGGGCGAGGAACAGCATGGAAATCAGTCCGAAAGCTGAGACGGCGGGGCTGCTGGAAATGCTCAACGGCGCAACCGCGCCCAGAAGCGCCAGCACGGGCAGAACGGCAGCGCGGATCGCCGCGCCCGGCTCCTCCGCTTCAAAATCCACGAGGATCAGTGAGGCCGACAGGCAGGCCGATATGGCGGTCACCGCGGCAGCGAGACCGGAGGAAATCACCGTCTGCCCGGTGGCCGACAGGATGGCGGCGGACAGGGTCATCAGGCACCCGACCGGAACCAGCGTGGCGATCCAGGCCCGCGCACGGCGGCGGAGATAGGCGAGCGCGATGAGCGCCGCTACGGCCAGCGCCATGCCCAGCGCCAGCACCGTTTCATGGTGGAGGATTTCGCTGCGCGCCAGTGCGACGATGGGAGGCCCCGCCGCCTCGGAGTCGACGCGCCGCATCGCCGCCGCGAAAGCGAGACGGTTGATTCCCGGCTTCGCCACCGCCTCGATCTGCCACTTTCCGTCCTGCGAAATGAAGCGGCGCAGCAGCCCGGGATCGAGCGCACCCAGCGCCGGCGCCTGCAGCGCACCCAGCTTGCGCCCAGCCGCCGACATATCTTCAAGGCCGCCAAACAGCGCGTCATTCAACTCCGCGATCCTCTGCGAGGGCGGCGTTGGCTCTGCCGTAAAGGCCGCGAAGGCGCTGCGCAGGCGTGCGGCCGCACTTCGCAAATCCTCGGGCGCGGAAGACCCTGCGATCGCACGCAAGGCGGTTTCAAGATCGGTAAAGGCCGAGGCAAGCGCCGTGGCGTCCGGCTCCTCGCGCGGCACCGGACCCTGATCGAACAGGCCGCTCAACTGGTGCAGCGCAGTCAGCTTCGGCTGCACATCCTGCGGCAGGAATTGCGAGGCCCAGAGCAGCGCGCCGGTTTGCGGCAGCAGCGCCAAACGGCTGGCGAGGTCTTCCGCCTCGCCTTGCGAGTTCACCACGAAATGCACGGCATCGCGCGTCGCCGGGGCTTCCGGCAAGTCGGCGATATGCGATCCCGCAGGCGGATCGCCGAACCTCAAACCCGGCAGAAAGATCACCGAAAACACGCTGGCCGCTATCACCAGCAGGGCAAACACCTGCCGCAGGTTGAGAAGCGTTGTACCGGCGGGAGTGTCCGCCGCGAGGTCCAGCCAGTGGTTGGCATAAAGCCGCCGCCGCTCGAGGTTCACCAGCAGGGCCGGCAGCGCGATGAGGCTCACCAGCAATGCCACGATCACGCCGATGATGGCGATCAGCGCCGTATCCGCGACCGATGGCAACTGCCGGGGCAGCCACACCAGCCAGAACACTGAGGCGATCAGCGCCAGCACCGAGAGCAACGGGCCTTTGCGCTGCGCCGCCAGCATCACCGAAGCTTGCGGCTGCCCGCCCTTCAGCCGCGCCTGCTGATAGGCCACGCTCATCAGGATGGAAAACAGCAGCGACGGCGCAAGGCAGGCCGCCGCGAAAGACCAGCTCACCGCATCAAGCCCCGCCTTGAACAGGCAGGCCGCGGCGGCGCACAGGATCAGCGACGCCGCCACTGAAAGGCCCACCGCCGCGGCAAGCCGCAGCGAGCCAAGCCCCATGCCGAGCACGGTCAGCACCAGCAGCGCCGCGACGAGCGCGGGAACAATCAAATCACGGACGAAATCACCGGGCTGCGGCTGTGCCCCCGCCGGAAACGACCAATCCACAGACTTGGAATCCGGCAGCACGCTTTGCGCAAAACCCGCAGCTTCCTTCGTCTTGCCGTCGATTGGCGTTGCAATCACGAACCACACGGGGCTTGCGGACGGCACATCAAGCCCGGCAAGCGCCTTCCAGTTCAGCCGCGCGGGCGATCCCGCGACATTGGACTCGACGGAGGCCGCCGCAGCATCCAGCAACGGTGCGAGCCCTGGGGGCGGGTGGCCATCGGCAATGGCTTCAGCGATTACCGTGACAAGGGCTGCCAGTCCCGGCACGTCGGGGGCCTGTCCCAGCGCATGCAGCAGCGGCTGCATTTGCACGGCCTGCGCCACGCGCGCCTCGATCTGCTCACGCGGCTGAAACAGCAGGCCATAATTTTCGTAGAATGCCCCCTGTTCCGGCACGAAGGCAGAGCGGAACAGATCGGTGCGCTCACTTAGCCGGATGGCGGCTTCCGCAGCCGCTGTTTTGGCAGACGCCCCGTCATTCAAATCAATTCGCGCCACGAAAGTATGGTCGATGCCGGGAAAGGCCTGATCGAGCGCCGCCTCCGCCGCCGCTGTCCGCTCGTCCAGTGCGATTATAGGCGAGCGCGAGGGATCAACGCGCAGCTTCAACGCCGCAATGGACGCCGATGCCACGCACAACAGTGTCAAAAGCGTCAGCACGGCTGGCGCATGGCGCACCGAAAAGCGCGCCAGCCGGGCGAACAGATTGGGCTTCAGCTTCGGCCGCGTATCGGGCTTGGCCTGCGGCCTGCCGCTCCAATGGGGCTCGTCCCAGTCTTCCATGTCTTGCGGAGTGTCCCCAGGTTGCAGATTCGCTGTCGCGCCGCCATCATAGGCCGGGCGCGGTTGAAGGAAAGTACTCGGAATGAACAGCGGCAAATCAGGGCGGAATGACGGCTGGGCGGTGGAAACCACGGCTGTTCACGCAGGCGAACACGTGGACCCGGCCACCCGCGCCTCTTCGCCCAATCTCGTCATGTCAGTCACTTTCGCGCCTACGGAACTCACCGGCTTTTCAGCGCGGGACGAAAAGGATTACGAGGGCTTCGTCTATGCGAGGGTTGGCAGCCCCACGGTGCGGCAGCTCGAGGAAAAGCTGGCGGCGCTTGAAGGGGCCGAAGCGGCCCTCTGCTATGCCTCGGGCATCGGCGCCGTTCACGCGCTGATCGCCGGGCGCCTGTCCCAGGGCGATCATCTGCTGATGGCCGATACGAACTACGTGGCCGCCGCCGAACTGGCGCGCGATACGCTGCCGCGCTTCGGCATCGAGACATCTTTCGTCGATACCTCCCATGCCGAGGAGGTCGCGGCAGCAATCCGCCCCAACACCCGCATGCTGTGGCTCGAAACGCCCGCCAACCCGACGATGCGGCTGTGCGACATCGCGCTCCTCTCAAAGCTCGCCCACGCGAAAGGCGTGCGCGACGTGGTTGTCGATTCTACCTTCGCCTCGCCCATCGGCACCAATCCAATCGCACTTGGAGCCGATTTCGTGGTGCATTCGCTCACCAAATATATCGGCGGCCATGGCGATGCGATGGGCGGCGCGGTGATCGGCAGAAAGCGCGATCTCGATGCGCTAAACCTTGAAGCGAGTGTCCATTTCGGCGGCGTGCTGTCACCCTTCAATGCCTGGCTGATCCTGCGTGGCGCTGCGACGCTGCCCCTCCGCATGCGCGCCCATGAAGAGTTGGCGTTGGCCGTGGCCCGCCACCTCGAAGCTCATCCGGCGGTGAAGCGCGTTTTCTATCCCGGCCTCGCGTCCCATCCCCAGCATGCGCTGGCCAAACAGCAGATGCGCAATTTCTCCGGCATGATGACCTTCCAGACCCATGAGCCGGGCGTCGAGGCGGCGCGCCGCATGGTGAAGGAGCTTGAGGTCATCCACTATGCCGTTCTCGCTTGGCCATCACCGGAGCCTGGTCTGCTGGATTTCCACCGATGATATCGAGCGCACCACCTTCCGCCATGATGAAGAACAGCTTCGCCGCTACCGGAGCTATGCGGGCGACGGCGTGTTCCGGCTGTCGGTGGGGATTGAAGCGGCAAGGGATATCTGCCGCGACCTCGACCGCGTGCTAGCCCGCTGAGGCTTTGGCGTCCGCCGCCTTGTGGCGGCGGTAACTGCGGATACCAAAGGGGATCATGCCGAGATAGAGAATCCCGAAAATTGTGAGGGTTTCCCACGGATAGGAAATCAGCAGCACGATGGCGAGCGCGGTGAGCCCAAGGATCGGCAGCACCATGTCGCGGGGAATATAGCGACCCAATGTCTTGCCGGAAAAGGTCGGCACCTTGCTCACCATCAGGATCGCCACGGCAGCCACATAGACGGCGACGAGCAGAGCATATCCCCGGCCCTCATAGACGAAACCCTGAAAGCCCAGATACATGGGGAGCATGGCAAGGCCTGCACCCGCTGGTGCGGGGGCGCCGGTAAAGAAACCCGCCGCCCAAGCCGGCTTGTTCGGATCATCCAGCGCCACGTTCAATCTTGCCAGCCTGAGAGCGCAGCAGATGGCCAGCATAAGTGCAATGATCCAGCCGAAGGTGTGCAGCCGGTTGAGGATCCAGAAATAGAGCAGCATGGCCGGGGCCACGCCGAAATTCACGAAATCGGCCAGCGAGTTCGAGTTCGGCCCCGAAGCGCGATGTGCCTTTGAGGAATCGCGCCAGCCGCCCGTCCACGGCGTCGAGGATGATCGAGATCATCACCGCACCCACCGCCAACTCAAACCGCCCCTGAACGCCCAGGCGGATCGCCGTGATGCCGCTGCACAGCGCCAGCAGCGTGATGAGGTTGGGAAGAAGGAAGCGCACCGGCACGCGCTTGAAGCGCGGCGAGCGCATGTTGTCGAGCGGATGCTCCTCGTCCATCAGCTGCGCCTTGCCATGCGTTCGCCTTCGCTGGAGGCGAGATCGGCCAGCACGGTTTCACCCGCAATGGCCCGCTGGCCGGTACTGACAAGCGCGCCTGCGCCTTTGGGCAAGTAAACGTCCACCCGGCTGCCGAAGCGGATCAGGCCGAAGCGCTGCCCAGCCGCCAGATGATCGCCCTCGCCAACGAATTTCACGATGCGCCGCGCGACGAGGCCGGCGATCTGCACCACGCCGATGCGGCGGCCATCGGCCATGTCCAGTGTCAGCGCCTGGCGCTCATTGTCCTCGCTCGCCTTGTCGAGTTCGGCGTTGATGAACTTTCCCGGCACATAGGCGATGCGGCGGATCATGCCATCCACGGGTGCCCGGTTCACATGCACGTCGAACACGTTCATGAACACCGAGATGCGAGTGATGGCCTCGCGCGGAAGGTCGAGTTCGGACGGTGGCATCACCTGCTCGATCGCACTCACCACGCCATCGGCGGGCGAAATGACAAGCCCGGCGCGCAATGGCGTCACCCGCTCGGGATCGCGGAAGAAATAGGCGCACCACAGCGTCAGGATCACACCCAGCCAGCCAAGCGGCGTCAGGTTCAGCCAGAACAGCACGAGCGTGACGGCGGCGAAAATGGCAATGAACCGCCACCCCTCACGGTGGATCGGCACGAATGATTTCTGGATACTATCGACGATGGACATGAGGGCATGCTCTAGCCGCTCAAACAGGCTTTGCAAAGATATTCGACAGGCCCAAACGCCATGGGGCACGGAAGGTCCCCACCCCCGTGCCCCATGTGTGCACCGTTGTTTTATGGTGCGTGTTTGCCGCCTTGATGCGCCCCGGCTGTTCCACCTGCCGGTACCGCATCCCCCTGTGGCATGAAGCGATCATGCCCGCCGAATATGAACAAATGGCAAGAAACCCGGCATTTGAGGCTTATTCGATTTGAATTTGCGGAGTGAGGCTTAATGGCGGGTCAGCGATCAGGGTGACCCAAATCTTACTCGCCCGCCTCTGCCATCTCCGCTTCACCAGCCTCTTTCAGCCTGGCGCGCGCCTCGTCCACCTCGCGCTGGCGGTTCCACATGCTGGCGTAAATGCCCTTCCTGCGCAGCAGGCTGCGATGGGTGCCACGCTCGGCGATCACGCCCTTTTCCAGCACGATGATCTCGTCAGCATCGACAACGGTTGAAAGCCGGTGGGCGATCACCAGCGTCGTGCGGCCCGCAGAAACCGTTTTCAGCGCGTTCTGGATGTCCTGCTCGGTGCGGCTGTCCAGGGCCGAGGTGGCCTCGTCGAGAATGAGGATCGGCGGGCCTTTGAGAATGGTGCGGGCAATCGACACGCGCTGCTTTTCGCCGCCCGAGAGCTTGAGGCCGCGCTCGCCCACCAGCGCGTCATAGCCCTGCGGCAGGCTCATGATGAACTCATGAATTTGCGCCAGTTTTGCCGCTGCTTCCACCTCTTCGTCGGTGGCGTCCGGCCTGCCGTAGCGGATGTTGTAGCGGATGGTGTCGTTGAACAGCACGGTATCCTGCGGCACCATGCCAATGGCGGCGCGGAGCGAGCTCTGCGTTACCCCGGCAATATCCTGCCCGTCGATCAGAATATGCCCAGCCAAAACGTCATAAAAGCGGAACAGCAAGCGCGAGATCGTTGATTTGCCAGCACCGGAAGGCCCGACGATAGCCACCGTATGGCCGGGCGTCACGCGGAGCGAAAAATCCTTCAGGATCGGGCGTTCCCGGTCATAGGCAAAGCTCACATGATCGAACGCCACTTCACCCGCCGAAACCGTGAGCGGCACGGCGCCCGGCTTGTCGGCCACCTCGATATTGGTGCGCAGCAGCTTGAACATCTGCTCCACGTCGATCAGCCCCTGCTTGATCTCCCGGTAGGAGGAACCGATGAAATTCAATGGCATGTAAAGCTGGATCATCAGCGCGTTGATCATCACGAAATCGCCGACGCTCGCCTTGCCTTGCGAAATCGCCACCGCCGCCATGGCCATGACGAGGGTGAGGCCCACCGAGAAGATCGCCGCCTGCCCGGCGTTCAGCGTCGCCAGCGAAATCCAGGTCTTGACCGCCGCCTTCTCATATTTCGCCATCGACACGTCGTAGCGCGTCCACTCATGCGCCTCGTTGCCGAAATACTTCACCGTCTCGAAATTCAGCAGGCTGTCGATGGCCTTGGTGCTGGCGTCATTATCAGCCTCGTTCATGGTGCGGCGGATGTTGATGCGCCATTCGGTGGCGAGGTAAGTGAAGAGGATATAGCAGAAAATCGTCACCAGGACGACGGCGGCGTAGAGCCAGCCGAAGGACCAGCACAGCGCCCCCGCCACCAGCCCGATTTCAAGGAGCGTCGGGAAGGTGTTGAACAGCGAAAAGCGCAGCACCGTGTCGATGCCTGCCGTGCCGCGCGAGACGATGCGCGACAGGCCGCCGGTGCGCCGTTCGAGATGGAATTTGAGTGACAGCATATGCAGATGCCGGAAGGTGCGGATCGACACCTCGCGCACCGCGCGCTGCCCCACCTTGGCGAAGATCGCGTCGCGCAATTGCGCCAGGGCCACCATCAGCACCCGGCCAATGCCATAGGCCAGCACCATGATGAGCGGCAGGCCGAGCGCGATGGCTGTTGTCCCCCCCTTGGCGCTCAGGCCATCGGTTGCGTATTTGAAGAAATAGGGGGTTGCCACCGTCACGATCTTGGACAGCAGCAGCGCCACCATGGCGATGATGACGCGCAGCTTGAGATCGGGCCGACCTTCCGGCCAGAGATAGGGCAGCAAATCCCTGATGATCGCCCACTGGTCACCATCGCCCAGGGCGAGCCCGGCGGGCGATGGCGGGGTCTTACGCGTCATGATTTCAAGGCGTTGCCGTGGTTTCGCCGGGCTGCAGGGGATCGCGGCGCAGAGGATCGATCTTTTCCGGCGCCACCACGCCCGGCGTGGCGAAAACCTGGCCGGGATAGATCATGTCGGGATTGCGGATGCGGTCTTTGTTGGCCTCGAAGATCACCGTGAACTTGGTGCCTTCGCCATAGATCACCCGCGAGATGCGCCAGAGATTGTTGCCGGGCTGGATCACGACGCGGCCATCCTTCGGCTCGGCCGTGCCGCTTCCCGGCGCATCGCTGGTGGCGGCGGAGGCCACCTTGGTCTGCTCTTCGCGGAAGAAGGGCAACTCAATGCGGCTTTTGACCTTGCCTTGCGCATCAAGCCCATCAACGCGGAGCGTATGCTTGCCGGGGCCGATGGGTGCGGAGCCCGCGAAGGTCCAGGTGCCGTCATCCCCCGTCACCGCATCCCCGGCGCGGGTGTTGTCGACATAAAGCCTGGCCGTGCTGCCGGGCGTGCCGCTGCCGGAGAAGACGATGTTGCCCTTGGCATCATAATCCACGGCATCAAGGCTCACCGGCTTGTTGCCGATGGGCAATTTGGCAACAATAGCGGTCTTGTTGGAGGTATCGGTGGCCGTCACAGTGGCGGCGGGCGCTTCGGCCACGGCGGTTTCGGCGGCGGGTTTCTGGAGAATCCTGGTCGGCGCGTCGGGGCTGATGACCGCGACCAGCGCATCGGTCTTGGCCTCGCCCGGCACGATGACGGCGACGGATTGATCGGACTTCTTCGCCGCTCCGGCGTCTCCATCCGTGGCTTCCAGCGTCAGCGAACCGCTGCCGGGCGGCAGCGCCTTGTCGGGCGTCACCACGAAGGCGCCATCGGAATTGGCCACCGCATCGCCGATCGCCTTGCCGTCCAGCATCACCGTGACCTTGGCGCCCGGATCGGCGCGGCCGGCGATCAGCGCATCGCCGGTTTTCTCGACGCGCACGGTATCGAAGGTGGGCGTGCCGGGGGCTTTCGCCTCAACCGTCGCCGGCTCCACCTTGGCGGCGGGGGCGGGCTGCTCGACCGCCGCAACCTTTGTTTCGGCTGGCGTTTCTGACTTGGCGGGGGCGGCGGTATCGGTGGTGGCCGCTGCCGTTGTTGTGGTGGCCGTCCCCGGCTGTTCGGCGGCGGTACTGCCGTTCTGCGCCTGTTGCTGGCCGTTCAGGGTCTTCTCGGTGCCGACGGTGGCGAGCTGATCCGGCGGCATCCAGTGTTCGCGCGCCTGCATTCCGATCACGGCGGCAATGGCGGCCGCAGCAATACCCCCCACAATGGCCAGCGGGGTTTTGGGCTTCATCTCACTCATGTCGGGCCGTCCGATCCTGTCATCCGCCCCTGTGGCGAATAATGCCCTCGCTCGCGGGTGCTGATGGCCTTATTAAGGCCCGGCGCGCATTTCTGCAAAGATTTCGCTGGCAATCCGCCGGGAATGCTGCGCATCACCCCGTGAAAGAGGTCCCGTCAATGTCTCCATCCCGTAAGCTTTGCGTCTATTGCGGTTCCGGCAACGGCCGCAACCCCGCCTATCTGGAGGCGGCACGGGCGCTTGGCACCGAGATGGCGAAGGCCGGGATCGGCCTCGTCTATGGCGGCGGCAGCGTGGGGCTGATGGGCGAAACGGCAAGGGCCGTGCTGGACGGCGGCGGCCATGTGACGGGCATTATCCCGACCTTCCTCGCCAGCCGCGAGCGCATGCTGACCAACACCAACGAACTCATCGTGACCAATGACATGCATGAGCGCAAGATGACGATGTTCGCCAGGTCTTCCGGCTTCGTGGCGCTGCCCGGCGGCCTTGGCACGCTGGAGGAACTGGCAGAAATCTCCACCTGGGCGCAATTGGGCCAGCACCGGAAGCCCATCATCCTGTGCAATATCGAGGGCTATTGGGACCCGCTGGTGACGCTGCTCGACCACATGCGGGCCGAGAAGTTCATCCGCGAGGGCATGGACTTCACCATGGACGTGGTGAAGGAGGCGAAAGATGTGGTGCCCGCCTTCGAGCGCCGCCTCAAGCTCTCGCCCGAAAAGGTGCCGCAGGAAATCCTGATCTCCAAAATGTAGGCATAAATTTTTGCCCCTACGATGTTTCATGTGAAACATTTCCCAAGGCCGGAATCATTGCACTTTTGGATGCATTTCCGCGCAAAAATGCCCGTTGTAGCGTGATTTTTCGTTGATTTTCGGAGGTGTAAAGATGCCATTTTGCGGCCGGCGGGATTGACTCTGTCAATTCATTATGGAATATTATCCTAGTGACCATTCTCCGCCTCAGTGTCCACCCGCCCCTCCCCAAGGCTCCCGAGCCCGAGCCTTCGCCGGGCGAGGTGAAGCGGGCGCTGAAACGGCTGTGGCCCTTTCTCGCGGCATGGCGGCAGGCGGAGGAGGACGCGCTGGCCTCCGCCACCCTGACGCGGACACAAGCCCGCCTGCTCCGCGCCATCGTGCGGGACAGGCCTGAGAGCCAGCGGGCGCTGGCTGAAGCCGTGGGCATGGACCGGGCGCAGGTAAACCGCACGGTGAAAGCGTTGGAGGAGCTGGGCTTGCTCACCCGAAGGGGCCGCAACGCCCCCGCCGCCACGCGCTCAGGCCTCACCCTCGCCCGCAGCCTCGGCCGGCACGAGGCCAAAGCGCGGCGAAGGCTGATCGCGGCGCTTCCGGTGGAGGTGAAAGTGGGATTGGTGAGGATGGTGGAGCAAGCCGAGGCGCCATTGCCGGATAGCCGAGACTAACTTACACAGGAGAACTTCGAGACGGATGTTCCCGTGATGCCGCCAGATCAGGACAATGAAGCCGGACGCCGCGCAACATGGCGGCGGGAAAATATCGCAACCATCGTGTGGATGGCGCTTTTCCTGATGCCGCCGATGCTGGTCGTCAACTCAAGCGCTGTGACCCGTTTTGCCTGGTATGGGTTCTTTGTATTTTTTGTTGTTCTCGTTCTCGCCACCGCATGGTCCACCCGCCCCTCACGCATTTCTCAACGCGGCATCGAGGGTTTTTATGGCGTGACCTCGCGTGTGACGGCTGGCAAATATATTTCGTATTTCGCGGCGACCGTCTTGGTTCTCGGATTGTCCGTCGCATTTGCCAATATAACATCAGCGGATGGCATCACAGCAGCAATCGCCACAGCGTTTTCGGCGACGGCGCGGCCTATTTTTCCGTGGATCGGTAATTTCCGGCTTGCAAGAGCATCCTGGGATATTCCGCCTGCAGAAAGCCTCAAGATCGAAGCCATGATGGCGTTATGGTTTGTGGCATTTGCCATTCTAGCCATCCTCACATTCATCATGCGAAGGCGCCTGGCACCGGAGCAGCGCGCCCAAAACGCCCGTGCCACCCTCAACAGGGTGGTGTCTCCACCTCACTCGACACCAGGATTGGTGATCAGGATACTTTTCTCCCTCTGGTGCGCTTACTGCGGATTTACCGGCCATCTCAACTTTGGCGGCTTCGGTAGCAACCCATGTATTGTCGACACGAGATGTTACGCCGGGGATGACCTGCTGCTGATCAGCGCGGCCGTCATGCAAGCCTTCTGCGCCATCGGATTCGGCGCTGCCGTCGTCATGTATGGGGCCCAACTGGGACGGAAATATTTTCCAACTCTCGCAACGAAATAGCGTTCACACTTACACGTATGCATGAAGAAAGATGCAACGCGGCATCAGCGCCCAAAGGTTTCACTGTCGATATCTAGAATTTTGCAAACATGTTGTCTGTTCGGAGTTGTATAAGGATTGACTTTCAACAAGTTGTCGCAAGAAAATAGCGCGTATTCTGCCGCATCGGCGCCGGTGGCCGCACCTGCCGCATAGGCTCTTGTGGTTCCGTATTGCGCCCAGGCCTTATGCGGTGACGCGGTTTTGTATTCCAGAAAATCATTTGACTGATCATCGGCCCTCTCACTCGACGGCTCAGGATTATGAGAAATGGCTACTGGATTGGCCTTGAGAAACTTTCCCAAAGCCTCGGAAACTCCGGGCCACCAGGGAGCAACGTCGTGCCCATGTCCCGCAACTGACAATGTCTCGGCTTTTACGTTGCCGATCAGATTGTTGCAGTAGGCGGAAAAGGATTTGCTTGTCTTAGCGCTGGCCGCAAAAGGATCGTCCGACCCCGCGATGACAAGAAGCGGCACTTTTTTCGCGACGTTCAGTGCAAAACTGTTTCCAAACCCGCATTGCGCTCCGGTTACGATGATCCCATCAACCTTCGTGCCCAAGCCCTGAACGACACCGCCACCTTCGGAATGACCTTGAAGAATGATCGGAAGCCCCGGAAATTGCCGCCGCAGCGTTGCAACAGAACGGCGGGCCTGCGCCATACGAATCTTAAAGATAGCTGTCCTGTCATCCGCCCTGTTCTTCGGGGTTCCGCACACTTCTTCAGGGCGCTGTTCTGCAAAGCTATCCGGCATAAACACAAGATAACCTAAGCTCGTATAGAAATCGGCCCAGGCGATTTGCCACCCGGAAACGCCTTGCAGCCAATTGCAGCCGAGCTCGAAAAGGACAATTCCGCGCGGCTTCCCGGCAGGCTTCCATGAGGGCCCTGCCTTGAGAGGAATATCATCGCCTTTGGCGATATCATTTAACCCTCCGCCTACCGTAACAAACTTTAACTTGAAGTCATTGTCTTCAACCAAGACGCGGCAGGCTTTATCCTTCAACTCTGGAAAATCCTGTGCTGCCGCCTCATTGCAGAACTGAAGCGCCTTTTCCGTTGCGTCTTGTTTGGTCGCAGCAGACCAATTCGGCTGCCAATATCCTCCCGGCCCCACAACAATAACTTTATGCTGCGGCACGTTCGGATAGATATTCATCAAAAAATATTCAAAGAAGACATCGGCATGATAGGCTTCCTCGCTTTTGGCGGGCGCTGCATAACACACCATTAAAATCAGAAAGTTGAGAAAAATGCGTGTTGAGAGTTTGCTGAGAACCTGCGCGTCTGCCGACAGAAATCGATAAGCAAACATGTTCGGCTAGACTCCGGACAAATGCGCAAGCAATTCTTCATAGCAAGATTGCAGGAACTTCTGTGATGCCGGAATTTCCCACGGCGCAACACATCACGTCAATGGATTAAACCACTAATCTCATACGGCAATAGCCCATGAACAAAGCGGGATGCCTGCCTGCGCAGGCATGACGGATGGTGCGGTGGGGCGTTGTGTCTGCTCCGTTCAGAGGCGAGGGCAGCCGCTTCTGCCCGCTACACAGGCTCAGCCGCGGGCCTTGCCCGGAAGGCGGAGACCGAGAAGATGGCGAGGGCCAGCCAGATGATGGCGAAGGAGATGAGTTTCCAGATGTTGATCGGCTCGTGGAAGGCGAAGACGGCGGTGAGGAATACCAGCGACGGCGAGATATATTGCAGGAGGCCGGCGGTGGAATAGCGGATGCGGCGGATCGAGGCGGCGAAGAGGGTCAAGGCCGCTGTCGTCATCACGCCGCAGCCGATGAGCATCAGCGTGTCCTTCACGTCGGTGCCGAAAAATGCCTGGCCCTTTTCCATGAGCCACCATTGTGCGCCGAGAAGCGGCAGCGCGATGATGGCGGCTTCAATGAAGAAGCCCTGCGTGGGGCCGACCGGAATGGTTTTGCGCAGGAAGCCATAGAGGCAGAAGGTGGAGGCCAGCATCAGCCCCAGCCACGGGAACACGCCCGCCGCCACCGTTTGCACCAGCACGGCGATGACCGCCAGCGCCAGCGCCACGATCTGCGGCTTCGTGAAGCGTTCGCCGAGGAAGAGATAGCCCATCACCACGTTGAGCAGCGGGTTGATGAAATAGCCGAGGCTCGATTCGAGCGTGCGCCCCGCCTGGATAGACCAGATATAGAAGCCCCAGTTGAAAACGATAAGGCCGGAGGTGAGGGCCAGCGTGGCCAGCATGCGGGGGTTCGACACCGCCTTCATCACATCGCGCCATTGGCCGAGATACCACACGAGGCCGAAGGCGATGGGGAGCGACCACAGGCCGCGGTGGACGGCGATCTCCACCGGCGAGATGTGCCGCATGAGGCCAAAATAAAACGCCATGCCGCCCCACACGAGATGGGCGAGGACGGCCAGCAGCACGCCCTTTTCGGACTCTGTCATCGAACGGGCGGGCACGGCGGCTTCGGGAATGGCGGACATGGCATGCGCATAGGCTTTGGCCCGGCTTCGGGCAAACCCCGGCTTGTCATGTCACGCATGAGCGGCCCGCATGTCAGTCGCCTTGGACGCCTTCATGCAGCAGCTTGTAGATGATGGCATCCGACAGCGCCTGGAAAGAAGCGTCAACGATATTGGGCGACACGCCGACGGTGAACCAGCGGTTGCCTTGTGCATCGCGGCTTTCGATCAGCACGCGGGTCGTCGCCCCCGTGCCGCCATTGAGGATGCGCACCTTGAAATCGGCCAGCTCCATGTCCTCGATGAAGCGCTGGAAGCGGCCCAGGTCTTTGCGCAGCGCCACGTCGAGCGCGTTCACCGGGCCGTTGCCCTCGCCCGCGTTGAGGAAGGTTTCATCGCCCACCTTCACTTTCACCACGGCTTCGGAGACCATCTCCTTCTCGCGCTCCTCGACGATGACGCGGAAGGACACGACATCGAAATAATGCGGCACGCTGCCCAGCGTGCGCCGGGCCAGAAGCTCGAAAGAGGCATCGGCGCCGTCATAGGCATAGCCCTGCGCCTCGCGCTCCTTCACATCGCGGAGCAGCGCATCGAGGCGCGGATCATCCTTCGCCACGGCCATGCCGATCCGCTGCAGTTCGGCGATGAGGTTGGATTTCCCCGCCTGATCAGACACCAGCATGCGGCGGCGGTTGCCGACGCTTTCGGGCGTGACGTGCTCATAGGTTTCGGGTTCTTTCAGGATCGCCGAGGCGTGGATGCCGGCCTTGGTGGCGAAGGCGCTCTTGCCGACATAAGGCGCCTGCGCGAAGGGGGCGCGGTTCAGAAGCTCATCGAAGCTCCGTGACACATGGGTGACCTGCTCCAGCCTCTCCGCCGAAACGCCCGTCTCGAAACGCTCGCGGAAGAAGGGTTTCAGCACCAGCGTCGGGATGATGGAGATCAGGTTGGCATTGCCGCAGCGCTCGCCGATGCCGTTCAGCGTGCCCTGGATCTGGCGCACGCCCTCCTCCACCGCGGCCAGCGAATTGGCCACCGCCTGCTCGGTGTCATTGTGGGCGTGGATGCCCAAATGCGATCCCGGCACGGATTTCGTCACGGTACGGACGATTGCGCGCACTTCCGACGGCAGCGTGCCGCCATTGGTGTCGCACAGCACCACCCAGCGCGCGCCTGCATCATAAGCGGCACTGGCACAGGCCAGCGCATAATCCGGGTTGGCCTTGAAGCCATCGAAGAAATGCTCGCAGTCGATCAGCACTTCCTTGCTTGCGGCGCGGGCGGCCTCCACCGTCTGGCGGATCGCGTCGAGGTTTTCGTCATTGGTGCAGCCCAGCGCCACGCGCACGTGATAATCCCAGGACTTGGCCACGAAGCAGGCGGCCTTCGCTTTCGCGGCGAGGATCTGCTGGAGGCCCGCGTCATTCGAGACGGAACGACCCGGCCGCTTGGTCATGCCGAAGGCGGTGAAGGTGGCGCGGGTTGGGCGCTCCTCGGCGAACAGCGCCGTATCCGTCGGGTTGCCGCCGGGAAAGCCGCCCTCGATGTAATCAACGCCAAGCTGGTCGAGCAGGCCCATCACCACGAGCTTGTCATCCACCGAGAAATCCACCCCCGGCGTCTGCTGCCCATCGCGCAGCGTGGTATCGAAGAGATAGAGACGTTCCATGTTATTTTCTTTTTCCGGGCTGCATCAGAGCAGCCCCTTCCAGTGCAGGATGAGATAGACGGCAAGCGCGATCACGATGAGTTTCAGCGCGATGTACCAGAGCCAGCGTTTTGGAAACGGCAACTTGTCCCGCCATACCTCTTTCATGCCCTTCTCCCCCTGCGGGAGAAGGTGACGCGGAGCGCCGGATGAGGGGTCACGCTGACGGCTGCCGCTCTCCCGGCCCTGCGCTTGCGCTCCGGGCGTTCGGGGCTCGAAATGGTCCACTGGACCATTTCGCGAGACGCCCCTCTCCCCCTCATCCGTCTCGCGCTCACGCGCGATCCACCTTCCCCCGCGAGGGGGGAAGGCGAAAAGGTGATGCTCATCGCTTCACCTCCCAGCTGGTGGTGCCGTCCTTGTTGTCCTTGATGGCGATGCCCATGGCGGCCAGTTCATCGCGGATGCGGTCGCTCTCCGCCCAGTTCTTCGCCTTGCGGGCTTCGAGGCGGGCGGAGATGAAGGCGTCAACGCGCGTTGCGTCTATATCAACTAGCTGTTTTCGCGGCGCTAGTCCGAGCAAGTCCAACGAACGAGAAAACTCAGATAAGCGCTTGTTATGATCAGGACGAGATTGCAGTGCGGGATTAGCAAGATCAGTCGCCAATCTGTGCAGAGCGGAAAACGCTTCTGGCGTGCTTAGATCGTCCTGAAGCGATTCCAACACTTCAACATCAACGGCTGATTGATCGTAGTCTGCCGAGAAGCCGATTTCCAGCGGCACATACCATTTCTGGAACTTTTGCAGACTACTTCTGGCCTCGATCAATTTGGATCGCGTCCAGTCAATAGGTTGTCTGTAATGAGTCAATAACATTGAATATCGGGCGAACTCTCCCGGCCACTCCTGCAGCACATCATTGATCGTCACGAAATTCCCAAGGCTCTTGGACATTTTCTGACCTTCGACCTGCAGGAAGCCGTTGTGCATCCAGGTTCTGGCCATCACGCTCGTTCCGAAGGCGCAGCGGGATTGGGCGATTTCGTTTTCGTGGTGGGGGAAGATGAGATCGAGGCCGCCGCCGTGGATGTCGAAGACCTCGCCCAGATAGCGGCTGCTCATCGCCGAGCATTCGATGTGCCAGCCGGGGCGGCCGCGGCCCCAGGGGCTGTCCCAGCCGGGTTCCTCGGGGCTTGAAAGCTTCCACAGCACGAAGTCCGCGGCATCGCGCTTGTGGGCGTCCACCGCCACGCGCGCACCCGCCTGCTGGTCTTCCAGCCGCCGCTGCGACAGCGCGCCATAGTCCGGCATCGAGGGCACGCTGAACAGCACTTCGCTGCCCGCCTGATAGGCATGGCCGCGCGCGATCAGTGCACGGATCATCTCGATCATGCCGGGGATATTGTCGGTGGCGCGCGGCTGAACGGTGGGATCGAGGCAGCCCAGCGCTTTCACGTCGGCGAAGAACTGGCTGGCCGTCTTTTCGGTGACGTTGCGGATGGCATCGTTGAGCGGCAAATCTGGGAAATCACGCAAAGCCCGTGCGTTGATCTTGTCGTCCACATCGGTGATGTTGCGCACGTAGGTGACATGGCTTTCGCCATAGAGATGGCGGAGCAGGCGGAACAGCACGTCGAACACGATGACCGGGCGGGCGTTGCCGATGTGGGCAAAGTCATAGACGGTGGGGCCGCAGACATACATGCGCACCCGCTCCTTATCGAGCGGCTGGAACTCTTCCTTCTGGCGCGTCAGCGTGTTGTAGAGGCGAAGCGGCATCATGGTCCTCGGGGCGCTTGCCGGCCCGGGGATCGCTTCATCTGAGGTTCAAGTCAAGCGGCGCCCTGCCAGCGGTTTTCGGCTAGCTGCAAATAATGGCGCTGCAAATCGCAGCTTTGGCGCGGGCGGTCGTCATTGCGCGCGCACCATGCGTCAGCGCGGTTTTTCCGTCAAGCCTTAAGCAAAAGCAGGGTTGCCATGCCGTTTCCAGCCTGTTCCGGGCTTGCGCCCCCGGCTATCCATGGGCCGGGGAGAGAACTCGAAGGACGTGGCCGGGCAACAGCAGCAGATCGGGCGGGCGGCGCTGTGGATGGCGGGCTGGCTGACGGCCACGCTCTCCACCACCGTGGCGGGGCGCGAGCTGACCCATGCCATGTCGGTCTTCGAGCTGATGATGTTCCGGAGCGTCATCGCCACGCTGATCCTGCTGCCCTTCGTGCTGGCCAATGGCGGCATCCGGCCAAGGCTCTCGCAGCTCAAGCTCCACGCCATCCGCAACACGCTGCACTATGGCGGGCAATATGCGTGGTTCTCGGCCATCATGCTGATCCCGCTCGCCGAGGTGATCGCCATCGAGTTCACCATGCCGCTGTGGATCGCCATTCTGGCCACCGCCTTCCTGGGCGAGCGGATGACGGTGCCGAAGGTTTTTGCTCTGGTGGTGGGCTTCACCGGGGTGCTGATGATCGTCAAGCCCGGACATACGGCGGATACGGGCCATGCCGTGGCGCTGGCGGCGGCGCTGCTGTTCGCCTGCACCGTGACGCTGACCAAATACATCACAAGGCGCGACACGGCGCTGACCGTGATCTTCATGATGTTCAGTATGCAGAGCATTCTGGGTGCCGTTCCAACTTATCTGACATGGGTTTCGCCGCCCGTGACGGCCTGGCCATGGATTGCCGTGGTGGCGATTGCCGGAACAGTGTCGCATTACTGCCTGTCGAAAGCCATTTCGCTGGCCGATGCCACCATCGTGATGCCGATGGACTTCCTGCGCCTGCCGCTGACGGCACTGGTGGGCTTCTGGCTCTATGCCGAGGGCATTGATTTATGGTCCATCATCGGGGCCATCCTCATTCTCGCCGCCAACACCATCAATCTGCTGAAGGCGCGCAGCGCATGAACGCCGGGGACCGTGCATCACACCGCACCGGCCTGATCCTCGTGGGAGCGTCGGCGCTGTTCTGGTCGCTGTCGGGCTTCTTCACGCGGGCAATTTCCGCCGACCTGATGACCATGCTGTTCTGGGGCGGGATTTTTTCGGGCGGCATGGTGCTGGCGGTGTTCTTCCTGATGGAGCGCGGCAACGCCGTTCCGATCCTCAAGAACCTTGGGCTTTCGTCGCTGGGCGTGACCTTCTTTTCCGCCATGGGCCTCATCGCCGGCATTGGCGCGTTCCGTTACACGACAATCGCCGAGGCCATGGTGATCTATGCCACCGTGCCCTTCGTGACGGCAGGCACGGCATGGCTTTTCCTGCGCGAACGCGCCTCTTACGCCACGCTGGTGGCCAGTGCCGTGGCGCTCACCGGCGTCACCATCATGCTGGCGGGAAGCGACTGGGGCGGCAGCCTGCTGGGCAAGGCGCTGGCCGTGGTGATGACGCTGTGCATGGCGCTGCTGACCACCATCATCCGGAGCGAGAAAACCGTGCCGATGCTGCCCGCCATGGGCGCTTCATCCTGGCTGAGCGCCGCGATCTGTTTCTTCTGGGCGCATCCGATGGAAATCAGCGCGCGCGATTTCTGGCTCTCCGCCCTGTTCGGCGCGGTGCAGAACGCCATGGGGCTGGTGCTTTATACGCTGGGCTCGCGCCGCATCCCGGCTTCAGAGGCGACGCTGATCGCCGCGCTGGAAGTGCCGCTCACCCCCTTCTGGGTGTGGCTTGTGTTCAACGAAACGCCGGACATCTGGACGATTATCGGCGGAACTATCGTGTTCTCGGCGCTGCTCGGCTATGTGCTGCGCGAGTTCCGCCGCAGCGAGGCGAGGGTGTGATGACCGAAAGCCGCAGATCGCACCGCATCGGGCTGATCCTCGTGGCGCTGTGCGCGCTGTTCTGGTCATCCGCCGGACTGTTCACGCGCTTCATCGGCGCGGACCTGATGACCATGCTGTTCTGGCGCGGCATCTTTTCCGGCTCGGCGGTGTTCCTGCTGTTCTTCGCACTGGAACGCGGCAATGCGCTGGGAATTCTCAAGCGCATGAGGCTACCGTCGCTGGGCGTGGCGTTCTTTTCCGCCATGGGCATGGTGACGGGCATCGGCGCCTACCGCTTCACCACGGTTGCCGATGCCATGGTGATCTATGCCACGGTGCCCTTCGTGACGGCGGGGATGGCCTATCTGCTGCTGGGCGAAAGACCCACGCGCTCGACGCTCATCGCCGCCGCGGTGGCGCTGATCGGCGTGGCAATCATGCTGTGGGGCAGCCCGTGGGGCGGAAGCCTGATCGGCAAGGGGCTGGCGGTGCTGATGACGCTGAGCATGGCGAGTTTCACCACCATCATGCGCGGCAACCGCGATGTGCCGATGCTGCCGGCCATGGGCGCTTCCGCGTGGCTCTGTTCGGCGTTCTGCTTCTTCTTCGCGCAGCCGTTCAGGATCAGCGGGCAGGATTTCTGGCTCTCCGCCGCCTTCGGCGTCATCCAGAACGCCATGGGGCTGGCGCTTTATACGTTCGGATCGCGCCGCGTGCCTGCGGCGGAAGCAACGCTCCTGGCGGCGCTGGAAGTGCCGTTCACGCCCTTCTGGGTGTGGCTGGTGCTGGGCGAAACGCCCAATGCCGCCACGCTGATCGGCGGCGCCATCGTGCTCCTGGCCCTGTTCGGCCATATCCTGATGGAGTTCCGGGGCAACCGCCAGGCCGACCCGGAACCGTTCCGGGCGGGCTAGGCCTTCACCGTCGAGGCGCTCTGGCCGAACAGCACTTTGCGCTCTTCGTCGGTCATCGGCTTTGAATAGGACGGGGCCACGCCATTATAGGCGCGTTCCACGGCGGGCCTTGCCTTGATGCGCTCGAACCAGCGCTTGATATTGGGAAACTCGTCGAGGTTTTGCTTGTGGCTCTGGTGCGGCACGATCCACGGATAGCTGGCCATGTCGGCAATCGAATAATCCCCCGCGATATAGTCGCGGTCAGCCAGACGTTTGTTGAGCACGCCATAAAGGCGGCCCGTCTCCTTGGTGTAGCGCTCGATGGCATAGGGGATTTTTTCCGGCGCATAGGCGTTGAAATGCCCGTTCTGCCCCGCCATCGGCCCCAGGCCGCCCATCTGCCAGAACAGCCATTGCAGCGTTTCAAACCGCCCGCGCAGATCCTTGGGCAGAAACTTGCCGGTCTTCTCCGCGAGATAAAGCAGGATCGCGCCGGATTCGAAGACCGACAGCGGCGCGCCGCCATCGGCCGGATCATGATCGACAATGGCAGGCATGCGGTTGTTGGGGGAAATCTTGAGGAAATCGGGCTGGAACTGGTCGCCCTTGCCGATGTTCACCGGCACGATCTTGTGCGGCAAGCCGGTTTCTTCGAGGAATATCGTGATCTTGTGGCCGTTGGGGGTTGGCCAGTAATAGAGGTCGATCATCCCGTGCACTCCAATCTGTAATCCCGGAGGAAACAGATTTAGGAATGCGCGGGATGAACGTCCAGTTCCGATTGCGCGCCTTTCGGCATGGCAGGCAGGCCCAAATAATCGAACTGCTATGCTTGCAGGCAGGAAGATTTCGACCTGCTCAAGCACTTCCCCTTCTGTCAGCCCGGATATTTTCGGCGTCGAAAGGAGAAACAGGGCGTCATGCAAACCGGCTTCCCGCTCTTCAGTTGATGCGGAAATCCTGATGTCATCCCTGAATTCGACAGCATTTGCCCAGGCCACGCCCTGATCGAATGTCAGGTCGCCTGTGCGCATCCGCCGGATAACATTCAGGATGTCCGTGGCGGTGAGCGCGACCGGTTCTTCCTCATAGTCGAAAGGAAATCCGTTCAGCCGGATGCGAAGAAGCTCCGGATCGCCACGGCATGCAATCAGCATGCGGACGATTTCCAGACGAGCTTCCTCGCCCTGCACCTTTACTCCGCCGCTTCGGCGGCTTCGTCGTCGTCCAGCTTGGGGCGCGAGGCCATTTCCTTCTTGATCTCCTCGGCCACCAGGAAGGCCAGCTCCAGCGCCTGGGTGGCGTTGAGGCGGGGATCGCAGAAGGTGTGATAGCGGTCGTTCAGGTCCTCATCGCGGAGCGCCCGGACGCCGCCCGTGCATTCCGTGACATCCTTGCCGGTCATCTCGACATGGATGCCGCCGGCATGGGTGCCCTCGGCCTGATGCACGCTCATGAAGCGGCGCACCTCGGCGAGAATCGCCTCGAAGGGACGGGTCTTGTAGCCGCTGGTCGCCTTGATGGTGTTGCCGTGCATGGGATCGCACGACCACACGACGACGCGGCCTTCGCGCTTCACGGCACGGATCAGCTCGGGCAGGTGCTTTTCAACCTTGTCGGCGCCGAAGCGGGCGATGAGCGTGAGCCGCCCCGCCTCGTTCTCGGGGTTCAGCTTGTCGATCAGGCGGATCAGGTCATCGGCTTTCAGCGACGGGCCGCATTTGAGGCCGATCGGATTCTTGATGCCGCGGCAGAACTCCACATGGGCGTGATCGGCCTGGCGCGTCCGGTCGCCGATCCACAGCATATGGCCCGATGTTGCGTACCAGTCGCCGCTGGTAGAATCGACGCGGGTCAATGCTTCTTCATAACCCAGAAGCAGCGCCTCGTGGCTGGTGAAGAAATCGGTGGAGCGAAGCTGCGGCGCGGTATCGGCATTGATGCCGCAGGCGCGCATGAAGCCCAAGGCCTCGGTGATCCGGTCAGAGAGCTCCTGATAGCGCTCGAAAGCGGGCGAATCCTTGAGGTAGCCAAGTGTCCACTTGTGGACATGCTCAAGGTTGGCATAGCCGCCCTGGGCGAAGGCGCGCAGCAGGTTCAGCGTGGCCGCCGATTGCCGGTAAGCCATGATCTGGCGCTCGGGATCGGGCTGGCGGGCTTCCAGCGTGGCATCCGCGCCGTTCACGATGTCGCCCCGGTAGATGGGCAGTTCCTGCCCGTTCACCACTTCGGTGGGCGAGGAGCGCGGCTTGGCGAACTGGCCCGCGATGCGGCCCACCTTCACCACCGGCTGGCCGCCCGCGAAGGTCAACACCACCGACATCTGCAGGAAGACGCGGAAGAAATCCCGAATGTTATCAGCGGAATGCTCGGCAAAGCTCTCGGCGCAATCGCCGCCCTGCAGCAGGAAGCCCTTGCCTTCCGATACCCGCGCCAGCTTGCGCTTGAGCTTCCGCGCTTCGCCCGCGAAAACCAGCGGCGGATAGCCTGCAAGCTGCTTTTCGACATCCGCGAGCCTTGCCTGATCCTTGTAATCCGGCATCTGGACGACGGGGAGTTTCCGCCAGCCGTCCGGTGTCCAATTCGTAACCATCTTCTTACTCCACGGCCCAAAAGACGCAGGTTCCGACTAGTCTGCGCTTCCCCGGCCAATTGCAAAAGGTGCGGGCTTATACACGCCTTGTTATGGCTATTCCAGCCCACAACACAGGCTGCAACTGAAAGTTAAGACCGGCCGTGGCATACACAAGGGCCGAACAGAGACCCGATCAAAGATAGCTGTCATGTGGAATACCATCATCAACGCGCCGTGGTACCAGTTCTACAACGTGCTGGCCGATGGCAATCCGCCGATGATTTTCAAGCTTCTGGCGCTGAACACGGTCGTCTTCATCCTGTTTATCGTCCGGCGGGCCAAGGGCGTGCACACCATGCCGTCGCGCACCGCCATCGCCGTGCAGAGCCTGCTGCTGATGGCCAACGGCCTCATCCTGTTCCAGGATGAAATCCAGGCGTCGCTGAGCCGCATCCTCTAAATCTAAAGCCGCTTCAGCAATTCGCCGAAGGCCACCGCCGCCGAGCGGTATGGCACCTGAAGACCGACGTTCCAATAGCGCAGCATGTCGAGCCGGATCGCCTCGCCCGTCACGGCGCAGCGCACGAACTCACCCTCGCGCATCACCTGATAATCGGCATCGAGATAGCGGAGCTTCGCCTCGCGGGGCTGGGGCGTCAGTGGATCGTGGAGGTTCATGGAACGCATCCTAGACCCGCGCGCGGCGGATTTGAAGCGGGCGCGCGGCTCGGCTAAGAGAGCGCCCATGACACATGACCAGCTTCTCGATGCCTATGCCAAACTCACCGTGCGCTCCGGCCTGAACATTGCGCCCGGCCAGCAGCTTGTGATCACCGCGCCCGTCGAGGCGGTGCCGCTCGTCCGGAAGATCACCGAACATGCTTACAAAGCCGGCGCCAGTCTGGTGACGCCGCTGTTCAACGATGAGCAGAACACGCTGGCGCGATTTAAATATGCTTCGGACGAAAGCTTCGACACGGCTTCCGCCTGGCTGTTCGAGGGGATGGCTGCGGCCTTCAAGGGCAATGCGGCGCGCCTTGCCATCATCGGCGAAGACCCGGCCCTGCTGGCCAGCATCGACCCCGAAAAGGTGAGCCGCGCCAACCGGGCGCGCTCCAAGGCCTATCGCCCGGCGCTGGAAATGATTTCGAGCTTCGCCATCAACTGGAACATCATCGCCTATGCGACGCCCTCATGGGCGAAGTCGGCGTTCCCGGGACTGCCGCCGGACGAGGCGCTGGCAAAGCTCTGGGCGGCGATCTTCAAATGCACCCGCGCCGACCTGCCCGATCCCGTGGGCGCGTGGGCCGCGCACTCGAAAGCCCTCCGTGAACGGACGGATTTCCTCAATGCCCGGCGCTATTCGGCTCTCAAATACAAAGGCCCCGGCACCGATCTGGTGATCGGCCTCGTGGAAGACCATGAATGGAAGGGTGGCGCGTCGATGGCGCGCAACGGCATCATCTGCAATCCCAATATCCCGTCCGAAGAAGTGTTCACCATGCCGCACCGGGAACGCGTGGACGGCAGCGTGCGGGCCACCAAGCCGCTCTCCTATCAGGGCACTTTCATCGACGGCATCCGGGTGCGCTTCGAGAAAGGCCGGATCGTCGAGGCCCATGCGGAGAAGGGCGCGGACGTATTCCAGAAGATGATCGCCACCGATGAAGGCGCGGCCAGGCTTGGCGAAGTGGCGCTGGTGCCGCATTCCTCGCCCATCTCGGCGTCGGGCATCGTGTTCAACGAAACGCTGTTCGATGAAAACGCCGCCAGCCACATCGCCGTGGGCCAGGCCTATATGGACAACATGAAGGGGGCGGCGGGCCTGACGCCCGAAGAGCGCCTCGCCAAGGGCATGAACGCCAGCCTGATCCATGTCGACTGGATGATCGGCTCGGGCGAGATCGACATCGACGGCATTCTGGCGGACGGCAAGCCCGAAGCCCTGATGCGCAAGGGTGAGTGGGTGGCGTGAATTTCAATCAGGCGACGCTTCCCGCGCGTGATCTTCAGGCATCGGTTTCGTTCTATGAGGCGTTGGGGCTGATCCTCGTCGTCCGCACCGAAGACTATGCGCGGTTTGAACTGCCGGATGGCGAGGCCACGCTTTCGCTGTCGCGCGTTGAAGCAACGGAGGTCAACAGCGCGTCAGGCATTCACATCTATTTTGAATGCGAAGACCTCGACGCCCGCTATGCCGCACTGACGGCAAAAGGCATGGCCTTCGAGAGCGCGCCGGAAGACAAGCGCTGGCTGTGGCGCGAAGCGTGGATGCGCGATCCTTCCGGCAATTCCATCTGCCTCTATTGGGCCGGCAAGAACCGCAAAAATCCGCCGTGGAGGATTGAGGGTTAGATCCACCTTCTCCCCTTGCGGGAGAAGGTGGCGCGAAGAGCCGGATGAGGGGTCGCGCTGATTTCACCACGCTTCAGCCGCCTCTACGTCTTCCCCTCCGCGCCAGCGGGGGGAAGAAGGGGACCCATCGCTCTTGCGATGGGGGAGAAGAGGGGCATCCGGATTCTGTAAAAAACATCCGTTGGCCCCTCTCCTCCCCGTTGCTCCGCAACGGGTCCCTTCCCTCTCCCCGATAAATCGGGGCGAGGACAATGTGGTGTTCAGAACAGCGAGCCTTGTTTGGGGCCGCTGTCTTCTTTTGCTTTCACCGTGCCGTCGGCGAATTCGATTTCCATTCGCTGTCCGGGCACGACAGACGCAGCGGTGCGGATGAGGTTGCCGTTCATGTCCTTGACCAGCGCGAAGCCACGGCGGAGGACGGATTTGTGATTTAGGCTGTCAAATAGTTTCCCTTGGCTCTCAAGCGCCTGACGCCGGCGCTCCAATATCACCCGCACGGCGCGGGCTGCGGTGCGGGACAGGCGTTCGAGCGACTTGGAGGCCCTGGCGATCTGCTGCTGCTGCGGTTTGAGCGACAGCCGCCCCGCCACGCGCTCGAAGCCCGAGCGGTGAAGCTGCGTGTTGGCGCGGAGCGCCTGCGACAGGCGGCCTGCCGCCGCATCGTGGCGCTGGCGGGCGAGAGCCAGAATCTCATCAGGTTTCGGCAAGGCGCGCGCGAGGTTGCGCACGGTGCGCTTGCTATCCTCAAGCCCGCGCCACAGGCCGCCCGACAGGCGCGCATCGAGCTTCGCGACGCGCTCGACGAGGTCCGCCCGCACCGGCACCACATGCTCGGCCGCCGCCGTGGGCGTGGGGGCGCGCAAATCCGAGACGAAGTCGATGAGCGTCGTATCAGTTTCATGGCCCACCGCCGAAATCAGCGGAATGACGCTGGCCGCCACGGCGCGCACCACGATCTCCTCGTTGAAGCCCCACAGATCCTCAAGCGAGCCGCCGCCCCGCGCCACGATCAGCACATCGGGCTTCACCGCCATGGCGTTGAATCCGGCGATCGCCGCCGCCACTTCCGCCGCCGCCGTCTCGCCCTGCACGCGCACCGGCCACACCATCACATGGCGGGGAAAGCGGTCATTGAGGCGGTGCAGGATGTCGCGGATCACCGCCCCCGTGGGCGAGGTGACCACGCCGATGACGCGCGGCAGATAGGGAATGGGTTTCTTGCGCGCCTGATCGAACAGGCCCTCGGCGGCGAGCTTCCGCTTGCGCTCTTCGAGCAGCGCCATGAGCGCGCCGATGCCCGCCGTCTCCACGTTCTCGATGACGATCTGGTAAGAGGATTTGCCGGGATAGGAGGTGATCTTGCCGGTGGCGATCACCTCCAGCCCTTCCTGCAATTTGCCGCGCAATTTCGAGAAGGTGCCGCGCCACACCACGGCGTCGAGCTTGGCGCCCTCATCCTTGATCGAGAAATAGCAATGGCCGGAGGAATGGGGCCCCCGGAAGCCGGAAATCTCGCCCCTCACCCGCACATGGCCGAAACGGTCCTCCAGCGTGCGCTTCAAGGCGTGGGAAATCTCGCTCACCGAATATTCGGAGAGATTGGGCTGCTTCCCTTCAAGAATTTCGCCGGTTTCGGGATCGTGGTCCCAGGCCTGTGACATGGTGCAAATCGTCTCTTTGATTCCCGCCCATCAAATGCGAGAAGGCGCGCAAAGGCAAGGATGGCCGGGATGAACATACTCTTGATCGGCGGCGGCGGCCGCGAACATGCCCTCGCCTGGGCAATCTCCAGAAGCCCGCTGTGCGGCAGGCTTTATTGCGCGCCGGGAAATCCCGGCATCGCCGAGGTGGCGGAACTCGCTGATGTGAAAGTGACGGACCACGCCGCCGTGATCGATTTCTGCCGCGCGAAGGACATCGGCTTCGTGGTGGTGGGGCCGGAAGCGCCGCTGGTGGCGGGACTGGGCGATGATCTGCGGGAAGCGGGCATCAAGGTGTTCGGTCCTTCCAAATTCGCCGCCCAGCTTGAAGGCTCCAAGGGTTTCACCAAGGATATTTGCGCGAAGTATAATATCCCGACCGCCGCCTATGGCCGCTTCCATGATCAAGCATCGGCGCGCGCCTATCTGGAAAAACACGGCGCTCCCATCGTCATCAAAGCGGATGGGCTGGCGGCGGGCAAGGGCGTGACCGTGGCCATGACGATGGATGAGGCAATCTCGGCGGTGGCCGATATTTTTTCCGGCAAGTTCGGCGGTGCTGAATGCGTGATCGAGGAGTTTCTTGAAGGCGAGGAGGCGAGTTTCTTCGTGCTGACCGATGGCGTTCATGCGCTGCCGCTGGCCACCGCGCAGGATCACAAGCGGGTGGGCGATGGCGACACCGGCCCTAACACCGGCGGCATGGGCGCCTATTCCCCGGCGCCCTGCATGACGGAGGCGCTGTGCGCGGAGGCGCTGGAAAAGATCGTCAAGCCCACCATCCGCGCGCTCTCCGACATGGGGCACCCCTATTCGGGCGTTCTTTATGCGGGGCTGATTCTCACAAAGGACTGCCCCAAGCTCATCGAATACAATGCGCGCTTCGGCGATCCCGAGTGCCAGGTGCTGATGATGCGGCTTGAGGACGATGTGGTGCCGCTGCTGCTTGCCTGCGCCGATGGGACGCTGGATAAAATGAGCGTGCGCTGGAGCCCACAGGTGGCGCTCACCGTCGTCATGTGCGCCAAGGGCTATCCAGGGGACGTGGTGAAGGGCACGCCGATCAAGGGCGTGAAGGACGCGGCTGCGGATGGCGTTGAGATTTTCCATGCTGGAACGGCGTTGAAAAACGGCCAGCTTGTTTCGGCGGGTGGCCGGGTGCTGAACGTCACCGCACTGGGGCACACGGTGAAAGAGGCGCAGCAGCGCGCCTATGCGGCGGTCGACAGGATCGACTGGCCGGAAGGCTTCTGCCGCCGGGATATTGGCTGGCGGGCGCTCTGAACCGGCGCTAGACTTTCACCCCATGCCGCTTGACCGCCAGACAGAATTTTCCGGCACTACAGAAGCCGATCTTGCCGTTGCTCCGTTGACGGAGTATCTGGCGCGGGCACTGCCGGGCTTTGCGGGGCCGCTGACCGTCAGCCGCTTCAAGGGCGGGCAATCCAACCCCACCTACAGGCTGGACACATCGGGCCGCGCTTACGTGTTGCGGCGCAAGCCGTTCGGCAACCTGCTGCCTTCGGCGCACGCCATCGAGCGGGAATACCGCATCACATCGGCGCTGCATGCGCAGGGTTTCCCGGTGCCCAAGCCGCATCTCCTCTGCGAAGACGCTTCCGTCATCGGCGCGGTCTTTTATGTGATGGATTTTTCGGAGGGCCGGGTGGTGTGGGAGCCTTATGCGCCGGGCTTTTCTGCGCAAGACCGCGCGGCGCTGTTTGACTCCCTCAACGGCACCATCGCCGCTTTGCATGGCATTGACATCGATGCCGCCGGACTTCGCGGACTTCGGCAAGCCGCAGGGCTATGTGGCGCGGCAGGTGAAGCGCTGGAGCGAGCAATACCGCGCCTCCGAAACCGTGAAAGTTGCCGCCATGGACCGGCTTATGTCGTGGCTGCCGGACGCCTGCCCGAAAGACGGCGCATCAGCCATCGTTCACGGCGATTTCCGCCTCGACAATTGCATCGTTCATGAAAGCGAACCGCGCGTCATCGCCGTGCTGGACTGGGAACTGGCAGCGCTGGGCGATCCCCTGGCCGATTTCACCTATCACCTCATGCAATGGTACATGCCGGTGTCGCAGTCAGGCGCCGGCGTGGGCTCGCTGATCGGCCATCTCGGCGATCCCGGCATTCCGCATGCGGAAGATTATATCGCCGCCTATTGCGCGAGACGGAACCTCCCCGGCATTCCCAACTTCAACATTTACATGGCCTATAATTTCTTCCGCCTTGCCGCCATTTTCCAGGGCATTCTCGGGCGTGTGCGGGATGGCACGGCGGCCAATGCGCAGGCTGCCAGCATGGCCGAACAGGTGGAGCCGCTGGCCGAAACGGCATGGAATTTCGCACGGAAGGCCGGCGCATGAGCGAGCCCCGCATCGGCCTTGCGCTTGGGGGCGGCAGCGCGCGTGGCCTCGCCCATATTCCCATGCTGGAAGTCTTCGACGAGCTGGGCATCAAACCGGCGCGCATGGCCGGGTGCAGCATCGGCGCGGTGATCGGCGCGGCCTATGCGGGCGGCATGAGTGCGAAAGAAATCCGCGCCCGGGCGGAACAGATTCTCAACACCCGCTTCGATGCCATGCGCTATGTCTTCGGCTCGCAGCGCACCAAGATCAGGGACATTCTGGCGCTGAAAGGCTTTGCCTCGCTGCACCTCAACGCCGAGAAGCTGGTCGATCTCGTGCTGCCGCATACGATCCCGCTCCGGATCGAGGAGATGCCCATTCCCTTCTGCGTGGTCGCCACCGATTTCGATGCCAGGCAGGAGCGGGTGTTCACCGAAGGAAGCCTCATCAAGGCGGTGGCCGCCTCGATCGCCATTCCCGGCGTGATCCTTGGACCCACTTTCGATGGCCGCGTCTATGTGGATGGCGGCTGCACCAATCCCGTGCCCTTCGACCATGTGCGCGAAGGCAGCGATGTGATTGTCGCCATTGACGTGACAGGCAAGCCGCAGCCCCCTGCCCGCCGCCACCACACCAACCGCGAACTGGCGCTCGGCTCGCTCCTCATCATGTTCCACCAGGTGGCGATGCTCAGGCATGAGGCCAATCCGCCCGACATCTATATCGAGCCGGCGACGGAAGCCTTCCGTGCCGGTGATTTCTTCCGCCTGCAGGAAGTGCTTGAAGCCGCCCAGCCCGCCAAGGAAGAGTTGAAGCGCAGGCTGGATGCCCTGTTCAGCGCCGGTGCCTGAAGAATTCCGTCAGAAGATCGCGCGCGCGCTGTTCGCCGAAGCCGCCATAGACTTCCGGCGCGTGATGGCAGGTCGATTGCGTGAAGAAGCGGGGGCCGTGCTCCACACCGCCCATCTTGGGGTCTGACGCGCCGAAATAAAGCCGCCTGATACGCGCGAAAGAAATCGCCGCCGCGCACATGGCGCAGGGCTCCAGCGTGACATAGAGATCGCAAGCCGTGAGCCGTTCGGAATTGAGGAGATTGGCGGCGGCGCGGATGACCAGCATCTCGGCATGGGCCGTCGGGTCCTGCAGTTCCAGCGTGCGGTTTCCGGCTTTCGCGAGAATTTTCCCCGACTGATCGGCGATCACCGCGCCCACCGGCACTTCGCCACGGAGGGCTGAGGCTTCGGCTTCGGCAAAGGCCTGCAACATCTGGTCTGGCGGTTTGAGGATCATCGTGCCAGATGAGGCAAACAGCAGCATCAGGTCAAGCCGGGGAAACGCCATGCGCATCGTGGGCGGAACGTTCAAGGGCCGCACATTGGCAGCACCATCCGATCAATCGACGCGCCCCACCTCCGACCGGGTGCGCGAGGCGATGTTCAATATTCTTAGCCATGGCATCGACGGCCTCACGCCCGACGGGGCGCGGGTGATGGACCTGTTCGCGGGCACGGGGGCTTTGGGCCTCGAAGCCCTCTCACGCGGGGCGCGCTTCTGCCAGTTCGTGGATGAGGGCACGGAGGCGCGCGGCCTCGTCCGCCGCAATGCCGATGCGCTGGGCGTGATCGGGCAGGTGAAGATCTGGCGGCGTGATGCCACCAAGCTCGGCCCCTGCGCGCCGCAGACGCCCTTCGATCTGGTATTCTGCGATCCGCCCTATGGCAAGGGGCTGGGCGAAGGCGCGCTGGCTTCGCTTGTGGAAGGCCAGTGGCTGAGTTCTGGCGCGGTGGTGGTGCTGGAGGAAAAGGCGGATGCGCAGGTTTCCGATGTGGCGGGGCTTACGCTCATCGATACGCGCATCTACGGCGACACGCAGGTGCGGTTCTACCGTGCAGATTAGGCTTCTGTCCGGGCGGAATGGCTAGCCAGCGCGGAACACATTGCCGCGCTTTCCTTCGGCGAGATCGAGGATGGCGCGGGCCGCATCGAGCACATTGGTGCCGGGACCGAAGATGGCGGACACGCCATGCTGCATCAGGAAATCATAATCCTTGCGCGGGATGACGCCGCCGCACACCACGGCGATGTGCCCGGCGCCTTTTTCCTTCAGCCTGGCAATCAGCTCGGGCAGCAGCGTCTTGTGGCCGGCCGCGAGGGAAGAGACGCCGATGATATCGACGTGCCGGGCGATCGCAAGGTCGGCTGCCTCTTCCGGTGTCTGAAACAGGGGACCGGCGATCACATCAAAGCCCATGTCGCCGAACGCCGAGGCGATCACCTTGGCGCCGCGATCATGGCCATCCTGGCCCAGCTTGGCGACGAGGATGCGCGGGCTTTTTCCGGCACGGGCGATATGCGCCTGAAGCCTGTCGACCAGCGTCTGAAACTCCGGATCGCCGGCGCTGGCGGGGCCATAAATATCCGAAACGACTTCGGGCGTGGCTTTGTGGTCGCCGAAGGACTGGCGCAGGGCATCGGAGATTTCGCCAACCGTCGCGCGGGCGCGGGCCGCAACGATGGCGGAGGCCAACAGGTTTCCCTCACCGTTGCGCGCCACCTCTTTCAATCCTTCAAGCGCCGCAGCGCAGACCTCGGGATTTCGCGACCGCCGGGTGGCCTCAAGCCGCCTGACCTGCGCGTCCCTGACCGCACGATTGTCGATGTCGAGCGTTTCGATCTCGGCTTCTTCTTCCAGCCGGTATTTGTTCACGCCGACGATCACCTCCTCGCCGCGGTCTATGGCGGCCTGACGCCGCGCCGCCGCCTCTTCGATCAACCGTTTGGGCAATCCCTTATCAATAGCCCTGGTCATGCCGCCGAGCGCCTCGATCTCTTCGATGAGCGCCCAGGCGTCTGCGGCAAGCGAGGCGGTGAGGCTTTCGACGTAGTAGGAGCCGGCCAGCGGATCCACGACCTTCGTGACGCCCGTTTCATGCTGAAGGATCAACTGCGTGTTGCGGGCGATGCGGGCGGAAAACTCCGTGGGCAGAGCAATCGCCTCGTCAAAAGAATTGGTGTGGAGGGACTGGGTTCCGCCGAGCACGGCCGACAGCGCTTCATAGGCGGTGCGGACGATGTTGTTGTAAGGGTCCTGTTCCTGCAGGGAGACGCCCGATGTCTGGCAATGGGTGCGCAGCATCAGGGATGAATCCTTCTTCGGATTGAATTCGCCCATGATGCGCGACCAGAGAAGGCGCGCCGCCCGCAGCTTGGCGGATTCCATGAAGAAGTTCATGCCGATGGCAAAGAAAAACGAAAGCCGCCCGGCGAACTCATCGACATCCAATCCCTTGCGAAGCGCGGCCCGCACATATTCGCGGCCATCGGCAAGCGTGAAGGCCAGTTCCTGCACCAGCGTCGCTCCGGCCTCCTGCATGTGATAGCCGGAAATGGAAATGGAGTTGAAGCGGGGCATCTCCTTCGCGGTATATTCGATGATGTCCGCGACAATCCGCATCGAGGCTTCGGGCGGGTAGATATAGGTGTTGCGGACCATGAACTCCTTCAGAATGTCATTCTGAATCGTGCCGGAAAGATCGGCTGGCGATGCGCCCTGCTCCTCTCCCGCCACGATGAAGCTGGCGAGAATGGGGATGACGGCGCCATTCATCGTCATGGACACGGACATGTCCTTGAGCGGAATTTTGTCGAAGAGGATTTTCATGTCCTCGACGGAATCGATGGCCACACCCGCCTTGCCGACATCGCCGGTGACGCGCGGATGGTCGCTGTCATAGCCGCGATGGGTGGCGAGATCGAAGGCGACGGAGAGGCCTTTCTGCCCAGCCTCGAGGGCCTTGCGATAGAAGGCGTTGGACTCTTCCGCCGTCGAGAAGCCTGCATATTGGCGGATCGTCCATGGCCGCCCAGCATACATGGTGGCGCGGGGGCCGCGCGTGAAGGGCGGAAAGCCGGGCAGCGAGTCCAGATGGGTGAGGCCTTGCAGATCCTGTCCGGTATAGAGCAGCTTGATGGCAATGCCTTCCGGCGTTTGCCAGAGCAATGTTTCCGCGGGCGCCTTGATCTCACGCGCCGCGGCCTTTTCCCAATCCGCAACCGAGGGCTTGCCCGCCATTACGCAAACTCCATGATAACCTCATCGACGGCCAGTGACTGGCCCGCGGATGCCTTGACCGCTTTCACAGCGCCCTTGCGCTCCGCCTTCAGGACGTTTTCCATTTTCATGGCCTCGACCGTGGCGAGCGGCTGGCCCGCTTCCACCACATCGCCCGCCTTCACCATCACCTGCGTGATGATGCCGGGCATGGGGCACAGCAACTGCTTGGACGTATCAGCCACTTTCTTGACGGGCATGAAAGCCGAGAGTTCGAAGACCCGCGGCGTCATCACCATGATGGTTCTGTCAATGCCGCGCCAGCGCAACCGCCATCCCGTTGACATCTTCGCAATCTTGATGCCGAGCGCCTCGCCATCGACGGCAAAACGGCCATGCGGCATGCCCGGCGTCCATTCCGACGCGATGTCATGGGACACGCCATCGCCGAAAGATACCTTCACTGTGCTTCCAGCGCGCGTGGCCGTGAGAGGGAGCGTTTCATTTCCCGCAACGGCAACATAGTCAGAACCGATCTTGCGGGTGTGATTGGCAAGGGTGCCGGAGATTTGCACCTTGCGCTCCTCATCGGCGAGATGCGCGAAGACTGCCACCGCGGCCAGCAGCCGCGCCTGCTGCGGGTCCGGTTCCACGCCGTGAAACCCATCCGGCCATTCCTCGGCAATAAAGGCCGTGGTGATGTTACCGGACTGGAATCGCGGATGCGCCATGACGGCGGAGAGGAACGGCAGATTGTTGCCAACGCCCTCGACTTCGAAATCATCAAGGGCCGACGCCATCGCCGCGATGGCTTTCCGGCGGGCGGGTGATCCCTGCCCCGGCGCCCATGCGCAGAGCTTGGCAATCATCGGATCATAATACATCGAAATCTCGCCGCCTTCGTAGACGCCGGTGTCGTTGCGGAGAATTGTGCCGTCGTCCTGCGCGCCTTCGGCAGGCGGACGGTATCTCGTGAGACGCCCGATCGAGGGGAGGAAATTCCGGTAAGGGTCTTCAGCATAAAGCCTGCTCTCCACCGCCCAACCGTTCAGCCTGATGTCCGGTTGCGCGAAGGACAGTTTCTCTCCCGCAGCGACACGGATCATCTGTTCAACCAGATCGAGGCCGGTGATCAGCTCCGTCACCGGATGCTCGACCTGCAGGCGCGTGTTCATCTCCAGGAAATAGAAGTTGCGCTGGCCATCGACGATGAACTCCACCGTGCCTGCAGAGCAATAGCCAACGGCCTTGGCGAGGGCGACCGCCTGCTCGCCCATCGCCTTTCGCGTGGCGTCATCAAGAAAAGGGGATGGCGCTTCTTCCACGACTTTCTGATTGCGGCGCTGGATCGAGCATTCGCGCTCGCCGAGATAGACCACGTTGCCATGTTTATCGCCCAGCACCTGAATTTCGATGTGACGCGGCTGATCCACGAATTTCTCGATGAAAATGCGGTCGTCGCCGAAGCTCGCCTTCGCTTCGTTGCGGGAAGACTGAAAACCCTCGCGCGCTTCCGCCTCGTTCCAGGCAATGCGCATGCCCTTGCCGCCGCCGCCCGCCGATGCCTTGATCATCACGGGATAGCCGACGCTGTTGGATATCCGCACGGCTTCTTTGGCATCGGCAATCAGGCCCATGTAGCCGGGCACGGTTGACACGCCCGCTTCGGCGGCGATTTTCTTAGAGGTGATCTTGTCGCCCATCGCTTCGATGGCCTTCACGGGCGGGCCGATGAACGTCACGCCTTCCTGCTCCAGCCTGGCCGCGAAGGCGCGGTTCTCGGACAAGAACCCATATCCGGGATGGACGGCATCAGCGCCCGTGGCGCGGATGGCCGAGACGATATTGTCGATGACGAGATAGGACTGGGCGGACGGAGACGGGCCGATATAAACAGCCTCGTCCGCCATCTTGACGTGCATGGCGTCCCGGTCGGCATCGGCATAGACGGCAACCGTCTTGATGCCGAGCCGCCGCGCGGTGCGGATGACGCGGCAGGCGATTTCGCCGCGGTTGGCAATGAGGATTTTGGAGAACATCGGGACGTCCGTTGTGAGGCGATGGATCAGAGCGGAATGGTATCGTGCTTGCGCCACAAGCTGCTTTCGGACTTGCTGCGCAACATGGCGAAGGAGCGGGCGATGCGGCGGCGAGACGCATGCGGCATGATCACTTCGTCAATGAAGCCGCGCTCGGCGGCGACGAAGGGATTGGCAAAGCGGTCCTCATATTCCTTCGTGCGCGCGGCAATTTTTCCGGAATCGTTCAGATCCGAGCGGTAGAGTATTTCCGTCGCGCCCTTGGCGCCCATCACGGCGATCTCGGCCGTGGGCCAGGCGTAATTGACATCCGCGCCGATATGCTTTGACGCCATGACGTCATAAGCGCCGCCATAGGCCTTGCGGGTGATCAGCGTAACCATCGGCACGGTGGCCTGGCTATAGGCAAACAGCAGCTTGGCGCCGTGCTTGATGATGCCATTATATTCCTGCGCGACGCCGGGCAGAAACCCCGGCACATCAACCAGCGTCAGGATGGGGATGCTGAAGGCATCGCAGAAGCGCACGAATTTCGCGGCCTTGCGCGAGGAGTCAATGTCGAGGCAACCGGCCAGCACCATGGGCTGATTGGCGACCACGCCGATCGTCTGCCCCTCCATACGGATGAAGCCGGTGAGAATGTTGCGCGCAAACGCCTCAGAGATTTCAAAAAAATCACCCTCGTCCGCGATGGCGAGGATTAGTTCGCGCATATCGTAGGGCTTGGTTGCGCTGTCCGGGATCAAGGTATCAAGGCGCTCGTCGATGCGGGCCGGGTCATCGAAGAAGGGCCGCACCGGCGGCTTCTCGCGATTGTTCAGCGGCAGGAAATCAAACAGGTCACGGATGCGAAGCAGCGCCTCGATGTCATTGTCGAAAGCTCCATCGGCGACCGAGGACTTGCTGCAATGGGTCTTGGCGCCGCCCAGATCTTCCGCCGACACGATTTCATTGGTGACGGTCTTCACCACATCAGGCCCGGTGACGAACATGTAGGAGGAATCCCGCACCATGAAGATGAAGTCCGTCATGGCGGGCGAATAAACGGCCCCTCCCGCGCATGGCCCCATGATGACGGATATTTGCGGGATGACGCCCGACACCTCGGCATTGCGGCGGAAAACTTCCGCATAGCCCGCCAGCGAGGCGACGCCTTCCTGGATGCGGGCCCCGCCTGAATCATTCAGGCCGATCACCGGCGCGCCGTTGCGCGCCGCCATATCCATGATCTTGCAGATTTTCTGGGCATGGGTTTCCGACAGGGATCCGCCGAGAACCGTGAAATCCTGCGAGAACACGTAGACGAGACGCCCGTTGATGGTGCCCCAGCCGGTCACCACGCCGTCTCCCGGGACATGGTTTTTGGCCATGCCGAAGTCCGTGCAGCGGTGCATCACATACATGTCGTATTCTTCAAACGACCCCTGATCGAGGAGCACATCCAGCCGTTCGCGCGCGGTGAGCTTTCCCTTGGCATGCTGGGCGCCGATGCGCGCCTCGCCGCCACCCATCCGCGCCGCACTGCGCCGCATTTCAAGCTGTTCGCGTATTTCGCGCATTCCGTCTCCCATCCGGCATGATGACAACCCTACTCCAATTCCTTCCGGTAAACCAAATCCCGCGGCCAAAATGCCAAACTCTCCCTGTCTGGACAACACGGGAGCAACCCGGCAAATGTTGAAACCGGCCAGATTCGGCACACTCCGGAATTGCACGTGACGCCAGGCGCTAACCCTTCCCGCAAAGACGGTTCCTTGAAAAAGCCGCAGGTGAGCACCCGGACGATTTTCCGGGCGATCCTGCACATCGGAACACCGCGCACGGGCGCGGCCAGCCTGCAGCGCTACCTGACCCGTGAGCGGCAACTGCTGCGCTCTGAAAACCTGGCGTTCTGCCGGGGGCTGGACGGCAAGGGCAATTTCAAGGCGCTGTTTCACGCTTCGCTTTCGCCATTCCGCCGGACGCTTGTGCATGAAAAACAGAACTGGCTGGAGCGGCTGTTTCAAACCGGGCGCCTGCGCCGCCACATCATGCGATACCGGGGCCGCCACCGCAGTTCGACAGTGATTTTTTCCTGCGACCTGCTGTCCCTGCTGCGCCAGCGGGATGAGGTCTTGCGCCTCAAGCGCCTGTTTCCGCCCGGAACGGAATTCACCATCGTCTTGTGCCTGCGTGAACCCGCCGATTATCTGGACGCCAGCGCCCGCCATTTTGACCTGCAGCGGGTGCCGAGAGGCCAGCAGCCAAATCTTTCCACCTATGTCGAATCCGATTCATGGCTCGCCGACTATGACGCCATCATCAAAACCTACAGCCTGATCAGTCCGGACATCCGGGTGATCGACTATGACCGTGACGCCGCGCATGGAAATGCGATCGTTTCGGCATTTTTCCGCACCATTGGCGTGACGCGCGCCGTCGAAGACGAACGCGGCGGCGAACCTGCCTGACGGTCAGGCGCCGTCTTCCTCGACCGTCCAGCCATGTTCGATCTTCGCCGTCTTGCCGAACATGATCGAGGCCGAGCAATATTTTTCGGCCGAGAGATTGATGGCGCGCTCCACGGCGGCGGGTTTCAGGTTTTTTCCCTTCAGCGCATAGTTGATCTTCACGTGGGTGAAGACTTTCGGGTCTTCCGCCGCACGTTCGGCCTCCAGCGTGATGTCGCAGGCCGTGACCTTCTCGCGGGACTTTTCAAGGATATGCACAACGTCGAAGGCGGTGCAGCCGCCGAGGCCCAGGAGCAGCATTTCCATTGGCCGCACACCAATATTGCGCCCGCCTGACTCCGGCGCGCCATCCATCACCACCGCGTGGCCCGATCCCGACTCGCCCACGAAGGCGCGCCCATCCAGCCATTGAACCCGTGCTTTCATCATCGTCTCCCGAAAATTCTCACGCCTTCTAGCCGCCTAGAAGGTGGCGTGCCAGTGGCGCGCGATGTCGATGCGGCGGGGAATCCACACATTGGGCTTCGACTGCACGTAATCGATGAATTTTGCGAGGCCCGGCGCGCGGCCCGGCCTGCCGATCAGACGGCAATGGAGGCCCACCGACATCATCTTCGGCGATCCACGCCTGCCTTCCTCATAGAGGCAATCGAAACTGTCCTTGAGATACTGGTAAAAATGTTCGCCGGTGTTGAAGCCCTGCGGCGTGGCGAAGCGCATGTCGTTGGCGTCGAGCGTATAGGGAATGACGAGGTGGCGGCCGCCATCAGCCTTCTTCAGCCAATAGGGAAGGTCATCGGAATAGTCGTCGGAGGAATAGAGGAAGCCGCCCTCCTCCATCACCAGCCTCGTGGTGTTCATGGAGCAGCGGCCGGTATACCAGCCGAGCGGACGCTCGCCCGTCACCTGCTCATGCAGGCGGATTGCTTCGGCGATCTGCCGCCGCTCCTCCTCTTCCGGCATATCCTTGTGCTCCACCCATTTGAGGCCATGGCTGGCGATTTCCCAGCCCGCCTCCCTCATCGCCGCGACCTGATCCGGCGAGCGCATGAGGGCGGTGGCCACACCATAGATGGTGAGTGGGACGCGGCGCTCGGTGAACATGCGCCAGAGACGCCAGAAGCCGGCGCGGGCGCCATATTCATAAATCGATTCCATGTTCCAGTGGCGCTGGCCAACCCAGGCCTGTGCGCCAACGATCTCCGACAGAAAGGCTTCGGACGCCTGATCGCCATGGAGGATATTGTTCTCGCCGCCCTCCTCATAGTTCAGCACGAACTGCACGGCCACATGGGCCCCGCCCGGCCATCTGGGATTGGGGATCGCGCGGCCGTAGCCTTTCATGTCGCGGGGATAGACGTCTGCCATATTGCCCTCTTTCGTGCGGGTGAAGATGCGCCGGAACAGCGCGTGGCAGCAAGCTCTTTGACATTTCGGGGAGCGCGTGAGATGCAAAATCATGTCCGCTTCCCTCGATCTGCTTCACACCCTCACGGCGTTTCCAACCGTCAGCCGCGACAGCAATCTCGATCTGATCGCCTATGTGCGCGACTACCTCGGGAAACTCGGCATCACGTCGATGCTGGCGCCGAGCGAGGATGGGCGGAAGGCGAACCTGTGGGCTACCATCGGGCCTGCCGATACGCCGGGGATCGTGCTGTCCGGGCACACCGACGTGGTGCCGGTGGAGGGGCAGGCGTGGTCAACCGACCCATTCACGCTGACCGCCCGCGATGGGAATCTCTACGGGCGCGGCAGCGCTGACATGAAGGGCTTCATCGCCTGCTGCCTCGCCATGGCACCCCAAGCGGTGAAGGCGAAGCTCAAGACGCCCATCCATTTCGCCTTTTCCTATGACGAGGAAATCGGCTGCGTGGGCGTGCGGCGGCTGCTGGACCTGCTGAAGGACGCACCGGTGAAGCCGCGCCTGTGCATCGTGGGCGAGCCGACGATGATGCAGGCCGTGACGGCGCACAAGGGCAAGCTGGGCTTCCGCGTTACAGCCTTCGGACTTGAGGCGCATTCGAGCCTCGCGCCCATCGGCGTCAACGCGATTTACATGGCGGCGGACTTGATCGGCGCCATCCGCGCGATCCAGAAAGATATTGCTGAGCATGGCGTTCGCGACGGCGACTATGAGGTGGCCTTTACGACGCTGCATGTGGGCAAGATGCAGGGCGGCGAGGTGATGAACATCGTGCCCAACCGCGCCAGCTTCGACTTTGAAATCCGCTATCTGCCGGAGGACGACGAGGGGGCGATCGTGGCCCGCATCCGGGCGGCGGCCGAAAAGATCGCTGAAACATACAGGCCGGTCTATCCCGACGCCCGCTTCAGCTTCGCGGAATTGCAGAGCTATCCGGCCATGAATACGCCAGTGGACAGCGAGGCGGTGAAATTCGTCCATGCTCTCACGGGCGGCAATTCCACCGGCAAGATCACTTTCGGAACCGAGGGTGGCCTGTTCCAGAAGGCGCTGGGCACGCCGGCTGTGGTTTGCGGCCCCGGCAACATCGCCGTGGCGCACAAGCCCGATGAATATGTGAGCGAGGCGCAGATGGCCCAGTGCGACCGGATGATGGCGCGGCTGGTGGAGAAGCTCTCGGCCTAAGGGTCGCCGGGCACGCCGTAGCTTGGCGCTTGCGTGGGATCGACGGCGCGCTGGAGATAGGCGCCCATCTGCGGCTTGTAGTCCTCCCACAATTTCCTCAGTACACGGATGGGATCGTTGTCGTCCCAGTCGACGCGCAGGCTGACGAGGGGAAATTTCTGTTCGTGATGGACGATGAGCGCGGCGGAATGAACAGGGCCTTCCTCGCCGCCCGACGCAAGCCCCGCCTCAAGTGAGCGCAGCAAGCGCTCGGCCAGATGCTGATCGGCATTCGCCGCGAAAGCGTCCGTCATCACTTTTGGGAGTGCTGAAGATTTCAGAAGATTGCCGGCGCCCACGCAATCCTTCTGTTCCGAAACGCCATGGGTGCCGAGGATGTGCTTTCCCGACCATGAGGCGGAATTGCCGTTGCGGTCCACCGCCGTCAACTGGCGATATTCGATGTGCGGGCGGTCCCTGATTATCGAGTCAATTGAATCCCTTGCGCTCAATCCCTGTTCCATCAGATCAAGAAGCATTGGCCCAAGGTTTGGATCGGTGACATTCTGCGTGGCGACGGCGCCCGCACCCGCGCGCGCATAGGGGCAGCGCGCGCCAACCGCGATGGATGAGGTGGTGATGGCAACGCCGAAGGCACCCGATTTGGCGCAGCGACCGGCAATCGAAAACGTCATTCCGCAGCAATCCTTTTTTCTGACACGGCAGGCCCATTGAGTTTCTTGTCGAGATAGCGCGCGAAGTCATGGATCTCGCGCTCAAGCCAGCTCAGGGGACCGCGCGAGGCGAGCGGCGCCTTCGAGCCCTTGAAGATTCCCTCCACCACGAACTTGTCTTCGGCATTCACGCGGTCGAAGAAATCGACGAGCTCCTTCACCCATTGATCGCGGGTTTCGCCCAGCGCCTCATGAACTTCGGGCGCCAACGCCACGCCAAAGCGCACATGCACCTGCCCCACGCCCTTCGGCCTCAGCGAGAGATACCAGAGATGATCCGGGGCCAGCACATACATGTGGGTGGGGAACACGGTGGGAAGGATCGAGGTATAGCGCCATTTGCCTTCCAGCCGCGTATTGCTCTCATGCGCGCGGCCATAGGTGGCGTTCTCGTCCTTGGTGAAGGTCTGGTAGGTGAAGGCGTCGAAGACCTCGTCCGGGAACTCCGTGTCCTCCACGGGGAACCAGGCACCCACCGTCGCCTTGTGGGCGACCGGCAGGTGATAGCCTTCCATGAAGTTCTCGTTCAGCAGCTTCCAGTTGGTGTCCCAGACATGATCCTGATGGACGACGGGGATATAGCCCGCCATGTCATAGCGTTCGACGACCGGCAGAAGCCCTTGCAGTAGCTCCGCCACGGATGGCGCATCGGGATTGAGCGTGACATAGACCCAGCCCTGCCAGATTTCGGTGCGCAGTTCCGGCAGGCGGAACTGCTTTTTATCAAAGGCGGGATCACGGCCGCCCATATGGCCCGCGCCGATCACCTTGCCTTCAGTGTCGTAAGTCCAGGCGTGATAGGGGCAGACCATCTTGTTGCCGCAGGAGCCACGGCCCTCCACCAGCGGCATCATGCGGTGCAGGCAGACATTGGAGAAGCTGCGGATGACGCCATCCCTGCCCCGCAATGTCAGGACGGGCTGATCGCCGATCGAGAAGGTGATGTAGTCGCCGGGTTTGGGCAGATCAGCAGCAAGGCCCGGACAGACCCAATCCTTGCTGAAGATGCGTTCCATCTCCAGCGCTTCAACGTCCCGGGAGCGATACAGCAGCGGCGGGATGGTGTCCGCGGCGCTGAAAGGCGATTGGGCAACGGCATGAAGGCCGCGCAGGGCCTCATCCACCTCACGCGAGCGTTCCATGCCGATTTCTCCCTGATCAATCCGGAATGACAGCCGTTGCCTCGATTTCCACAACCCATTCAGGACGCGCCAGCGCGGTGATCACGAGGCCCGTCGAACAGGGAAACACGCCCTTCAGCCATTTGCCCATCTCGCGATAGACATCCTGCCGGTAACGCACGTCGGTGAGATAGACGACGATGCGGCAGATATGGTCCATGTTGCCGCCCGCCTCTTCCATCAGCATCTTGATGTTGGCCATGGTCTTGGCCGTCTGCTGGGTGGCGTCACCCACATGCAGGGACTCGCGGGTGTCGAGATCCTGCGAAACCTGGCCGCGCAGGAACACCATGGTGCCCTTCGCCACCACGCCCTGGCAGAGATCATTGTCAAGCTTCTGTTCGGGGTAGGTGTCCTTGGTGTTGAAGGGGCGGATGCGCTTGTGTGCGGTCATGTCTGTCTCCAATCGATTCAATGTTGCGGGCCGCGATAGGCCATGTAGCCGCGCTGGATGGCGATCTGGTCGGCGAGATATTTGGCATCGTGCCAGACGCCCCAGATGAAGCTCGAGCCCCGGCGCGACAGCCAGGGAAGCCCCAGAAAATAGATACCGGGTTCGGTGGAGACGCCTCGCTGATGCTTCGGCTTGCCCTTGGCGTCGAAGGTATCCACCTTCAACCATCCGTAGTCGGAGGAAAAGCCGGTGGCCCAGATGATGGTGGCGATGCCGGCCTTCTTCAGGTCAAGCGACAGGATGGGATCGGTCATGCATTGGGGCGCGGGGCCGATCTTGTGGGCTTCCGGCTCCTCCGGCAGATCGAGGCCGTTACGGGCGATGAAGGCGTCCGCCTCGCGCAACACGGAAAGATAATTGGCATCGCCTTCTTCCACGTTGCGGGCCAGATCGGGCGCGAAGTGCATCGCGCCATCCCTGCAGCTCTGGGTGCGGCCCACCAGCATCATGCCCTGTGCGGCGAGCTTGCGGAAATCCACGGTCTTGCCGCCGTCCGCGCCGCTCACCGCAATGGTCACATGCTCCTTGCCTTCGGCGGGCGTGGTCATGTCCCACTTGCCCAAAACGCCCAGCCACCAGACGAAATCACGGCCGCGATAGCTTCTCGGTGGGCGGTCATGCGGGCCGACCGAGAGATAGACTTTCCGCCCGGCTTTCAACAGTTCCTCGGCGATCTGCGCGCCGGACGAGCCCGCGCCCACCACCAGCACGGCACCTTCCGGCAATTGCGCGGGGTTGCGATAGGCTGTCGAATGCATCTGCAGCACGCCAGCGCTTTCCGGCACGATGGGCGGAATGATGGGTTTCTGAAACGCGCCCGTGGCGGCGACGACGAATTTTGCGTCAATCGGGCCTTTGGAGGTTTCGACGCGGAAGCCACGGCTTCCTTCGTTTTTGTGAACCGATGTCACGTCCACGCCGGTGCGGACCGGCAATTTGTCCCGCTTCGCAAAATCAGCAAACGCGTCGGCGATCTTTTCCTTCGGAACGAATTCATCGGGGCCGAAGCCCGGGAATTCAAGGCCGGGATAGGTGTCGTGCCACACCGGGCCATTGGCGACGAGGCCATCCCAGCGTTCGGAGCGCCAGCGCTCGGCGATGCGGCTCCGTTCCAGCACGATATGGGGAATGCCCGCCTTCGTGAGATGGGCGCTCATCGCCAGCCCGGCCTGGCCCGCGCCCACCACGAGAACGTCGGTTGATTCAGTGGTCATCTTCAAAAACTATTCCGCCGCCTGTTTCTCACGCCCCAGATGTTATCAGAAAAAAATGCCCGGCCTTCTGCGCGAATTTCAGGGTGCTGTTCCAGTCAAAGGTGCGGTAGACCGCCGCAGACTGCGCGAAGGGCGGCGACTGGGCGAAAAGCTGGAAGGTCAGCCGGTGGCCGGCATAGTCGGAGTTCAGGAGATCGCGCGCCAGCGCCAGCGGCTCCGGCGGTCTACCGCACCTTTGACTGGAACAGCACCCTGAAATTCGCGCAGAAGGCCGGCAATCTCTCTGATAACATCTGGGGCGTAAGCAGGCGGCGGAATAGTTTTGAAGATCACGCTGAATCAACCGACATTTCAGCGAGGTGGGCGCGGGCCAGGCCGGGCTGGCGATGAGCGCCCATCTCACGAAGGCCAGGCCGGGCTGGCGATGAGCGCCCATCTCACGAAGGCGGGCATTCCCCATATCGTGCTGGAACGGAGCCGCATCGCCGAGCGCTGGCGCTCCGAACGCTGGATGGCCTCGTAGTTGGATGGTGTGGCACGACACCTATCCCGGCCTTGAATTCCCGGGCTCCGCCCCGATGAATTCGTTCCGAAGGAAAAGATCGCCGACGCGTTTGTGATTTTGCGAAGCGGCGTTAGATCCCCGTGGACGTGACATCAGTTCACAAAAACGAAGGAAAGTGGCTTCCGCGGTAAATCTCCAAAGGCCGGATTGACCTTCGGAGACCCATTTTTCGCCCATCGTGCCGGAAAGCGCTGGCGTGCTGGGAAAGTCGACAGCCTATCGCAACCCCGCGCAATTGCCGGAAGGTGCCGTGCTGGTGGTGGGCGCGGCCGCTGCAGATCGCCGAGGAACTGTTGAAAGCCGGGCGGAAAGTGTATCTCTGGGGTCGGCCCGCGTGACCGCCCACCGAGAAGCTATCAGCGGCCGTGATTTCGTCTGTTGGCAAGTTGGGACATGACCACGCCCGCCCAAGGCAAGGAGCATGTGACCGCTGTGAGCGGCGCGGACGGGCGGAAAAAGTTCGTGTCCCAGCAACTCGGCCGCACGGGCATGATGCTGGTGGGCCGCACCCAGGATGACGCGATGTCCTGCGCACCCGATCTGGCCCGCAACGTGGAAGAAGCAGGCGATGCCAAGCCCGTGTTGCGCGAGGCGGACGCCTTCATCGCCCGTAACGGCCTCGCTGCGGAAGCCCGCCGAGATACCGGCCCCGCGCCCAATGCATGACCGATCCCATCCTGTGAAGAAGCAGGCATCGCCTCGTCTGGGCCAGCGTCCTCCGACTACGGATGGTTGAAGGTCGATATTCAGCGAGGCGTCTCCACCGAACCCGGGCTATTTTCTGGGGCTTCCCTGGCTGTCACGCCCCGGGGCTCAAAGTCGGACCATCTGGCACGATGCCAAATATCTCGCCGACCAGATCGCCATGCAGCACGGCTGCATGGCCTATGAGCTCGGCCCCGCAAGCGTCAAATCGATTGGAGACGGATTTGACCGCACACAAGCGCATCCGCCCTTTTCGCCAAGGGGTACCTACCCCGAACAGAAGCGGCATGCGTCCGGGCGTGGTGGCAAAGGGCGCCGTGTTGCCTGCGCGGTTTCGCAGACGGCCCATGTGGTGTAGTTAGCCACCCAGCAGACAGCAAGACCATGGCCAACATCAAGATGCTGAGGACGAGGCGGGCGGCAACATCGACCATGTGCTCCACATCAGTCGTCTCACCGACGTGCGTTACCGGCAGGATGTCTATCGCGAGATGGCAAATCAGCTGAAGCACATGTTCACGGGCCTTTGAGTTGATCACCGCGCTGGGCGCCGTGCCTGAATGGGTTGTGGAAATAAAGACAACGGCTGTCATTCCGGATTGATCAGGGAGAAATCGGCATGAAGCCTCCACGTGAGGTGGATGAGGCCCTGCGCGGCCTTCATGCCGTTGCCCAATCGCCTTTCAGCAGGCGGACACCATCCCGCTGCTGTTGGAAGCACTGGAGATGGAACGCATCAGCAAGGATTGGGTCTGTCCCAGGGGTTGTGATGTCAAACCCCAGTCGGCCGTTCGTGCGGGGCAGGGATGGCGTCATCCGCAGCTTCTCCAATGTCTGCCTGCACCTGGTGGAGGGCCGCTCCTGCGGCAAGCATGCCTGTCCACGCCTGGACTTACGACGCTGAAGGCAAGGTGAGGCCGTGATCCGCCTTTGATAAAGCAGTTCGCCCTGCCGGAACTCCACACCGAAAATGTGAGAGGCTGGGTCTATGTCACGCTCAATCCCGATGCGGTCCGTTGGCGCGGCTGCTGCAAGGGCTTCTGCCGGTCGTCGAACGCTATGACATGGCGGGCTGTGTCCGTGATGATGTCTGGGACACCAACTGGAAGCTGCTGAACGAGAACTTCATGGAAGGCTATCACCTGCGGTATCCTGGTTTCCGTGGAGGACACGAGTCCCCGGACGAGGTCTTCGACGCCTTCACCTACCGGACACCACCAAGGACGAGAACGCCACCTATGGCCGCGCGCATGAGAGCAATACGTGAGGCAAATGGCGCTATACCTGGATCCTTCCCACCGTGTTCCCCGCCCACATGTATATGTGGCCCCCGGATCATCTCTGGTATCTCTCGCTGAGGCCGAAGGGCGTGGTGCATGTGCGCTTTGGCGTGGCGTTGAGCACGACATGACAAACTCGCGAACGTCTTCGACCGCGTGAATGCCAAACAAGTTCGTGGTGGAGGAGTCCAAGGGCTCAAATATACACTGCGCGGTCCCCTGAGCTGGCTTAACGCGAGATCCATGACTTCGCGCGCTATCTCGACAAGAAACTCGGATCGGGCAGGTCCGTGTCGATTGCTGCGGAATGACGTTTTCGATTGCCGGTCGCTGCCCAAATCGGGTGCTTCGGCGTTGCCGTCGCCACCTCATCCATCGCGGTTGGCGCGCGCTGCCCGTATGCGCGCGCGGTACCGTCGCCACGCGGATTCACCGATCCAAACCTTGGGCCAATGCTTCTTGATCTGATGGAACAGGGATTGAGCGCAAGGGAATATGGGACCGCCGCATCCGAACGCCAGTTGGGCGGGCGCGGTGGACCGCAACGGCAATTGTCGTGGGTTCGGGAAAGCACGTCCTAGGCGTTTCGGAACAGAAGGATTGCGTGGCGCCGGCAATCTTCTGAAATCTTCAGCACTCCCAAAAGTGATGACGGATTTCGCGGCGAATGCCGATCAGTGCTGCCGCTGGTCATTGACGGGGGCGGAGCCTGTTTCTCCCGCACGCTCATCGTCCATCACGAAATTTCCCCTCGTAGGCACCGTCAACTGGGGAAAGCAGACGATTCCCATCCGTGTACTGAGGGAATGAGGAAGCTACAAGCCGCAGATGGCGCCCTATCTCCAGCGCGCATCGAAGATCCACGCAAGCGCCAAGCTACGGCGTGCCCGCGACCTGCGGCTCCCTCCACCAGCCGCGCCGTCCGTTTGCGCCTGGCTCACATATTCATCGGGCTTGTGCGCGGCGGCGATGCTCCGGGCCACGAGAAGGTGCCCGTCTGGAACAGGCCACCCTCGGTTCCCGAAAGTAGTCTGCGGTCCGCCCGTGAGAGCATGCGACGAATTTCACCGCCTCGCTGTCCACTGGCGTATTCATGGCCGGATAGCTCTGCAATTCCGCGAAGCTGAAGCAGCATGGGATAGACCGGCCTGTATGTTTCAGCGATCTTTTCGGCCGCGGAATACGGCCGCCTCCGTCGTCCTCCCGCAGGATGGCGGAAAGTCGAAGCTGGCGCGGTTCACGCGATGCTTCATCACCTCACCCCTGCATCTGCCCACATGCAGCGTCGTAAAGGCCACCTCATCGTCGCCGTCGCGAACGCGATGCTGACCCTGGATCGCGCGGATGGCGCCGATGGACAATCGCGTTGACGCCGATGAGCACGAGACCGAATGCGCCGAGTCCGAAGGCTGTAACGCGGAAGCCCAGCTTGCCCTTGTGCACCGTGGCAGCCGTCGTCGTCGGCTCGCCCACCAGGCGCGGCTTCACCGGTGCGTCCTTCAGCAGGTCCAGCAGCCGCCGGCACGCCCACCAGCAGCGTCCTCGTCATAGGAAAAGGCAAATGGATGGGCGTCTTGAGCTTCGCCTCCGCGGGGTTGCGGCAGCAGGCGATCGAAGCCCTTCATGTCACTGCAGCACGCCCGTAAACCCCATCGCGGGCGGTAGAGTGAATGGGTCGGTTGACCACGCCTGCACCACGTCGGTGTGCCCGGACGGCGATCCCCGGGTATCGGCAGGCCCGATGGTAGCCCACAGGTTCGCCTTCCCGCCGTCCTCGCTCGGCGCCAGCATCGACGTGATGCCGGAGTTTCCCGAGGTAGTCGCGCACATAGGCGATCAGATCGAGATTGCTGTCGCCGTGAGGGTGTGAAGCAGATCGAGGGAAGCGGACATGATTTTGCGTCTCACGCGCCGAAATGTCAAAGAGCTGCTGCCACGCGCTGTTCCAGCCACATGCTTGGCCGCGAAAGAGGGCAATATGGCAGACGTTGTCCCGCGACATGAAAGCTGGCCACGCGATCCCCAAATCCCCATGGCCGGGCGGGGCCCTGTGGCCGTAGGGGTCGTTGCTGAACTATGAGGAGGGCGGCGAGAACAATATCCTCCATCGCGATCGGCCCCGAGCCTTTCTGTCGGAATCGTGGCGCACGGCCTGGGTTGGCCAGCACAGCTGGAACATGAAATCGATTTATGAAATTAGGCGCCCACGCAGGTTCTGGCGGCCCACCCGAGCCGCCGCGTCCACTCCACCATCTATGGTGTGGCCACGGCCTATGCGCTCGCCGGATCAGGTCGCCGCGATGGGAGGCGGGCTGGGAAATCGCCAGCCATGGCCTCAAATGGGTGGAGGGGAGATGCCGGAAGAGGAGGAGCGGCGGCAGGAATCGCCGACGATCCGCCTGCATGAGCAGGTGACGGGCGAGCGTCCGCTCAGGCTGGTCTACCGGCCGCTGCTCATGAACACCACGAGGCTGGTGATGGAGGAGGGCGGCTTCCTCTCCTCCGAGCTAGTTCGATGACCTTCCCTATTGGCTGAAGAAGGCTGATGGCGGCCGCCACCTCGTCATTTCCCTATACGCTCAACGCCAACGACATGCGCTTCGCCACGCCGCAGGGCTTCAACACCGGCGAACATTTACCAGTATCTCAAGGACCGTTTTCGATTGCCTCCTATGAGGAAGGCAGGATCGCCGAAGAGTGAGGTGTCGGTGGGCCTCCATTGCCGTTGAATCGGCACCACCCGGCCGCGCGCCGGGCCTCCGCAAAATTCGGTTAGCCGTGCAGTGGAATCCCAATGTGTGGATTCCCCGCCGCATCGACATCACGCGCCACTGGCACGCCACCTTCTAGGCGGCTAGGAGCGTGAGCCGGGAGACGATCATGAAAGCACGGGTTCAATGGCTGGATGGGCGCAGGTTTCGTGGCGGAGTGCGGATCGGGCCACGCGGTGGTGATGGATGGCGCGCCCTGCAGGCGGGCGCAATATTGGTGTGCGGCCAATGGAAATGCTGCTGCCTGACCTGCAACTGTTCACCGCCAGGGTCGACGTTGTATATCGTCCGCGAGAAGGTCACGGCCTGCGACATCACGCTGGAGGCGGAAGCGTGACAACCCGAAGCCTTCAGCCCACGTGAAGCCGACTGTCCGCTGAAGGGAAAAACGGAGCGCGCCATCAATCTCTCGGCCGAAAACATTGCTCCTCGATCATGTTCGGCAAGACGGCGAAGATCGAACATGGCTGGACGGTCGAGGAAGACGGCGCCTGACCGTCAGGCAGGTTCGCCGCCACGTTCGTCGACGGCGCGCATCACCAATCCCCAAAACGATCGCATTTCCATGCGCCACGGTCACGGTCATGGGTCTCGATCGCCGGATGTCCGGACTGATCAGGCTGTAGGTTTTGATGATGGCGTCATCATCGGCAAGCCATAAATGAATGTGACAGATCAGTGGGAAAGATTTGGCTGCTGCGTCGGCACCGTAGGTCAAAATCGGCGCTGGCGCTGCCGTAAATAGGCAGCCCGACGCAGGCACAAGACGATGGTGAACGATTTCAGGGCGGAACAGGCGCTTCGAGGCGCAAGACCTCATCCGCTGGCGCAGCAGGGACGCAGGTCGCAGGAAAAAATAGCTGTCGAACTGCATGGGCGGCCCCGGTATCGCATGATGTGGCGGCGCGGCGCCCGTGAAACAGCCGCTCCACCAGTCTTTTCATGCACAAGCGTCCGGCGGAAATAGCAAAGCAAAGCGGCTGAAACAGCGCCTTGAAATTGCCCCTTGTAGTCCCAGGACCGGCAGCGCAGGGTTTTAGCGCAGCGTCACGGGTCAGGTAGCGTCTCAGGCTGGGCCGCGCCCGTGCGCGGTGTTCCGATGTGCAGGATCGCCCGGAAAATCGTGGTGCTCACCTGCAGTTTTGAGGAACCGTATTTTGCGGAAGCCTAACTCACCGTAGCGGTAGCGCCAGTTTGGAGCTTGCCGGGTTGCTCCCGTGTTGTCCAGACAGGAGGAGTTTTGGTACCGGAATTGGAGTAGGGTTGTCATCATGCCGGATGGGAAAACGCAATGCGCCAAATACACGAACACCTTGAATGCGGCGCAGTGCGGCGCGGATGGGTGGCGGCCGCCGTGCCAAAGGGAAAGCTCACCGCGCGCGAAGTGCTCCTGGATCAGGGGTCGTTTGAACACGGACATCATGTGATGCACCGCTGCACGGACTCGTGTTCCCGGGGGCGCGTGGTGAAGCGGCTGGGGCCACCATCAACGGGCGTCTCGTCTACGTGTTCTCGGCGGGACCTCGCGGTCCCTCGGAAACCCATGCCCAGAAAAATGTGCAAGATCATGGATATGGCGGCGCGCAACGGCGCGCCGGTCAATGGCCTGAAAATCGTGGCGGGGCCCGCGTCCAGGAAGGCGTCGCCTCGCTGGCGGAAATGCGGAAGTTTTCCGCCGCAATGCCAGAGGGTGCTCAGCAAACACGATCCCGCAAATATCCGTCATCATGGGCGGCACGGGAGGGGCACTTTATTGGCCGTGACGGACTCATCTTCATGGTGCAGGAATTCCTCCTACATGTTGGTAACCGGCCTGATATGGTGAAGAACCATCACCAAATGATTGTCGGCGAAGTCCGTTGAGCAAGTCCTCGGTTCGCCGATGGAGTGGCGCTGCTTCGCATCCGTGACCTGTTTGATTTCCTGCCGCTGAACAATCGCGAGAAGCTACAGTAGCCCTACTTTGTGACCGGCCCGCATCGACGACGGCCTTGATACCTTGATCCCCGGACACGCAACGCAAGCCTACCGATTATGCGCGAACTAATCCTCGCCGTCGCGGAGCTGAAATCTCTGACGAGGCGTTTGCGCGCAACATTCTCACCGGCTTCCATCGTTATGGAGGGGCAGACGATCACAGTAGTAGCCAATCAGGCATGGTGCTGGCCGCTGCCTGACTCCTCGCGCAAGGCAAATTCGGTACGCCTTCAGCATCCCCATGTGACGCTGGTTGATGTGCGGGATTTGTTAACAACATCAAGCGCGCGCCGGAGCTGCTGCTTGCCTATAGCCAGGCCACCGTGCCGATGGTTACACTGATCACCCGTTATGGCGGCGCTTATGACGTCATGGCGTCAAAGCATATCGGCGCGGATGTCGATTACACCGTTGACGATCGCCGTGATGGCGCCAAGGGCGCGAAACCGATCGAACGGTCCGGCGCGCGATATGGGACCGCTTTCGTCGCCGCCGAGCGCGGCTCCATTGACGAAGTGATCATGCCGCATGCGTCTCGCCGCCGCATCGCCCCCGCTCCTTCGCCATGTTGCGCAGCGGGCTTGTGGCGCAAGCACGATACCATTCCGCTCTGATCCATCGCCTCACAACGGACCGTCCCGATGTTCTCCAAAATCCTCATTGCCAAGCGCGGCGATCACGGCGTCATCCCGCAGCCGCGCGGCGGCTCGGCGTCAAGACGGTTGCCGTCTATGCCGATGCCGACCGGTATGTGGCGGACGAGCTTGTGGCCGTGCCCGTGCCGCCGGGTCCGTTATCTCGTCATCGACAATATCGTCTCGGCCATCCGCGCCACGGGCGCTCGTCCATCCGGATATGGGTTCTTGTCCGAGAACCGCGCCACTCCTCATCGGCCAGGTGAAGGCCATCGAAGCGATGGGGGCAGCCTAAGAAAATCGCGAACGGGCGTCCAACCGTGCCCAGACATGGGCCTGATTGCCGATGCCAAAGAAGCCGTGCGGATGTCCAACAGCGTCGGTTATCCAGATGAGATCAAGGCATCGGCAGGACGGCGGAATGCGCATTGCCTGGAACGAGGCGGAGCGCGCGGAGGAGTCCGTCTTCCCGCAACGAAGCGAAACATTCGGCGACGACCGCATTTTCATGCAGCATCACATCGAAATTCAGGTGCTGGGCGATAAACATGGCAACATGGTCTATCTCGGCGAGCGCGAATGCTCGATGAGGTGCTGTTCAGATTATCGTGTTTCCCTGTAACTTAGCAATA